>NZ_JAHBRX010000002.1:1200000-1920236 GCF_018398335.1 Chelatococcus sp. HY11
AATGCCTCGAAGTTCGCTACCGACAACACGACGGCGGCGGGGGCCCCTCTCAAGGTGACAAACTGGGGGCCTTCATGGCGTGCTTGCTGCACCACCCGGGAGAACTGATTCTTGGCGTCCTGTAGCGACCATTCCATCGTTTTCTCATTCTAGCTAGCCTGTCTAGCTATAAAGAACAAAGGTGGGGATCAATGTCAAACCAGATGTAGATGTGGGCAGGGCCGGGGCTGGAAAGAAAATTCGCCGGCTATGCATCCTCAGATCCAGGTTCAATGGACAAGCGCGCGGGTTGCTGGTGCGCGCCTCCACCCATGTTGGTGACGCTAGCACGCGGGGCAGGGAGGTGATCCAGCTCTTGCTTGATGACGCCGCCGTATCCTGCACGGTGCAGACGGCCAGGCTAACCCGCTGGGCTCACGCCGATTGTTCGTGCGAATGACCGCGCGGTGCGCCGTGCGCGAACGGTGGGGCCGCGCCAGCTTCCGGCTCTAGGGGCTTTGAGCCATGGCGAGGCGCAATGGGACGGAGGAGTTGTTTGACGCCGACCCGCCACCCGAAAAGCGCTGGCGCAAACGGATGGCTCGGGCGAGGCCGCAATTTTCGCCTCGCCCGAGCCGGTCGCTCGCGAGGTCCTTGCGCGCGTAGTTGGACGTGTTTGCAGCATCGAGCTCTTAAACGACGATATCCACGAGGAACTGCGTGGACGGCCCCTATGAGCTCGTCACTGTCGCTGGCGGCTGGCAACATCGGAACCGGAGTCTACGGCGCCGCGATGCGCGCTGCTGGATGGCTCAGTCCCGAGACGCAATCCCTGTCTTCCTCCGAAGGGTTTATTCTGATGTGCATCGCCTATTTCCAAACCGATCACGCGCGGCGAGCTGGGCCGTTTTCGGTAAGGAGGTCAGCCGCGACAAGATCGGCCATCTGCGTGGCCTTGGCCTTATCGCGTTGGTGATCGACAAGCTGCGCTCTTAGCCCCGCAAAAACTGCTTTGAGGCCGGATGTCGATCATCGCTAACGCACAGGCCCGAACAACCGGACGGAGAATTGTTATCCTCAGCGTTCAGCCCGCGCGCCGGACTTCATCGCGCTTCGGCAGCTTCCAGTCTGGCCGCGGAAAATGGCAGGTATAGCCATTGGGGATCCGTTCCAGATAGTCCTGATGCTCGGGCTCAGCCTCCCAGAAATCGCCGACGGGGGCTACTTCCGTCACGACCTTGCCGGGCCAAAGGCCGGACGCATCCACATCGGCAATGGTGTCCTGCGCCACGCGCCTCTGTTGCTCGCTGGTGTAGAAGATCGCCGAACGATAGCTTGTCCCAATATCATTACCCTGGCGGTTACGGGTCGTCGGGTCGTGGATCTGGAAGAAGAATTCGAGCAGGTCGCGATAGCTGACGGTGTCGGTCTCGAATAAAATCTCGATCGCCTCGGCGTGACTGCCATGGTTGCGGTAGGTGGCGTGAGGCACGTCGCCACCTGAATAACCGACACGGGTGGAAATTACGCCAGGACGGCGGCGGATCAGATCCTGCATACCCCAGAAACACCCACCAGCAAGCACCGCGCGTTCCGTTGTCATGATCTTGGATCTCCTGATGAGGGTTCGTCGCGCATATAAGCATTACGGGGCAGAATGTAAGGCATGAGGGCGTAGGCGGATGGCATTGACCTTTATTTTCGACGGTCCCGAAGCGTCGAATAAGACGATCCTGTTGGCGCATGGTGCGGGAGCCCCGATGGATTCCCCCTCCTTGACCGCAATGTCGGCGGCCTTGGCGGCCTCGGGTTTTCGTGTGGCCCGCTTTGAATTCGGCTATATGGCTGCCCGGCGGTCGGATGCGAGACGCAAGCCGCCTCCGCGCGCCGAAAAGCTCATCCCGGAATATCTGTCCGCTGTCGATGAGCTCGATGCGGAAGGTCTCCTCATCGTCGGTGGCAAGTCGATGGGAGGCCGCGTGGCCAGCATGGTGGCGGACGAGCTTTCGATCGCGGGCAAGGCCCACGGCCTGCTCTGCCTTGGCTATCCCTTTCATCCCCCGGGTAGGCCCGAGCAATTACGGACCCATCATCTCGAGGAGCTGAAGACGCCGACTCTCATCATTCAAGGCACGCGCGACGTGTTCGGGACGAGAGAGGAGGTGTCCAACTTCACACTGTCATCAGCCATCGAGATTGCATGGCTCGAGGATGGCGACCATGACCTGAAGCCACGCAAACGTGTTTCCGGCTTCGCCATGGGCGACCATCTCAAGACCATGGCGGATGCGGTTTCGGTTTGGACCGGGCGGTTGATCGATGTCTGATCCTGAGTGTGAGCTACAGCGAGCCGCCCTTAAATGATCATCACACATTGAGAGAAAGAATTGGCAGCAACGGAGGCCCATTCCAGACGGGGCATTTTCAGGTTATGACCGCGACATGAAGCTGCGCCGTCACTTGTAAATATCTCACACGGTGAAGTACGTATAGGGCAAATGATGACCAGAATTGAGCGATTGACAGTGGGCGGCGAGGCGCTCTTCCAGAAGCTGAATGTCGTCTTTGCCACGGCCTTCGATGATCCCGATAGCTATTCGTCCAAGCCCCCCACCGCTTCCTATCTCGCAGGGCTTCTGGCTAAGGATCATGTGATTGCCTTGGTAGCCATGGACGGTGCCGATGTGGTCGGCGGCATCGTCGCCTACGAACTCGAAAAGTTCGAGCAGGAGCGCAAGGAAATCTATATTTACGATCTTGCGGTTGCTGAGGCCTATCGTAGGCGGGGGATTGCGACCGCGTTGATCGAAAAACTGCGCGAGATCGCGGGAGAACGGCAGGCGTGGGTGGTGTATGTACAGGCTGACTACGGTGATGATCCCGCCGTCGCGCTCTACACGAAGCTTGGTACGCGCGAGGATGTGATGCATTTCGATATCGCGATACAAGGCGGCGCTGCTCATCGCTCCTGAATGCGTCGCGCGATCAAACAGGATCCATGGCCTTACACCATGCGGAGCCACCAAAGTCCTACGCGACGACCGGCTTCAGGAGACGGGAACCGAAACGGCTTCTTGTCGGCATCTGGACGCCGCTCGCGTAACTGCTTGAATTGACGGCGTTGATAGCGTCAATCTCTATAATTCTCGAACTATTGCTTTATCGTGAGGCCCCGTCGTGCGCTGTGCTCGTCGGCTGTCGACCCAGCGTCTGTGAAATACGGGCGGTCTTTCCAAAGACTGTTGCCTATCATTTTTCTGTAGCCAATTTCGTACACGGCGCGCATATATGTTGTACTGAAAGGCTTCGTCATGTCGTAGGGTATTTCCTCGTCTATCGACGCCATGTGAAATCGGATGCCCATCTTTTTGGAATAAGCGTATGTTGCTAGCAATGCGCTGCGCGTCTGTGACTTGACCAAGGACGAGCTTGCCCGCGCTGCAACGATAAATGTATTGTTTGTCGTTGTGGCGAATTCCGGCATAAGGGCGTTATTGACCAGAATATACATGTTAAAATTCGCCGCGCGCGGCCAGTTAGCGTTCTCGGCATCGGCCATCCAGCCTTCCGGAATCGTCAGGACCTGGGAGGCTGAGCCGCCATCGGAGTGCATTTCCTCGAAGTGCTGCAGACCGGACTTTGCCTTGATGAGAACGGCCGGGTAGAGGCCAGGAATGCTCGCGGAGGCTGTGATTATATCTCGAAATAGCCTTACGGCGTCGGGTCGATCGCTGTTCGCGATAGCTCCCATATTCCAAATCACGGCCTTCTGCGAATCGAGGTTTGAGGTCAGAACGAGCAAGCGCCGTCCCTTTCGGTGCTCAGCGGCAATCTTCGCCACGATATCGCGGGTCAAGTAGCGTTCGATCATAGTCCGAAGCGGCTCCTGCTTCAGCAGACCCGCGCCGAGCAAACCCAGCGGCAGGAAATCCATGTCGACCAACTTCTCGGCAACGCCACTTGTATAGAGATCCACGAGAGTCTCGTCATAGGCAGAGCCGAGGAAAGCATAAGGCGCAATCAAAGCTCCGGTGCTGACACCGCTCACGATATCGAACTGCGGGCGTTGGCCCTTCTCCGACCAGGCTTTCAACGCGCCGACACTGAAGGCGCCGCCAGCACCGCCGCCCGATAGAACGAGGTAATTCACCTCCTTATGCCGTGAGACCGGCAGCCAAGAACGCACTTGTGATGGAGTTCCACGCAAATCCGCATCCATGCGGATATTTTCGAATCCTTCGATGCTGGCAGTTGATGCGATGCTCGCATGATAGGGAATTCGCTCAGGCGCTAGGCAGCCGCTCAAGCAAGTGAGCAGGCAAATTGTCGCCAAGCGACAGATCGTCCTAAGCTTACGCATTTTAATATCGCGATGGATTCAAAATATCAGGAGGATATCGATTTGTTATTATACTCATAGTATTCCGCAGTATGAGACGTCCGATTTACTTCGGTACCTGCTTTGCGCCTTTGTCGGTCCATTCGGGGGGTAATCCTAGCTGCCCACCCACGAACCCAGCTATACCCGGATAACGTCCGTAGTTTTCGCAGGCAGTCTGCTTCGGAGCGAGGCCCACTGTCGAACCGATCTTGTGCAGGGCAGGGAGTTCAATCTTGGAGTTGCCGAAGGGGCTCTCGCCTTTAACAAGCAAGGATCCGAAGTCCTCGCCGAATGAGTCCGCGAGATCATAGGCATCGCTTGCCTTGGAGACCCGCGCCGAGCTGAAGAGTGCGTTCGCGCCCCGGGCCCAGAGCATCGCGGCCTGCTGGCGCCCCGAGGGATCGGTGGCTTCTGCCTCCACGGAGAGGTTGCCCATGCCGATAGGGATACGCGGTGTCGGAACCGGGACGCCTACATCCACGAAATTCATGCCGATCGACGTCGCCGCCGAAATACCCGCCGCGACTTCGTTGGTTTCGGTCGCTTGGGTGACGGAAGCGCGCACGATCAAGTCTGCGGCCTGGTCGGCTGTCACGACCTTAAAGCGGTCGCTGAGGCTGACACATAGCGCGCGGTCGGCGGCATTGGCGACGAGCTTCCTTTGCTGGTTCGTAAGCTTCGGCGCAACGCTGTCAGGAAATGTTGTCGGCACGATCTTGACTGTCTTGGCGGCCAGCACCTGCTCCTTTTTGACGTGCATGCGCGATTTTGTAATGAGCCCGTCTGAGGGCGTCATCGAGTCGTAGGATGAGAGTCCGACCCCTTGGACGAGGGGCGCGTTCGCGCAGCCGGCGAGAGCACCGACCATGGTCAGCAGGCCGATATGCTCGGCACCACGAAATGATCGCTTCGAACGCCTCGGATATGCATCAATCGCCTCGCTCGCACTCATGTTCGAAGGGGAGCATTCCCCACCCGAGCGCTCGCAGTTTTTCGATCTCAATCTTGTCGTACCGTTTGCCGCAAACGATATCAGGATCGCCAGGGCGGTGATGCTTTTGCTCCAACCATCCAACACGATCGCGTCGTGTGACGCGACGTTACTGTGGGCAGAGACTATTTTTGTCGAGCAATAATGGAAATACGCGACTGGAATTCGGAGCGGTCGCTCCCGCTTATATTTGGCGGCATTGAGGACACCGAGAAGGCGCATCGTGTTACTCCCGAGACTGGCCAGGCCAGCAGTTTTTGAACAGACAGAGCAGTGGATCTGAGAATCTTCACTCATTCGGCTGCCAGGGGCCGCGGCGTCGACCGAGGCATTGTCTTTGCGCGCGCGTCGCATGGAGGAGTTTTGGCGGTTACGTCGGACCCGTTCCAGACGTCCTCATCCTCGGCTTTGCCGATGAAGCGGCCAAAGAACCGCCCGGCAAGCTTCGAGAGATCGTCCATCGCCGCGTAGAAGGACGGCACGAAGACGAGCGAGAGCGCGGTCGAGGCGATCAGCCCGCCGATGACCGCGATCGCCATGGGTGCCCGGAACTCGCCCCCATCACCGACGCCATAGGCAGAGGGCAGCATGCCGGCGCCCATGGCGATCGTGGTCATCACGATTGGACGGGCGCGCTTGCGGCCCGCGTCGATCAGAGCGGCCGCGCGTTCACGCCCGCGTGCCTGCTCCTCGGCCGCGAAGTCGACCAGCATGATGGCGTTCTTGGTGACGATACCCATCAGCATGAGCAGCCCGATATAGACCGGCATCGAGACGGCGTTGTTGGTGGCGAGCAGGGCGATGACCACGCCGCCGAAGGAAAGCGGCAATGAGAGCAGGATAGTGATCGGTTGGAACACCGAGCCGAAGAGCAGAATGAGCACGGCGAGCACCAGCATGAGTCCGATTGTCATCGCCTGGACAAAACCGGTCACGACCTCGCCCTGGGTCTCGGCGTCGCCGGTCGCTGCGATCCAGACGCCGTCGGGCAGACCAGCCTCGCGGACGATCTCCCGGAACTTCTCCTGTGCCGTGCCGAGCTCGAAACCGTGTTTCAGATCCGCGCCGATCTGCGCTTGACGGACGCGATCGTAGCGGTTGATGGCGCCCGGCCCCTGGCCGAAGCCGATCTCGGCAACCGCCGTGAGGGGCACCGAAATGCCGCTCGTATTGGTGACGCGCAGGGCGGCAACGTTGCGGATGTCTGTGCGGGCCTGTTCGTCAAGCTGGACGCGGATCGGCACCAGCCGGTCGCCAGTGTTGAACTTGGCGAGGTTGGCGCCAACATCGCCGATAGTGGCGACGCGCACCGCTTCCGAGATCGCCTCCGGCGTGACGCCGAGGCTCGCGGCCTGTTCCAGTCTGGGTGTGACGCGCAACTCCGGCCGTGACAACGCGCCCGACGAAGCCACATTGAGGTAACCCTCGACTTGGCGCATGCGCGCCTCGATCCGTGCCACCGCCGCATCGAGCGCCTCGCCGTCCCTCGACATGATCGAGAAGGCCATCGCGCGCTCGCCACGCTCGTTAACGTACCACGCGCGCACGTCAGGCACGCCGGCGAGCTTCTCGGCGATGGTGACCTCAAGCTCCCTCTGCGCGATGTCGCGCTCAGCCCTGGGCTTCAGCAGGATCGTTACGGCCGCTCGGCGGATCTCGCGTTGACCGGCCGGAGAGACGCCACCGAGGACGAGCACATCCCGGACCTCGGGAATGGCGTGTAGCTTGTCGACGATCTGGTCGGTCACGACACGCGTATCCTCCAGCGTCGAGCCGGGCGGCAGCTCGATGCTCGCCACGACGCGGGAGCTGTCTTCGTCCGGCAGGAAGCCGGTCGGCAGCAGCGCCGTCGCCTGGATCGAGACGAACAGAAGGGCGAAGCCGATAGCGAGGGTGAGGTATGAGGTGTTGAACGAAATAAACAGCCAACGGCCCGTCCCGTCGAGGCGCGGGAAGAGCGGGATGCGCCGCTGTGCGATGGTCGCGCGCAGGAGCCGGATATAGCCGCGCATGACGAGGCCGTCTTCCGAGACTTCCTGCCTCGCCGGCTTCAGAAGGTAGGCCGCCATCATCGGCGTGATTAGCCTAGCCACCAGCAGAGAGAACACGACCGCAACCGCAACCGTCAGGCCGAACTGCCGGAAATACTGGCCCGCCATCCCGTCCATGAAAGAGACCGGCGCGAAGATTGCGACGATGGTCAGCGTGATCGCGATGACCGCGAGACCGATCTCGTCCGCGGCCTCCATTGCGGCGCGGTAGGGCGATTTACCCATCTTCATGTGGCGGACGATGTTCTCGATCTCGACGATGGCGTCGTCGACCAGGATGCCGGTGACCAGCGTTATGCCGAGCAGGCTGACGACGTTGAGCGAGAAGCCCATCAGCTCCATCACCCAGAAGGTCGGGATGGCGGAGAGCGGAAGCGCGATCGCGGTGATCAACGTGGCGCGCCAGTTACGCAGGAACAGCAAGACGACGAGGACGGCGAGCGCCGCACCCTCCAGAAGCGTCATCATCGCCGACCTGTAGGTGCCCTCGGTTGCAGTGACGGCATCGTCGATCAGCTTGATCCGGATGTCCGGATGGCGCTCGTTCAGATTGGCGATCCGTTCCGAGACCTCGGCCCTGACGGACAATTCGCTTGCCCCTTTGGAACGGAACACGGCGAACGCGACGACAGGCTGCTTGTCGAGCCGGCCGAAGGAACGCGGTTCGGCGCTCGCATCTTCGACGCGACCGAGTTCCTTGAGGCGGACCTCACGCCCACCAGTCAGAGTGATCTTCGCCTCGGCTAGCTCCGCGACAGTCTTTGCGCCGGCGAGCGTGCGGATGGCCTGCTCCTGGCCTCCGAACTCGCCGCGCCCGCCGGCGAGATCCACATTGGTCGCCCGCAACTGCCGGTTGACCTCGCCTGCGGTGATGCCGAGTGCGAGCAGGCGGTCGGGATCGAGCGAGACCCGGATCTCGCGGTCGACGCCGCCATAGCGCTCGACGCGGCCAACGCCCCGCAAGCCCTGCAGCTCGCGTGCGACGACGTCGTCGACATGCCAGGAGAGCTGCTCCGGCGCCATCCCCGGAGAGGAGGCGCCATAGGTCAGGATCGACTGGCCCTCGACATCGATGCGCTGGACCACAGGCTCGTCGATGGTGCGTGGCAGGTCCGCGCGGATCTTGGCGATTGCGTCCTTGACGTCGTTGACAGCGCGGTCGGTGTCCGTCTCCAGCCTGAACTCGATCTCGGTCGTGGACTGGCCATCAGTCAGTGTCGACGTGACATGCTTGACGCCGGTGATATTAGCGACGGCGTCCTCGATACGCTTGGACACTTGGCTTTCGAGTTCGGCCGGCGCCGCGCCCGACTGTGTGATCGTGATCGAGACGAGCGGCACGTCGATGTTCGGGAAATGCGTGACGGGCAACCGGGAGAAGGAGATGAGCCCGAGCACGCACAGCACGGCGAAGATGAGGATCGAGGGTACCGGCTTGCGGATCGACCATGCGGAGAAGTTGACGTTCACGGCATGCCCTCCGTCATTGCGTCGCAACCGGCGTGATGATGTCGCCGTCGCGTAGGAAACTGCCGGCGCGCGCCACGACCGTTTCGCCATTCACAAGCCCGGAGAGGATTTCGACCCGGCTGCCCTCCACGAGGCCAACGCCAATCTTGCGCGTCGAAACCCTGCCGTCGGCGACATGCTGTACTGTCGGTCCGTTGCGGCCATAGACGACTGCCGAGAGCGGCAGCGTCACGCTCTTGCGCCGTCCGATCTCGATGACACCGCGGGCGAAAGAGCCGATGGCGATCGGGGCAATGCCCGCGAGCGACACACGGACGCGCCCCAGTCGCGACAGGCGATCGACCTCGGGTGAAATCAGCCTGATGCTGCCGGTCAGCGATGACGATGATCCGGATGGCGTGACCGTAACCGGCTTGTCGATTGCAAGGCGCGGTAGCTCCACCTCGGCTACATCCGCCTCAAGCTCAACGGCGGCATCGGCGAAGATTCGGAATAACGGCTCGCTGGCCGCCGTGGAGGCCAATGCGCCCAGCTTGGCATTGCGACGGCTAATGATGCCGGCCGCGGGTGCTTTGATGTCGGTCCGCGCCAGTTTGACATCGATGTCTCGCCTTTGAGCCATTGCCACCGTCCAGTCCGCGGTGGCAATGGCCAGAGCCTGGCTGGACGCGTTGACGCGAGCTTCTGTTGAACGAGCGGCCGCGGCTCGCTGATCGTAGAGTTCCAGTGTCGCGTTGCCTCTGTCATGCAGAGACTTCGTACGCTCGAAAGAATTGCTCGCGTGACGATGGTTGGCTTCTGCCTCGGCCAGCTGTGCCCTTGCCTGGGCAATGACGGCCTCGGCGCGAGTGATCTGGGCCTCGTTCTGCATCTTCTGGACATCGAATGCCGTCCGGGAGAGCCGTGCAAGGACCTGGCCGCGGAAGACCTGATCCCCTGCCTCTCCGAACACGTCGACAATGGCAAGGCCGTCGACCTCGGGCATGACCAGCACCTCATCCCGCGCGACCATGGTGCCGGAAACGATGACGCTCTCGACGATTTCACTAACAGTCGCCTCGACGACGGTGACGGAGGGGCCTGGTGCCACGTGGCTGACCGGAGACTGTGCCCGCAAGGCCGTACCGGCAGGCGCGGCAAGGCCTACAATTAAGGCCGCGACGAGCATAGCGGAGCGGGTCGGTATCATCGGAGAGAACTTTCAGCCTGATCGAAATCGCACGGGCCAGCGGTGGCATTGCCTCGGCGAATGCATGCGCTCGCGAACAGGGAAATCGACTGCTAAGCTTACGGGCTCCTTACGACGGTTACGGTTCGGCACCACGCTGATTGCAAGACTGCTGCAAGGTAGCGGCTCTAGATGCAGCCACATTGGGAGCCCGGAGTACCGGACATGCGTATTTTGTTCGCGGAAGACGACGAAGCCGTCGGCAGGGCCACCGCTGCCTCGCTGACGGCCGCCGGCTTCGTCGTCGATCTTGTTGAGAGCCGTGACGATGCGCTGCATGCGCTGAAATCGCACAACTACGATGCCGCGGTGTTCGACATCATGCTGATGGACGGCAGCGGGCTCGATGCGCTCGCCATGGCGCGCCGGTCAGGCCTCAACCTTCCGGTCCTCCTGCTGACCGCTCTTGGCTCCGTAGACGATCGTGTGGCCGGCCTCAATGCCGGGGCCGATGATTATCTCGTCAAGCCGTTCTCGGTCGATGAGCTGATCGCGCGCTTGCGCGCATTGCAGCGACGGCTCGGTACCTCGGTGGCCATGGCGCTTACTGTGGAGAATGCGTCCTTCGATCCGACCTCGCGCATGATGTCGGTCAATGGCGACCATGTCGCCCTCTCGCGTGCCGAATCCATCGTGGTGGAGCGCTTCATGCGCAGCCTCGGCCGCGTCGTCACGAAGGAACAACTGGCCGAGAGCATCTACTCTTTCAACGAAGAGTATACCGGGAACGCTGTCGAGGTGCATGTCCACCGCGTCAGGCGGAAACTTGAGAACAGCGGCGCGATCGCTTCCATTAAAACGGTGCGCGGCCTCGGCTACATCATGGTCACCGACAAGACGGCATAGGCGGTGCGTTTTGGAATCGCTCAGCTCGCGAATCGTCCTTGCGACAACCCTCGTCTTCATGACAGCTCTGGTCGGGACTTTCCTGGACCTCGCCCATGAGTCGAAATACGGCTTCTTCCGAATCCAGCAGAACAGCCTCACGGTGCAGGTGGAAAGCCTGGTGGACCGTGTTCGGTTCATCGACGGCAAGCCGACGCTGGAACTTGGCAACCTCGCGGCGGAGGCAGGCAAGACGGTTTCCTACGCGCTGCTGGATTCGGAAGGCGGCGTGCTGCAGTCCTTCGGGCTTGCGGGAGTTGCGATATCTCCGGCAATCCTTGAACGCTATGACATCGACTATCCGTTCTGGTTCTCGTTCGCGCGCCTGATCGACGCCAACAGCGGGGACGCGGTCACGCTGATTCTGCCCGATGCGGACGGCGCGCAGCGCATCGTCGTGACGATCCCGGCCCGGGATCATCTTCTGGTGCAGGTCTCGATGCCGTTGCTCGACAACACTATCTCGAATGTGGACGTGCTCTATACTCTGACCGAGGCTTCGGTGGTCGCCGTGATCCTGCCGCTCATCCTGACGATGCTCGCGATCCCGCTCATCGTCCGGTTGACGCTGCAGCCCATCCGGCGCGTCTCGCGTCAGGCAGCCAAGATGGAAGCCGCGACGCTCGATCGCCGGCTCTCCCTACACCGTGTGCCGTCCGAGATACGCGGGCTTGTTCTGGCTTTCAACGACCTGCTCGCTCGGCTTGACAAGGCGTGGCGCCTGCAGCGCGAGTTTACCGCCAACGCGGCGCATGAATTGCGAACGCCTATCGCTGCCCTCAGGGCTGAAGTCGAAGCGATCGTTCCCGCGCCGACACGTTCGATCCTGGCCATTCACTTCGACAAGGTCGCGCGCCTGTTGGCCCAGCTGCTGGCCTTGGCTGAAGCCGACAGCAGGCCCATCGATGCCGCGGCACGCCTCGACCTGATGGCCCTGGCAAGAGCGGTGGTCGCGGACATGGCCCCGACGGTCTTCGCTTCAGGCCGGGAAATTGCCATCGAGCTCTGCAGCGACAAGCTGACCGCGGTGCGTGGCGATCTCGGTCTGGCGGAGATCGCATTGCGCAATCTCATCGACAATGCCGTGCGCCATTCTCGACCGGGTAGTGCAATACGCGTGGTCGTCGACGGAACGCGCATCTCGGTTGCCAATACTGGCAGCGATATTTCGGAAGAGACACAGAAGGCGATGTTCAAACGGTTTTGGAAGCAGGATCGCCGCTCCGGCGGTAGCGGTCTCGGCCTCTCGATCGTCTCTGCCATTATGACGCGCCTTGGCGGCAGCGTGGATGTCTCCTCCTTCAATGGAGCAGCGACATTTGCGTTGAACTTTCAGACCGGCGCGTGCGGTGAGTCCGCGTTTGGTGGTTCGTGAAATGGTCGGAATGGGATCGTTTCCCCCTCCGGTCCTCGGCTTGAAAGTTTGCTGAGAGAGCTGCTCGGCTTTGACGTGACCGACCGTGGCCGCCGGACAGTGCGGTCTTCATCCTGCCGCATGGCTATGCGCGGAACCGGACATGCTTGGAGGAGAGTCATGCCAGCCCGCTGGACGGAGCGGCAGAACCCAACTTCATTCCGCTTGTAGATCGAGGCCGTCTCTGGCTCGACGGATGGCCTTTCCGACGCGAGCGCTTTCACCAAGCTCGCTGCTCAAGATCAGAACCAGCCGGGCAAGAAACAGCTTCTCCTGTTCCTCTCCGATTTCGTCAAGCGCAGCCGACACTTGCTGGAAGGCGAGTTCAACGGGTCTCTCAGTCATGGCCGCAGACCTCCTTCGGCAGGAAGCCGACGGCTCGCCGGACAGATGCCGTTATCCGCTCTTGATCGATTCCATGCCACCGGCCAGCTATGTAGGAGTCCGGCCTGACCAGATAGAAGGCGCCCTTCTCAGCGTCGAAGGCGCGGAACGCATCGCCGGAGTCATCGATACCGACCCGAAAGACGCTCATGTCCTGGTTCAATTCGTCGCTTCGGGCAACAATGACGATATCGAGGTCGGCCGTCTGCCTCAAAGCATCCGTCAATCCCATCAGTTCTGCGGGTACGGCATCGTCGGGCGCAAAGTAAACTCCCGTGAAACCGTCGGCGAGAAGATCGTAAAGATAGAGAGGCTCTGGCCCTGTGGACCGCAGGCATGCGTCGGGCAAGGGGCTTCCAGGATGCGGCCCGCCGTTGAATGCGCCGTCGTCCGACGCATTCAACGGCGTCTCATAGGCTTCGCCGCGCCGCGCCCTGTAGGCATCGAACAGCTCGGCGACGAAGGACTCACGGGTCGACAGCGACAGTGCCGCGTCGCGCATCAGGGCCACGCCGCGCGAAGGTCTTGTCATGAAAATCGTGCTTTGGGCAAGATCGTCGAGGGCCTCCAGCAGAATTGCGCGGCGCTCCGGATCATAGCTGTCGAGCAGCGCCGCGCCGGCCCGTCCGTCGAGCGCCAGGCTGAGCTTCCAGGCCAAATTGTTGACGTCGGCATAGCCGAGATTGAGGCCGCGCCCGCCAAAGATCGGGGTCTGGTGTGCTGCATCTCCGCAGAAGAAAATGCGGCCGTCGCGATAGGACGGCAGCGAACGTGCGAGCGGCCTATAGACGCTGGTCCACACCAACTCCCAAGGATCGGTGATGCCCATCATCTGAAGATGCTGTGCAACCCTGTCCTTGGCACGTTCCGGACGCGCCTCGATTTCAGGTTCCTCGCCGTCCTCGACCGCGTAGTCGAGACGCCAGATGTTGAAAGGTTGGCTATGCATGATGACGACCGAGCCCGGCTTGTAGGGCGGGTCCAGCCAAACCCGCCGCCCTGGAGGCAGATCGCTCTTCATGGCGAAGTCGCAGATGACGAAGCGGCGATCCGAGATGCGCGAGGCAACCGGTGATTCAAAACTGTGCCCGAGCACCCGGCGAACGGTTCCGCGAGCGCCGTCGGCGGCAATCACATAGCTGGCATGGAGCGCGTAGGCGCCGGCCTCCGTCTCCAGTTTCAGCCTGACGCCGTCCGATTCCTGCGCGAGATCGACCAGCGTCGTGCTCCATCGAACGTCTGCAAGCGACTGGTTGGCCAGGCCGTCGAGAAGGATCTGCTCCATCCAGCATTGCTGCAGCGTCAAAAGCAAAGGATGTTTCTCGTTGGCAGCATGCTCGTAGATCATCTCCTGCACAAGACGATCGCGGAAATAGATAAGGTTGCGTTCACGCGCCAGGGCTTTGGCGCGGAATTCGCGGCCAAGACCAAGGCGATCGAAGAGCTGCGTGCTACGCCGCTGGACTCCAAGCGCGCGACTGCCGTCGGAAACGGTATTTCTGGATTCCAAGACGACGGACTGCACGCCGCGCCGGGCCAATAGAAGGGCGGCCGCGAGCCCCACAGGCCCGCCTCCGACGATGGCGACCTGAACCCGTCCGCCTCGGCCGTCAAGTTCCGGCGGACGCCGGAACGGTTGCTCTATCCAATCGAAATACATTTGACAGAACCCACCTTTCTATAGCGGTAGGTCTATCGATGCGCGTGCCGACCGTCAGTCCCCCCCTCACGCGACAGCGGATCGACGGGCGATGGCGCGCTCGCCACTCAGCACCATGGAGAACAGTTCCGACTGTGAGGTCACGTTGAGCTTCTGATAGGCTCGACGCCGATAGGTGACCACGGAGTGCATCGACACGCTGAGGTCGAGCGAAATTGCCTCGTTGGAATAGCCGGCGACTACCCGCGCGCAGACCTCTCCCTCCCGCTCCGAGAGCGGCTTTTCCAGCGGGGTCTGCATGAAGATCCGTTTGATCTCCGAAACGCTGGCAACGGAGGACCGCGACCGAACCAGTTCCACGTGACGCTCGACGATCGCCGCGAGCGTCGACATGTGCGGCGCCAGAGCGTCGTACTCCCGTGCACCGAAATCGCCGTGCTCGATGCCGCGATAGACGGAAATCGCCAGTGTCTCATCCGGCTTCTGCAAGATGACCGCCATCTTCCCGGACATACGGGGGAGTAGATAGAGCAAGCGGCGATACTCGATGTCCTCGATGTGGTTCACGTTGAAAAACGACATCTGCGTCCGCCGACTATCCGAAGGGCAAAGCATGGCGCGCATCGGATCGCGTAAATAGTAACCGTTGATGTATTTTCGCACGATGCCGGTGACTGCTCGATCGTCCTCCTTATGGACGTCGATGATACACTCGACAGGCGAACCACCGCCGTAGCGGTACACCACCACCTGGCGGGCCTGAACGCATTCGTTCATCATTGCGAACAACGCCGCGTTAAAGCGCGACGTGCCCATCGCCAACACCAGCGCGTCCAACATGATCGCCCTCCTCTCCCGATCGAGCCTTCTTCGCGGCTTCAGATTGTATCTAATTGACTTAGAATATCATGTCAATGACGCAAATTTTTCATGAAATTCATATAGATAGATCATATCTCTCGACTTTTTGATTTTTTTATTGTACACAATCTTCGTGAGATAAGACCTGTGGAGGCCAGATTTGGCGCGCGGTGAGACAAAGACGACAGCGGCACAGCAGGCAACGCAACGTTTGCGGAATTTGATCATGAGCGGTGAATTTTCGGCTGATTTGCGCATCACTGAGACTTCCCTCGCCGATCTCCTGGGAATGTCGCGAACACCAGTGCGGGCGGCCTTGAGCGCTCTGTCTGTGGAAGGGTTGGTCGAATATGAGGCCAATCGCGGCTACCGCATCCGTTCGGCCACGATTCAGGATGTGTTGGACGCTTATACGATCCGCGCGTCCCTGGAAGGGCTGGCCTGTCGGCTTCTGGCCGCTGCGGGGGCGTCCGCTGCGGTCCTCGCGCACCTGGAAAAGACCCTGGTCCGCTACGAAAAGTTCGTCTCCCGCGGATCGCTGACACGTTTCGACAGCATTGCCGTGGGTGAACTCAACCAAGTGTTTCACCAGACGATATTAGACCAGGTTCCGAACAGGATGCTGCGCGATTTTGTCCATCTCTCGCAGTCGATCCCGCTGACCTCCCATCGGTTCGTGCCGCATTGGGGGCGCCACGAGCAGGTCGAAGGGGCCAGGCTTTCACACGCGGAGCATCAGGAGATCTTGCGCGCCATCAGGCAGCGCGAGGCCGACGCGGCTGAAAACGCGATGCGCCGCCATATCGACAGGTCATCCGCCATGGTCCAGGCCATGTACGGAAGCGGGATCGATCGCGCCACGCCGCTGGCGCGATCTGTCGGCAAGGAACGCCCGGATGCGGGAGCCTGACGGCCTCCGGAGAGCGGCGTGCCGTTCCCGATGACGCTGGATTGATAGTTACATTTTGCGCCCGCAAGCTTCGGATCAATCGCGCCAGGCCGCGCGCCACCGGGAGGGGCCCATGGATTCGCCAGTGTCGTCGCATAGTGAAGATCCGCAAATGACATCTCATGTCGCGCCGTATCCCGTCTACATGTCGGGTTTCAACAACACTTTCGAGACCGAGGCCCTGCCTGGCGCGTTGCCAGTCGGGCGCAATTCTCCGCAGCGCATGAGCTACGGACTCTACGCCGAGCAATTGTCAGGTTCGCCCTTTACGGCGCCACAGGCCACCAACCAGCGCTCATGGCTTTACCGCATCCGGCCGAGCGTGAAACACGCGTCGCAGTTCAGGAAGGCGGACAAGGGGCTGCTGCGCTCCGCACCGGAAGCACGCAATGAGAGCGAACTGCCGATCGCGCAGCTGCGCTGGGATCCGCCTACCGTGCCCGCAGAGCCCACGACATTCGTCAACGGCCTGAGGACCATGACGACTGCGGGAGATTCGGATGCCCAGACCGGGATGGCCGCGCACATGCTCGTGGTGAACCAGTCCATGGTCGACGAATACTTTTCCAACGCTGATGGAGAGCTTCTGATCGTGGCTCAGGAGGGCGGGCTGCGTTTCATGACGGAGTTCGGACGTATCGACATCGTCCCCGGCGAAATCGTGGTGATCCCGCGCGGTGTCGTTTTCAGGCTCGAAGTGGACGGCCCGGCGCGGGCCTATGTCTGCGAGAACTATGGCGGCGCGCTGACGCTTCCGGACCGGGGTCCGATCGGAGCCAACTGTCTTGCGAACCCGCGCGATTTCCTGACGCCAGTCGCGGCCTACGAGGACGTGGAGAGACCTGGCACGCTCTACATGAAATGGGGCGGCGATCTGTTTGCGACGGACATAGACCAGTCTCCGCTCGATGTCGTCGCATGGCATGGGAACTATGCGCCGTATAAGTATGATCTGCACCGCTTTTCGCCCGTCAACGCCGTTCTGTTCGACCATCCGGACCCTTCGATCTTCACGGTGCTGACGGCGCCATCCGAGACTCCAGGCACGGCGAATATCGACTTCGTATTATTCGCGGACCGATGGTCGGTCTCGGAGAACACGTTCCGCCCGCCATGGTATCATCGCAATCTGATGTCGGAGTTCATGGGACTGATCTATGGCGTCTACGATGCCCGGCCCAATGGTTACTTGCCCGGCGGCGCAACGCTGCATAACCAGATGCTGCCGCACGGTCCGGAGGCGAGCGTCTTCGAGCATGCCAGCAGCGTCGACCTGAAGCCCGTCAGGCTGGAAGGCGCGATGGCCTTCATGTTCGAGTCGCGACTTCCGCAGCGCATAACACGATACGCCGCCGAGGCAGGATTTCTCCAAAGCGACTATGCAAAGTGCTGGGCGGGGTTGAAGAAGAACTTTACGCCACGTGAGCGCGAGCCCCGGAGCATTCGGACATGAAGCTCGCATCGCTGAGGGGCGGCCGCGACGGCCGTTTGATCGTAGTTTCGCGCGATCTCCGGCGCATGGCGGACGCTTCTGCCATCGCACCGACATTCCAGGCTGCGCTGGACAACTGGGCGTGGGCTGAGCCGAGGCTGCGGCAGTTGGCGGAGACGATAGAGAGTGGCGCCGGCGCGGCCGAGGCATTCGAGCAGACCGATTGTGTGGCCCCGCTGCCGCGTGCCTATGCCTGGCTCGACGGCTCCGCCTATGTCAACCATGTGGCGCTGGTTCGCCAGGCTCGAGGCGCAGTCGTGCCTGACAGCTTCTGGACCGATCCGCTGATGTACCAGGGCGGGTCGGATACATTCCTGTCGCCGCGCGAGCCTATCGCCATGGCCGAGGAGGCGTGGGGGATCGACTACGAGGCGGAGATCGCCGTCATCGTCGACGACGTGCCGATGGGAGCCGGCGTGGAAGAAGCCGCGAAGGCGATCAAGCTGTTCGTACTGGTCAACGACGTCTCGCTGCGCATCCTGCTGATGAGCGAGATCAGGAAGGAACTGGGCTTTGTGCAGGCCAAACCGTCGTCTGCGCTTTCGCCGGTCGTGGTTACCCCCGACGAACTCGGCTCGGCCTGGGATGGGCACCGCGTCCATCTGCCAATGCTGTCCTTCGTGAACGGCGAGCCGGTTGGCAAGCCGAATGCCGGGGTGGACATGACCTTCGACTTCCCGACGCTGATCGCTCATGCGGCGAAGACGCGCAGGCTGGGTGCCGGAACGCTGATCGGATCCGGTACGATTTCCAATAGGGCGCCTGACGGCGGATGTGGAAAGCCGATCGCGCAAGGGGGACTCGGCTATTCGTGTCTTGCGGAAGTGCGGACGGTCGAAACGATCCTCGATGGCAAACCGACGACATCGTTCCTCAAGTTCGGCGATGTCGTCAGAATCGAAATGGACGATGCCGACGGCGAGAGCATCTTCGGGACGATCGAACAGCAGGTGGTGCGCGCCTGACGTGTCATGCGGTGCGCTTTCGACGGTTCGACAATGACGGATTTCCCTGGGGGAGGGAGACCGGTCGAAATCCTGCTCCGTCGCACTCGCACATCAGGCAGCGGCTAAGGTGGAAGCCAAGCCTCTGGTGTGAAGGTACCATAGCCAAGCCGACAAGAGCTGGCGCGTTTGCGCGGCAAGATCGAAGGCCGCTGCCTATGTAGCTTGGGCAGGTGACTTGGTCGCAGCGAATCTGCGGTTAAGGTAGCTTCGCGGTGTTCGGGATCGATGGCAGCGCCCTGGCGGATCACGCACCATGTCTGCCATGATCTTGGAGGAAAAAGAATGGCCGTTCGGGACGTTGTCGACGTCGATGTGCTGATCATTGGATCAGGCGCGGGCGGCCTTTCCGCCGCCATCTGCGCAGCGAAGGCAGGCTTGAAGGTCGTCGTGGCAGAGAAGGCCGACGTCGTTGGCGGCACGACCTCGTTTTCAGGCGGTGTGCCTTGGATTCCTGAGAACCATCAAATGTCCGCGCACGGCCTTTCGGACTCGCGGCAAAAGGCCCTCGAATATCTCAGCCACGCCGCTGGAAGGTGTATGCGCCCCGAGATGATCGAGCGTTACCTGGACGTGGCACCCGAGGCGCTGCTCTATTTTGAGCGCAATACCGAAGTCAGATTTCGCATTCGGCCGCAAATGCCTGACTATTCGTCGGAAGTTCCGGGCGCGCAGCTTGGTCGCTGTCTAGAGACGCTGCCTTTCGACGGTTCGCGCCTCGGCGCCGACTTCGTGCATCTCCGAATGCCGCGCCCGGAGACGACCGTCTTCGGGGGAATGATGATCAGCCTTCCGGACCTGAAGGCGATGTTGAACGCCCGCCGCTCCCTTTCTGCCTTTCTTCACACCGTAGGTATCGTCGCCCGGCATGCCGTGGAGCGGCTGCGCCATCATCGCGGCACCAGGCTCGTCAACGGCAATGCTCTCGCGGCGCGCCTCTTCAGGTCCGCGCTGGATGCCGGGGTCGAGATCTGGAGGCAGGCGCCAGCTTCCGAACTGCTTTGCGAAGGCCGTCGGGTCGTGGGCGCGCGGATACGGCGCGGCGAGAGCGAGATCGAGGTGCGCAGCCGCTGCGGGACCGTGCTCGCCACCGGCGGCTTTCCGCAAAGCACTGAAATGCGTGCCCGCTATCTGCCCAATGCGGATGTTCACCGCTCTTTGGCGCCCCACGACAATGCCGGCCAGGGCATAAGAATGGCGCTCGCTGCCGGTGCTGTGCTCGAGCAAATCAACGAGGACAACGCCTTCCTGACACCAGTATCGGTCTTCAAGGACAAGAACGGCAAGGAGCAGGTATTCCCCCATCTCATCACCGACCGTACGAGTCCCGGATCCATCATCGTCAACAAGCAGGCGCGGCGTTTCATCAACGAGGCCGACAACTACCAGTTCGTCGTGCAGGCGATGCGCGACAACGGCAACCAGGGCATCCCGGCTTTCCTGATCTGCGATGCGGACTTCATACAGCGCTACGGACTCGGGCGCGTCAGGCCGTTCCCCTTTCCGCGCGGAAGCTTCGTGAAGGACGGGTATTTGTTTCGTGGCGAAACGCTTGCGGACCTGGCGGCGCAATTGGGCCTCGACGGAAAGGTGCTGGCCGAGACAGTCGATCGGTTCAACCAGGGCGCGCGGCAGGGTATCGACACGGAATTCGGCAGAGGTGCCTCTGCCTACAACAGGTATATGGGCGACGCGGCAAACGCGCACGGTCCGTGCCTGGCCCCGCTCCAGAAGCCGCCCTTCTACGCGGTCAAGCTGTATCCCGGCGACATCGGCACTTCCCTGGGCATCAGAGTTGATGCCGACGCCCGAGCGCTGGACACGGAAGACCGTCCAATCGACGGGCTGTACGTTTGCGGGAACGATATGAATTCCATCTTCGCCGGCACTTATGCCACGGGGGGGATAACGATCGGACCCGCGCTGACTTTCGGCTTCATTGCTGCCCGCCACATGTCGAAAAGGAATGCACGAACCCAGTCGGTATCACGCGCTTCACTTGGCCTCTCCATCGCGTCCGAACCTTGATAACTCGATTGCGGAGCGTGGCGGCTCCGGCCAACGGGGCGGCGGCATGATCGGTAACGATATCATGCCCGACGAGATGCAAGCGATCGCCGAGGCAGGGTTGGCGCGAGGCCACGGTCTCCGCAGGGCGGGAAATGTAAAAAGCGCGTCCTGATCTTACGGGGCGCCAATGGGGAAACCGATGCAACTGAGTTCCTACTTCCGTTCTTCGGCCGCGTATCGTGTTCGCATTGCGCTCAATCTGAAGGGGCTCGATGCCGATTTGCACCTCGTGCATATGCTGCGCGACGGAGGCGAGCACCACAAGGAGCCTTACAAGGCTCTTAATCCCCTCGGCCTCATACCCACGCTTGTGACCGACGATGGCGCCGTCATCACCCAGTCAATCGCGATTTGCGAATATCTCGATGAAGCGTTTCCGAAGTCGCCGCTGTTGCCGACCGACATCAATGACCGCGCCTACGTCCGAAGCCTTGCCAGCTTGGTGGCTTGCGACATCCACCCGATAAACAACCTGCGCGTGCTTAAATATATACAGAACGAGTTTTCCGCAGACAATGAACAGCGAAACGCATGGATCGACCGCTGGATCTCGGAAGGCTTCACGGCGTTCGAGACGATGCTGGCAAACGCGCGCAAGGCGGGTCCTTTCTGTTTCGGCGATACGCCGACGTTGGCTGACGCGTTCCTCATTCCCCAGGTCTTCAACGCCATGCGCTTCTCGGTTCCGCTCGACCGCTTCCCACGAATTCGCGCGATCAACAGCGCTTGCCTGGCTCTCCCGGCCTTTGAAATGGCATCACCCGCACGACAGCCGGATGCCGAATGACCACGCGCGTCGATCAGGGAGAAATGCGTGGCGTGTTGCACGGCAGCCGGGCCGGGCGGGGCAGTTCATGCGACATAGCCTCAGACAGGTTGCTCGTGATGGCTGAACTGAACCTTGAGGCATTCCTGCCGTATCGACTGAACCGCATCGCGGTCGCCTTGTCACGAAGAATGCAGGCGATCTATTGCCGAAAGTATCCCCTGACCGTACCGGAGTGGCGCACGCTTGCCTCCCTGGGCCAATTTGAACCCATCACGGCCAAGAACATCGGCGTTCACTCCGACATGCACAAGACCAAGATCAGCCGGGCTCTGGTTGGACTCGAGAAGAGGCGGTGGATCAGGCGCGAGACAAATATGGATGACCGGCGGGAAAAAGTCATATTGCTGACCAAAGCCGGCCGGTCGGTATATAAAGAAATTGCGCAATTACTTAGGGATGACGAGGATAAATTCATGATGTTATTGAAAGAGAACGGGTTCTTATTGGAGGACTTGCTGCTGGCCATGGAAAATATCTTGTTGCTGAGCGTCAGTCCACAAAGAAATTGAACGATGTGAATTGTGTGTAATTCCATGCGGGTGAGTGAATTCGATTGGGCATGGAGCGATGTGGACGAAGACGAACCGCGGGAAATACGATCGGGATGGTCTTCGCCATCCGAGCGACTTGACGGATACCGAATGGTCGGCTGTCGAGCCATTGATCCCTTATGCCGGGCACGGCGGCCGCAAGCGCGATGTCCGATGCGCGCCCCACCGCCGCGAGCCTCTTCGGCGTGTCGATCACGAGGCTCCTTGGATACCGTGCTTGGATCGCGGCACGTTCGCAGCGACAATCCGGTTCACACGTTGCCACGCGCTGTCGCATGACGATGGGGCATCGGAAGTATGCCCGCGGACCTAAGGTACGATCGAAGTGCGACCATATCGCAATCGGACAAATGCGATGAAATCGCCTGCGCAGGGTCAACGGGAAGGGAGCATCCACGTTTCGCCCGTATACACGCCTGGTCCTTTCCGCTGGAGAAGGCGGGGCATTCGCCCGTCGAGCGGCGGTCCATGGCGGTTCCTGCTTACACCGGATTCTATTACGAGGGTCCGATGAGGAGGCATCGAGATGCTATAGGCCTGCCATTCTGTTATCTCGCAACAAGACGAACGAACGTCAGTCAATATATCGTCTACGGTATAGCACGTTCGAGTGCCATAATAAGATTGAAAATGGATACTTATCCAGGGAGGGAAGCAGAATGAAAAAACTGACAATAACGCATGTTTCCATAGTGTCTGCCGCATTGATGTTCTCGACGATCGCTTCGGCAGAGCAACTCAAGATTGCGGCAATCGAAACGATGACCGGCCCCGCCGCAAGCACCGGAATTGCGTTCTTGGAGGGCAAGCGCTACGCCGTGAAGAAGCTCAACGAGGCTGGCGGATTCAACGGTCAGCCAATCCAGCTTGTCGAATACGACAACCAAGGCAATGCGGCGACGGCTGCCGACAAGCTGAAGGTGGCTATCCGGGATGGTGCGAAGGTCGTCTCGGTGTCCAATTCGTCTGCTATCGCAGCCCAGATCAGTGAAGATGTCCGTAAATGGAACGAGCGCAATCCTGGTAAGGAAGTGGTCTTCCTGAATGACGGCGCCGAGGCGTTCGACTTGACCGCCGAGCGCTGCCATTTCTATTACTTTAAGGCCAGCTCCAATGCCTTCATGCGCTACAAGGCTATTGTTGCGACGATGAAGCAGAAGGGTACGCTGGGGCCCAAGGTCTATCTGATCGATCAGAACTACAGCTACGGCCAGGAAGCCATGGCGGCTCAGCGCGAATACGCGAAGGCGGCTGGCGCGACGATCGTCGGCTCCGATCTCCACGACGTGATGAAGGTGCAGGATTTCTCCCCTTACGTGACCAAGATAAAGGCGAGCGGCGCCGAAACGCTGCTCACCGGCAATTGGGGCAACGACATCGTGTTGCTCCTGAAGGCGATCGGGGACGCCGGCCTGAAGATCCAAATCGGCAATCAATCGCTCGACACGCCCGGTACGCTGTCTTCGGCCGGTCCGGCCGCGGAGGGCGCCTATCTCGCCAAGCTCTATAATACCGAAGTGCCGGGCGGCGAAGCATTCAATGCCGACTTCGAAAAGGAGTTCGGCCACCTGCCGGCCTCGGAGCAGCCGACGTCCGCATTCGCCTTCCAGTTGCTCGGCAATGCGCTGAGGTCCCTCGACCTCAAGGGCGGGCCGATCAATGCCACGGACATTGCGCTGGCGCTTGAGAATGCGTCCTATGACACGCCGGGCGGCAAGTGGTCCGTGCGCAAGGAGGACCACCAGGTGTTGCTGCCGGTCTATATCAGCCAGGTGTCGACTGAAGCGAAGAACAAACACGACGGCACGCAATTCGGTTTCAAGCTGCTCAACGTCGTGTCACCGGAAGAGGCTGCAGTGCCTCCGTCGCCCAAATGCGACATGAAGCGTCCGTCCTGATTTCGATGCCGAACGCCGACGCGGGTTGACTGCGTCGGCGCATTTGGCTTGTCTGGGGACGGCGCGGGCTTGCCGCGTGGCCGGCCGCTTATCCCTCGGGTCCAGGCGCTCACGGCCGGTCCCGGCCCGTGGCAAATCAATCGACAAATTGACGCTCTCGGGCGGGCAGGGGGGCACTCAGTGGATTGGCTCATCATTTCTCTGATCAACGGCGTCGTCTACGGCCTGCTGTTGTTCATGGTCTCCGCAGGTCTGACGCTGGTGTTCGGGATGATGGGCGTCCTGAACTTCGCCCATGCGTCGTTCTATATGCTCGGCGCTTACTTCGCCTTCCTCGTGTCGACCGTAGTCGGCTTCTGGGGCGGACTGCTGATCGGCCCGCTGCTCGTGGCGCTGATTGGCGTCGGGGTCGAGCGGTACCTGCTAAGGCCTATCCATCACTACGGCCATGCGAGCGAGTTGCTGGTGACGTTCGGGTTGGCCTTCGTCTTTGACGAGTTGGTCAAGGTGTTTTTCGGCCAGTTCATGGTCAATTACTCCGTTCCCGCGTCGATGCGCTTTTCGGCATTCACGCTGTTCGGCGCGGACTATCCGTTCTATCGCGTGTTCGTAGCCATCGTGGCGGTCGCGCTCTTCACGATTCTGTTCGCCATTCTACGATTCACACGGATGGGGATCGTGGTCCGCGCCGCCGTGCAGCGGCCGGCGATGACCGACGCGCTGGGTCACAATGTCGACGCGGTCTTCATGATTACCTTCGGCATTGGCGCATGGATGGCGGGCGTGGCGGGGGCGGTCGGTGGCGCGCTGTTGACAACCAGCCCGACCATGGCGTTGGAAATGTCCATCCTCACCTTCGTCGTCGTCATCGTCGGCGGCCTGGGCTCCCTCGGCGGCGCGTTCCTGGCGTCGCTGCTGATCGGCCTGCTGACGACCTTCGCTGTCTCGATCAACATCTCGCTGCTTGATATCGGCCGTTGGCTGGGCCTGGGCGACGTGCTGACGGGCCTCGGTTCCATCGCGCAGGTCAGCCTGTCGACCTACGCTAGCGCGGTTCCGGTCCTCGTCATGTTGATCGTGCTACTTTGCCGGCCGACCGGCCTTTTTGGAGACCGGACATGAGCATCACCACCCTCAGGCCTGCCGAAGCCGACGTGATCCGTCGGGAGGCACGCACCGGCGGCCGCAGACTGACAGTTGCCGTACTTGCTGGAATCCTGCTCATGCTGGCATTGGCGCCAATCTACATGTCCGATGCGTGGCTGAGCATGCTCGGCAAAGCTTACATCGCGGCTCTGTTCGCGCTGTCCTTCAACATGCTGTTCGGACAGGCGGGAATGCTCTCCTTCGGCCATGCAGCTTATTACGGGCTTGGTGCCTTCGCGGCCGTCCACCTCATGAACGCCGTGGAACGCGGCCTCGTTTGGGTCCCGACACCGCTGATCCCGCTCGCCGGCGCAGTGATCGGCGCGCTCATGGGGGTGATTGCCGGCGTGTTCGCGGGACGTCGGAGCGGCGTGTACTTCGCCATGGTGACGCTGGCCCTCTCGGAGCTGCTCTACACGCTGGCGCCAAACCTGCACGAGCTCTTCGGCGGCGAAAGCGGCATCTCGTCCTACCGCAGCCCATTCATGATGTTCAATTTCGGACGCGAGAGCCATGTCTACACCATGGTCTTGGGTTGGTTCATCTTGTGTGCCATCCTGATCTACGCGATGACCGGTACCCTGTTCGGGCGCTTGGCAGTGGCGCTGCGGGAAAGCGAAGCGCGGCTGCCCGCGCTCGGTTACAACGTTTATTGGACGAAGGTGTTTCTCTTTGCGCTGTCCGGCCTGTTCGCCGGAGTAGCCGGGGCATTGCTCGCGGTCTCGACCGAAAGCGCCAACTACTTCACGTTTGCCGTCGGCAATTCCGCCGCCGTGGTGCTGCAGACCTTCATCGGCGGGTCTTCCATCTTCCTCGGACCCGTCGTCGGCGCTGGGATCATGACGTTGTTCGGCTATGTGGTGTCCGACCTCACCCGCGCCTGGCTGCTCTATCAGGGGCTGATCTTCATCACCCTTATGTTGCTCGCGCCGAAGGGCATCGCGGTTCTCGCCATCAACGCGGCCTCCGATGTGGCCAACCATGGAGCTCGGGCGGTCAAGAGGCTGGCGGTCGTCTTGGCCGGCATACTGCTCATCACCTTCGGCGTCGTGCTAATGTTTGAGATTCTGAGCGCAGTGCTCACCCGCGATTACCAGGTGCAGATCGAGCGCGGCGCGGGCTGGGGGCCGGTGGGTGTATTCTGGACGCAATGGCGGCCGCTGTCGCCGCTCACCTGGTTGGTGATCGTCGTGCCGGTCTCCGCCGGCGTGCTGATCGCACGCCGCGCGACACGCACCGAGCTCGGGAGCGAAGCATGAGCGTGGTCCTTGAAGTCCGCAACGTCGTCAAGACCTTCGGCGAGAGCAAGATTATCCGAGGGCTGAACCTCTCGGTGAAGGAGGGCGAGCGTCACGCCATCATCGGGCCGAACGGGGCCGGTAAATCGACCATGTTCAACCTGATCTCAGGCTATCTTTCGCCCACCAGCGGTGAGATTCTGCTGCGCGGCAGGCGGATCGACGGGTTGCCCCGGCATATGGTCAATCGGGCGGGCATCTCGCGTTCCTTCCAGATTACGACCATCTTTCCGGCGCTCAGCGTGTTCGAGAACCTGCGCATCGCCGTAATGGCGCGCCATAAGCGGCGGTTCCCGGTGTTTACGCGGGCGAGCACCGCCAGGCGGATCAATGACGAGACTGACGAACTGCTGCAGCGCGTACGCCTCACCTCGGTTGCCGGGATCATGGCTGGCGATCTTACCTACTCCGAACAGCGCGCCCTGGAGATCGGCATGGCGCTCGGGCCCGGCGGTGACGTCATCATGCTGGATGAGCCTACCGCTGGGATGTCGCAGAACGAGGCCGTCTACATCGTCGAGCTGATGCGCGAGGTAACGGTGGGGAAAACGCTGATCGTGATCGAGCACGACATGGGCGTTGTCTTTTCTATCGCGGACAGAATTTCGGTTCTTGTCTATGGCGAAATCATCGCCACCGACCAGCCCGACGCCATCCGCTCAAACCGCCGCGTACAGGAAGCTTATCTCGGCGAGGACAGCCATGAGCCTGCTTGAAGTCGAAGGGCTCCACGCTCACTACGGCAAGAGCCATATCCTGTCGGGCGTCTCATTGGATGTCGGCGAGAAGGAGACGGTGGCGGTCCTCGGCCGCAATGGTTCCGGCCGCTCGACCATGCTGAAGGCTCTGATCGGTCTGGTGCCGCCGAGCGCCGGGTCGGTTCGGCTCGAAGGTCACGAGGTTGCCGGGCTCGAGCCGCACCAGATCGTACGACGGGGAATGTCCTACGTGCCGGAGGAAAGGCTCGTCTTCGACCTGCTGACTGTCGACGAGAATCTGGCGATCGGCACACAGCCGGGCATTCCTGGCGCGCCACGGTGGTCGAACGACGACATGTATGCCTACTTCCCTCGGCTCGCCGAGCGTCGGAACACGCGCGCCGGCAAGCTTTCGGGTGGGGAGCAGCAAATGCTGACGATCTGCAGGTCGCTTTTGTGCCATCCGAAGGTGATCTTGATCGACGAGCCGACGGAAGGGCTTGCCCCCAAGATCGTCGAGGGGCTGGTCGAAGTGATGCGCGACAT
Source organism: Chelatococcus sp. HY11 (assembly GCF_018398335.1). Taxonomy (NCBI): domain Bacteria; kingdom Pseudomonadati; phylum Pseudomonadota; class Alphaproteobacteria; order Hyphomicrobiales; family Chelatococcaceae; genus Chelatococcus; species Chelatococcus sp. HY11. The sequence goes on from NZ_JAHBRX010000002.1 coordinate 1,227,786, forward strand.
CGCCAGGCGCGGCGTCGCCATCGTCATCGTCGAGCAGAAGATGACGATCGCCCTGCGCATCGCCGACCGCTGCCTGGTCATGGGCCATGGACATATCGTGTTCTCGGGAACGCCTGAGCGGCTGCGGAGCGATGCCGATGTCCGGCGGTCCTGGCTCGAAGTTGCATGACGGACCCGGGACCGATGGGGCAGGAGTGCGGGCGCCGTCGTTCCGCCTGTCGCATGACTGCGGGGCAGCGCCCGTCCGCCGGGCGCTCTAACATTCTTGACGCTGATCATTCATGTTCTGGGAAAATTCGATGGAATATCGGAGGCTGGGCGCCACGGGCCTTGAAGTATCGAAGGTCTGCCTGGGGATGATGTCCTACGGTTCGAGCGAATGGCAGCCGTGGGTTCTTCCTGCCAGTGATGCTGAAGAGTTCGTCCGCCATGCGCTGGACCTGGGAATCAATTTTTTCGACTCCGCGGATGCCTATTCAGGTGGCCTGAGCGAGCAGGCGCTTGGAAGCGCGATAGCCCGGCTCACCCAGCGACATCAGGTGGTCATCGCGACCAAAGTGGGGTTGCCGATGTCGGACCGGCCAAATCACGGCGGTCTGTCGCGCAAGCATATCATGGCGAGCATCGATTCCTCGCTGAAGCGCCTTGGCACGGACTATGTCGATATCTTCCAATTGCATCGAGCAGATCCCGCCACGCCGATAGAAGAAACCATGGAGGCGCTTACCGACGTGGTCCGCGCCGGCAAGGCGCTCTATGTGGGCGCCTCGAATTTCAACCTATGGCAATTCTCCGCAGGGTTGATCGCCTCCGCGCGGGCATCGTTGATCAAGTTCAGCTCGATGCAGCTTCAATACAATCTGGCCTACCGCGAAGAGGAACGGGAGATGATCCCATTCTGCGTGGACCAGGGGATAGGCGTAATCGTCTACAGCCCCCTCGCGCGCGGCCTGTTGTCCGGGAATCGCTTCGGAAACGTCGCACTCACCAGCCGTGAAGCGGTTCGGGCAGGGCGGGACGCGAAAGCGTTCGCGATCTACGGCTCGGACACCGATCTTGGCATTGCCGAACGCGTGCGTGAAGTCGCCGCGCGCCACGGCGTCTCGTCTGCGCGGGTGGCGCTTGCCTGGCTTCACGGCAAAAAGTCGGTCGCCTCGGTCCTTTGCGGCGCCCTCGAGTTGTCGCATCTCGATGATGCGGTCGCTGCCGTAGGACTCGTGCTTTCAGAAGACGACGTGCGCTTCATCGAGGAACCCTATCGGACGCAGCCGCTCAAGGACGACGCTTTCCACGTCGTCGACCGGTTGGCGTCACGCCCCGCAACTGCGTCCAAATTCGCGAGCTGACACGATGAACAAGCCATTTACCGCCGACCGGGACCGCGTGTTGCCGTTTCTTGTCGGAGATTCCTGGAGTTTCGGGAAAGGCGAGTTTGAATCGATCAATCCGGCCGATGGCCGCACGGCCGCCATTGTCGCCGAAGCCTCGGTCGAGGATGTCGCGGGCGCTGTGGCAGCCGCTCGCGCTGCCCTCGATAATCCGGAATGGCGTGATCTGAATGCCCATCGCCGCGCGCGCCTGCTGTCCAAGATGGCCGACCAGATCGAAGCCAATGGCGAAGCGCTTGCCAGGATGCAGACAAGCGACAACGGCAAGACCATCGCCGAGAGCCGGGCGCAGGTGGGTTGGGCCGCCGAAATGTTCCGTTACTGCGCGGCCGTCTGCGAGACCGCCGAATCCGAGGTGGTGCCGAGCCGCGGGGATTATTTCGCCTATACGTCCTATGAGCCGGTGGGTGTGGTTGCAGCGATCACCCCGTGGAACTCGCCGATTTCGCTCGAGGCCCAGAAGCTTGCCCCCGCACTGGCGGCCGGCAATGCGATCGTGCTCAAGTCGTCGGAAGTGACGCCGCAGGTCGGGCTGCAATATGGGCGCATGGCGCTGGCGGCCGGCTTCCCCGCCGGTGTGCTCAATGTCGTGGCGGGATTTGGCGGGACCGTCGGGCGGGCGCTCGTCGAAAACCCGGGCGTCGACATGGTAACGTTCACGGGTGGCACCGTTAGCGGCCGCGAGATCGCGAAGACCGCCGGGTCTCGCCTTGTGCCGGCATTGCTGGAACTCGGCGGCAAATCGCCCAATATCGTCTTCGACGACGCCAATCTCGACGATGCCGTGGCCGGCGCCGTCTATGGAATTTATTCCAATGCCGGACAGTCCTGCATCGCCGGATCGCGCATATTCGTGCACGAAGCCATCTACGACGCGTTTGTGAAGCGGCTGGCCGAGGCGGCGAAGGCACTCGTCGTGGGTGATCCCTACGATCCGGCGACGGCGGTGGCGCCGGTCTCCAGTTTCGCCCATCGCGACCGCATTGAACGTATGATCACGCAAAGCCGGGAGGAGGGTGCGCGCGTCCTCGCGGGCGGCGGGCGGCCAGCAACAGCTGCGCACGACAAGGGCGCCTTCATTGCGCCTACCCTGCTCGAACTAGACAGCAACAGTATGTCGATCGCGCAGGAAGAGATATTCGGCCCCGTCGCATGCCTCCTGCGGTTCAAGGACGACGAGGATCTGATAGCGCAGGCCAACGATACGGTTTTTGGTCTCGCTTGTGGAATCTGGACGTCTGATTATCGCCGAGCACTCCGTGCCTCACGGGCGATCAAGGCCGGGACAGTCTGGATAAATACATACAAGATGACGGCGGTGAACATGCCTTTCGGCGGGTTCAAGTCGAGCGGCATCGGGCGCGAATGCGGCTTGCAGGGAGTGCGGGCGTATCAGGCCGAGAAGAGCACGTACCTTAACCTCGGTCGGGCTCCGGTAGCCTGGCCGCCGCGCTGAGCCGTGTCTGTCGGTGCATGACGGTGCATCCACGCCGGCTCCGCCGCATGACCTTGTCATCGCAACAGCCCGAGGATGTTGGGCAGATGATCGAACGTCAAACGAAGTCGGCCGGCGCCGCGACGCGTTTCGATGGAGCGACTTGGGAACCCAGACTCAACGTTCACGCCGCGCGATTGATCCTCGCATCATTCGGTCCGACTGTACAAGTGCGTGTGGTCGCATTGCGCAAGTACAACTGCCAGTTCGCGGCCAAGATACGACCGAGGGTCTGCAGCATCGGCCGACATGATTCTAGGGCGTTGTAGATGGCAAGCTTTCGCGGGTAAGAATCGTATGAAAACAACATCTGGGGTGAAACAGACGGCCGCAAAGACTTGGGACGAGGAGATTGATCTTCTGGTCTTCGGTAGCGGCGCGGGCGGCCTGAGCGCCGCCCTTTTCGCGGCCAAACGCGGCCTGAAGGTCATCGTCTGCGAGAAGTCCCCAGTGATCGGCGGCACCACCGCCACGTCCGGCGGCGTCGTCTGGATTCCCAATACGGCTCAGGCCAAGGCAGCCGGCATCGACGATTCGGTTGAGAAGGCGCGGACCTACATTCGCCATGAAACAGGCAACAGATACCGGTCCGACCTCATCGACGCCTTTCTGGAGAGCGGGCCGAAGGCGCTCGCCGAACTGGAGCGCGACACCGAGGTCTCCTTCGACCTCCTGGCCTGGCCGGACTATCACCCCGACCAGATCGGCGCCCTGCATCGTGGCCGCTCCCTTGTCACCAAAGGTTTCGATGGCCGCCGGCTGGGCAAGGACTTCGAGCGCATTCGTCCGCCGATCAACCGTACCATGGTTCTAGGCGGCATGATGGTTGGCACCGCCGACATCACCGACATGATAAAGCCATTCAAGTCCCCGTCGACCACGATCAAGGTCCTGAAGAAGCTCGGCCGCTACGCATCGGATCGGCGGCGATACGCCCGCGGCACGGAAGTTCAGAACGGCAACGCTTTCGTCTGCCGCCTGTTCTACAGCCTGCAGGAGCGTCGGGTGCCCGTATGGACCGAGGCGCCGTTGGTCGAACTCATTCGCGAGGACGGGCGCGTCGTGGGCGCGATCGCCGAACGCGACGGCCGGGCGGTCCGCATTCGCGCCTGCAAGGGCGTGATCCTTGCCACCGGTGGCTTTCCCCACAATGCCGCGTTGCGTGCCGAGTTCGCGGGCAACTATCCGTTCAGTCACGCCATGGCGTGGAAGGGCAACACCGGCGACGGCATCTCCGCGGCGCGCAGGATCGGCGGGCATGTGGACGAGGAACTGGCAAGCCCCGGCCTGTGGACTCCCGCATCCGTGCTCACGGCGCCGGATGGTACGGAGGAAACCATCATCTACGGCTATCTCGACCGTGGTCGACCCGGCGTTATCGCCGTCAACCCGAAAGGCATGCGATTCGTCAACGAGTCGAACTCCTATCACGACGTCGTCATGGCGATGTACGCGGACGGTTACGTCGAAAACAACAATTATTATTTCGTCTGCGACACCAACTTCATCCGTAGACACGGGCTTGGCCTTATCAAGCCATTTCCGCTGACGCCAAGGCTGCGGCCGTTCGTCAAGGCGGGCTACGTCCAGGTAGGCGGCACGCTGGCGGAGCTCGCCTCGACGATAGGGGTCGATCCTGCCGGTCTGGAGGCGACCGTCGCGCGGCACAACGAATTCGCCCGCACCGGCATCGACCTCGACTTCGGCAAGGGGTCGAATGTATACAATCAGGAGTTTGCCGATCCCGATGTCAAGCCTAACGGCAATCTGGCGCCCATCCGACGAGGGCCGTTCTACGCGCTGCGTATATATCCCGCCGCGCTGGGCACGGTGAAGGGGCTGAAAACCACGGCCGACGCGCAGGTATGCTTAGCGACAGGCGAGCCGATCTCCGGGCTCTACGCCTGCGGCAACGAGCTCGCGTCCATCATGCGCGGGTATTACCCCGGCGGCGGTGTAACGCTCGGTCCCGCGGTAACCTTTGCATACAGGGCCGTGACACACGCCGCCGGGAACTGAGGCGGCGCCATGGCAGCCCCGACGCGGCGTTTGCTGTCAGTCATCGCGGTCCACGCTCCGGCATCGGAAAAAACGATTGTCACCCCGTGAGTGGTCTCCGCGGATCGACTTCCAGACCTTCATGTAAGGTTGACTGCGACTGCCTTCACCTCGGTGTAGAGGTCGAGTGCTTCCTTGCCCATTTCGCGCCCCCAGCCGGATTGCTTGTAGCCGCCGAATGGAACGGCCGGGTCGCCCCAGTTGTGAACGTTGACGAACACCGTACCCGCGCGGACCCTCCGGGCTAGTCTGTGCGCGGTGCCAAGATCGCGTGTCCAGATGCTTGCGGCCAGGCCGTACTCGGTTGCGTTGGCCATCGCGACGACTTGTTCCGGATCGGAGAACGGCGTCGCGCAGACGACGGGACCAAATATCTCCTCCTTGACGACACGCATCTCCTGCCGGACTGCGCCAAGTACGGTCGGCTGGACGAAGAAGCCGTCTCCGCCGGGCGAAACACCACCCGCGATCACTTCCGCTCCTTCGCTGCGTCCGAGATCGACATAGCCGGAGACGCGCCTCTGCTGTTCGGCAGACACGACAGGGCCGAGGTCGCTGGCGGGATCCAGCCCGGGGCCAACATTTATGCTTGCGACTTCACTAGCCAGCGCCGCCATCAGGCGGTCGTAGATCTTGTCATGAACGAAGAGCCGCGACCCTGCCGCGCAGCACTGTCCCGTATTGAAGAAGATGGCCCGCCGGACACCCTTCACCGCTGTCTCGATATCCATGTCGTCCATGACGATCATCGGAGACTTGCCGCCAAGTTCCAGTGAAAGGCGCTTGAGGTTCCCGGCAGCGGCATTGACGATCAGGCGTCCGACTTCGGTGGAGCCAGTAAATGCCACCTTGTCGATGCCGGGATGAGCGGCGATGGCGGCACCGGCGGTGTGGCCAAGGCCCGGAAGGATGTTGATGACGCCGGCCGGGAATCCGGCCTGTTCAATCAGCCTGCCGAGAGCAAGCGCAGAGAGCGGCGTCTGTTCGGCGGGCTTGAGCACGATCGTGCATCCGGCAGCCAGGGCTGGGCCAATCTTCCAGGCGGCCATCTGCAGCGGAAAATTCCACGGGATGATCTGGCCGACCACGCCGACGGGTTCGCGGGCCGTGTAGACGTGCCAATCGCCGTCCGCCGATACCGGAATTTGTTCGCCGTTGATCTTGGTCGCCCACCCGGCCATGTAGCGTAGGAGTTCGTAGGAGCCCGGCAGGTCGATGCTGCGCGACTCCCGAAGCGGCTTGCCGTTATCCAGTGTCTCCAACTGGGCGAGATGCTCGGCCTGCTGCTCCATCAAGTCGGCAAGACGCCACACCAGTTTGCCGCGGTCAGAAGGCGTCATGCGCGACCACGGACCTGTTTCGAACGCGCGACGCCCAGCGGCAACCGCTAGATCGACATCGGCACTGCCCGCCGCCGCAACTTCGGCAATCTTTTTGCCGCTTGCCGGATCGAAAACGTCGAATGTCTCACCAGACAGGGCGTCGACCCATTTTCCGTCGATAAGCAATTGGTGTTTGCCACCGAGAAAAGACACCACGCTGGGGGCGAGCGCGTCTGCGTGCGGAATATCCCTCAATTGAACGGTCATAATCTACTCCGGTATGAGTCTTCGGCTGCACTCGCAGCACGCCTTCGCGGCTTGCCCGTGCGCGAGCGCACGGCATTCGGTTGCGGTCAGAGGGTCAGGCCCGCCTTATGGAACTCCTCGAGCAGCATCGTGCCGGTGCTGATGTCGGCGGCGCGCAGGGGAGGTCGCACAGCCAGCCACTCGGGCTCCCTACGAACGACTGCGGTGACCGCCTTGCACGACTGCAGGAACGGAGCGTCCTGGTGACCGACGAACACGTCGATGAAACGCTCCAGCTCGGAGCGCGCGGTTGCGTCATCTTCGCTGCGATAATTGCGGACAAGCAGGCCGGGTGCAAAATTCGACGTTCCCGAAATGCTTCCAGCCCCCCCAATACGTATTGCCGCGCGCAGGTGTCTGTCCTCGCCCGCAAAAATGGAAAGTTCCGGTAGGGTCTTTATGTATCGGAGGGTTGTACGCCAATCGAGACTGCTGTCTTTGACGCCAACCACAGAACCCGGAAAGGCGTCGGCCAGTCGTCGCACCAGGGTTGCCGAAATACTGACGCCTGTCATGAACGGAAAATTGTACAGAACAAGCCCAATTTGAGCGCCAGTCCGGGCACAGCCGTCAATGACCGCGGAAAAATAGTCGAAGAGACCGCTTTCATCTGCCGGCTTGTAGTAAAATGGCGGTAACACGAGAGCCGCCGCGCATCCCAGTCCGGCGGCATGAGAGGTCAGCGCGACGGTTGTCGCCAGATCGCACCCACCTGTTGCCGGCATGACGAGACCGGGCGGAATTCCGGCTTCGATCACGGCTTCCAGTGCCCCGCGACGCTCCACGAACCCGAGAGACGTTCCTTCGCCGCTGGTGCCGAACAGGCTGAGCCCATCGCATCCCTGAGCGAGCAACCACTTGCAATGGTCGGCGAGCCGGTCAGCGTTGATCGCCCCATCCGCGCCGAAGGGCGTCGCGCTTGCCGCCCAGACGCCTCTGATCGAAGTCATGATCGTGAACCTTCCATATGCGGGAATGCCTGAGGTTGAGGCGTGTGCCTGTTACGCATCGAAGTCAGTTCCAGAATACCAGCCGTCGTTCCAGCGAACTGACCAGGCCGAACATGGCCAGGCTCGCCAGGGACGCCGTGAAGATCGCCCCCCAAACCTGGATGAAATCCACCTTCAGCACGGCCTGAAAGATTACCCAGCCGAGCCCTCCCTCGGCTCCCAACATCTCCGCGGCGATCGCTATTGCCATGCTGCGAACGATCGCCACCCGGACGCCGGCCAGAATGAGCGGCGCCGCGGTTGGCAGGCGAAGCCGCCACATGATCGAGGCGCGCCCCGAACCAAAGGAGCGCAGTAGATCGACCGCGCGATTGTCGACCCGATCCAGCCCTCCCAATGCACTCAGGAAGATCATCAGGGTGACAGTGATGGTGACCATCGCGATCTTGGATTGCATCCCCATGCCGAACCAGAGGAGCAGAAGAGGCGAAAGGCAGATCACAGGCACCGAGTTGACCGCATTCCCGAAAGACAGGACGATGTTTCGTATTCGGGGAATGACCGTGACGATCATCGCGAGAATAACACCGAATATTGTGCCAAGAACCAGGCCTCCCATCGCTTCTCCCACCGTGATGAGGGCAGAATCGAACAGAAGCCGTGCGTATGCCTTCATGCCGACGACGATCGCGCTCACTGGTGGGAGAACGTAGTGAGGCAACGAGAACATCCGCGTGGACAGTTCCCAGAACAGCATCAGCAAGGCTATTCCCAGCAGGCCGCGGCGCCAGATGCGTGCATCGCCACTTTCCTCGATGTCGCTCATTCCGCTCTCCAGAAAACGATGCGCCGATCGAAGAACGAGACGATCCAATAGAGCGTTGTCCCAAGCAGCGCCGACACCAGGATGGCGGCATAGAGCGCGGTGACATTCTCGCTGAACATCGCCTGGATCAGGATGACGCCGAGGCCCGTGGTGTCGCCGAACCATTCACCGACGATAGCGCCAAGTAATCCGAGCGAGGCCGCAAGCTTCAACGCTACGAAGATCTTCGGAAGAGCGGAGGGGAATTGCAGCTTGAAAAGTATCTGGCGCCAGCTCGCGCCGAAACTGCGCATGAGCTGAACCTGTTTGGCATCGGCGGAACGCAAGCCGATCAGAGTGTGGATCGCAACCGGAAAGAAGCTCAGATAGAAGGCAATCGCCGCTTTCGCCGCCAGCGAGTTCCCCAGCCACAAAACGACGAGTGCGCCGAAGGCTATGACGGGGATTGTCTGGGAAATGATGAAGATGGGAAACACCAGATCCCTCAGCAGCCTGAAGCGAAAGAACAGGAGGCCGACGCCGATACCGAACGCGGAACCGCTGACGAAGCCTATGACCGTCTCGGTGAAGGTTTTTAGAAAAGCATCGATATATGCCTGCGGCGCGGCGAGAATTGCCTGCGCAATCGCTGTTGGCCGCGGCAGATAGAAAGGCCGTATACCCGCAGCATAAACGACGAATTCCCAGACAAGGAAGAATGCCGTCAATCCCAGCAGAATGGAGCCGATGGACCGCAGGACCGCCCCCGGAAGGGAGCGGCCATCGATGTGTCTGGCTATTGTCACGGAAGAAGCTCTGACCGCGGGATACTGGCCAGCATGGACCCGTTGAAGGCCTTGTCCAGATCGACCGCGGCCGACATCGCCTTGTTCTTCAACAGAACGTCGTGGGTCGCACGGATGGCTTCCATGTCCATCGTGAAGATGCCCTTCTTGCGGACTTCATCCGTGATGACCAGCTTTTCGACCTCGGCCAACATGAATTCCTGATGACCGCGATCGAGCGTCGGCGCCACTCCCAGGAGGATGTCTACGGTTGCCTTGGGATCCTGGAAGGCCTTGGCCCAGCCCTTCGCCGACGCGCGCAGGAACGCTGTGATGAGCTCCGGCTTGTCGCGGGCAGTATTTTGATTGACGATGACAAGGTCACTCTGGACCGAAATGCCGAAGTCCTCGGGTACAAATCTTGCGAGATGCTCTTCGCCGACACGCTGTATGAGATTGTAGTACTCATTGTAGCGTGTGGCCGTGACGACATCGATCTGGCCGTCAACGAAGGGGGTGACACTGACCTGCTGCGGTTGGATGTTGACCGATGCGGGATCGATACCCTCGCGCTCGAGGATCGCGTTCAGGACGATGTTGGCACCGGTGAACCAGGTGGTCACCTTCTTGCCCGGAAGATCCTTGATCGACGCAATCTTCCCGTTCTTGCGATAGACGAAGACAAACGGCGTATGTTGCATGGCAACACCGACGCAGACCAGAGGGAGAGCCTTGTCGACGCTCGCCAGCAGTGTGTGAACACCACCACCGATGCCGAAGGTATCGCCACCCGTGGCGATAAGGTTTTCGGTCAGAAGGTTGGGGCCACCGGGATTGATCTTCAGGTCAATCCCATTGTCCTTATAGTATCCCATCGCGGCTGCCACGTAGTAGCCGGCGAATTGAGCCTGCGGAAGCCATTTCAACCTGAGGGAGGCTGGCGTCAGCGCGCCGCTGCTGCCAAAGGCGGCCTTTGGCAGAGCCGGGACCGCCGCAATCGCGGCGCCTGTTTTCAAAAGTTCACGTCTATTCACTGTTGTTCCCCTTTCTTTTGCTTAATGCGTCTTGATGGCGCTGCCGGCAGCAAACGCCTTCATGCTCTCCTCCTCGATCGAGGCGAGCAACTTCTTCTTGAGCTCGATGAACGCAGTAGATGTGAGCACATCCGGGTGTCTTGGACGCGGCAGATCGACTTTTTCTTCGAGCTTGATGTGCCCGGGACGCGAGGTCATGACGAGGATGCGGTCGCCGAGGAATATCGCCTCGTCCACGTCATGGGTGATGAACAAAACAGTGCGCTTGTGCTTCGCCCATACGTCGAGAAGCCATCGCTGCATCATCGCCCGTGTCAGCGCGTCTAGCGCTCCAAATGGTTCATCGAGCAGCATCAGCTCGCGCTCGAACATGAAGGTGCGCATCAGTGCGACCCGCTGGCGCATGCCGCCCGAAAGCTCGTGCGGAAATTGCTTTTCGAAGCCCGCCAGCCCGAACTCCGGCAGCATCTGCAAGGCGAGTTTTCGGGCTTCGTCGCGTGATCTGCCCTGAACCTCAAGTGGAAGAATCGCGTTGTCGATGACATTGCGCCAGGGAAAGAGAAGATCACGCTGCGGCATGAAGGCGACCTGCCCAAGCAGCGCGGATGCCGTGGACGGCTTGCCTCGGAAGTGCAGCGTATGACCCGGATCGGGCTCCTCAAGTCCGGCAAGAATGTTGAACAGGGTGCTCTTGCCACAGCCCGAAGGGCCGACGACCGTGACCAGTTCGCCGGGGCGGATGGAGAGATTCAAACCCGCGAGGGCCTTCACTGTGCCGAATGTCTTGGCGATGTCGCGCATCTCGACGAACGGTTCGGCTGCCGGCGTCTGTATGGTACCAGCAGCCATCAGTAGTACTCGAAGCCCATCGTGCGAGCGTGATAGTAGAGCCCTCCGTCCTGAACGATCAAAAACTCCGCGCGGGTGTCGCCGTTATTGTGGTGGCTGTGCTTGGCGGCGGGCGGTGTGACGAGGGTGGCCCAAGGCGACCAGTCGCACTGACGGTCGGCGACCATCGAATACGCCGGATCACCATTGACGACCAAGGTGATGGCTGCCGAATTGTGCTTGTGCGGTGGCTGTTCGCTCCTCGGCTTCAGCGTGTTGAGCGACAACGTCATCGTCGGCGTGATATTGCGGGCGGCTTCCGTCTTTTCCGCCGAGAAGATCAATGCGTGACCGGATGTGTTGGCGTTGGCGTTGGAGCCGTAAACGACGTCAAGCTGATGCGCGATCTCATCCGCCGGATAGTGCACGAAGCTCACGGCAGCCTTGCTGTCGGTCATCGGCTCCGAGGCATCGAAGGCCAGTTGAGGGTCGTTGCCCACCGCCCAGAACACGCTGGCTTCGCTAGCACTGATTGTCGACACAAGACCGCCCGGCAGCACGAAGACATCACCCTTGCGGACGACAACCTTCTCGTCGCCCACGCGTAGATCGGCCCGGCCGGTGATGACGTACCAGATTGAGGCCGTGTTGTTCAGCGTGACATCAAGCGCTTCGCCGGCCTTCACCGTGGCGTAGCGAGCGAGCATCAGAGGTGTCGTTGCGGGGAAGGCACATTCCAGTTTGTCGGATTGATCGCAGTTGATGAAGCCGGTGGTCTTGAGCGCCAATGCTTGTGCAGGCTCATCCGTGAAGATGTGCCCGGGGACCGGCGGCAGCTTGATGTTGAAGGCGTTTCCCGAATTGAAGTATCGGCTTCGCGCCTCTGCCGCATTCGCAGGATCGCGTGGCAACTGCACCGGCATTTCGGCCATGTCGTTCGTGATGCTCATTGTACGTTTCCTTGCTCGAAGGGGAGACCGGCTTCCTGTAAGAGCAAGTCCAGGAGCACGGTGGCGCCGGCGGCAACATGCGCAGGTTCGGCCCACTCATCCGGATGATGGCTCACGCCGCCACGGCACGGGATGAAGATCATTGCGCTGCGGGACAACGACGCGAGCTGGCGTGCGTCATGGCCTGCGGCTGAAAGCACGGGCCGGCTCTTGTAGCCGTGCCGGGCAGCGGCCTTCGTGATGGCTTGCTGCAAATCGGGGTCGAAAGTGTTGGAAGGCGCATCCACCATGCAGTGGATGGACACCGAGCAGGGTGCAGCCAACGCCTCCGCGATTGCCTGCAACTCCCGACCGCATTGCTCCAGCACCGAATTCTCGGGATGGCGCAGATCGATACGGAAAGTCAACCTTGAAGGCACGACCGAAGGCGCGTTCGGCTCAACGAGGACGCGTCCGATCGTGAATTTCACCAAAGGATCGCCGCTCATCGCCTCATGCATACGCGAAGCGATCATCGCGAAAGCTTTGACGGCATCCTGCCGCTGCTTCATGGGCTCGGTGCCGGCATGTGCCTCGCGACCACAGAGAGTGATCTCATAGGTTTTCTTGCCCTGAATTCCGGTGACGACGCCAATCACCGCTCCTGCCTGCTCCAGACTGTCGGCCTGCTCGATATGCGGCTCGACATAGACGTGGACGGGAAAGCCGAGGGGGCGGGATTCGATCTCGGGAAAAGCGGCGTTGATTTTCGTGAGCGCATCGCCGACCCGAATACCTTCGGCGTCGCGCGTGGCCATGACCTCTTCCAGCGTGCGCACGCCCGCGAACAGCTCCGATCCCATCATACCTGGCGCGAAGCGGCTTCCCTCTTCATTCATCCAGGCGACGACCACGATCGACCGTTCGGGCTTCATCCCTGCCTCGGCGATTGTCGTCACGGCTTCCAGCGCCGCGAGTGTGCCGAAGGTGCCGTCGAAGAGACCGCCGGTAGGCTGACTGTCGATATGACTGCCGGTAACGACGGGGGCCAATGTGCTCGAGCCTTCCAGCGTAAGGAACAGATTTCCAGCCGGATCGGTCGAGGGTTTGAGGCCCGCCTCCGCACCCCAATCGATGAGCCGTCGCCTGGCCAGTATCTCCGTCGCCGAAAGCGCTTGGCGATCGACACCTCCGCCGGGCAGCGCGCCGTCTTCGCCGAGTGCCATCAGCCGTTGCCAAAGCCGGTCCGCGGATATCGCCGCCTGAGCCATGCTGTCACTCCGTCCGCATGACTTGAGCAGGATCAGCGCGCGGATCGCGCACCTTCCAGGCGCCTTGCTCCACCTGAGCGATGAAATCGGCGACCAGTGAATTGAAGAGCGCTGGCTCCTCGAGGTTCAGCGTGTGCCCGGTCTTCGGCAGGATGGCGAGACCGACAGCGGGAAGCGTCTTCTTCAGGTAGATCGATGGTTGAAGACAATGGTCATCCTCGTCTCCGGTCATCACCAGAGTGGGCACCATCATCCGCTTCAACTCGTCCTCAAGGTCCCAGAAGGACGGACGCCGGCACTGAACACCACGCATCGTGTTGGCGGCACCGACGGCCGAATGGTGCGACAGCCTTTCGGCAAACGCGGCCCAGCCGCGCGGGTCCTTGTTCTGGAACTGCACGCGGCTCGCACCGAGCGCGTAAACTTTTGAGAAGCCAGCCGGATCCCTTTCGAAATTGTCGGCCACCTTCAGCGAAGTATTGCGGAAATAGTCGGCGGTCTCCCGCTCGGTGCCATATCCGGCACCCGCGACGGTCAGCGACAGTGCGCGCCCAGGATAGTTCAGGCCGAAATGCAAGGTCGCAAATCCGCCCATGGACAGCCCGACGACGTGGGCCCTCTCGATACCGAGCGCGTCGAGCACGCAAAGCGCATCCGAAGCGGCGAGCGCCTGCGAGTATCTCTCCACATCGGCCGGAATCTCCGACGGGGCGTAGCCGCGCGCTGCATAGGTGATGCAGCGATGGCGCCGCGCGAAGAAGCTCATCTGCGGCTCCCACGCATCATAATTGCCGCCGAACTCGTGTACGAAGAGAATCGGGGTGCCATCCTCTCCGGCCGTCTCGTAATAAAGCCTGGTTCCGTCACCTGCGACCGCGTACATGAAAGCCTCTCTCGCAGCCTAGAAAAGGGCCGGAACGTCGTTGAGCGTGCGCGCCGTCTCGATATAGCGCGGCAGGCCTTCGCAGAAGCGCTCGGCCCAGTCGCCGGGCACGGATGTCGAGACCTTTATGAAGCGGTCGCCGAAGGCCGCGGTGTGGTAGCGCCCTTGCCGGATCATCACACCCTCCCGCCGTGCCGCCTCGACGATAGCCTCTGGAGCGACGCCGGTCGTGACAGTCTCCAGCACAAGGAAATTGCCGTGAGATACCGGGATAGGCACGCAAAGACCGGCCCGCTCTGCTGCCTCGATGATCATGGCCTTGTTGGCGCGATCAACGCCGCGCACCTCCCGCATCCATGCGGATTTGACAGACAGCCCCGCCATTGCGGCGCGCTGGGCGACCACGGAAGCGCCAAGCACGGAGGTGGAGGCCGCAGAGAACTCGTCGACCAGCCTCGGTTCGGCCACGAGCGCGCCGATGCGCATGCCCGCCAGTCCGAGCCATTTGGAGAAACTGAGCGAGACGACGGTGCCCTCCGGTGCCACCCGCAGCACCGGCGTGTGACCATCGGCGAAATCACGATATGTGCAGTCATGGATCAGCAGAGCGCCGACCGAACGCGCGATCTCGGCGAAGGCCTCGATTTCGGACCGTTCGTAGCGAACCCCGAGGGGATTGTTGGGATCGACGAGGTAGATGATCGCGCAGCGCTCATCGACGGAAGCACGAAGCGCCTCCGGGGTAAGCTTGAAGTCCGTCTCAGGGGTATAGATCGGAATCTGCACCACCTCGGCGCCGGCCTGCTCGGCGAAGAGACATGGCCATTTCCATGTCGGATCGGTCGTCACCAGCGTGGTACCGGGCTTCGCGCGCGCCTTGCAGATCATCGCCAGCGCGTTGACCCCACCCTCGGTTACAAGCGCCTCGCCGGACGGCGTGCCGAGATCGGTGACGATGGCGCTGCGCAGCGCCTCGAAACCCATCGGCGGTGCATAGGCGTTGAATTCTCCAGCCTCGACGGAGCGGATCATCGCCTCGACCACAGCCGGATGTGCCGGCACGTGATTTGTGTTCTGCCCCATCCACGCCAGATCGGGCGTGGAAAACAGTTCATCGAAATAGCGGTTTCGCGTACGCGCGTTGGTCATGGGATCAGATCACCGAGCCGCGCGCGGCGATGCCGCCGTCAATTGTGACGACCGTACCACTGATGTAGCCAGCCTTGGGGGAGGCCAGGAAGGCGCAGAGATCCGCAATTTCCTGGGCCGTTGCCGGGCGCTTTCCGGGGTACTTGTCGTAAAGCTCCTCCCAGCGGGACTCGTCACCCAGCATGTCGATCGCCTTACGCTTCATGATCTTGAACATGCGCGGTGTGTCGACCGGCCCCGGATTGACACCGATGACGCGGATACCCTCATCCATGCTGCGTCCGCCGAGCGCCTTGGTGAAGCTCATGAGCGCAGCATTGCCGGTTGACCCGGCAAAATACGCGGCATCCCAGTTCTCGCCGGAATTGCCGATCACATTGATGATGACGCCACCCTTCCCCTTGCGTCGCTTCCAGAACGCGCGCGACAGCGTGATGTACCCGAAGACCTTTAGATCGAAGCCGCGACGAATGGAGTCGTCCGTCACGTCCTCGATCGAGCCCGCTGGAATATCGCCTGCATTGTTCATGAGGATATCGAAATCCCCGCACGCCTCGTCCAGCGCAACCATTGCCTCCGGCGTGCTCAGGTCCGCCTCGTGGACAGTCACCTTGACGGGATAGACGGCGAGTTCCGCCTTGAGGCCTTCCATGGCCGCCCGGTTTCGCGCCGCCAGATGCAAATCGCAGCCCTCTGCCGCCAGCACCTTCGCCAAGGCATGCCCTATGCCCTGTGAAGCACCCGTTATGAGTGCTGTTCGTCCCGTCAGATTGAGTTCCATCACGCATCCATTATGCAAATATGCGATTTATGAATACATGATGTTTTTTTGCGGTCAAACGGATTTCTGAGGAAATTCGGCCTATGTCGGCCTTGAAATCCCCAATTCTTGCCATTCTTGCGAGCCTATGGTGATTTTTCGGTCGTTTCGCCTATTATGCAGGCGCGCGGTGTTTGCATACGGTGCAAATGGAGATACATGACTTCAACTGCCATAAAATTCGGCTCTCCGCGCCCGAGAGTTCTTGGGCGGGCAAGGCTTGCCAGAGGCCGTTCAAGACAAATGAATTCCCGGGGAACTGCGGCGGCAACGCAACGATAAGGCATGCAGAAACTGGAATTTTTGGATACAGATTCGCGCATGTCGTACAGCCACGGAGCGATGCATGAATGCTAAGACAAAGCCTCGTCGCGACAAGCAGGCAGAAAAGGGCGTCATCACGCCGGATTTAAGGGTCCGGGAACGCCAGCCTACGCGCGCCGTCGAATTGCGCGACCGGCTGGAGCAGATGATCCTGGATGGAACCCTTCGGCCCGGGGAGCGTCTCGACGAGATGGAACTCTCGCGGCAATTCGGTCTTTCCAGAACACCCGTACGGGAAGCGATTAAGTCCCTGTTTGCTCTTGGCTTGGTCGAGGCGCGAGGCCGTCAGGGAACACATGTCGCGGAGCTTTCGATTCCCGTCCTTATCGAGATGTTCGAGGTAATGGCTGCGCTCGAGGGACTATGTGCCAAGCTGGCGGCCCGTAGAGCCCTCCCTGCCGAGCGTGCAGCGATGCGCGCGGTTCACGACAGGCTGGCCGTGGCTTATGCGGAAGGAGACCCGGCAGCGTTCTATCGGATCAATCAGGAATTTCACGATCTCCTGTATCAGGCCGCGCATACCCACTACATCGCTGATCAGGCCGTGCAGTTGCGCCGCCGAATAGGCGCTTATCGAATGCAGGCCACTTACCAGCCGGGGCGCATGTACAGCACGCTGAGCGAACACCAGCAGATCATGAATGCGATCGACGCGCAGGAACCAGAAGCGGCGTATGAATGTGCGAGAAAGCACGTCGAGCTGCTCGGCGATCAGCTTGCGGATTTCATTTCAACACTGTCGCCGCGATCGTGAGCTGTGCCGACGGTTTTGTTGCGAGCATCCGGTGAGTGGCGGACGGCGTGAGAGGGCCTCCCATCGTGGAGTTCATTCTATGATGTTCAAAGGTCGTCGCTGCGATCGTTTGGCGGCTTGCTTTGCGCGCGGTGATATCCGGTCCATGGCCTGAGTCCTCAAATAGCCGAAGCAATCGCGCAGAACCGGCCCGTCCTGATTAGCCTCAGCGCGACCATCCCATCGGCTTTGGAAAGTACCACCTCGACCCACCCGTTAACCGGACAATCCCGGTCTGATCACCGTGATAAGTTCAGTCAACAAAAAAGGGCTGCCAGCGCCAACTGACAGCACCTTTCCCGTTGTTGTTATGCTCAGTCTGGGTCGGCTGCGAATGCCTTGCGCTCGATTTCCTCTGCTTCAGGATAATCGATGTAGATGTTCTCCGCGCCGGGGACCATCTGTGCATTCTCGGCCTCGCCGATCATGCTTGTCGCCTTGCCTTTGATCTGAGCGTCGCCGGTCAGGCTCGGCGTGTGTGTCTCCAGCATCGTGCAGCCGCCCTTCGCGCGCACCCACACCCAGTGCACCTCACTGCGCGGAACGCGGACGAAGTCGCCCTTCTTGCAACGGAAGCCTTCCTTGCCGATGAAGAACCAGAGTTCGCCTTCGAGGATGAAGTTGAACTGTTCGCAATCATGGTGATGGGGTTTGGAGTGGTAGCCCTCCTCACGCGCGCCGATCATGACCCCGGTCTCGGTGCCATAAACCATGCGGACGGACACTCCGTGAACCTGGCCATCCCGGCCCGGCGATGTCGCGCTGATCTCCGGCACGTCATCGACATTGATGCGGAGAACATGTGGACGCTCAACCATAAAACTGACCTTTCTGCTTGCTTGAAAAGGATGCGGCCGGGCAGGGCGTGGATGTCCGACCCGGCCAGGGCATTACTTGCCGAACAGCTTGCGCCATTCGTCTCGGGCCGAGACGTTCTCGGCGCGCCACTTGTCCAGGTCCGGGCTCCAGAGTTCGCTGGGCTTCGGATAGGTGATGCCGGGTACGGTCGGGTTGGCCGACTGCGGGTTGATGCCGTAGGCGAGGGCGGCCGCCACGGCGTCGCCGCCGCGTTTGCTCGTCACCCAATCGAGAAACACCTTCGCGGCGTTGGGATGCTTGGCCGTGGCGGTGATGCCGCCGGGAACCGGAAAGGACGGTGTGCCTTCGGGCATGAAGAGCAGCTTCAGGGGTGCGCCGGCTTGCACCTGAAGCAGGAAGGGTTCCGGCGAACCGACGGCAACGCCAAGGTCGCCACGCGCGAGGTCCGTCGTCAGCGGAGCAACTGACTGGTAGATGCGGGGCTTTCGCGCAGCGAGGTCCGCCCAGTATGTCGGACTAACCTTCTCGCGCAGGAATGTGTAGGCTGCGAAGGCAGCGCCACCGTCGATGTTCACGACACCCATCTGGCCGGCATATTTGGGGCTGAGCAGATCCGCCCAGCTTTTCGGGGTGTCGGCTTCCTTGATGCGCGCGGTGTTGATCGCCGGCGTGTAGATCGCGTTGATGAACGAATACCAGCGGCCCTCCGTGTCTTTCAGCTTGGCCGGAAGCGCATCGAAGCTCGTGACCTTGTAGGGTGCGGCCAGCACGCCCTTGCTCACCAGCTCGTCAATCATGACGATGTCGGAGATGTGGACGATGTCCGCCGCCAGGCTGCCGGCCTGGGCTTCCGTGAGGATGCGCTGGAACAGGGGCGCGGTAGACATGCGCACGTATTCCGTCTCGATGCCCGTGTCTGCCGTGAAGGCCTTGTGCACCACCTCCATCGCATCCTGCGGATAGGCGCCGAAATGGACTATCTTTCCTTCCTTTTTGGCGGCTGCGAGCAATTCGCTTGACGTGATCTTCTCACCGTTGATCACAAGCCCTTCCTGTGCCTGCGCAACCGTGCCCAGTCCGAACGCCAGCGCCGCCACAATTCCAAGGGTCCTCAGCATGACTTCCACCTCTGTGATTTATTTTTCTGATAAATGTGCCTGCTCTGATGAGTTCTTTTATATTAGACGAAGCGGCGCGACCGCGCGGCGGTCCAGGTCCGCGCTACACGGCTGGTTTCATCCACTTCCTTCCGATCAGGGTCACGACGCCAAGCAACACTGAGTAGAGCAGTGACAGCGATGCGACGAAGTCCCACATGCCGCTCTCATAAGCTTCGAGAAGCACGATCGAGAGCACGCGCGTGTAGGTTGTGTAGAGAAAAAGCGCGGCGCCGATTTCGCGAAGCCCGAGCACGAACAGCAGGAAAATGGTAGCGAAAACGCCGCCCCTGACGAGCGGAAGGACAATCCGTCGGACGATCGTCAGCCGGTTCGCGCCGCAAACCAATGCCGCGTCCTCGAGGTCGTCATGGACCTGTGTGATCGAGGACGCGATCGCCCGGTAACCCTGAGGCATGAAACGTGGAATGAACGCGATGATGAGGATGATGAGCGTGCCGTAGATGGGGATCGGCGAACCGACCCAGGTCCACAGAGTGCCCATGGCGAGTAGCATGGCCGGGATGGCGAGCGGCAGCATGGCGATGTATTCGAGGAACTTCCGCCCCGGCAGTCTCGTGCGGTTCACCACATAAGCCAGGGTGAAGAACAGCGCCGTGCCGACGATCGCGGTGACCGACGAGACGATCAGGCTGTTGACCAGGCCGGACTGCACTTGGCGGTTCGAAACCACCTGGATCAGCCGGCGGAAGCTCATCTGCGACAGGTCGAAGAAGGCCAGTGAGTTCGGAATGAAGAGATTGGCGCGGAATGAGCCGAGCAGGAGAGCCAACACCGGTATGACGATGGCGATCACGAAATAGACGATGACCAGCGCGAGGGCCGGTACCCGCCAGCACCCAAGCGCCACGGCGCGCTGGTTGAGGCCCTTGCCGGTTACCGTGCGGTAGTCGCGGCCCTTCAGCACCCAGCGTTGCGCATAGATCAGCGCGCAGACGATGCCGGCCAGCACCAGCGCCAGAGCGCTTGCGCCGTTAGGATCGGCCGGCGGACGCACCATTTGGTAGTAGATGCGCAGCGAGATCGTCTCGATACCAACTGGCCCGCCCAGGATAAGCGGGACGCCGACCGTCTCGATCATCAGCACAAGGTTGAGAATGGCCGAACCAAGGATGGCTGGCATCACCAGCGGCAGAACGATGCGGCGTGTCGCCCGGATCGGGTTGGCGCCGTGCACGGCGGCGGCATCCTCCATGTCCGATGTGATCATGGTCAGGGCGGCGTAGGTGAACAGGAAGGGGTAGGGGACGTGGTAGAGTCCCTCGACGAAGATGAAGCCCGCCAGCGAGCGCATTTCGAGGCGAAACGGCAGGCCGAGATCGGCGAAGATGATGTTCAGGTAGCCGGAATTTCCCGCCGCCAGCAGCGACCAGGTGACCGCTGCAACCAGTATCGAGATGAACAGCGGCAGGACGCCGGCGATATGGATGAATGATTTACCGGGCACGTCGGTGCGTGCCGCCAGCCAGGCCAGCGAGCAGCCGATCACCGTGGCGAAGATAGTACCGCCGACGGCCACGACGAGCGAATTGAAGGCCGCGACCTGAAGGCGCTGGTCGCTGAGCAGCGCGAAATTCTTCAGCGTGAAGCGGGTCTCGTTGCCGGTGAAGGGCACCGCATCCTGCAGCGCCGTGTAGATCACCAACCCGATCGGTACGATGGCAAGAACTGCCAGTATGCCGAGCAGGACGGCCATGAAGGTGGTGCGCTGGACGGCGATGGAAGCACTGCTCACGCGGCGCTCCGCGGCAGAAGCAAGATGGCGCCGGCGGCAATGGTGAGGCTGACGCGCGCGCCGACACGCATGGCGGGATCGACCGACTTGTCGAACACTTCGAAGACCTTGTCATCCTCATCGAGCCGAACGCGCAGATGCACGTGCGAGCCCATGAAGCTGGCGAGCGTCACCTCGCCACGCACCTGGTTCGACGCGAGAGCGGTCGATGCATCGCCAGCGAGTTCAGCGACGATGTCGCCGGGCCGGATGCAGGCAAAAGTGCCGCCGCTGCCGCTGCCCGGAGGCGTGGCGGCCACGAAGGCGCGGTCGATCCCCTCGATGCGGAAACCGGTGCCGCCGTCGCGCTCGCCCTGAACCTCGACCGGGAAGACATTCTGGTAGCCGATGAACTCGGCGACCGTGCTGGAGGACGGACGGCGGTAGATCGAGATCGGGTCGTTGCGCTGCAACAGGTTGCCGGCCTGCATGACGGCCACCTCGTCGGCCAGCGCCAGCGCTTCCTGCTGGTCGTGGGTGACGAAGACGGAGGTGATGGAGAAGCGCGTCTGCAACTCGCGCAGCTCGACCCGCAGATGGTCGCGCAGCCGGGCATCGAGGTTGGACAAGGGCTCGTCGAAAAGCAGCACCGACGGCCGCATCACCATGCTGCGCGCCAGCGCCACACGTTGCATCTGACCCCCGCTCAAGGCACTCGCGCCCCGCGTCATCATCGCCGAGAGACCGACGACAGCGAGCATGTCCTCGACCTGGTCACGCACCTCGGCTGCCGGCAGTCCCTTCATCTCCAGCGGGAAGGCGACGTTCTCGAACACAGTCATATGCGGCCAGATCGCATAGGACTGGAAGACCATGCCGACGTTTCGTTCGTTGACGGGCGTGTTGACGCGGCGTTCGCTGTCAAAGACGGGCTTGCCGGCAATCTCGATGCGGCCCGCGGTTGGCTGTTCCAGCCCGACGATGCAGCGCATCACCGTTGTCTTGCCGCAGCCCGAAGGACCGAGCAACACCAGCATATGGCCCTGCTGGACGTCGAGGCTCACGCCGTTGACAGCGTTCACGTCGCCAAATTTCTTGAAGAGACCCTGGATGCGGATACTCACAACGAATATCTCGCGCTAATATGTCCTATCCGCTTCCATCGACCCATTATTACCCCTCGTTATTGGTGGTTATGTCAGTGCGATGCGGGCCTTTTTCTGCTTTTTTGATCCCTTATGATTTGCGTCGCGTAACGGGCCGCCCCAATGCCCGGAAACACTTTGCCAGATTGCTGCGCGCAATCCGGACGACTCTGATCCCCATGAAGCCATATCTTGGCCTATTCTTCGCTCACGGTAGCACGGATGAGTACTTCTTCAAGATTAAAATATTAGCCTGCGTCAGGCCCTTGGGAGTGTGACGTTCTGTGTACTGTGCAAGCAGACCGAGGTTTGGTTCGACCGGCTGGAACCCCTGCTACAGCCAGACTGCATGGTGGCGACAAACACGAGCTGCCAGTTGGTCGGCGATGTCGGCGCTGGCCCCGCTGTACGACGATGGCCTCCTTTGTCTAACGAACCGGCAGCGGGCCATTTCGTATTGGTTAAGGTCAAGATTGTGCGCCCTCACAAGCAATCGCTCCGTCGGAATGGCCGCTCGCCAACCGAACAGGGCTCTTTACCCGCCGGGTGACAGTTTCGTGTGCGCTCGTTTTTAGAACTGGAATGAACCAGCAGAGCCCTCAGCAGTTCTCATCATTGATGCGCAGATCATTCCAAGCAGGATTGCGAGCGCGGCTTCATAGAGATTGGAGGCGGAAATGCCAACTCCAGGAGGATTTCCATTGAACAGGCGCGACCTCGTGGTCGGAGCTGGCGCGTGCTCCGCCTTGCCGGTCCTTCCGACATCTGCGTATCCCCAGTCTACGCCAGTTGGCCAGCCGGTGATGACGGAAATCTCGTTTGGCGTGAACGGCAGGACCCGTGAGCTGACCCTCGATACCCGGACCACCCTGCTCGACGCTTTGCGGGAGCATTTGCACCTGACGGGCACAAAGAAGGGCTGCGACCACGGTCAGTGCGGTGTCTGCACGGTCATCGTGGATGGGCACAGGATAAACTCTTGCCTGACCCTGGCTGTTATGCATCCAAACGCCAACATCACAACAATAGAAGGGCTCGGCGACGTCGATCAATTGCATCCCATGCAGGCGGCCTTCGTTAAGCATGACGGCTTCCAATGCGGTTATTGTACGCCCGGCCAGATCTGTTCCAGCATAGCGATGCTCGACGAAATTGAGGCCGGTATTCCGAGCCATGTCACCAGCGACCTGACTGCGCCGGTCGAAGTCAGCGACGTTGAAATCCGCGAGCGCATGAGCGGCAATATCTGCCGTTGCGGCGCTTATTCCAACATCATCGAGGCGGTGACAGAAGTAGCGGGGAGGCAAGCATGAAGGCCTTCACCTATGAGCGCGCCCACACCCCAAAAGCGGCTGCGAGCGCCGCCGCCGTCAATCCGGCCGCAAAGTTCATCGCCGGCGGGACCAACCTGATCGACCTGATGAAACTGGAAGTTGAGGCGCCGACACATCTCATCGACCTAAATCCGCTCAAGCTCGATACGATCGAGGCGACCTCTGATGGAGGGCTGCGTATAGGCGCCTTGGTCCGCAACACCGCTCTTGCCGCGGACCGGCGCATTCGCCGCGATTATGGTGTCCTGTCTCGGGCTCTGCTGGCGGGGGCTTCCGGTCAACTGAGGAACCGCGCCACGACTGCCGGTAACCTGCTCCAGCGCACCCGCTGTCCGTATTTTTACGATACGGGTCAGGTTTGCAATAAGCGTGAGCCCGGCAGCGGCTGCTCCGCGATTGGTGGCATCGCGCGTCAACTCGCGATTATTGGTACGAGCGAGGCCTGTATTGCCACACATCCATCGGACATGGCTGTCGCGATGCGCGCGCTGGACGCGACCGTGGAAACCGTCAAGCCTGACGGAGCGACGCGTGCAATCCCGATCTCGGACCTCTATCGGCTACCCGGGACGACGCCGCAAACCGAAACTGTGCTGAAGCACGGCGAGGTGATTACATCAGTCGTATTGCCCAAACCGATCGGCGGAAAGCAATTTTATCGCAAGGTACGCGACCGCGCATCCTATGCCTTTGCGCTCGTTTCCGTCGCAGCCATTATACAGCAGGATGGCACGGGACGCGTTGCCCTCGGTGGCGTTGCCGCCAAGCCTTGGCGACGCGAAAGAGCCGATGTCGCGTTGCCCCGCGGCGCGAGGGCGACCGCAGGTGCGCTGCTCGACGGTGCCAACCCCGCCAGGGACAATGCGTTCAAGCTACAGCTGGTCGAGCGTACGCTCCACGCAGTGCTGACCGAGGCGAGGGCCTGAGCCATGAAGTTCGACAAACCCGCGACGAGCAATCCGATCGACCGAAAGACTATCATCAGTCAGCCGCGCGATCGGCTGGACGGACCGCTGAAGGTGACGGGCACAGCTCGCTACGCCTATGAGCAGTACGATGTCGTCTCGAACCAAGCCTATGGATATGTTGTGGGCGCGGGCATCGCCAAGGGACGGATAGGGTCGATCGACATCGAAGTGGCGCGGAAGGCCGCGGGTGTGCTCGCAGTGGTGACGGCGAGGGAAGCAGGCAAGCTCGGGAAGGCGAAGAGGAACACCGCGCGTCTGCTCGCGGGTCCGGATATCGAGCACTATCATCAGGCGATCGCTCTCGTCGTCGCGGAGACCTTCGAGCAAGCCCGTGCCGCGGCTAGCCTCATTCGGGTGGAATATGCGGCGACCGGCGGTTCATTTGACCTCGCGGCGGCGCGGAGCGGTGCCCGCGCGCCGGAGGGTGACGACCCGGGCCTGGCGGACACCCATGTCGGCGACTTTTCCGGTGCCTTTGCGCGCGCGCCGGTCAAGCTCGATGAAACCTACTCCACTCCCGATGAAAGCCACGCGATGATGGAGCCCCACGCCACGCTTGCGGCGTGGGATGGCGACAGGCTCACGCTCTGGACTTCAAATCAAATGGTCGCCTGGGCGGTGGCCGACATGGCCGCGACGCTCGACATCCCCAAAGACAACGTCCGGATCGTTTCATCCTTCATCGGCGGCGGGTTCGGGGGCAAGCTTTTTCTAAGGTCCGATGTACTGCTGGCAGCGCTTGGGGCGCGCGCGGCCGGTCGTCCGGTCAAGGTCGCGCTTTCCCGGCCTCTGATGATGAACAACACGACGCACAGGCCGGCGACGATCCAGCGGATCCGGATCGGCGCCACCAAAGACGGCCACATCACGGCGATGGGCCACGAGAGCTGGTCGGGTGACCTTGCCGGAGGCGGACCTGAGCTCGCCGTGCAGCAGACGCGGCTTCTCTATGCCGGCGCCAATCGAATGACCGCGATGCGCTTGGCCATCCTGGACCTGCCGGAGGCCAACGCCATGCGCGCTCCTGGCGAGGCGCCAGGCCTCATGGCGCTGGAAATGGCCATGGATGAAATGGCCGAGAAGCTCGGGATGGACCCGATCGCCTTCCGTCTACTGAACGACACGCAGGTTGATCCCGAAAAACCCGAGCGGCCGTTTTCGATGCGTAGTCTCGACAGATGCATGCGGTTAGGCGCGGACCATTTCGGTTGGGGCAGGCGCTCCGCAAAGCCAGGCCAGACCCGGGATCGTCGCTGGCTGGTAGGAATGGGGGTCGCTTCGGCCTTCCGCAACAACCTCGTGATGAAATCGGCCGCCCGCGTGCGGCTTGAAACAGACGGCACGGTCACTGTCGAGACGGACATGACAGATATCGGCACGGGGAGTTATACCATCATTGGTCAAACGGCGGCCGAGATGCTCGGGTTAGACCTCGACAAGATCTCCGTTAAACTGGGCGATTCCCGCTTTCCCGTCTCGTCGGGATCGGGAGGCCAATGGGGTGGCAACAGCGCGACCGCCGGTGTCTACGCCGCCTGTCTCAAGCTGCGTGAAGCTATTGCGCAGAAGCTTGGCATCAATTCTGCGGAAGCGGTTTTTGCTGATGGCGAGGTTTTTTCGGGAAACCGTCGCGTCCCGCTACTGAACGCCGTTGGAGGAGCGCCGCTGGTTGGCGAGGACCTGATGGAGTATGGCGACCTCGATAAAACGCATCAGCAATCGACCTTCGGCGCGCATTTCGTCGAAGTAGCCGTCGATTCCGCAACGGCGGAAACAAGGATAAGGCGCATGCTGGCCGTCTGTGCGGCCGGACGCATACTCAACCCGAAGACGGCGCGCAGCCAGGTGATCGGCGCGATGACAATGGGCGCGGGGGCAGCCCTCATGGAAGAGCTTGCCGTCGATACCCGTCGCGGTTTCTTCGTCAATCATGACCTCGCCGGCTATGAGGTTCCTGTTCACGCCGATATCCCGCATCAGGAGGTCATCTTCCTTGATGAGGAAGATCCAATGTCTTCGCCGATGAAGGCCAAGGGGGTTGGCGAACTTGGGATCTGTGGCGTTGGAGCTGCCATCGCCAACGCGATCTACAATGCAACGGGCATTCGCGTCCGCGATTATCCGATCACGCTCGACAAGTTGATCGACCGGATGCCGGATGCAGCTTAAGTGCCGGGAGAGCGCGGTTGGTTGGATGGTGACCAATCCGGTCGACGTCGTGGTTTCTGGCAGGGTTGGCTACCGGCTGTTGTCGCGGACACGGCAATGACCGGACTGCATCTCAACAAATGAAGAAAGGAACCACGCGGGGGGTCTGCGCGTCTTACGTTGGGGCGTAGTCTTGAGGGAAGAGCAATGATGAGCGTGACGAAGCCGGTATCGACCAAAGCCCGTACCGGCGTCGTCGGGTTAGATGACATTCTGGTGGGGGGGCTGGAGCGCGGGCATGTATTTCTGCTCGAGGGAAACCCCGGCACCGGCAAGACCACCATCGCATTGGGCTTCCTTCTTCAAGGAGCAGAGGCCGGTGAGAAAGGCCTCTACATCACCCTTTCCGAGACCGAACGCGAGCTGCGCGCGGGAGCTGCCTCCCATGGCTGGGAGATAGACGGGAACATTGAGGTTTTCGAACTCGTTCCGCCGGAGACGCTGCTGGACGAAGATCAGCAGCAGAGCCTGCTCTATTCCTCGGAGCTCGAGCTCGGCGAGACGACAAAAGCGATCTTCGAGGCGTTCGAGCGCGTAAAGCCGCGCCGTGTCGTGCTTGACAGTTTATCGGAAATTCGGTTGCTCGCTCAGAGTTCGCTACGCTATCGGCGGCAGATACTTGCGCTGAAGCACTTTCTTGCCCGGAGCGAAGCAACTGTTCTGCTGCTCGACGACCTCACATCGGACACGCATGATAAGACTGTGCACTCGGTTGTGCACGGCGTGATCAAGCTTGAGGAACTGGCGCCCGACTACGGTGCCGAGCGCCGCCGGATGCGCGTCGCTAAATATCGCGGCCAGGCGTTCCGGGGTGGCTATCACGACTTCACCATCAAGACAGGAGGTGTGGAAATATTCCCGCGCCTGGTGGCCTCTGAGCACCGCACGGGTTTCCATCGCAAACAGGCGACCAGTGATTTAACCGAACTTGACACGTTGCTTGGGGGCGGAATTGAGCAGGGGTCGAGTACGCTGGTGCTTGGGCCGGCGGGAACGGGCAAGAGCACGTTCGCGCTGCAGTTCGTGGCTTCAGCCGTGAAGCGTGGAGAGAAGGCCGCGATTTTTATCTTCGATGAAGAACTCGGCCTGCTCTTCGATCGGACCAAAGCGATGGGCTTTGATCTCGAACGCATGAGCGCCAACGGCGCTCTCCACATCGAACAGGTGGATGCGGCGGAACTTTCGCCCGGCGAGTTCGCTCACCGCGTCCGTATGCGCGTGACAGATGCCCAAGCCAAAACGGTGGTGATTGACAGCCTTAACGGCTATCAAGCTGCGATGCCGGGAGAGAATGCGCTCATTCTACACGTTCACGAGCTTTTACAATATCTTAATCGGCAGGGGGCGACGACATTTTTGACCGTAGCGCAACACGGGCTGGTCGGTGACATGAAGTCGCCGGTCGATATCACCTATCTTGCCGATACGGTGATCTTGCTGCGCTACTTCGAGGCGCTGGGCCGGGCACGGCGCGCTGTGTCCGTCATCAAGAAGCGAACTGGCCGCCACGAAGACACGATCCGCGAGTTCCAAATCAATAGCACTGGTCTCTCTCTCGGCCAGCCGCTCTATGAATTCCAGGGCGTGCTGCGCGGCGTGCCAAATTTTGTAGGTCCTGCCGAGCCTCTCCTCAACCGCGGGCAACCGAGGTAACCGTCATCGACAACGCATTACGAGCTCTGGTTCTCGCTCCCCACGGCCGCGACGCCGTTCTTGCCGCACATCTGTTAAGGAGCGCGGGAATAGAGACGGACGCCTGTGATGACGTGAAGGCGCTTGCGTCTTCGGTAAGCGACAGCGTGGTGCTTGGCGTCGTGACGGAAGAGGTTTTGCGCCATGCAGACCTGCGGGGTCTGTTTGAATGGGTACAATCCCAGCCG
Source organism: Chelatococcus sp. HY11 (assembly GCF_018398335.1). Taxonomy (NCBI): domain Bacteria; kingdom Pseudomonadati; phylum Pseudomonadota; class Alphaproteobacteria; order Hyphomicrobiales; family Chelatococcaceae; genus Chelatococcus; species Chelatococcus sp. HY11. The sequence goes on from NZ_JAHBRX010000002.1 coordinate 1,256,172, forward strand.
ACGTGGTCGGATCTCCCTTTTATAATTCTGACACATCGGGGTGGAGGCCCGGAGCGTAATCCGAACGCCGCACGCCTATCGGAAACACTCGGGAACGTCACGTTTCTCGAGCGCCCTTTCCATGCGACCAGTTTCATCAGCATGGCACGCGCGGCTGTCCGTGGCCGTCTCCGCCAGTTCGAGGCGAGATCACGCATTCGCGAATTGCACGAGAGCGAAGAGCGACTGCGCACAGCATTGCTTGCTGGCCGACTTGGGACGTGGGAACTGAACCTTTCGACCAGGGAGCTGAAAAGCAGCGCCACCCACAACGCGGTATACGGCCGCGGCGCGGGGGAGCCGTTCTCTTACACCGACTTGCTCGCCAGCATTCATCCCGATGATCGTGACGCCGTCGCGGCGGCGGAGAAGCAGTGCGTGGAGCGTGGTGGGGACCACGCGGTGGAATATCGGACCGTTTGGCCGGACGGTGGCGTGCATTGGGCAGAAGTTCATGGGCGCATGGTTGACGATGAGGGTGTTCCCGAGGGGCGCATCGTCGGGGTGTCTTCCGATATCACCGAGCGCAAGTCCGCTGAAGAACGCTTGCGCCGTCTGAATGAGACGCTTGAAGAGCGTGTGGCGGCCCGCGCTGCGGAGAATGAGCGCGCTCATGCGACAATCCTGGAGGAAATTCGGCAGCGGCAGGCCGCGGAAGAGCTTCTTCGCCAGGCGCAGAAGATGGAGATGATCGGTCAGCTGACGGGCGGCGTAGCGCACGACTTCAATAATCTGCTGATGGCGGTCATGGCCAATCTGGATCTGCTGGGTCGTCAAGTCGCGCATGACGCCAAGGCTGCCCGTCTGGTCGATGGCGCCTTGCAAGGCGCACAGCGCGGGGCGGCGCTCACGCAGCGGCTGCTAGCCTTTGCCCGTCGACAGGACCTGAAGCCCGAGCCGATTGATCTCGCCGCACTTGTTACCGGGATGGACGAACTTATGGAGCGTTCGGTCGGACCCTTGATTGAATTGCGACGCCATATTCCCCAAGGTCTTCCTCTGGCTCTGCTGGACGCTAATCAGATCGAGCTCGCCCTGCTCAACCTCATCGTGAACGCCCGGGACGCCATGCCTGAGGGGGGCGTTCTTTCCATCACCGTCGACGTTGCCGAGAGCGCCGATGACACGGAGTTGTCCGCAGGACGTTATGTGCGCTTGTCCGTCAGCGATACGGGGCATGGGATGGATGAGGAAACATTGAAAAAGGCGACCGAGCCGTTTTTCTCTACGAAGGAGCTCGGCAAGGGTACAGGGCTTGGCCTCTCAATGATCCATGGTCTGGCCATACAGCTTGGCGGTGCCCTGAAACTGGCAAGCGCGCCCGGACGCGGCACAACCGCGGAGCTTTGGTTGCCCATGACGACCCAGCCGCCTCCAGTTGCGCCCAAATCGACGCCTGTGTCGGAGCGTCCTGCCGAGCTTCCCAAGGCAACCATCCTCGTTGTCGACGATGACGTGCTCATCGCCATGAGCACAGTTGATATGCTGGAGGATCTCGGCCACGTCGTCATTGAAGCGAACTCAGGCAGAGCGGCGCTCGATATATTGCGCAGCAATGACTCGGTAGATCTTCTGATCACCGATTTTTCGATGCCACAGATGAACGGTGCTCAGCTTGCAAAAGCTGCGCTTGAACTGCGGCCGAACCTGTCCATTTTGCTGGCGACGGGATATGCCGAGCTTCCGCCAGGTGCTGGTAGCGAGTTGCCGCGCATCTCAAAACCCTATCAGCAGTCCCAGCTTGCATCCGAGATCGCGAAGTTATTAGACCGGATTGTAAAATAAGAACGGATCGCCCCTTGTCCCGTGTTGAAAGGTGGCTGCTGTGGCGCGCCTTCGAGTGTCGTGGCTGCAGCGCCCTTACATCGAACAGGCCCGTACGGGGGCAGCTACGACTGGCCTTCCAGGCGCACGTGAGGGCCTCCTCGCGGGTATGACATTGGCGACGCTTCTTGCAATCGCCTGGCGCGGCGCAACGCTTCGGACCCCCGGGCTCCGGGATGGCCTCGCTCGCATCGCCATAAGTCGCAACCCACGAATGTGTAACGCAGTTCGAAGTGATGCGGTCAGCAGCGGACGATCAGGATTTGGAGGCGTGTTCAGGTTTCCCCTTGCGCTTCGCGGAGGCGAGTTCGCTGAGCTCTTTCTCGCTCATCGACTTCTCCATCTCCCTCGAAGCGCCCTTTAATTCGTTCGCGCTCTTATCGCCTCGCTTCGCCGCGAGAGCCGCTCCGGCCGCTTTCTGCTGAGCTTTCGATTTCGCTGGCATAACGCGCTCCATTGATGGGGGTTTGCAGAGCCAACCACCAGGAACCTTCGGCGTTCCCTTGGCGGGACGGAATTTCGGCGGAATCGCGAACGAGGGAACATATACGACAAAGCAGTCGTTGCCTCTCGACAGCAGCCGCATCGCCACCGGCGAAGCGGGCACATCAGCCACGCGCAGCCCTGCAATCGGATCTCGAAACGAGTCCTGCCCCTGATCGCGACAGACCGCTAGCGAGGGGACAGCACGTTCGAGAGGGGCAGATGGGCCCGCTCGATCCGTCATTTTATCTCGGAGACAACCATGGCAAGCACCGTCTCGGACTTCATTTGGAACCGTGTGCACGATTGGGGTGTCAGGCGCGTGTATGGCTATCCAGGGGATGGAATCGGCGGGCTCATCGCAGCTTTGCAACGACGCGAGGACGACATTGAATTCGTCCAGGTTCGTCATGAGGAGACGGCAAGCCTGATGGCCTCAGGCGAGACACGCTTCACAGGGGAAGTCGGGATGTGCATCGCGACCTCCGGACCAGGGGCCGTTCACCTCCTCAACGGCCTCTATGACGCAAGGCTTGATCACCGACCCGTGGTCGCCTTGGTCGGCCAGCAGGCGCGTTCGGCGATGGGGTCACATTACCAGCAAGATCTCGACCTTCAGTCGCTCTTCAAGGATGTGGCGGGGGCCTATATCGAGACGGCGACTGTGCCAGCGCAGGTGCCGCATCTGATCGATCGCGCTTTTCGGATCGCGATCGCAGAGCGGCGGGTTACCTGCGTCATTCTGCCTAACGATCTCCAGCTTGAGTCCATGGCGGCGCCTTCCCGCGAACATGGCATGACGCACTCCGGCGTCGGCATCGAGCTTTCCCCAGCTGTGCCGGCCCTGGCTGCCCTCCAACGTGCAGCCGATGTGCTGAACGCGGGTGAGAAGGTCGCCATTCTCGTCGGAGCCGGCGCGGTGAACGCGACCGATGCGGTCCTCGCAACGGCGGAGAAGCTGAAGGCGGGGGTCGCGAAAGCGTTGCTCGGAAAAGCGGCGATAGCGGATGATGTGGCGTTCTGCACGGGCTCCATTGGCCTGCTGGGTACCAAGGCGAGCTGGGACATGATGCAGGACTGCGACACACTCCTGATGATCGGCTCTGGTTTTCCCTACACGGAGTTTCTACCAAAGCCAGGCCAGGCGCGCGGCGTTCAGATCGATATCGATGCAGGCATGCTCGGTCTGCGATATCCGATGGAAGTCAACCTCATCGGTGATGCCGCTGCCACGCTTGAGGCCCTGCTTCCATTGCTGGAGCCCAAGATCGGCGATGACTGGCGAAGGACAATCGAGACGAACGTTAGCGAGAGTTGGCAAGAGGTGCGAGACAGCGCGTTCGTCGAAGCGTCTCCGATCAACCCTCAGCGCGTCGCCTACGAACTGTCGGAGCGCCTGCCGGAGCGCAGCATCATCACAGCCGACAGCGGTACCACGACGGTTTGGTACGCCCGGCACCTGCGGTTCCGCCGTGGCATGATGGGTTCAGTTTCCGGCACATTGGCCACCATGGGGTGCGCTATTCCTTATGCCATGGCCGCGAAGTTCGCGCACTCGGACCGGCCGGCCGTCGCGCTCGTTGGTGATGGCGCGATGCAGATGAACGGCATCAACGAACTCGTCACCATCGCAAAGTATTGGAAGCGTTGGGCCGATCCGCGACTGGTCATCATGGTGTTGAATAACCGCGAGCTCGCCTATGTCACCTGGGAGGAGCGGATCCAGGCCGGCGATCCGAAATGGCCGGCGAGCCAGGACCTGCCTGATCTGCCCTATGCGGATATTGCAAAATTGATGGGTCTCGGCGGACGGCGTGTCGATGATCCCGAGCAGGTCGGTCCGGCCTGGGACGAGGCTCTTGCTGCCGACCGGCCATTTGTGCTCGATATGGTCACCGACCCGAACGTCCCACCGCTTCCGCCGCACATCACGTTCGCACAAGCACGAGGTTTCGCTGGCGCGTTGGCCGGGGGCGATCCCGAGGCAGCCAGTATCGTCACGAACACGGCGCGTTCGCTATTCGGTAAGCTTCTTCCGACACGTAGAGGGAGCTGACGACGCTCAGAGCTTTTTCATCATGGTCGGCGTTGCTGACCTTAGACAGTGAGAGCGACGGATGGAGTGAGCTTAGCACGGCTTGATTTTATCTCGCGTCAACTTTGCGATCGGCAAAGCCTCATGGGTGATCTGTTCGCGTTACGTCAAGATCCGTCAGGACATCGGCGATGATTGCAGAATTTAAGCTTGTATCTACGTGTACTGACGAGCACGCGATATACTCTCAAAATCGATAGGAACGAGCGGCTTTATTCATCGTCTTTCCGAACGGGTCGCGCCTTGGCTTTTTTCTGCATGGCACTCGATGCATTTTTCGTAAGCTTGGTATCGCGCTTCTTCCTGACTGGCGCAGGCCTGCCAGCTTTCGCACCGGCAGGCGTATCGGAGGAAGGCTCGGGTCGGTTAGGGATCTGCATCTCACCCTGGTCGGTCAAGGTGGGAAATTCGCCAGCATTGGACAGCGCCTCTATCGGTTCCGCGGCACCAGGCTCGACGGTATCGACCGGCTCGAGGGTTTCAAAGTAACCTTCCTCAACCGCAACGATCTCTTTGGCCTGGAACCAGTGGCGCTCGGCGCGTCCCTCCGGTCGGCCTTCTTCCTCCCAGAGTTGGTGGGCGCGCTGCCGGATGCGATTTTCTCGTTCGTCCATTCTGTCCTCCGAGTGCTGCTGAAAGAATGCATGTACGAGCGGGAACGTTCCAGGCGGAACGCAAGGCCGCCTTCCACGTTCTGCACTGTGCCATGTGGAGGCATTTTCTTTCATGACACCGAAGACGGGCATTAGGCGTCTGGCGCGCCGCTTCGAACTGCGGATAGTCTCGCCTGACGAGTTGGTGATCATCCGCAGACCCCGAGGTCGCGGTTTCAGCTATGAGACTCAAGATGGCAAATCAATAAAGAATGCACGCGTGCTCTCGCAGTTGAAGCAGCTGGCCGTACCGCCTGCGTACCGCAATGTTCGCTTCGCCGCTGATCCGCGCGCTCATCTGCAAGCGATTGGCGAGGACGCCGCCGGGCGCCTTCAGTATCGATATCATCCCGACTGGACGCTGGTGCGTGAGACTTTGAAGGCCCATCGGCTCTCCGGGCTCGCGCAGGCACTCCCGAAGATTCTAAGCTATGTACGACGGGAGCTCCGGAGGCCAGTCACGGAAAAGCGCTTTGCGCTGGCCGCCGTGGTGCAGCTCGTCGCGCTCACGGCGATCCGCGCGGGCGGTGATGAATATGCGCAGGAGCGCGGCACACGCGGCGCGACCACGCTGCTCAAGTCGCATGTGAAGATCGACGGAGACGAGGTGCGGCTCGCGTTCACCGGCAAAGGCGGCAAGGCAATCCAAAAGGCGGTGCGCAACGCCGAGCTCGCCCGGGCTTTAGTGCGGCTGAAGGAGATTCCCGGCTCGCGGCTGTTCAAGCATCGAGATGGGGATGGAACTGTTCGCGCGGTGCGGGCGAGCGAGGTGAACGATTGGCTCAAGGAGATCAGCGGCCATGCCATCTCACTCAAGGATTTCCGTACGCTGACGGCCTCGCTTGGAGTACTCGACGAGCTCGGCAGGCTGGAGCCGGAAAACAGCGAGCGCGATCGGCGCCGGCAAATCAGGGAGGCGATCGCACCACTGGCGGATGAACTTGCCAACACGCTCACGGTCTGCCGGACAAGCTATGTTCATGACAGCGTGATCGCCGCCTTTGAAAATGGCCGGCTCGGAAAGGCCTGCCGGCCCTCGAGATCTGCCAGCGCCCGCATGCAGCTGCTGGCGCGGTTGCTACGGAGCAACGCCTGCCGACCGCAGCCTCTGTCGCTTAGCTGAAGCGATGAAAGCAATGGCCATGTTCGCGTGCTCTACACGGCGTCGTTTTGAAGTTTCAAATCCCGGGCGAGAGGCAATCGCGCCCAACGCGTAAGCCAGGGGCGCGGGTGAAGGTTTGTGCAGGTTCACGTGGCTGCCGTGCCTTCCATCGCCACTTCCCGGCGGAACTTGTTCTGGTGATCTCGGTTTTCTCCACAGGACGGAAGTCCGCGTCAGCCCGAGTTTCTCAAAATCGCACATCTCGCGCCAAAACCACAATCCAGTGCATTGCATTTAATCCGGGGATTAGAGATCTAGTATGCAAAAGATCCCGATGGGTCCGTGTATTTATTATGTCTCTCCATTATTCTTTTGTGATGAAAAGTTACATGACAGGCTGTCCGAAGTCATGTCTCTTGGCTTCACGCATGTGTGTAGCGCGCCGATTTTTACGGTAGGCGATGGAGGAAACATTTTTCTTCCACAGACATTCGACAAAGTCGCCGCAGAGATCGCCGTCGCGGGGCTTGAGGATACACCTACAGCCTGGTTGGAGCGAACGGCCCGGGTCTGCCACGAGCATAAGCTTGAGCTCATCATCGATATCGTTGTCGGCCGCCTCGCGAGGAACGCGTTTGTTCCGGAAATTCATGATCTTTTTTCGAACGACAGTGATATGGGGATCATTGACCCACGTTCTCTGAGCAAGCGAGGCTCCCGTGCCGCCAGATGGCACGAAGCGGCAGTCGAGAACGATGTCATCTCCTTTTATGCGGAGAAGCTCGCTGATCTATACGCGAGTGGAGCGTCCGGCTTTCGTTGCGTGGAGGCGCGTGAAGTTCCAGCCTCAGCCTGGTTCGGCCTGATGGGGCGCGTACGCCAAAAAGCGCCAGATTGCCTTTTTATAGCCGATGTCGCGGGGATCACGCCGGCCGGGATCACGGAATTAGCCGGGTGCGGCTTCGACCGGCTCCAATCCTCACTTGCCGACTGGGACTACCGCTCCCCCGAGCTCGTTGCTCGTGACCGAGCGCGCCAATCGGCGGCGCCTCTCATGTGGGCCGTGGAGACACCATTCGGTCGCCGTCTCGCCGCCGTCGCCGGTGAGGACCATCTTCGCGCGGCGAAACGAGCCCTCGACGTCGCGGCCTTCGCCGGCTCCGGTGTCCTGGTGCCAAGCGGCTTTGAGCGGGCGGCGACAACGCCCATGCGGGCCTACAGCCAGGACGATAGTCGGCCGATCTCAGGCGGCCTTTCGGAAGCGCTGTCGCGAGCGTTCGACGCGATCAGAAAAAGAGGCCTTGGGTCAAATCAGGATACACTTCACAGTATGAGCGGTCCCGGCGCGCCTGTAACGGTCGTGCTGCGCACGGATCACGCTGCGCCACGCGCGGCAGAAGAGGCGAGCCTGCTTCTCGTCAATCCCGAGCTCGGTCGTTCGGCCGTGATTAGGGCTGAAAGCCTCGGACCCTTGCCGACAACCTTCCTGCAATTCGCGGCTGGTGACATTCAGGTACCGTCATTGGAAACCATTCGTCTGGACCCCGGGGCCGTCCTGGTTCTGCCTTCTCGGCCGGCATCGGCGGTCGTACCCGCGCGAGTTCCGGATACCCTGGAAGTCGCGGTCAAGGCTCCTCGCGTCGTGGTGGAGAATGTCGCGCCCGCGGTGGACGGGGGGCGTTTTTCTGTCAAAAAGGTACTCGGCTGCCCGATCACTGTGACGGCGGATCTGTTTATCGACGGACATGATAAGATCGCGGCTGAAATCCTCTGGCGCCCCGTTGACGAAACAGTATGGCACAGGGCGCCAATGGAGCGCGGTGAAAATGACTGCTGGCGAGGCAGCTTTGTTCCCACGCGCCTTGGCCGACACGTTTACACGGTGGAAGCGTGGCGCGACGCTTATGGCTCTTGGCGCGACGAGGTGGAGAAGAAGCGCGCCGCCGGGCAGCTCCTGGATGTGGCATTGGCAGAGGGGCTTCTCCATCTGCGCCAGACATCGGGCGGTGCTCGATGCCCGGATGGCGAGGCTCTTGCCGCGGCGATCAAGAAGGCCGAATCTGAAGCCACCGTCGAAGCACGCATAGACCGGCTTCTAGCCCCCGACGTGGCACAGCTTGCTGCGGCCTGTGATCCGCGAGACCGTTCATCGCGGCATGATGTCGAGATACCGCTCGTTGTGGAGCGACAGGGAGCCGCATTCGCGAGCTGGTACGAATTGTTCCCCCGCTCTGAAACCAGCGACGCCCGCCAGCACGGCAGCCTGGTCGGCGTCATCCGGCGCCTGCCTGCAATCCGGGCTATGGGCTTCGACGTTCTTTATTTTCCCCCGATCCATCCGATCGGTCGAAAAAACCGCAAAGGTCGCAACAACTCACTGACAGCAGGCCCCGACGACCCGGGCAGCCCTTACGCGATCGGCAGCGACGAGGGCGGACATGATGCCATCCATCCGGAACTCGGCACGCTCGATGATTTCCGAAGATTGCGCGACGCGGCCGCCGCCCACGGCATCGAAATCGCGCTGGATTTCGCGATCCAATGCTCGCCTGACCATCCGTGGCTGACGGCGCACCCCGAATGGTTCGCGTGGCGGCCTGACGGCAGCATCCGCTATGCTGAGAACCCCCCCAAGCGCTACGAAGATATCGTCAATGTCGACTTCTACGCCGACGGCGCCATTCCGGGTCTCTGGCTCGCCTTGCGCGACATTGTGCTGACTTGGGCGGCCGAGGGCGTACGCCTCTTTCGCGTGGATAATCCGCACACAAAACCCTTGCCCTTCTGGGAATGGATGATCGACGATGTGACGTCTCGCTATCCCGATGTGGTTTTCTTGTCGGAAGCCTTCACCAAGCCAAAGATGATGTATCGACTGGCCAAAGTCGGCTTTTCGCAATCCTATACGTATTTCACGTGGCGAAATGACAAGAGCGGGATCGTCGACTATCTCTCCGAGCTAACACGCCCCCCGGTGCGGGATTTCTTCCGGCCTCATTTTTTCGTAAATACTCCCGATATTAATCCAGTCTTCCTGCAGAACTCTGGTCGTCCTGGGTTTCTTATTCGCGCCGCCCTGGCAACAACCTTGTCGGGACTTTGGGGCATGTATTCCGGATTCGAGCTCTGCGAGGCGGAGCCACTGCCCGGCAAGGAAGAATATAAGGATTCCGAGAAATATGAGATTAAGCCTCGGAACTGGCAGCAGGCCGGCAACATAATCGCCGAGATCACGCAGCTGAACTGCATTCGCAGGACCAATCCGGCATTGCAAACCCACCTTGGACTGACGTTCTACAACGCCTTCGACAGTAGGGTTATCTACTATGGCAAGGCGACGCCCGCACGCGACAACGTTATACTGGTTCTCATAAACCTCAACCCCTTCGAGCAGGCGACTTTTTCATTCGAGCTTCCGTTGTGGGAGTGGGGTCTCGATGACCAATCAACACTCGCGATCGATGATTTGGTCAATGATAGATCGTATGTGCGCGAGGGCAAGCTGCAATCCCTGACCCTAGATCCCCATCATCAGCCATACGCAATCTGGCGCGTTCGCCCGGCTGGAGGGCATTGACATGTCTAAACGCCGGAAAACTTCATCGCTTCCCGCTGATCCGCAGTGGTACAAGGATGCAATCATCTATCAGCTCCACATCAAGTCATTCTTTGACTCAAACAACGATGGTGTGGGTGACTTCCCTGGTCTTATCGACAAACTGGACTATATTGCCGGCCTCGGCGTAACCGCGATCTGGCTGCTGCCATTCTATCCCTCTCCCCGGCGTGATGACGGGTATGACATCGCCGCCTATCGGGATGTCCATACTGATTATGGCGTTATGGCGGATGTCAAACGCTTCATAGACGAAGCCCACGCACGCGGCCTTCGTGTCATCACGGAGCTCGTGATCAATCACACCTCAGATCAGCATCCATGGTTTCAGAAGGCGAGGCATGCCAAGCCGGGTTCTGCAGCCCGGAATTTCTACGTGTGGTCGGATAACGACCAGGCTTATGCTGATACCCGGATTATATTCCTCGATACCGAGAAGTCGAACTGGACCTGGGACCCGGTTGCGGGAGCCTATTACTGGCATCGCTTCTATTCTCACCAGCCCGATCTCAATTTCGATAATCCGCAGGTTGTCCGCGCGGTCCTTAGCGTCATGCGGTTCTGGCTCGATCTCGGCGTCGACGGGTTGCGGCTCGACGCGGTGCCTTATCTGGTGGAGCGCGAAGGAACCATCAACGAAAACCTGCCTGAAACTCACGCCGTCCTGAAACGCATCCGCGCCGAACTCGACGCAAATTACCCCGACAGGATGCTTCTGGCTGAGGCGAACCAGTGGCCGGAGGATACGCAGCAGTATTTCGGTGACGGCGATGAATGCCACATGGCGTTCCATTTTCCGCTGATGCCGCGGATGTACATGTCTATTGCGCGGGAAGATCGTTTTCCGATTACCGATATACTTCGACAGACTCCCGATATTCCAGAGAATTGCCAATGGGCCATCTTCCTCCGCAACCATGACGAGCTCACGCTCGAAATGGTCACCGATAGCGAACGCGACTATCTGTGGCAGGTTTACGCGTCCGACAGGCGGGCGCGCATCAACCTCGGCATTCGCCGGCGCCTTGCACCCTTGCTCGAGCGTGACCGCCGCCGCATCGAGCTGATGAATGCCCTTTTGCAATCCATGCCAGGCACGCCTGTAATTTATTACGGGGATGAGATCGGCATGGGCGACAACATCCATCTGGGTGATCGCGACGGCGTGCGCACGCCCATGCAGTGGTCCGCCGATCGCAATGGCGGTTTCTCGCGCGCTGATCCCGAGCAGCTTGTTCTACCTCCGATCATGGATACGCTTTATGGATTCGAGGCTATCAATGTTGAGGCGCAAAACAGAGATCCGCATTCTCTCCTGAATTGGATGCGGAGGATGCTGGCGACACGGCGCAAGCATGCTGCTTTTGGCCGTGGAACGCTGAGATTTCTTTATCCACGAAATCGAAAGATCCTGGCCTACTTGCGGGAATACCAGGACGAGACGATTCTGTGTGTCGCTAACTTGTCCCGTTCGCCCCAAGCGGTTGAGCTCGATCTGTCGGCCTTTGTCGGCCGCATTCCGGTGGAGATGACGGCTGACTCCGTTTTTCCGCCGATCGGCCAGCTTACCTATCTGCTGACGCTGCCCCCCTTCGGCTTTTACTGGTTCTTGCTGGCGACAGAAACCAACCTGCCGTCGTGGCACGTGCCGGCGCCGGAGCCACTTCCCGAATTCGCGACGATCGTCCTGCGCCATGGGCTGGACGAGCTTTTGAACAAGCAGAACCGTCGCGTCATCGAAACCGAAGCGCTGCCAGCCTATCTGCAGAAGCGTCGGTGGTTCGCCGGCAAAGACGAGCCGATCCTCAAGGTCGAAATCGCGTCGCTGGCATCTCTGGCTCGGACCCCCGATACGGTGATGACCGAGATCGATGTCACGACAGCCAAGGGAACGGCTCGCTATCTCTTGCCAATGGGCGTTGTTTGGGAAGATGAAGCCGGCGCGCCATTACCCCAGCAGCTCGCCTTGGCCCGTCTTAGGCGGGGCAGGCGCGTTGGCTACCTCACCGACGCCTTCGTTCTTGATCCCTTCATCCGCAGTACGATAACCGCGCTGGTGGAGGCCAGACGAGCTCCGCTCGGCGACGGCGAGGTTCGCTTTATCCCCACCGCGAGGCTCGCGGAGGTCGACGTCGCGGTTGACGCCCCGTTGAACTGGCTTTCTGCGGAACAGTCGAACAGTTCGGTTATTGTCGGTGATGAGCTCGTCGCCAAACTTATCCGCCGGCAACAGCCTGGGATTCATCCCGAGGCGGAAATGAACCGCCGGCTGACAGAGCTCGGCTTCAGAAATTCTGCGCCGCTGCTCGGTGAAGTCGTCAAGCGGTGGGGGGATCGCGAGGATCAATCTGCGACAATCGCCATCGTGCAAGGCTTCATACGCAACCAGGGCGATGGCTGGCATTGGACGCTTGATTTCATCAAGCGCAACTGCGACGAGGCGGTCCGGGACGAGAGCATGACCGATGAGGAATTGCTCCGGCCTTATCGCGTTTTGGCGGCAGCGCTTGGCCACGCTCTGGCAAACATGCACGATCTGCTCGCCCAACCAAGTGATGATCCTGCTTTCGCGCCTGTCATCGTTGGCGAGGACACGACGGCTGCCTGGGCCTCTTCAGTGATCATTCAGATAGAAAGGGCCTGTGCGATCATCGAGGAAAGGAGGGATTGGGCAAGCGAGGCGGACCGGCTCAGCGCGGCGCAGATCATTGCGCATCGTAGCCGGCTTATCGAGAACGTCAGGACGCTTGCGACGGCAGGTGTCGGCGCGCTTCAGACGCGCATCCACGGCGATTTCCATCTGGGCCAGGTCCTGATCGCGCAGCAGGATGTGTTTATCGTCGATTTCGAGGGAGAGCCAAGCCGCAGCCTGGTTGAACGCCGCGCCAAGGCAAGTCGTTTTCGAGATGTCGCCGGGTTGCTGCGCTCGTTTGACTATGCTGCTGCGGTGGCAGGGCGAACTGAACTCCGCGGTGAATCGACCGATGCGCGGAAGCAGGCCTTCATCGAAAAATTCCGCAAGGTATCGGGTAGTACATTCCTGGCTGTCTATCAGGGGGGCTCGCTGGAGGATGGCGAGGATGGGATCGGGCGAATCGACGCCCGCCAAGCGGCCCTCACCGATCTCTTCACGCTCGAGAAAGCCGCCTATGAACTCTGCTACGAGGCGGCGAACCGCCCGAACTGGATCGATATCCCGCTTCAAGCCCTGGCGGCGCTCGTGACCCGGCTCGTAGAGAACCCGGTGCGGGAGCACGCATGATGTGTGAAGATGTGATTCTGTCTCCAGCAGCCGACAACAATCCACTGCTTCGCGTCGACGAGGCTGTCATCCGGGCGCTCGCGGAAGGCCGCATTCCTGATCCCTTCTCCGTGCTCGGCCCGCATGGATCAGGGACGGAGCGGGTTGTGCGCGCGTTCCTTCCCGGGGCGCTCGCCGTTACGGTCGTATCCCGTGATGGCCGTCCGTTGGGGAAACTTGCCACGCCCCAGCATCCGGCGCTGTTCGTGGGCTTCGTTCACGACGAGGGACCCTATAACCTGCGTGTGACGTGGCCGGGACCGGGCGGCGCGGTTGTGGACGAACGCGCGGATCCATATGCCTTCGGGCCTATGCTGGGTGACCTCGATTTGCATTTGATAGCGGAGGGCCGTCATCGCACACTCTGGAATACCCTCGGATCCCACCCCCGATTTGTGGACGGCGTTGAGGGTGTGTCCTTCGCCGTCTGGGCGCCCAATGCCTTGCGCGTGTCAGTCGTCGGCAATTTCAACGCGTGGGATGGGCGTCGGCACCCCATGCGCTTGCGCCACGCAGCTGGCGTCTGGGAGCTCTTCATCCCGGCGCTACGCGCGGGCGAACGCTACAAATATGAAATCGTCGCGCGCAGTGGCGATGTCCTGCCCTTGAAGGCCGACCCCGTCGCCCTGGCGACAGAGCTGCCGCCTGCCACGGCGTCGGTTGTCCCTGGGAAAACGGCCCCGGTCTGGAACGACGCGCAGTGGATGGCCGAACGCGCCCGTCGCAACAGGCCCGACGCGCCCATCGCCATCTATGAAGTGCATTCCGTGTCCTGGCTGCGGAACGATGACGGTTCAATCCTCAGTTGGGACGATCTGGCGGAACGGCTCGTACCCTATGTCGTGGAGATGGGGTTCACGCATGTGGAACTCATGCCCATCATGGAACACCCCTTTGGCGGCTCATGGGGCTATCAGCCGCTCGGGCTCTTTGCTCCGACAGCCCGACATGGCGGCGCTGAAGGCTTCGCACGTTTTGTGGATGCCTGCCATCTCGCGGGCGTCGGCGTGATCCTGGACTGGGTGCCGGCCCATTTCCCGTCTGATGTCTATGGCCTCTCGCAGTTTGACGGCACGGCCCTTTATGAACATTCCGATCCGCGGGAAGGCTTTCACCAGGATTGGAATACTCTCATCTACAATCTTGGGCGGCGAGAAGTTTCCGGCTTTCTCATTGCCAGCGCCCTGTTCTGGCTCGAGCGCTTCCATGTCGACGGGCTGCGTGTCGATGCGGTGGCGTCCATGCTCTACCGTGACTACAGCCGGGCGCCCGGAGAGTGGCTGCCGAATGTCTACGGGGGGAGGGAAAATCTTGAAGCCGTAGCGTTCCTCAAGCATCTCAACGCGGTGATCACGGAGGTCCATCCCGGAGCGATCACCATCGCGGAGGAATCCACGGCCTGGCCCGGGGTGTCGAGGCCGGTCGGCGAGGGCGGGCTTGGGTTCTCCTACAAATGGAACATGGGCTGGATGCACGACACGCTCCAGTATGTCGAGCGCGATCCCGTGTACCGCAGTCACCATCACGACGAGATCGGCTTTGGCCTTGTCTATGCCTTCTCGGAGAAATTCGTTCTCCCGCTGTCCCATGACGAGGTCGTGCACGGAAAACGCTCCCTGCTTGGCAAAATGCCGGGCGATCGATGGCAGCGCTTTGCCAATCTCCGGGCCTATCTTGGCTTCATGTGGAGCCATCCCGGAAAGAAACTCCTGTTCATGGGCGGCGAGATCGCACAGGAGAGCGAATGGAACCACGATGGCGCGATCGAGTGGGATCTGCTTGCTAAACCGGAGCACGGTGGCATTCAGCGACTGGTTCGTGACCTGAACCGCATCTACCGCGCCGAGCCCGCCTTGCACGAGCGCGACAGTGAAGGTTCTGGCTTCCGCTGGATCATCGGCGATGACCGCAAGAACAGTGTGTTCGCATTTTTGCGGATGGGCCGCGACGCGGCGCCAGTTCTGGTCGTCGTCAACATGACCCCTGTTCCCCACGCGGATTATCGTGTCGGCGTGCCGTCGGAAGGCCGTTGGGCCGAGATCCTCAATAGCGACGCCGCGATTTATGGCGGCAGCAACATGGGCAACTCCGGCGGCGTCGAAGCTCGCCGGCTGCCGAGCCATGGCGAGCCCTACTCGCTTTCGCTCACCATTCCGCCCCTCGCCACGATCCTCTTCAAGCCGGATACCTAGCCCATGCCGACACCGCCCGATCGTCTGCAGCCCGGATCGCCTTATCCGCTTGGAGCCTCTTGCGATGGCCTCGGCGTGAATTTCGCGGTCTTCTCCGCCCATGCCGAGCGCATCGATCTCTGTCTGTTCGATCCCTCAGGCCGGCGCGAGATCGCGCGGCTGACGTTGCCCGAATGCACTGATCAGGTATTTCATGGATATCTTCCCATGGCGCGCGCGGGCCTCCTTTATGGCTACAGAGCCTATGGACCCTATGAGCCGCGGCGAGGACATCGCTTCAATCACCACAAGCTACTGCTGGACCCCTATGCGCGCGCTATCCAGGGTCAGGTGCGCTGGTCGGATGCGCTTTTTGGCTATCGGTTGAACTCCAACCGCGCGGATCTGTCTTTTGATCGCCGCGACAGTGCGGCCGCAATGCCGAAGGCCATCGTCACCGCCGATACGCCTATCCCGCTGTCCGAAGGGACGGGCGGCCGTGCGACACCGAGGGTGCCTTGGTCGGAGACGGTGATCTACGAGGCGCATGTCCGCGGCATGACGATGCATCGGGACGACATCAGGCCCCACGAGCGCGGCACCTTCGCGGCTCTGGCGGAGCCGGCGGTCGTCGATCATCTCGTCAAGCTGGGCATTACAACCATCGAGCTTTTGCCGATTCATACGTTTCTGCAGGACCGCCAACTTCTCGAGAAGGGCCTGAGGAACTATTGGGGCTACAATACTCTTTCGTTCTTTGCTCCCGAGCCGCGCTATCTATCAGACGGTTCGCGTGAGGAACTGCGGTTGGCAGTCAACCAACTGCATGCGGCCGGCATCGAGGTGATTCTGGACGTGGTCTACAATCACACCTGTGAAGGCAGTGAGCTCGGCCCCACGCTGTCTTTCCGCGGGCTGGACAACGCCAGCTACTATCGGCTCGTCAGCGGTGATGAGCGCCATTGCATCAACGATACCGGAACCGGCAATACGGTCAATTTGTCCCATCCGCGCGTGCTGCAAATGGTGATGGATTCCCTGCGCTACTGGGTGACCTACTACGGTATCGATGGTTTCCGGTTCGACCTTGGATCGACACTCGGCCGGGAGCCCGGGGGGTTCGATCCCGGGGCGGGGTTCTTTGACGCCCTCCGGCAGGATCCGACGCTCTCGACAAGGAAGCTGATCTCCGAACCTTGGGATATCGGTCCAGGGGGATATCAGCTCGGAAATCATCCTCCCGGCTTCGCCGAGTGGAACGACCGTTATCGCGACGGTGTGCGTCGTTTTTGGAGAGGGGATTCCGGCTGGCGTGGAGATCTCGCCGCGCGCCTTTCGGGATCGGGAGAAATCTTCGACCGCAACGGCAGGGCGCCTTGGGCTTCGGTCAACTTTCTGACGGCTCACGATGGGTTCACACTTGAAGATACGGTGAGCTTCAACGAGCGCCATAATGAGGCCAATGGGGAAGACAACAACGATGGCCACTCGGAGAATTATAGTAACAACTGGGGCGCAGAAGGCGAAACCGACAACGAGGGCATCTTAACGGTTCGCCAAAAGATCAAACGCGCGATGCTCACCACATTGTTGGCCTCCCACGGTACGCCGATGCTGCTCGGTGGCGATGAATTCGGGCGAACACAGAACGGAAATAACAACGCTTATTGTCAGGACAACGCCATTTCTTGGTTCGACTGGTCGCTGGCCGCGACACCAGAGGGACAGAGCCTGCAGGCTTTCCTCTCACGGCTCATCATCATCCGGCGTGATTTTCCGGTGATACGCTGCAAGACCTTCATGCATGGCCGAACTGAGCCCGCACCAGGCATCGCCGACATTGCCTGGTACGACGAACGCGGCGAGGGAATGACACCTGAAGCCTGGAACGATCCCGAAGGTCGGCGGCTGAACCTGCGCCGCGCCGGGCGGGATCATGATGGCCGGGTCGAAGTCGTTTCCCTGCTCATCAACGGTTCCGCGGAAGACGCACTTTTCACTCTCCCGCCACCTACTCTCGACTGGCATTGTCTGATCGACAGCGCCGATCCCGAGCGCGATGCCGGGAGCACGGATAACGGCGGCTTCACGGTCGCCGCCCATAGCGCGGTCATCCTGTCGGCGCACGTCGGAGGGAGCCCATGAGCGGGGTGGACCGATTTGGTCGTACTCTGAACTTCGGCGCGACCGTCGAGGGTAATGAGACGCGGTTCAAGCTCTGGGCACCGGGCGCCGAGAGTGTGGATCTCATGATCGCGGGGCGCGCGCCCCAGCCGATGGCTCCATCGGATGGCTGGTGGTCCGGCACTGCTGATGTGGCGCCAGGGACGGAGTATCTCTTCCGGTTGGCCGACGGCACATCCGTTCCCGACCCGGCGTCGCGAGCCCAACACGGCGATGTGCATGGGCGGAGCGTCGTCATCGACCCGAGGTCCTACCGCTGGCAGCATGCGGACTGGCCAGGACGCCCCTGGGAGGAGGTGGTGCTCTATGAACTCCATCCCGGCCTCATGGGTGGCTACGCCGGCGTGGCGGACCATCTGCCGAAGCTCAAGGCGCTCGGGGTAACAGCGGTCGAACTCATGCCGATCGCGGACTTTCCGGGACGGCGCAACTGGGGCTACGACGGCGTTCTGCCCTTCGCGCCGGATGGAGCCTATGGCACGCCGAATGACCTCAAACGGCTTATCGACCGTGCTCACGAGCTTGAGATGATGATGTTCCTGGACGTCGTCTATAATCATTTTGGCCCGGACGGCAATTACCTCGCCGCCTATGCGCCGCAATTCTTCCGGAACGATATTGCGACCCCCTGGGGCGCCGCCATTGATTTCCGCCGGCCAGAAGTGCGTCAGTATTTCACCGACAACGTGCTTTATTGGCTGATGGAATACCGCTTCGATGGGCTGCGCTTCGATGCGGTGCACGCCATCACGGAGCCGGACTGGCTGGATGAGATGGCCGCCACCGTGAGGCGGACTGTCGAGCCGGGGCGCCATGTGCATCTCGTCCTCGAACATGACGGAAATATTGCCTCGCATCTTGCCGGGGACTTCGACGCGCAATGGAACGACGACGCGCACCATGTCCTGCATGTGCTGATGACTGGGGAAACGGGCGGATATTATGCCGATTACAGCGATGCACCCGCAGTTAAGTTAGCACGTGCCTTGGCGGAGGGATTCATTTACCAGGGCGAGCCCTCGGCACATCGGGCCGGCGAGAAACGCGGTACGCCCAGCGGCATGCTGCCGCCTTCGGCCTTCGTGTTCTTCCTGCAAAATCACGACCAGATCGGCAACCGCGCTTTCGGCGAGCGCCTCACGACTTTGGCCAACGCTGAGGCTCTCAAGGCGGCGGTCGCCCTCCAGCTTCTGACGCCACAGATCCCTCTGATCTTCATGGGGGAGGAATACGGTAGTGAAGCGCCCTTCTTCTTTTTCACGGATCATAATCCGGAACTTGCGGAGGCCGTCCGCGAGGGTCGCCGCCGCGAGTTCGCCGCCTTCGCGGCCTTCGCGAATGCCGGCGTGGATGCCTTGCCGGATCCCAATGCCATCGACACATTTGAACGATCGCGGCCCATCGCACCCGACAAGGGGCAGGGCGAGCAGACTTTCGCATTCTACCGGAGCCTGCTCGAGCTGCGCCGGCGTTACGTGGTTCCCGGCATTCGGGGGGCGCGATCCACAGGGGCGCAGGCGCTGGGAGATGCAGCCGTCATTGCCTCGTGGGATCTGGGTACCGGGCAGCGGCTGACGATAGCCTGCAATCTCGGCGCCGGTCCCGTGTCAGTCGCACCGGTAACGGGAGACGTTGTCTTCGCCAGCGATCCGGATATCACGGCAGAGGTCGCGGCCGGACGCCTTCCCCCTCGGGCGACGTTCGCCGCGCTCGGCCCGGCGGGAGCCGTGGGGCGATGAACGCCGCGGCGACTCCCGACCTCCGTTCGCTGGCGATCGCCGCCGGCATCGCGGTCGACTGGACCGACGCCTTCGGGAGGCGCCGGACCGTCAAGGCAGACACGCTGAGTCATCTCCTGTCGTCGCTCGGCCTTGCCGCGCAGACATCCGCCGAGATCGCTGCCAGCCACAACGATCTGCAGCAGGCTTCGCGTGCGGCGCCAACGCTGGTGACGGGAGTGGCCGGCAAGGCTCTCCGCCTGCCGTCCAGCTTGAAACGCGCCGACGCGGACGCGATGCCGTTCGAGATCGTCCTCGAAAATGGCGCGTTGCTGCAGGGGCGTGGCTCCGTGATCCCGGCGATCGACCTTCCGGGCTACCATAAGCTCCGTTGCGCCGACCGCGAGGTAACGCTCGCCATGGCGCCACGAAGGTGCATCACAGTTGAGGATCTCGCCGGTGCCGGTCGCCGGTGGGGCGTCGCGGCGCAGCTCTATGGCTTGCGGCGCGACATCACCGCGACGACCCCCGTCGGCAACGGTGGTATAGGCGATTTCCGGGATCTGGCTGATCTGGCTGTAGCCGTCGCCGATGCTCGCGGCGAAGCGGTCTCGATCGGGCCTGTCCACGCACTCTTCACCGCCGATCCTGGCCGAAATAGCCCCTATGCCCCCTCGAGCCGCCTATTCCTCAATCCCCTCCACGCCGATCCCGCCGCAATCGCGGATTTCGCTCGTATCGAGAAGGCCATCGACCAGGCCGACGTGCGGATGGCTCTGGCGCGCCATAATGAAAGCAGGCTGATCGACTGGCCGATGGCGGCCAGGGCCAAACTGGCACTTCTGCGCGCGCTCAAATCGGCAATGGCGGCGGATCTCGCCCCCGGCGGCACCCTCGCCGAGGATTTCGCGGCCTGTCTCGCTCGTGGCGGCCAGGCACTCCGCGACCATGCCGTCTTCGAGACCCTGCACGCCGCCTGTCTGAAGAACGATCCGGGCGCCCACCACTGGCGCCAATGGCCGGCCGAGTTTCATGATCCAAGAAGCGAGGCCGTTGCCGCCTTCGCGGCGGCGCAGGCCGAGGAGGTCTCTTTCCATCAGTTCCTGCAGTGGCTCTCCGACAAAAGCCTCGCCCAAGCCCAGGCCAGAGCGCGCGATGCGGGGCTCGGTATTGGTATCATCTACGATCTTGCGATCGGCACGGACGGCGGGGGCAGCTATGCCTGGGCGCATCGCGATGATGTCATGGCGGGGGTCAGCGTTGGCGCACCGCCTGATCTGTTCAACCAGCTTGGGCAGGACTGGGGCCTGACGGCTTTGTCACCGCGAACGCTGGCGGCCCGTGATTTCGCGCCGTTCCTCGATACCCTGCGCGCCAGCATGCGCCATGCCGGTGGATTGCGCATCGACCACATCCTCGGCTTCGCGCGGCTGTGGCTCGTTCCTGACGGCGCGGCGCCGGGGGAGGGCGCCTATCTCAGCTATCCTCTCGCCACGATGCTGCGGCTCGTCGCGCTCGAATCCTGGCGCCATCAGGCGATCGTCATCGGCGAAGATCTCGGCACGGTTCCTCCAGGCCTGCGCGAAGCCCTGCAGGACATCGGCCTTCTCGGAATGCGGGTATTGTGGTTCGAACGAGAGGGGGGAGCCTTTAAGGAGGCTCCCGCCTGGCCGCGCACAGCCGCGGCTATGACGACGACGCATGACCTTCCCACGGTGGCCGGTTGGTGGGCTGGTCGCGACATCGACTGGCGAGAAAAACTCTCGCTCTTTGGCCATGGCAGCTCGGCAGCCAACGAGCGGGCGGCGCGGGAGGACGATCGGACGGCCTTGTGGTCCGCCTTCACCCGGCAAGGAATCGTCACCGATGACGAGCCACCACCCGTCGCGCAATCCGCACAGGTCGTTGACGCTGCCATCGACTTCGTTGCGGATACGCCGGCGGATCTGGCCCTCATCCCGCTTGAGGATGTCGTCGGCGTGACTGAGCAACCCAATCTTCCCGGCACCGTGGCCGAACATCCCAACTGGCGGCGACGCCTGCCGACCGCCACGCAGGATCTCGCGAAACAGCCGGCCGCCGCGCGACGTCTGCGCAGCCTGTCGAGACGAAGGGGCAAGCCATGAGAGAGAGCGGCAGGACCTATCCCCGCGCCACGATGCGTTTGCAACTCCACGGAGGCTTTACCTTCGATGATGCGGCCGGGGTCGTGCCTTACATGGCTGATCTCGGCATCAGCCACCTCTACACATCACCCATCCTGACCGCGCGTCCGGGCTCGACGCATGGCTATGATGTGGTCGATCCGATGACCGTCAATGTGGAACTCGGCGGAGAGCCGGGGCTCCTCCGGCTGGTGGAGAGGCTTCGCAGTCACGATATGGGCCTCATCGTCGACAGCGTGCCCAACCATATGGGGGTGGGGCGGGACAACATCTGGTGGATGGACGTACTGGCATCGGGGCGCCACAGCGAATTCGCGCGTTTCTTCGACATTGACTGGGACGCGTATCCCCGCGTCATCCTGCCTGTCCTCGGGGATACGCTCGACAACTGCATAGACCGCGGTGAAATCAATGTTGTACTCGACGCGGACAGCAATGCGTTGGCGATAGCCTATGGCGAGCATCATTTCCCGCTGTCGTCCAACAGCACCCCCGGTCGGCCCACATCGACCGACCCTCACGAGCCGAAAACTCCAACGGCGTCAGGTCTTCGCGCGCTGCTCGCCCGGCAACATTATGAGCTGGTGTTCTGGCGCGAGGCGGCGAAGCGGCTGAACTGGCGCCGGTTCTTCGACATCAACGAGCTCGTGGCCGTGCGGGTCGAGGATCCTGTCGTCTTCGAAGCCACCCATGCGGCCTTGTTCAGGCTTTATGCGGAGGGGGTAATCGACGGGCTGCGCATCGACCATATCGATGGCCTGACCGATCCCTACGGCTATTGCCGCGCCCTGCGTCAGCGCCTCGCGGATCTGGAGGCGAGACGCCCGCCGGGCGCGCCACGCGGTCCCTACGTCATCGTCGAGAAGATCCTCGCTGAACGTGAAGACCTTCCCCAGAATTGGGGCATCGACGGCTCGACTGGCTATGACTTCATGGATGAAGTCGGGTCTTTCCTACACGATGCGGAGGGAGAGCTGCCGCTCACACGCCTTTGGCAGGAAGGGAGCGGCCGCGCGGCTGACTTCCATGCCGAGGAACGCCAGGCGCGCACGGAACTTTTGGAGGGAAGCCTGCGGCCGGAGTTCGAGCGCGCCGCGGCTGCCCTCACGGATGTAGCGCGAGGTCGCGGCCCAGTGCTTGAAAAAGAAGCGATCGGCAAAGAGGCGATCACGTCTGCGTTGAGGGCGCTCGTCATCAATTTCCCGGTCTATCGCACCTACGCAGGGGCGGCGGGAAGGCCGAAGCAGGACGCCTGGGCGATGGAGGAAGCGCTTGCCGCGGCGCGGTCATCCTGTCCGGAGGATGACGTTGCTGTTCTGGCAGAGATCGACCGTTGGCTTGGCGGCGAGGCACCGGATTCGCTGGCCTCGGGCGAAGAACGCGACAAGCGCGTCAAGGCCATCCAGCGGTTCCAGCAACTGACGGCGCCGTTGGCCGCCAAATCCGTTGAAGATACGGCATTCTATCGATATGGCAGGCTCCTCTCGCGTAACGAAGTGGGATCGAACCCTGGTCTGTTCGCCCGCGACGCGGACGCGTTCCTGGCCCGGTCGCTCAGCCGCGGCAGGGACTATCCTGGCGCCATGCTGGCGACGGCGACCCATGACCACAAGCGCGGCGAGGATGTGCGCGCGAGACTTGCCGTGCTCTCCGAATGCGCTGAGGAATGGATGACGCAGGTCCGTGCCTGGCGCCACGACCACGGCTCCTTGCTCGCGCAGGTGGGCGCTACCGGCGAGGCTGGCGAGGACCTGATGCTGTACCAGATGATCGTCGGCGCATGGCCCTATACCCTGCGCGCTGATGACAGTGATGGTCTAAAGCTGTTTGCCGAACGCTTGGCCGGGTGGCAGGAGAAGGCGCTACGGGAGGCCAAGCTGCGCACGAGCTGGACAGCTCCCGACGACGCTTATGAAGCTGCGCAACGGCAATTCCTGTTCATGCTCCTCGATCCGACGCGATGCGCTTTCGCTGGCGAAGCTGGAGCCTTCGTTGGACGCATCGCACCGGCCGGGGCGTTGAACGGGCTCGCCCAAACCTTGCTGCGCCTCACGCTCCCCGGCGTTCCGGATACCTATCAGGGCACGGAGTTCTGGGATTTCAGCCTTGTGGACCCGGACAATCGCCGTCCGGTCGATTTCGCGGCGCGTCAAGCCGCTCTCGCGACGCTAACGACCGCGTCCGACCGTGCCGCTTCCTGGCAGGACGGCCGCGTCAAGCAGGCTGTTGCCGCGCACGCGCTCCGCGCCAGGAAAGCACATCCAGGACTTTTTGCGGACGGGATCTTTGAGCCTCTAACGGCGACAGGAACGCGCTCTGACAACATCTTCGCTTTCGGCCGCCAAGCTGGGAACCGGTCCGCCATTACCATTGTGAGCAGAATAGCCTTCCGGCTGCTCGGAAATTCCCCGCATATCCCAGTCGAGGCACTGGCGCAGACGCGCGTTTGTATCCCGCCGCAACTCAAGGGTCGCTATCACGATGTGATGTCAGGTCGGACCGTGAAAATCACGAGCGATCTCCGACTAGCCGACGTGCTTCTCGACTTGCCTGTCGCTCTCCTCATCCGGGATGAGGCCGAGCCGACGATCACGTGAAGCGCAACAATCGCGTGGCCCACTCTCTATGCGACAAAGCATGCCGTCGGCTGCAACTTTTGAACGAACGCGAACGATCAATCGGGAACATACCGACCAGCCGGGGCGTTTAATAGGGTCGAAGTTTATCGACCGATCTGTGAGCCTCCAAGAACGAGGAGGAAGACATGCCTCTGATATCACAGAATCAAGCCGAGGATTCACGCGCTATTGTTGAGCGCGAGCTTCAGAAAAAGCAACACACTCAGTCGGAAAAAAACCAACAGCCGTTGCTGGCGGAAAAGGACGATCGAGGAACGGAGGCTGCGCGTCGACGAATATTTGATGAAAATAGAAAAAATTCGCAGTCGCGTTAGAACGCGCCCTCCGACATTCTCGTATGCTTATAGCCGATCATTCTCTCAGGTGCGATCGAATGCTAAACTGCGTTCGCGTCCTATTTCCACTTTTTGCCTGTCGATGGCAGAACTTTTGCGCATATCAATAGTACAAGGCCAACGGCGCTCATTCAAAAAGGGTAACCGCAGACGGGAGGGCCGTCCACGGTCACTTCTCGGATCAGGGGCGCAGTGTTATGGGAGGCGATAAACATCGCGTTCGCGCCTGATCTCATCGGGCGTAAATGGTGGCGAAGCTTCATCAAATCTGCTCCAGCCCGCGTCGCGATAGACCTGCTCGCGCTTGTTCAAGTCGACAGCATTTCGCCTCTCCAGAATGTTGCGCGCTTCCGCCGCCATCGTCTCTTCGACGCGGGCAGTGACTAGGGAGCCGCCGCGTCGGACACCTTCTGCATAAAGGTTTGCGTCGCGCTCGGGAATGCCGGCGCCTGTCATCGATCCGATCAACCCGCCGGCCGCTCCTCCAACTGCCGCTCCAGCCAAGGCGCCGGCGCCCGTTGCCGCGAGCCAGCCAGCGGCAACGACAGGCCCTACACCGGGGATCGCCATGATCCCCAGGCCGGTGAGAAGACCACCGACGCCGCCAACCGCGGCTCCGACACCGGCGCCTATTCCGGCGTCTTCCGCAGCGTCGGAATCGGTAACGCGATCACGCCCTTCGGCGTTATTGGCCATAATGCTGATATCGTCAGTGGGAATACCAGAATTCTCAAGGTCGCGAACAGCTTCTCTGGCGGTCGTGTAGTCGTCAAAAAGCGCCGATACGGTCGTCTTCATGGCAAATTCCTTTAGAAAACTCTGCCTACTTCGGAAGGACGTTTCCCTGGTAATCAAGGCTCACGTCATGAGTTGCGCCGCCTTTTGTCGCCTTGCCGCGCCAGACGCCATCGTTGTCTTTCGCGAGACCGGTGATGTTCGTGAAGCCTGCATCGCCGAGGCGAGACCGCGCTTGCGACTCAGTGAAGCTATTGGCGCCCGCGGCAGGCGCTCCGGGATTGTTGGCGCCAGGCGACGTCACCGCAGGCGTGCCTGGATTGGTATTGGCTGGCGGTGTCTGAGCATTGGCTGCAACAAAAGATGCAGCAACAATGGCAGCGGTGAGTACCGTTCTCATGGCATGTATCCTGCTCATTTTCTAATCGCATAAGTTAACGATCTTAAATGGGCAGTGTTCCACAACGCGCACAATATTTTATTCATATGAAATGCTTGGCTTGAAGCAAATCACCCGCTTGGCGGATTTTTTGGATTGAGAGCTGTTTATCGCTCTTCATAAGCCGCGCTTGTGAAAATTGGACCGATAAGGCCGCGAGAGAAAAAAGGCCACGCCTAGCCGCAGCGAAGGTCGATCAGCCGACCACCGGCCTCTCGAATTGCCGTTAAGAAAAACTGAATTTCGAACTGCAGGCGGTTACAGGACGATCGACCTCAATTTAACTCGAAAAACTTCATCGATGATTAGGGACAATCGATTTCTGCCGATGAACGATATTCTATCTATATATTTATGTTGAATAGGCGAGGTTGCGGCGTAAAGGTAAGATACTCGACTGGCAATTCGTTGCCCGCAGCAGGAAATCGGAAAAACTACCGCGTTTACCATCCCCTTAATGTCCGATTGACACGCCACGACCTCGTAAAGAAAGTCGCGCCTCGCCATAAAGGTTCCCGGGTTCGTGCACGGAGCCGCTTGGCAGGCCGTAATTTCTAAGTTTCAGCGCGCAACCAAAAGACTATGCTCTATTCCGCGAAACGCGCTGTTTCTGGACGCGGACTCGTGACTCTCTACCTAAGAATTGGAGTCACGCAACTCCCTTTCCGCCGGTAACCCCATAAACCTCGCCCGTGATAAAGCTGGCTTCCGGCGAGGCCAATAGGACGTAGACCGGCGCTAACTCTACGGGTTGGCCAGGGCGGCCAAAATCACTGTCCTTGCCGAAATTCCGAACCTTCTCATCAGGCTGACCGCCGCTCGGCTGCAGCACCGTCCAGATAGGACCAGGCGCGACGGCGTTGACCCGTATGCCCTTTTCGATGAGTTTTTTGGAGAGCGCCTTTGTGTAAGCTACAATTCCCGCTTTCGTGGTCGCGTAGTCGAGCAGGATCGGTGATGGCTGATAAGCCTGGATCGAAGCCGTCGTGATCACAGCAGCACCAGCCGGCATACGCGGCAGCGCAGCTTGAACAATCCAATGCATGGCGTACAGATTGGTCTTCATGGTGTGGTCGAAATCAGCGGTGCTTACTTCCGCAACCTCGTCTCGGTACTGCTGCCGAGCCGCGTTGATGACCAGAATATCGAGACCACCCAATTCGGAGACCGTCCGCGCGACGAGCTGATGGCACCAGCCCTCGTCCTTAATGTCTCCTGGCAAGGCTAAAGCTTGCCGGCCCTCCGCCTTGATCAGGGCAATGACCTCTTTGGCATCCGGCTCTTCATCGGGCAGGTAGCAGATGGCAACGTCCGCGCCCTCTCGTGCAAATGCGATGGCCACCGCTCGACCTATGCCGGAATCGCCACCCGTAACCAGGGCCTTGCGCCCCGCAAGCTTGCCAGAGCCTCGATAGCTTTCTTCTCCGTGGTCCGGCAAGGGATCCATTTTACGCGCAAGCCCAGGCATTGCTTGTGGTTGGCTGGGGAACGGAGGGCTTGGATACTGCCCGCGGGGATCCTGCAACGTAGCCATGACGGCACCTTTCGTGATTGATGGGGTCGTGAGAACAATGCAACAGGATCGGCCCCGTTCCGTCTTGATGTTGCAAAGCATGAGGCCTGCCGAAAGGAGCACCGTTCCGGCGAACAGAAAAAGCCCGCTACGCCACTCCGCAGCGGGCTTTAAAGGTGACGCGTTCAGGCTATCGACGGGTTAGGAAGATAGCCTCTTCATCATCCCGTTGCTTTCCGCCGAGTGCCGCAGCCGCGCTCGCGACAAAGGCGCCGATCATCAGGGATAAAGCGCTCAAGAGAGCAACAGTGGCGCTTGCCTTACGAGCTGT
Organism: Chelatococcus sp. HY11; assembly: GCF_018398335.1. NCBI lineage: Bacteria > Pseudomonadati > Pseudomonadota > Alphaproteobacteria > Hyphomicrobiales > Chelatococcaceae > Chelatococcus > Chelatococcus sp. HY11. The sequence goes on from NZ_JAHBRX010000002.1 coordinate 1,283,515, forward strand.
GTCGGCCGCCTGCTGTGCTCTCACCTTGGCATCATCGGCCTGGGCAAGGACGGTATCGACGCGGGCCTTGGCATCAGCCTCAGCTAGACCGGTACGAGCCGCGACAAGTTGCGCGAGGTAAGTCTTGTCCGCTTCTGTAATTTGCCCGGCCGTCGCGCTGCTGATCAGGATGCGGGAAGCCTGAGCCGCCGCGGCCGCATCGCCTTCCGCGCCTGGGGCGCTGAGACGTGACGCATCAGCGGGACGGAACAAGGAGTCGACAAAGTAGGAAGTCGCTTCCCCACTGCTTCCTCCAGCGGCTGTCGCTGCGGCGCCTGTCCCGGCCGTGATAGTACCCACCGCGATAGTCGAGGCGGCTTTCACTCCGGAACCGGCGACCGAGGTAAGCGCCGACCCAAGCACCAGAACCACTAGCAAGGTCGCTAAGGTCCAGGCGAGAAATCCGTGGGCGGTGTCACGGAAATAGGTCTCGTCGGTGTGGACGCCAACCCATTTCGTGCGCAACCGCCCCGTGAGATAGCCGCCGAGACCTGACGAGAGCCATTGCACCACGACCAACCAGACTGCTGTTGATGCGGCGACTGTGGTGAAGGACGCGCTCTCGCCGGACCACGGTGAAACCATCGTCAGGCCTAATCCAGTCCCTAGGAGCATGAGGACGAATGTCAGCGCTGACGCGGCGAACGCACCCGCGATGATAGGTCCCCAGCTCACAGCTGAGGTCCTCGATTCCGCGGATGTCGAGACCTCCAGAGGCGATGTCGATGAAGGCATGGCTTCCTCCTATCGCATGAAGAGCATGATCAGGATAATGATCGGAATCGGGATGCCGAGCAGCCAAAGAAGAATTCCGCGACCCATGAGCGCCCCCTTTCGGGATTAGTGTGGTCTCGCTACGCTTGGCAGGCGCGCGTTCGACACCACAGATGATGTCTAGTTGAAAGAATTCACATGATACTATGAACTACGCAGCCTTGGCGTTTACGGATCGCTCCGCCAGCTGCGTCAAAAGCTTGTCCGTCTTTATTTCCTCCTGCAGGGTTTGCTCGAGGAGCTTTGCGGCATCCTTCAGGCCAAGCTGTCCCGCCCAGGTCTTGAGCGTGCCATAGCGGGCGATTTCATAATGCTCGACCGCCTGCGCGGAGGCAGTCAGGCCCGCGTCCAGGGCTGGCGAAGCGGCAAACTCCTCCATGACCTCCTTGCCCTCCTCGACTATGCCGAGAATGGCGTCGCAGGTCTTGCCGCGCGCAGGTTTATCGATCATCTCGAAAATCTGCTGGAGGCGCTCGACATGGGTTTCAGTCTCGTCACGGTGCGCGAGAAAAGCCTGTTTCAACTCGTTCGAGGACGCGCTTCGGGCCATCTTGGGCAGCGCTTTTAAGATCTGCTTTTCTGCATAAAGGATATCTTTCAGCGTCTCGTGGAAAAGCATTTCGAGATTTTGCGCTTTAGCCATCGTCATCTCCTCATGTAGGGATGTTGCGTAAATACGCAGGCGAAGCAGTTGTTCCCCCGAGCAAAGCTGGTCATTGTACGGGTGTTTCCCTGCGGAGCGGAGTATAGGAGGCGGCGTCCTCATCCTTCGCGCCAGCTGAGGGTGTCATCGGGACTTTTTCCAAAGTTTTGTCGCGATTTCAAACATTTCCTCAGGTGCGTAGTCTGGCGTGAACGCGGATGGCGTGCCTGTGAGGTCATGGATTTTGCCCCCGTCAGGGGCTCCTTCGACGATTTCAAGCTCACCCGGCGGATCCAGAGGGAGGGCTACCTCGCCATTGCCCCAAATGCCGGCCATCTCCTCATAGTCGCCAGGGCTGAAGGTGTAGAGGCGGCGGTGGGATCCCTCCGCAAGATACTTTTGGCATTCAGGTATCTTATCCAACGGGATGTTGGGCGTGGGTAAGAATCTCTCCAGCTCGACGCCCGTAATTTTCTTTAATGCCAATGCATAGGCGTGAGCGTGAACAGAGCCTCTCACGAGCAGATAGCCGCACACCTCACGGCCGGTCGGATCGGTCAAACTTTCATAGACACGCAGCTTGTGCAGCCGCGCCCCGCACTCAAGATGGAAATTGTGCAGGAGATCGACCACGACATTGCCCGTCGTCGTGACCATATCGGCATTCCACGACATCGCGTTGCTATTGATAGGCATTGCGCCGCCGGCATGGGAGAAAAACGCACCCGCGAGCCGCGCGTCTTTCATCATTTCGTATGGAGCGCCGGATATGTCCCCGCCATCTCCAGAATCACCGGCCTCCGGATCCGGACCATTGGCGAGCATAGCGACACCATTGCTGACCAGTTCCACATGGCCGAGCTCCTCCGCGGTAATGGCCGCGACCAAGCTGTAGAATGGCCGCAACTTGCTTTTGCTACGGAAGTTAAAACTTTGAAACAAGTAGTTGCCGAGCGTTGACATTTCTCCATATTTACCACCGAGCAGCTCTTGCAGTGCCGCGGCGGCATTCGGATCCTGAGATTTAGGAGCAGGTAATTCGATCTGAAGCTTATCAATACGTAAAAACATTCCGGCCTCCTCCAGGTGGCGCTGGGCAGACGCGCGCTTTACCTGCAACGAACCGGATAGCGTTATGTTCCGCCCGGCAGAGCCAGCCCCGGCTATGAGGGTTAGACAAAGGCCCTTTATTTGCGCTATTGGGCCGTACGTCAGATTATCAGCCACACTGACACTCCCATCGGGTCCGGGGCCATTATCGAACAGGGCGCTCTCCGGTGCCATCTGGCCAAATCAGAATAGCCCTGCGGCGAAATGGCCGCCTCGCTTTGTGATCGAAGCCACATGGGAAACATTATTCTTGGGGCGGAGTTGTCCCTGGTAATTGTGTGGCATGGCGCGGAGGTTTATTTGGGTGCAACGGCGTCTCGCATGCGAATACAACGATGTGTCCTCCAACTGAGAAACGTATAACGCGGACTCATTGCGGAGAGGCTCCTACTCAACGATCTAGTCCATAGATTCCGTGATTGTCGTACCAAGACATTGCAAAAGCACTCGTGTCGGGTAATCTCCAATGAGCGATGGTAAGAGAGAACTTCGGCTGGCTTTCGAGCGGGTCGAGCAGGAGGTTCCAAAGCGGCTCGCCTCGATGATCCGTTGGTTGCGACATCCGGGTTCCTGTTGGGTCCGCATTCCGGTCGGTGTTCTTCTTTTGATCGGCGGCATCTTCTCATTTCTGCCCTTTCTCGGGATATGGATGTTGCCGCTGGGCCTAATGCTTATCGCCGCTGACATGCCTGTGCTTCGGAAGCCCATGGCTCGGTGCGCCTTTGCGGGCCTTGCTTTCTGGACGTGGCTGAGGCGACGTCTCCGGCGCTAAGGTCAAGAGCAGAAGCATCCGCCGGAGGGCGCCTCGCGGAATTTCGGCCTTACAACCAGTCCATCCAGGGCTCAGACAAGAACCATGCATCGGCGTTTCAATGCGATCATTGACCCACTCGCCCGCAACATCATTTAAGCCTGTTCTTCAGACCGTTGCATAAGCGGGAATTCCAGGCCAAGGGACAAAACCTCTGGGTTTCTTTGATTTCCCATCGCATCTCTCCTTGTTGGAAAGCCCGGCGTAACGCCTTTCCGTTTCGCTCCGTGGTTGCATTCTTTCGGCGCACTGCATCGTGTTCCCGCAAAGTTGGAACTCTCCCTGGCCGCGCTGGTTCACCTTTCACACCGAAATGGTTGGAGCAAAGCAATGGCGACCTTCAAGGAGCGCCTCATGGATCGGTTGCGCGATGCGACTGTGACGGAAGAGCGCGCCGGCACGATGTCGAGCCCATTGTTCTATGGGATTATGAATCATTCTGAGGTTAAGGCTCGGAAACGTGACAATGCTTTGATAGCGAGCGTCGCGCGGGCGTCGGCAGTTCAGTATGCGACGCCGCCTCAGCGTGATGCCGCGTTGCGAGAGATCCTGAGCCTCGCTCTCCTTCGACTGGGACCCCCGGGAGATGACCGCCCAGCTAAAGGAGGGCATCGACAGAGGCCGCACCAAAGATAAGTATGCTTTCCATGGGAGGCGGAGGTCTGCCGGATGGGCGGATAGACCCACCGTCCGATACATTTCCTAGAAGGAGGCGTCCTTTTTTGGTGGCCCTTTCCGGAGCCCGATGAGCCGCGTAGAGATCGTTGTAAAATCTGGATTATTCTCTACGGTTGGGGTATAGCTCGCTAGATCAGCAAAAATAACGTATCCTTCACCATCGCTTGCAAAGTTTTCGGCAGCTAGCGCTGGGAGGTGAAAATCTTTCGCCCAACTGGGAACAAAAAATGACTCAGAGCTATAAATCCACCGTTGATGCGAAGTTTGCAGAACTAATACGCGAACGCATTAATGCGTGCCTATCGGAAAACACCCCCCTGAAGGTGCTTCCCCTTGAAGACGATCTACTGCGGGCCTTCCCCGAGTTTCGGGATCGCCGGATCATCCGGGACAGGATAACCGCCGCTGCGATTGGACGAGGGGTTCCGCTCATTCTGGAACAGGTCGACGTGCATCGTTGACGGCTCCAGGGAATTTTTGAGTTTCTTATTGAAATGCCTCATCTGGAGGCCTTGGACAATGGGGAACCAAACCGGCGGGTTCCGAATTGGCGGACAGGACGAAAGCGCAAAGGAGACCGGCTTTGGGCGCGCACCGTGGCGATATCCATGTCGGCGTTTCGGGATGGACCTATGCGCCATGGCGGGGAACTTTCTACCCGAAGGGCCTTACTCAAAGGCGGGAACTCGCCTTTGCCGCCAGTCAATTCCCGGCCCTCGAGATCAACGGCACGTTTTATGGCCTGCAACGCCTGGACACTTTTCAGCGCTGGGCGGAGGCCACTCCGGATCATTTCGTGTTCACTCTGAAAGGTTCACGCTATATCACGCATACCAAGCGGTTGAAGGATCTCGGTGCGGCGCTTGCGAATTTTTTCGCGTCCGGTCTGCTCTGCCTTGGTCCCAAACTCGGTCCATTACTCTGGCAGTTGCCACCGAATTTTCAGTTCGATGCCGGCGTAATTGACGATTTTCTAGCGCGGCTGCCGAAAGATACTGGAATGGCGGCGCAATTGGCAGGCCATCACGACGATCGTGTGGAGGAGCGCGCTGCCGCCACCTCGACTGATGCGCGACGGCCGCTGCGACATGCGCTGGAAATTCGCCATGACAGCTTCCGTACGCCGAGATTCATCAACCTCCTTCGCAGGCACAGCGTCGCGCTAGTCTGTGCCGACACGGTGAAATGGCCGCGTCTGATGGATCTCACTTCAGACTTTGTCTATTGTCGCCTGCACGGATCCAGCGAACTTTATCGTTCGCGGTATAGCGACGACGATCTCGACCGGTGGGCGGCTCGTATCGCGGCTTGGGCGCATGGGCAGCCGATGGAAGACGGTGATTTCGCGGGCGCCGTCACCACGTCAAACAAGCCCCGCGACGTATTCGTTTTCTTCGACAACACCGATAAGTTGCACGCACCGAAGGACGCGCGCCGTCTGATGGATCGGCTCAGTCTGCATTGGGGCGCCGGCAAGGCGAATAAGGCGGCATGAGTGCGAAATTACAAATCGGCGAGGAGGTAGCCTTCCCGACGTTGGAAGCGCTGAACGCGGCGCTGATAGCCAGCGAGCCGCTAGTGCCCGGCGCAACGCGCGCGGTGCCCGGCGAGGGGCCGGTGAACGCGTCGCTTGCTTTCGTCGGGGAACAGCCGGGTAACGAAGAAGATCGCACTGGCCAGCCATTTGTAGGGCCCGCTGGCCGGCTCTTCGATCGGGCGTTGGCGGACGCCGGGATCGCGCGCGAGCAAGTCTACGTGACGAACGCGGTCAAGCACTTCAAATTCGAGCAACGCGGGAAGCGTCGCATCCACAAGAAGCCAACCCCTGCGGAGGTTGTGCATTATCGTTGGTGGTTGAAGCGCGAGCTCGACCTCGTCCATCCGCGCCTGGTTGTCGCGCTGGGGGCGACTGCGGGCCTCGCTCTCGCGGAACGCAAAGTGGCGGTGATACGTGAGCGCGGGCCCATGCGCTTCGGCAACCGTCCCGGGTATTTGAGTGTCCACCCGTCATTTCTGCTGCGGTTGCCGGATGGGGCGGCGCGCCTTGACGCCTATGCGCGTTTCGTCTCGGATTTACGCGACGCCGGCCGGCTCGCCGGCATGACGGACAAAAGCGCTGTTTGACACGGGTCTGACACTGGAGCAATTCCGGCGAATTCCGGTTCACCGGCCTTGCTCTCGGTCTTTGTTTTTAAGTATTTTATTCACGCGAACCGGCATCCACTTCGTTCGAAAATGCTCCAGCGAACCAGAGATGACGCGCGGGTCCCGATTATACAGCGGACACCAGCGCGCCAGTTCGGCGTCGCCAATCGGGATTTCACCGCATCTTCTTCAATGGCTCCACTTGGTAGCGATAACTTGCCAGAAACAGTGAAGATTCATCCATCAGGTTTTCGAAAGATTGAAGCTGACTTCAGGTCGGACGAACGACTTTCCGAGGATTTACCTCCTGCCCACCGGCCCGCGGTCTGCTTTCCATCGGTCTTTTCCAGTGGCCAATCTGAGCAGTGGGGCACGCCTACAGATGGGCGGAGCTCGCGCGGGCGGTTGCCAGGGCTAAGCCGGCCGTGGGAAAACATGTGATGCCATTCTCGGCATCGTCGAAGAGGGCAAGGAGGCCAATGGACTGATATCGCCATAGCCAAATTTCGCTATTTGTCGGCGTGAATATCCCTTTGAGTAATGAGTCTCGCGCTGTTTCGGCCGGTGAAGTAGGACCAGAGCCAGCTTAAGGCTACAGCCACGCGACTCCGTGTCTCGATGAGGAAGTAAATGTGTGCGAAACCCCACAGCCACCATGCGATTGTCCCTTTAAGTTGTACGCCGCCAAAATCCACCACCGCGGATCTCTTTCCGACCGTTGCGAGATTCCCAAGATGACGATAGGAGAACTTCCGGCTGGCCGTTCGGCCTGATAGCCTCGCGGCAATTACATTCGCGACGAATTCACCTTGCTGCTTTCCGGCTGGCGCGAGCCCCGGGACTTGCTTGCCATCGTCCAGGGTCACACAGGCCGTATCTCCGATCGCAAATATTTCGGGATGACCAGGTACACTTAAGTCCCGCTCAACTTTGACGCGCCCGTTGCGGTCGGCCTCCGCATCGAGCCAAAAGGCGGCTGGGGACGCTTTTACGCCGGCAGCCCAAATTGCTGTCCGCGCGCCGATCCGGCGTTCTCCGATAGCCACCTCACGGCTTGTTATTGCGGTTACAGATGCACCCGTAACAACCGTTACGCCGAGACGCGTGAGAGCCTCCTCGGCGTAGGTCGACAACTTCGGCGGAAAGGCCGGCAAAACGCGGGGGCCCGCCTCTACAAGGATCACGCGTGTCTGACGAGTGTCGATATTGCGGAAATCACTAGGCAGTATTTCCTGGGCTAGCTCCGCAATGATTCCCGCGAGCTCCACACCGGTCGGCCCACCGCCAACTACAACGAAGGTCAGAAGTGCCGCACGCTGATCCGGATCTTGTGACAACTCCGCTTCTTCGAACGCCGTTAGGATCCGCCGACGGATTGTAGTGGCATCCTCGAGCGATTTGAGGCCGGGCGCCGCGCGTTCCCAGTCGTCATGGCCAAAATAGGAATGCCGAACGCCGGTGGCGAGCACCAGCGTGTCGTATGGTATGTCGCGGCCGCCTTTGAGGGACACGCATTTTCTGACTTTGTCGATGCGGACGACTTCTCCAAGCACTGTCGTGACCTCACGGCGCCGTCTGAATAAATGTCTGATCGGCCAAGCGATATCGGATGTGGGGAGGATCGTCGTGGCGACTTGATAAAGTAGAGGCTGGAAAAGGTGGTAGTTACGCTGATCGATGATCGTGATGTTGAGACGCTGCGCCTTCAACCCCCTGACAAGCGCAAGACCGGCAAAGCCGCCACCGACAACCACGAGAGAATGGTCTCGAGCGGGCGTTTCTCGGGCCGGGCGGTGGGATGTCTCTGTTTGCAACATAGCCGCGATGATTTCCAATCGTTTCCGTCAGCATCGAGGGTACGACTGATTGACGCTCAGCGTCACCTCCCATAACAGCAATATCAATGCGCCGCTTGGCTTTCAAACAGGATGACTAGTCACCAGCCTTGTGGAGTGGGGGCTTCTAGTAGCGAGTGGCTGGAAAAATAAGCTTAAGGCGACGCCGGGGATGTGATCCTCCTCTGCATCTGCCGCGCTCGCCGCCCAGCACCGACGAATGGCCAAACCTGGATCATATCAATCGTGAGGACGCCCGCTGGAGTTACGCGGGCCGCGCGCGAGCCTCAGCGAAGCGATAATTAGCTGACTTAGTGTTAGCCAGCGCTTGACACGGCTGGTCGAAGCGAAAGACTTCGGAATATTCCAGCGCCGCATGTCCGGCCGTCGGCCGACACCGCAGGCGTAGTCGGCCAAGCAGGTGCACCATTCTCACTTGAACCGAGGGTCAGCTGCGCCGCCGCAACCGTAGCGACCGGCGAAACGCCTCTCATTGCGCCTTTGGTTGTGGTTCGAGGCGATTTCCGCTGGTATTGGAATCCGGCTTGGAGCTCGTGCTTGGGGTCGGGAGCGCGCGTCCGGCGTAATTGAATGTGGGCGGCGGCGAATGGACGAGGTCGCCCTTTGTTAATGGCAAGGTTGGCCGCCGGGGAATCCCGCCTGTCGCGACCATGGCGTCTGCGGCGCTACGCGCCTGGCTGCCCTGGGGGCTCGCTGGAGGGTCGCTTGTCGCCGAGGGAGCGGATGGCTGGTCGCCGGAGGTCGCCTGCGTATTCCATTGAATTGCCGAGAACGGAACCCCAACGAGGCTGGTTCCCATACCTAGAAATCCTCCGATCTTGAGTACAACCGTTGTCATCTGCCCGCTACTGTTGACCAATACCTCCTCGATCTCGCCAATTTCCTCACCGTTGACGTCATATACGTCAAGGCCGTCGAATTCCGTCGCGCGCCATTCGCCCTGCTTTTGAGCCGTCACGAACTCGAGTTTAGACAGGGGCCCGCCAGCGCCACCCGGTTGAGGAGGCTCCTGAGGTTTTGTTTGAGCAAATGCAGTCAACCCGAGGAGCGGCAACAATACCGCTGCGACGGGACCGGTGATTTTAAGTTTGGCGCGCCACTGGCGTTTGAAGATCTGTGTCATGACACGTTCAGTCCAGTCTCGTTGGGGACAATTCGGTTGCCGTGAATTCCGTCCGTCTGTCTGTAAGCGAGGCGCCGCGTTCGGGCGGCGAATCATTGCACCCGAAAGCTGTTTCAGGTGCACCGGTCATATTCCGGCCTTTCGTCATCGCTCTTAGGGCGGAACAGATTGGACACCTAGATGATGCGCAGTTGCTGACACCGACAATGGCGACAGCAGGTTTCCTGCAACCACGACTTCCTCCGTGAGAACGATATGCGGGTCAATCACACAGGCGCAGCATTGTTCCTCGAAGGGGATGACTTCGTGAATGAGCATCCCATGGTAGTCATGCTGACTACCGCACGTTTCGCGTAAAAGATCTTGCAAAGCTTGCGCTCGAACATCGCAGCGATGGTAGATGAGGACAAATGAAATAAATCGTCCCACGCATTGCCGGAACAACGTTCTTTCCATTCGGGTTGCGTTCCGAATGGTGGGAGCGACATGCGTCCGGAAGGTCTATATGCGCTCGACAATGGCCCCGGGGTCCGTCAAAATCCTGGGCCAGTCTCTCTGCCGTTTCCTCTCAACGGTTCAGGTTCGGGATCCTCTCTTCCTCGCGCCGCAGGCACCAGCGCGGACCTTGCACGATCCTTTGGCAGCGCTTTTAAAGATCGCTCCGGTGCTGGCGCTGCACATCGTTGCCCTTGCCATTCGGAGGGACAGATGACCGCCTATTTGATCCTGAAATTTCTGCACGTTCTCGGCGCCATACTCCTGATCGGCACCGGCGCGGGCATCGCCTTCTTCGTGGTGATGGCACAAGCGACCAGGTACCCTACTAAGGTCGCGGCTGTGGCGCGGATTGTCGTGACGGCCGATTTCCTGTTCACCGCGGCGGCCGTGGTTGCCGAGCCGATCACCGCAGTGCTGCTGGCCAGGGAGGTCCACCACGATCTTTCGGAGGGTTGATCGTTCTGTCAATCCTCCTCCACATTCTCAGCGGCGCCTTTTGGTTGCTGGTGCTGGTCATGCAGACGCTGATGCGCGATCTTGCGGAGGTGGCGGAAAAAGCCGGTACCACTCTGCCCGTCAATTATCATGTACTGTTCTGGACTTGGTTCGCCTTCGGCTTCCGGCCTTCGGCGTGATCCTCGGCATCCTGTGGCTGATGATCGCCCGGCCGGCGCTCCCCTGGTTCGGCTAAACCAAAGGAAAATGAGCTGCCTCGACATCGGCATTGTTCAGCTGCAACATGCATGCCTGCTTCATCCGAGGATCCTGAGGCGTCAGGGGGGCGGAACAGGCAAACGCACTTGAGTTCGGATTTGTACGGGAACGCACGATATCGGGCTTCTTCTGCGGAGGGGCTAGATATTGCGCCTGGGCCCTCCGAGCATGGCGTATAAGTCCCCTGAAATAGCTGCCCTTCAGCTCGCCACGCCTGATAGCCAAAGCAATGCGATCGCCGTTGGACTTTGCATTTGGAAGCCTGCTATCCTGCGAGATAGCCGGCGGGCTTTCGATTTGGCGTCCACGCTGGTGCAGGCCGTCGCCTTCGGAGACGTGGCGCGTATCGCAGACGTTTTTGCACTAAGTATCAATGGGAATGCCGCTCAAAATTCTTCTGATCGACACAGACGCCCATCGCGTCCAGGCTCTTGCTGAGAAGCTTGGCGAGGGAGGATTCGCCGAGATCCTTCGCGCGCCGCCCGGGCCGAACTTCGCGGAGACCGTCGAGGAGACAAAGCCCGATCTCATCATCATCGATATGGCGCTGCCAGATCGAGACGCGCTTGAAGACATCCGGGCGGTGGCGAGCGCGCAGCCCATCGTCATGTTCGCCGGAGGCGACGATCCCATGTTCGCCGAGGAGGCCATCGCTGCGGGGGTTTGTTCCTACAATCTTTCCGGCGTGGCGCTTCACGATCTCAGGCCGATCATGGCGTCGGCGATCGCCTTGTTCCATCGTTACCGTAGGGTCGAGGACGAACTGGCCGTTGCAAGGGCCAAGCTTGAAGAACGCCGTCTGGTCGAACGCGCCAAGGCAATTCTCATGCAGCGTCGTAGAATGACCGAACCGGAGGCCTACCGCTGGCTCCAGAAGAAGGCGATGGACGAAAACCGCAAGCTCGCCCAGGTCGTGTCGGAGTTCGTCGAGAGGCACGAAGCGGACATCTCGGAAGCCCAGGCAAGGAAGCACTCATGAGCGACGTGATTTCCCTTTCTGCGGCGCGGAAATCCCTTGCTCCCAAAATGCGGGTTGGTTTGCTGCGGCTGAGCGATGGCGCGCCGGCGATTGCCGCTCACGAATTTGGCTTCTTCGCCGACGAAGGTGTGGACGTCGAGCTGGTCGTCGAGCCCTCCTGGGCCAACATCGCCGACAAGCTCGCCTATGGCTTTCTTGACGCCGCCGTCATCGTGCCGCCACTCGCTTTCGCGGTGCATCTCGGCTTACGCGGCGCCGCGCAACCCTTGCTGATTCCCTACACGCTCAGCGCGGGCGGCAACGCGGTCACGCTGAATCGTTCGCTTGCGCAGGAAACCTGGGACCTCGCGAACAACAAGGCTCTCTCTGTCGCCGGGGCGCTGGCCTCAATTCTGCGCGCCAGGCCGACGACGTTGGGAATCGTCCATTCGTATTCGACACACAATCTTCTCCTTCGCTACTGGCTCGCTACAGCTGGGATCGAGGCAGGACGAGACGTCAAACTTGCTGTCGTTCCCCCCGCGCGCGCGGTGGAGGCGCTGACAAGCGGCCAGATCGCGGGGTTCTGCGCGGGTGCGCCATGGGGCGAAGTGGCGCGCCGGGCTGGGGTAGGCGCAACCATCGCGTCATCAAGTGATATCTGGCGAAATGCACCGGAAAAGGCTCTTGCCGTGCGTGCGCGGTGGGTGGACGAGCGACCGGAGGTGTTGCAGGCCGCAATTCGTGCGCTGCTGCGCGCCGCGAAATTCTGCGATGGTCCTGAGAATGCGGAATATACCGCGGCGCTCCTGTCCCGCCGAAAGTATGTAGATGTCGACTCCCACGCCATCCTGGCCGACCTGCCGGGGGGCGCGACGTCGGAAAAAGGGTGCGTGTTCTACCGTGGAGCGGCGACGTTCCCCTGGCGGTCGCAGGGCCTCTGGTTCCTAAACCAGATGCGGCGCTGGGACCTCATCGATGCGACGCTGGACCTGCACGCCCTCACTGAGCGCGTCTATCGACCAGACATTTATCGGGCGGCCCTCGCTTCGGAAGGCGAATCCGCGCCCATTACCGACTGGAGAACGGAAGGCGCTCATGCCGACACATGGACCGTCGAGGGCTATCCGTCGCCGCTCGCGATGAGGCCGGACACCTTCTGCGACGGCGTCATCTTCGACCCGCATGATGTGTCGCCGCCAAGCAAGATGGTCGCGAGTGCGCTGCACAAAAATTAGCGTCCATTGCCTCGACAGCGGGCAGCACTCCACTTCGATGTCATAGGCTTCGGTTGAAAGAGCCGACTTTTCGCGACCATCAATGGCTGTTTGAACTGGCATCGTCCTTGCTTGCCGATCTTCGACCGGGCGTATATTGCACCGGCGAAGACGACCTAAGGATGGGCCGGCTTCGTAGCACTTCCCTTTTCCCGCGGGCTGATGGCGGTTCGCAATCCGGATGTTCCGGCAACGCTGCGGCGTTGAATTTGCGAGTTGCAAGCCATGGGTCGTCAATTGACGGGCGCGCAGTCGCGCGCTGATCTCATCCAGATCAATTCTGGGCGCCAAAGCGATCTCACGATTTTCCAGTTCGAGACCGATTCTGGTGGCTCCATGCGCTGCATTCCGATGGCGGTGCGCTTCAAGCTCAATCGTTGCGGGGTCAAGCTGTCGCTGCGTGAGTGGAGCCGCTTCAGCTATGACGATCGATTGCTGCTGTCCCATAAGGCGCGCCAGACGCGGGAAGAAGCTCGCGGCCATCGAACTGTCTTGGTCGAGCTGATCGAAACGCGTGTGCCGGAAGAGGCGAAGGACGTTGCCATCGCCCCCGCACCGATCTGGGCCGACACCACGTGCATGGCCGAGGTCGTTCACAACTACGCTCATACGCTCGGCCTTGCACCGCCGACGCAGCAACAGTGGGCTTCGCGGACGGCGCTGCAGCGCTTCATCTCGATGAGGCTCACACGTGAAGGCCACGGCAACGAAAACTTCGTTCCGGCCATGCGCGAGTTCTGCGTGCTCGAAACGGAAGAGGCGTCGGCGTGACAAAAAAGGCGGTCAAGAGCGTCTGTCCATATTGCGGCGTGGGCTGCGGCATCGTCATGGAGGTCGATGCCGGAACGATCGTGAAGGTGTCGGGAGACAGATCCCACCCAACGAACTTCGGGCGCCTGTGCACAAAGGGCTCGACCTGCGGCCAGCCGGTGGCCTCCGCCGGCCGCGCGAGCAAGCCGTTTGTCGCTCGTCCGGACGGATCAGACGAGGGCCTGACAATGGCCGAGGCGATCACGCGAACGGCCAAGGGCCTGCGCGCCATCGTCGACAAGCACGGACCGGACTCCATTGCCTTCTATGTCTCCGGCCAGATGTCCCTGGAGGCGCAATATCTCGCCAACAAGCTCAGCAAGGGCTTTGTCGGCACAAACAATATCGAATCGAACTCTCGGCTGTGCATGGCCAGCGCCGGTAGCGGATACAAGCTGTCGCTCGGTTCGGACGGGCCGCCTGGCTCCTATCAGGATTTCGACAAGGCCGACTTGTTCTTCGTCATCGGCTCCAACATGGCCGATTGCCATCCGATCCTGTTCCTGAGAATGATGGATCGCGTGAAGGCAGGCGCGAAACTCATCGTCGTCGATCCGCGCCGCAACGCCACCGCTGACAAGGCTCATGTGTTCCTGCAAATCCGTCCCGGAACGGATCTGGCGCTGCTCAATGGCTTGCTGCATCTGCTGGTAAAGGGCGGGAAAATCGACGAAGACTTCATCGCCCGCTTCACAGAAGGTTGGGAAGTCATGCCCGGCTTCCTGGAGGACTATCCGCCTGGGAAGGTGGCCGAACTAACCGGGTTGCTGGAAGAGGAGATCTGTAAGGCCGCCGAGTTGATCGGCGAATCACGTCAGTGGATGAGCTGTTGGACCATGGGCCTCAACCAGAGCACCCACGGCACCTGGAATACCAACGCGATCTGCAATCTCCACTTGGCGACCGGCGCCATCTGCCGTCCAGGGAGCGGTCCTTTCTCCTTGACCGGACAGCCCAATGCGATGGGCGGTCGCGAGATGGGCTACATGGGCGCGGGATTGCCGGGCCAGCGCACAACTCAGAGCGAAGCTGACCGGGCCTTCGTCGAGAAGGTCTGGGGCGTGCCGGCCGGGACGCTGCGCGCCGAAGCCGGTGGCGGGACGGTCGCCATGTTCGAGGAGATGGCCGCCGGCAAGATCAAGGCCTGCTGGATCATCTGCACCAATCCGGTCGCCAGCGTGCCGAACCGCAAGACCGTCATCGCCGGTCTTGAGGCATGTGAGTTGGTGGTCACCCAGGACGCCTATCTGGAGATGGAAACCAACGCCTACGCGGACATCATTCTGCCGGGCGCCCTCTGGGCAGAGGGCGAGGGCGTGATGATCAATTCCGAGCGCAACATGACGCTGATGCGCAAGGCGCTGGAGCCACCGGGCGAGGCCCTGCCGGACTGGCAGATCATCGCCCGCGTCGCCTGCGAGATGGGCTATGCCCATGCCTTCACCTACGCCGCGGCATCCGAGGTTTTCGACGAGATCCGCCAATTCTGGAATCCGAAGACCGGATACGACATTCGCGGCGCCAGTCACGCGAAGCTGGCGGAGACGCCGTTGCAATGGCCGATCGCGCCGGATGCGGCCGCCGACCGCAATCCCGTCCGCTACCTCAACAACGGCGTGAGCCGGAGCGAACTGATCGCTCTCGACGGCTCTCATCCGGAGATCGCTTTTGCAACCGAGGGCGGCAAGGCGTTCTTCCTGGCGCGTCCGCATATCACGCCGGCGGAGATGCCGGACGCCGACTTTCCATTCGTGCTCAACACTGGCCGCTTGCAGCACCAGTGGCATACGCTCACGAAGACCGGAAAAGTCGCAACGCTCAATAAGCTGAACCCCGGTCCGTTCATCGAGCTGCATCCAGAAGACGCCAGCATTCTGGGAATAGGCAATAAAGATCGGGTCGAGATCCGATCACGACGTGGTCGGGCGATTTTGCCTGCTGTTGTCACTGATCGAGTGCGTCCAGGAAACTGTTTCGCGCCCTTCCACTGGAACGATGTCTATGGCGACGATCTGGCCATCAATGCGGTGACGAGCGATGCGGTCGATCCACTGTCGATGCAGCCGGAGTTTAAGTTCAGCGCCGTTGCCCTGGCTCGTGTGAGCGGTCCGATCGAGGCCGCGCAGGCAGATGCCGATGCGTCCGCGACCGCCGCCCCCATCCAAATGGCCGCTGTGCCGCGTGTTGAAGCGACCGCCATGCAGCATGCTGTTATCGCAACGCTTGGACGTGCTCCCGCGCCGCAGGGGCCCGGAGCATCGTTCGCCCGTGCTGATAGGTTCGCCCGGCTTGCTGACATGCCCATCGCGAGCGCGCCGGAGCTTGGGCCGGACGACCATCAATATCTGCAGGGCTTTCTCGCCGCATTGCGATCAGATGGGTCGGGAAATGGCGGCATTCCTGTGTTGCCGCAGACTGCGCCGATCGACCCGGCGAAGCGCCATTATCTGAACGGTCTTCTCGCGGGCCTTTTCTCGCGAACGTCGGGGCCGCTGGATGGTCTCGAACCTGATCGGCTGAACGCCTCATCCGCAACTTCGGCCGTGGCTCAAGTGCCGGAAAAGCCGGCACAAGCCAAACTGTCGCGTCCGGAGGTCCTGATCTTGTGGGCTTCACAGACCGGCAACGCCGAAGATGCGGCCAAGCGCTGCGAGCGTCGCCTGCAGGCGGAGAACTATCCGACCCGGCTGATCTGCATGGAGAACGCAAGCGTGAAGGATCTCCTGAGCGCATCTGTTCTGCTGGCCGCCGCGAGCACGTTTGGCGACGGTGATTCTCCGGACAATGGAGCGGCATTTTGGACTGCCTTGTCGGCTCCCGGGATTCCGGCGCTGTCGGCTGTGCGATTCGCCGTCCTCGCCTTCGGTGACTCGAGCTACGATCAGTTCTGCGGGTTCGGTCGCAAGCTCGATGCGCGCCTGGCAGAACTTGGAGCCAATCGACTTGTCGATCGCGGCGATTGCGAACCGGATGACGAGGAAACGCCGACCGCCTGGCTCGATCGCGTGTTGCAGGCGTTGGACGGGACTGCGCGGACCGGAACGTCGCTTGTTGCACCCCCGGGTGAGCCGAGATTGATCGCGGCCGCGCCAGCGACGGTCGCGACGGCGGTTTTGGCCCCGTCAATCAACGGCTCCGTTTCAGGGCGCGAGCGTTCGGTTGGTGAGGAGAAGATCTATTCCCGGAAGAACCCTCTTCTCGCCAGCCTCAAGCTCAATCGCCTGCTCAGCGGACCCGGCGCGGCGAAAGAGGTTCGGCAGTTCGGTTTCGACCTCGCAGGTTCGGGTATGGTTTACCGGGCCGGCGACGCGCTCGGAGTATGGCCAACCAACTGCCCGGAGCTCGTTATCGAATTCCTGGATCTGCTCGATCTGACGGGCTCCGAACCCGTCACGCTCAAAGGCAAGGGAGAGATGAGGCTTGCTGAGGCTCTGCGCCGCCATCTTGAGATCACGCGGATCACGCGTGATTTTCTCGAGTTTGTGCATAGCGTCTCGAAAGAAGCGCCGTTTGCACCACTTTTGGCGGACGACCGCGAGGCCGACTTGCAGAGCTGGATCTGGCGTCGTCAGATCGTCGACGTGATGCGCGACACGCCCATTCGCGTTGATGCCCAATCCATTGTTGCGGCGCTGAAGCCCCTGCGGCCGCGTTTGTATTCAATTTCGTCGAGCCCTCGGGAGCGTGCCGACGAGGTGCAACTGACGGTTTCCACAGTCCGCTTTGAAAGCGCGTGGGGTCGCCGCAAGGGCGCTTGCTCGACCTTTCTCGCGGACCGCGCAGAGCGGACGATGTTGCCTATCTTCGTGCAACGATCCATGGATTTCTATCCGCCCGAAGACGGGGATACGCCGATGATCATGGTGGGGCCTGGCACCGGCGTAGCTCCGTTCCGGGCATTCATGCAGGAGCGTCTTGCAGCGGGCGCCAGGGGCGATAACTGGCTGTTCTTTGGCGAACAGCATGCGGCGAGTGATTTCTATTATCGCGACGAAATCGCCGGCTGGCGTTGCGATGGTGGTCTAACCCGATTGGACCTCGCGTTTTCACGTGACGACGAGGAGAAATTCTACGTCCAACACAGGATGCTGGAGCGGGGAGCCGAGCTCTGGAGATGGCTCGACAGAGGAGCGCACTTCTACGTCTGCGGAGATGCCGAGCGCATGGCAAAAGACGTCGATATCGTTCTCAAGATGATCGTGTCGCAACACGGTGGCTTAAGCGAAGATGATGCGGAGTCATACGTGAGCCGCATGGCGCAGGAGAAACGCTATGTGCGCGACGTCTATTGAGGCGATGAGGGCGCTCATTTGCATTGCACAAAAATTAGCCCCTCAATTGCCCTCCCTTCGAGCCTCCGCAGCCTTCAGGCGCGCGAGGCCGGCTAGAAAAGCCTGAGATCCTTCCACTTTCTTGCTCACGTGAATCTGGCACGTGACTTGCTTTGAAGTTTAACATCGGTCCAGAAGCGGCCGAGTGGATACGGCGCGAAGGTGGGTCGTATCTGGTCACCCACGTGTTTTCAGCGAGCTGATGGCGGTTCGCGATCCGGATGAGTCCGGCGGCGCATTGCGCTGGTATTGCGAGCCATCAGATATGAAGCGCACCTTCCTCGCATCGGGTCATCTCCCGACACTCGTTTCTTGTTTTGCCTATTTCGATCTGAGCTTCGCCGTCTGGGTGCTGCTTGGTCCGCTGGCGGTTTTCATCGCCCAGGACCTCCAGCTCAATCCCGGGCAGACAGGCCTCATGGTTGCCGTGCCGGTGCTTGCCGGTGCGGTCCTGCGGTTCGTGAACGGCATCCTGGTTGGCCAATGGAAAGCGCGCCGTGTCGGGCTCCTGATGCAGCTCGTGGTGATTGGCGCTCTCGTCGCCGCATGGCTGTTCGGCGTTCATTCCTATGCCCAGCTGCTGACACTCGGGTGTCTGCTCGGCGTCGCCGGCGCCTCGTTCGCCATCGCACTTCCGATGGTGTCCTACTGGTATCCGCCGGAGCATCAGGGAACGGCGCTCGGGCTCGCCGGCGCGGGAAATTCAGGGACGGTCCTTGCGTCTCTGCTGGCGCCGTCACTCGCCGTCGCATTCGGCTGGCAGAACGTGTTCGGGCTCGCAGCGCTTCCGCTGATCGCGGTGTTTGTTCTTTTCTTCGCGGTCGCCAAGGACAGCCCGAACTCGCCGCCGCCCAGGCGAATGTCAGATTACGGGCGTCTTCTAAAGACTGCCGACGCCTGGTGGTTGATGCTCTTCTACTGCGTCAGCTTTGGCGGCTTTGTCGGCCTGTCGTCCTTCCTGCCGATCTATTTCCACAATGAATTCCGTCTTACGCCTGTGACGGCGGGATATCTCACCGCCGCCTGCGTATTCGCCGGCTCTTTCGCCCGGCCGTTCGGTGGAGCGCTTGCCGATCGGGTCGGCGGCACAAAGGCGCTGATGGTCGTCTATGCGATCGTCGCCGTGGCCCTCATGATCGTGGCAAAAAGCATGCTGCCGATGCCCGGTACGCTCGCGGTGCTGCTTGTCGGGATGGTCGCGCTCGGAATGGGCAATGGCGCGGTCTTTCAACTCGTGCCTCAACGCTTCGGCCAGGATGTCGGTCTCATGACCGGACTCGTCGGCATGACCGGCGGAATTGGAGGTTTTGCGCTCGCCGCTGCCCTCGGCTACGCGAAACAATTCACTGACAGCTATGCCTTGGGGCTCACGCTCTTTGCTCTCCTCGCGCTTGTCGCCTGGGGAGGGATCGCAGCCGTGCGCATTCGCTGGCGCCAGGACGCGGAGCAACTCGCAGGCGTGCGTGTTTGATCTGCCCCGAGCCATGGAACGAGGGACAATATGACCGAGAAACTTGTGATCGTTGGCAACGGCATGGCGCCTGGCCGGATGCTGGAACATCTCTTCGAAGATGCGCCTGGCCGCTATGAGGTCGTGATCTTCAACGCCGAACCGCGTGTCAACTACGACCGCATCATGCTTTCGCCGGTGCTTTCCGGCGAAAAGGATTTCGAACAGATCATCATCCACGGCGACGGCTGGTACATCAAGCACGGCATCACCCTTTACAAAGGGCACAAAGTCGTCGCCATCGATTGCGCCGTCAGGACGGTGACGTCTGATCACGGCGTTGTCGAATCTTATGACAGGCTCGTCATCGCGACGGGTTCGGTGCCCTTCATTCTCCCTGTCCCAGGGGCGAACCTTCCAGGCGTCCTCACCTACCGCGATCTGGACGATGTCGACGCGATGCTGCTCGCGGCCCAGTCGCGAGCGAAAGCTGTTGTAATCGGCGGCGGTCTTCTTGGTCTGGAAGCGGCTGCCGGGTTGAAGGAGCGCGGCATGGACGTGACCGTGCTGCACCTAATGCCGACGTTGATGGAGCGTCAGCTCGACTCCGCCGCGGGTTATCTTCTGCAGCGCGCCATAGAACGCCGCGGCATCAACGTGCTGACCAAAGCGAACACCAAGGCGGTCGTCGGCTCGGGAAAAGTCGAGGGTGTGGAACTCGCCGATGGCACTGTGATTCCGGCGGACCTCGTCGTGATGGCAGCCGGTATCAAGCCGAGCTCCGGGCTCGCCAAGGAGGCGGGGCTCGCGGTCAATCGCGGCATCCTGGTCGACGCACATTTGCGGACCTCGGATCCAGACATTCTGGCCCTCGGAGAATGTGCCGAAATCGGCGGGCATGTGTACGGCCTGGTTGCGCCGCTCTATGAAATGGCGCGCATCGCTGCCGCGGGACTGGCCGGAAAGACGGTCGCGGGCTTTGTTCACAGCGACACGCCGACGAAGCTGAAGGTGACAGGCATCGAACTCTACTCGCTCGGCGATTTCGCCGACGGCGACGATCGCGAGGAGATCGTCCTGCGGGATGCGGCGGCCGGCGTCTACAAGAGGGTGATCCTCAAGGACGATCGGATCATTGGCACCGTACTCTTTGGTGAAACGTCCGACGGAGCCTGGTTCAACGATCTCAAGAAGAAGGCAGCGAACGTCGCGGAAATGCGCGAAACGCTCATCTTCGGGCAGTCGCATCAGGGCGGCGCGTCGAGCGATCCTCTCGCTGCCGTTGCTGCCCTTGCAGACGACGTGGAGATATGCGGCTGCAATGGCGTCTGTAAGGGAAAGATCGTTTCGGCGATCACGAGCAAGGGCCTCGCCTGCCTCGACGACGTGCGTGCGCACACCAAGGCGTCTGCATCCTGCGGCTCTTGCACGGGCCTTGTCGAGAAGCTGATGACACTGACTCTCGGTGGCGCCTACAACCCTTCTGCTGTTCAGCCGATATGTGGCTGCACCACGCTAGGCCATGACGAGGTGAGGCGGCTCATCCGCGCGAAGGGATTGAAGACCATTCCCGCCCTTATGCAGGAGCTCGAATGGAAGACGTCCTGCGGCTGCGCGAAATGCCGGCCGGCGCTGAACTACTATCTCGTCTGCGAGTGGCCTGACGAATATGCGGATGATTATCAGTCGCGCTTCGTCAACGAGCGCGTTCACGCCAACATTCAGAAAGACGGAACCTATTCGGTCGTGCCGCGCATGTGGGGCGGCGTGACGAGCGCCAAGGAACTGCGCACGATCGCCGACGTCGTCGACAAATTCAACATTCCGACCGTGAAGGTCACCGGCGGCCAGCGTATCGACATGCTCGGCATCAAAAAGGACGACCTCCCGGCGGTCTGGGCCGACCTGGGACAGGCCGGCTTCGTATCGGGCCACGCCTATGCAAAGGGCCTGCGCACGGTGAAGACCTGCGTCGGCTCCGACTGGTGCCGGTTCGGTACGCAGGATTCCACCGGCCTCGGCATCCGGATCGAAAAATTTCTGTGGGGGTCCTGGTCGCCTGCCAAGGTCAAGATGGCTGTTTCAGGCTGCCCTCGGAACTGCGCGGAGGCGACCTGCAAGGATGTCGGCGTGATCTGCGTCGACTCTGGCTTCGAGATCCATTTCGCGGGCGCCGCCGGTCTCGATATCAAGGGCACGGAAGTCCTCGGCCTTGTGAAGACGGAGGACGAGGCCCTTGAGGTCATTACGGCCCTCGTCCAGATGTACCGGGAGCAGGGCCGCTATCTCGAGCGCATCTACAAATGGGCGAAGCGTGTCGGTGTCGCGGAAATCCGTCACCAGGTTCTCGATGACCTCGACAAGCGCAAAGCCTACTTCGATCGCTTCGTCTTCAGCCAGAAGTTCGCGCAAGTCGATCCGTGGTCGGAACGTGTCTCCGGCAAGGACAAGCATGAGTTTCGGCCGATGGCCACGATCGGCGTTGCGATGGCGGCGGAATGATGAACATGAACTGGATCGCCATCGGACAGATATCTGACATCCCGCTCCGCGGGGCGCGCTGCGTTGCCACGCCGCAGGGGAAAATTGCGGTATTCCGCACGTTCGAGAACCAATTCTTCGCGATTGAAGATCGCTGCCCGCACAAGGGCGGACCGCTCAGCCAGGGCATCGTTCATGGCGCGGCCGTCACCTGCCCCCTGCACAGTTGGGTGATCTCACTCGAAACCGGCAAGGCGCTTGGCGCCGACGAAGGATCGGTTCGCACCGTCCCCCTCAAGGTTGAAGGCGAGCAGCTCTTCATCGCCAGCGATGCCCTCGAGAGAATGGCGGCCTGAAATGTTTCAGCAAACACCCATCATGCGCACAGTTGCCCGCGAGCCCATCGAGCGCGACGCAATCCGTATCGCCCCGCTCGCCGTGCTCCCTGTGTTCTTCTGCCTTACGGGCAAGGTTGCGATCGTTGCCGGAGGTTCCGACGCCGCTGCCTGGAAGGCCGAACTCCTCGTTGCCGCAGGAGCCCGCGTCGTGCTCTATGCGCCCGCTGCGACCGTGGGCGAGCAATTTGCCCGATTGCTCGGTGACCGCGTCGACGGCAGCATCACGCATCACGACCGCGTATGGACGCCCGATATTTTATCAGGCGCCGCGATCGCGATCGCCGACGCAGATACGGATACAGAGGCACAAGCGTTTCACGCTGCGGCGAAGGCTGCGGCCGTGCCGGCCAATATCATCGACAGGCCGGCCTATTGTGATTTTCAGTTCGGCACGATTGTGAATCGGTCTCCCGTCGTCGTTGGCGTTTCGACCAATGGTGCCGCCCCGATCCTGGCGCAGGCCGTGAGACGCAAGATCGAGACGCTGCTGCCGACGTCGCTTGCCGCCTGGGCCGAGATCGCGCGAAAGCTTCGCGCGACATTCCACGAGGCACTTGAGCCCGGGCTTCCGCGCCGGGCTTTCTGGGAGCGATTTGTCGATCGGGCTTTCGGGCCTGCTCCGGACGCAACGGGAGAGCAGGCGCTCCTTGAGGACTGCGGGCGGATCGCAGACGCCACGGCGAAGACAACTGGTCGGGTCACCTTCGTTGGCGCCGGGCCTGGCGATGCCGAGTTGCTGACGCTAAAGGCGGTTCGCGCTCTCCAAGCCGCAGACGCCATTCTGTTCGACGATCTGGTCTCGGATGAAGTGCTGGAACTCGCGCGCCGCGAGGCCAAGCACATCCTCGTCGGCAAGCGAGGCGGACGCCCGAGCTGCAAGCAAGACGACATCAACGGCATGATGGTGAACCTTGCACGGGCCGGAAAGCACGTCGTGCGGCTCAAATCGGGCGATCCCATGATCTTCGGGCGCGCCGGAGAGGAGATCGAACGGCTCGATAGCGAAGGCATCCCCGTCGAGGTTGTGCCCGGCATCACGGCCGGCATCGCGATGGCAAGCACGCTCGGGGTTTCTCTGACACACCGGGACTGCGCGAGGTCGGTTCACTTCGTCACGGGTCACTCCCGCAATGGGAGAATCCCGGACGACATCGACTGGAATGCTGTCGCCGATCCGTCGTCAACCACAGTCTTCTACATGGCCGGAGCTACAGCGGGACCAATCGCAACCAAGTTGCGCGCGCACGGGCTGGAAGGCAGCACACCCGTCGTAGTCGCGGCGGCGCTAACCCGTTCCGATCAAGATGTGTGGTGCGGCGAGTTGGATGACCTCTCCGCCACGCTCCAAGACAAGCCTCATTGCGGTCCCGTCGTCATCGGCATCGGCCCTGTATTCGGCCGACGACGTGCAGCTCTCGCCAAATGCGTTGACGTTGAGGACCGACAGCCACTCCGTCAGAGCGTCGCCTGACGACGCTCTCCCTGCAAATCCCGCCAGCACCACCCCTTGCCCCTGCGGCACCAACCAATGTCCCAAATGATCAACGGCATGTCCCTGGCGGTCAAGCCTAGCGATCCGTTCAGGGCGATGATGGCCTGCGTCAAAATATGCTGGTCTCGCCAACGGATCTCTCTAATGCAACGACACGCCAGCCGGCGCCAATTCAAAGGAGACAGTGGGCTTTAGGCCACCGACCCGCGGGCATCGCTATTAGACGTCCTGGCTGAGGACGGAAGGTTAAGTTTTGCCCGTGGTTAACATGTGTCGGCATCCCTGATCTCCTATGACGCCGCAGTGTTTTTTTGGAGTAGCAGCATTGAAAATGCGCAGCCTCGTCACACTCGCGCTTATTCCAGTCGCGCTCACCTCTCCAGCATTGGCGGCACAAGGCACGACAACCGCCAATGTTAATGTGCGCAGTGGCCCAGGAACGAATTTCGCGGCGGTCAAAACACTTCCCGCGGGATCAACCATAGACATTCTCGATTGCGATGGATCGGGCGGTTGGTGCGCAATTTCCTCTGGCGGAGGACGGGGATTTGTCAGTGGACGGTATCTCAGAAAAAACGATGAACCTGACGGTTGGCCGCGGTCCTTCGCCACGGCGAGGGGACGAATGATCCTTTACCAGCCGCAATTTACCGAGTGGACCGACTTCAAAACGATAGACGCCTTGGTCGCCGCGGAACTCGATAGGGGTGGGAGCACTCCGCCTGTGTTCGGCGTGATCAGCCTGAAAGGGGACACATCCACTGACGAGGACGCGGAAAAAATCGTCATCAGCAACGTAGTCGTGACCGCGTTGAACTTTTCGGGCCTTGACCGTGCGGATCTCGCGGCGCTGCAATTGGAGGTGGGTAAGCTGCTGCCGACCGAACCGCTTTCGGTTGCGACGGCGCGTGTCACGACGAGCCTTGCCGATCAGAAGCGCA
The DNA here is from genome assembly GCF_018398335.1 of Chelatococcus sp. HY11. NCBI lineage: Bacteria > Pseudomonadati > Pseudomonadota > Alphaproteobacteria > Hyphomicrobiales > Chelatococcaceae > Chelatococcus > Chelatococcus sp. HY11. The sequence continues at coordinate 1,308,044 of NZ_JAHBRX010000002.1, forward strand.
CGAGCGACGTCAGCGGATTGAAGGCCGACCCGCCAACAATTTTCACATCGACGACGCCTGCGCTCCTGCTTCAAACGGATGGCGAGCCGGTCTTCGGGCCTGTGAAAGGGAAGGCAGGACTGTCTTTCTTGGTCAATACGAACTGGGATCTCTTTCGTGTTGACGCGGGAGGCGCACTTTATCTGCGTCATGACACGCATTGGCTCCAGGCGGCAGCGCTCGCCGGACCATGGACGGTGGCCGCCACACTTCCCGAACTCCTGCAAACCTTGCCCCAGGATGGAGACTGGGCCGATGCCCGCGCGGCGATCCCGCCGGAACCGTATCCGTCGGGTCAAAATCCAAAAATCATGGTAGCGTCCGCAGCGTCAGAGCTTATTATCTTTGCCGGAGAGCCGGCATTACAAGACATCCCTCGCACATCCCTGCGGTGGGTATCCAATACCGACCTGGATGTATTCTTCGATACAGCAGGCCAACAATGGTACGTGTTGCTGTCAGGGCGCTGGTTTCGTGCATCGTCTCTTAACGGCCCCTGGACCTTTGCCACCCCCGATCTTCCCGGTGACTTTCGGAATCTTCCCGAGGATGCCCCGTATTTTTCGGTAAGGGCATCGGTGCCTGGAACATCAGACAATGCGGAGGCGCGACTGAGGGCGAGCATACCGACAACCGCGCGCGTCGAGGACGGTTCCATTACACCCAGCGTCGCCTACACGGGCGAGCCACAGTTCGTTCCAACAGGGGCGACCGGCGTGTCTTACGCTGCCAATATCTCCGGTATCGTGCTGGCAGTTGGCGGGCATTATTATTTGCTGCAGGATGGCGTTTGGTTCGTGGCGGAGCAGCCAAATGGGCCTTGGCAGTTGGCACGCCAAATCCCCGATGAGGTCTACGCAATCCCTCCGTCATCACCCGTGTACAACGCGACATATGTCCGTGTGTATGACACTGAACCAGGGGCGGTTTGGTACGGTTACTCAATGGGCTATCTATTTGGTTTCCTCGCTTGGGGAACCTATGTCTTCGGAACGGGCTGGTCCTATCCCCCCTATTGGTACAACTGGGCAGGATATACTGTCCCCGTCTATTTTCCTCGGCCAGCAACATGGGGCATCGGCGCGTACTATAACCCAGTTCGCGGCGCCTTCGGACGCTATGGATATTCCTATGGCCCCTATCGCGGCATCGCCGGCGTGCGAATGTGGAACCCGGCCACCGGCACCTACGCCCGCGCCGGCGTGGCCTGGGGGCCACGCGGAACCGCCGGCTTCGTCGGAGCCTATAACCCGCAATCCGGCCGCGCCGGCTATGTCGCGGGTGGCCGCAATGTCTATGGAGCATGGAAATCGGCGGGGGTGAAGCAAGGCGCGGAATGGGCGCGATTGACGTCACGCACTGCCGGAGGCGGCTCGGCCATGAGTTGGGCCACGGGGGAAGGCCGCGGCTTTGTCCGAGAGGGGCGACGCGGTGATATCTATGCGGGGCGCGACGGGACTGTATATCGCAATTCGGGCGGCCAGTGGCAGCGCTTCGATGGCGGCTGGCAGAACGTCGCGCGTCCCGACCGCAATGAGCTTGCTGCCGCCGGCGACGGTCTCGGTGCTGTGGCGGGCGCGGGAGCCGCCGCCGCCGTCGGCGCAGCCGTGAACCAGCGGGTGAACCCTGGAACAAGGCAAACGGAGCGCAACGGACAGGCCACAACACGCCGAGAGCAGGCCGGAAGAACGCCGCGCCAGTCCCATGGCGAGGCCGCGCAACAGCGTGCGAAAGGCCAGGGGCAAGCGAGGCAGGCGCCGAGCCGGTCTGCAGGAAAGCCGCGACCGGCTGCTCGCGCTGCGCTACCGAATAGCGTTATGAGAGACGCTCAGGCGCGTGCTCTTGGTAACCAGAGGCAACTTGCGAACCCGGCCGCCTTTCGGCAGGCGCCCCAGTTCTCCCGAGGGCCAGCCTCTTTTGCGCCGCGAGGCGGTTATAGTGGCGGCCGAGGGATGGGCGGCGGTGGAGGTCGTGGCCGCGGAGGCCGGCGCTAGGGGACATGATGTTCAATGTCAGGAACCGCAGAATTCTGCGGCCAGGAACCATCGCTTGTCACAATGGACAAGTTGCGCATCCCTCCAGTCCGCGGACAACAAGTACTCATAAGCCCCTTTGCAAAGGTGCTGCAAGCTCTTGCTTCCAAGCGGTCAGAGTTCACTGTCTCATCGCAGGCCGGAACCAATGGGGCTCAATCGATTCGCTGCTCTTGTTTGACTGAGTGCTTGTTCCGAGCGAATCTCGCGCAACGATCGAGACGACCTTATCCGAAAGATGGTGACTTTCGGTCGGGCACGCATCGGCAGCTCGTGCCAGCGCCATCCAGCGAAGTTTCAATATGAAAGCGATGCGGCCGTGCCGTTTGGAGCCGGTGGCAAAAAGAGAGCGTGGGTTTCCGCTTTGTGCGAAGCTTGAAGGCTCGTCGCGAAACCATCGGTATTGTATTCCCGCCAGTTGTAAAGGTTTTTAACTAATATCTGTGGTCGGGCGATTTACAATAACCGCTTTTCCGTGCCTTCAAATTCTAGAAGGCCGCGCCCGGAGGAAGCTTGTTGACGTCCAAGCCCGCCTCGTTCATCGATGCGAGGATGAGCTTGGCGGCGCGACCAGAGGTTTGCAGATCAACGGCCCATTCCTGGAGGAATTTTGTGAAACGGCCGTCCCCATCCTTGCGGCAACCACCACCAGAGGCCGGGGCATAGAGCGGTTGCAAGGGAATGATGCTGCCGATATTGGGGTTGCGCTTGGCGCCGTTCATGCCGAGCAGAAGCCCCATGATGGCTGCGTCCGCATTTCCCGAAATCACATCGAGGACGACCTCGCCGGCGCTCTTGAAGCCGCGGAAAGTCACCTTGGTCAATCGGTCGCGTGCAGCGGCTTCGTCGGTCGATCCCTGAATGACTGAAATGCGGATACCTTTCTTGTCATAGTCATCCCAGCTGGTGCCTGGGTTAAAACTGGTACTGTTAAAGGCAGCCACAGGCATCATGTAGATCGGCCCGAACATATCGATGGCCTTCTTGCGTTCTTCTGTAACCGTCAGCCCCATATGCACATCCACGCGGTTGGCCTGAATGTCGAGCACGATGTTCTGGAGTGAGCTTGGTACTTCCTCTACCTCGAGCTGCTTCCCGACTTTCTCACTCAGTCGGGCTGTAAAGTCCTCCGCCATGAGGCGCCTGAAGCCACGGGGCTTGCCATCCAATGTAAAATTGTAAGGCGCCTGGTTGGGATACATTCCAAAACGGACTTTTCCCGTTTCAACGGCCTGATCCCAAGCTGATGGAGCCTGAGCGAAAACACGGCCGGTTCCGCCAAGGGTTCCAGCGAATGCAGCCGATGCGGACAGAGCAAGCATGCCGCGCCTGTTCAACACTATTCCGCTCACGATCGATCTCCCGAAAAGCGCCCCACCGTTTGGTTCAATTGCCAAACTGAATTTCTTATACAAAAACACTTAGCTGTCTGATGTCAATGATACGATCATGATATATAGGCATTCTCGGATCAGAAATGGATTAATGGTAGAATATTGTTTCTTATATGAAACATTTGATGGAATGAGGGGCAATGGCTAAGCGCGCATTCTCGGGTATCAGAATCGTCGATTTCACCCATGTGTTATCGGGGCCTTTCTGCACGTATCAGCTCGGCCTCCTCGGTGCTGACGTGATCAAGGTCGAGGAACCCGGCCTCGGCGACTATATGCGTCGTCGCGGCTCCGATCGTGACTTGAGGCGGAGGCTCATGGGCGATCATTTCCTCAGCCTCAATGCCAACAAACGTTCGATCGCTATCGATCTCAGGTCGAAGGAGGGAGCAGCGGTGGCGCGGCGCCTCGTCGATGATGCGGACGTTGTTGTCGAAAATTTTCGCGCTGGTGTCATGGAGGAGCTTGGACTTGGCTACAAGGCAGTCTCCGAAACGAACCCCGGGCTCATCTATTGTGCATTGTCCGGCTATGGCCGCAGCGGCCCTTACGCGACGCGCAAGGTCTATGACCAGGTGGTACAGGCCAGTTCGGGCTTGATGTCGGGCACCGGGGAGATCGGGGGAGGGCCGATCAAGAGCGGCTCGCCCGTGCTCGACTATTCGAGTGGTCTTATGGCCGCATTCGCCATCTCGGCCGCCCTGTTCCAGCGCTCGGCCGACGGGCTTGGGCAGTTCATCGACGTGGCCATGCATGATACCGCGTTGATGCTGATGAGCACGTCGATCATGAACCAGACCCGTAGTGGAAAGGCACCCCGTCCCCACGCGAACGAGCACCCCCTTGCCGCCGCGAGCTGCTACGTCGCAGGCGACGGCGAACTGATCATGCTTGGTTGCTGTACGCAGGGACAATTCGAGCGCTTATGCGTCCTGATCGGGCGCCCCGACATCGCTGCCGATCCCCGTTTCAGCGACGTCAACACGCAAGACGTTCATCGTGCTGCATTGGTCGACATACTGCAGGCGGAAATGCGGGCCCGAACCGCGGAGGATTGGGAGAGACATCTGGCCGACCATGTGCCGGCCTCGCGCGTCCGCTCGCTGTCGGAGGGGATGGATCAGGCCCGCCTGAACAATCGTGAAGTGATCAGGTCGATGGTTCCGCCGGAAGACTTTCCCGGCCCGGTCGAAGTTCCCGTCGCGGCCTATATGTTCGGTCACGGCGGACCAGAGATTACGTCTTTTCCACCAGAGCTCGGTGCCAATACGCGTGATATCCTGCGTGAGCATGGATATGACGATGAGACGATAGAGCGGCTGATCGTTGAAAGTGCCGTGGAAGCGGACTTGGATCGGAACCTGCCCCTATAGTCCTCGGCAGGCCACATCATTAACCCATGAACACGTCGCTGAGAAGAAGGCGCGTCGGACTGTGCCTCCCCGGTTAAGCGTGGTGTTCATGGGTTCCGGGCTCGGGCCTTTCGGCCCGCCCCGGAATGACACGGTGGTTCCGTATAAAATCAGCTGGCTCTAGAATTTAACCTCGGCAGGTATCGCTTCGATTCCGAAACCCGCCTGCTTCAGGGATTCGAGGATGACATCCTGGACCCGGCCGCTGGCGCGATATTCCTCGGACCACTTCTGCACGAATGTGGTGAAGCGACCGTCCCCATCCTTGCGGGCGCCGCCACCTGATGGCAGCGCGTGTGGCGGCTGCAGCAGGGTCATCTCCTTGAAGTTCGGGTTCTTGTCCATGGCGTTGATGCCGAGAAGGACGGAGGTCACCAAGGCATCGGAATTGCCGGACTGCACGTCGAGAATCGCTTCAGCCATGCCCTTCATCGCGCGGATCGTGGCCTTCGGCATGTACTTACGCACGGCATCTTCATCCGTGGTGCCCATCACAACCGCGACGCGGGTCTCAGGCGTATTCAACGCTTCCCAGGTATTACCCTTCAAGGCACCACCGGCCGTTATCGCGACAACCGGTACGGAATAGAGCGGGCCAAACATGTCGAGTGCCGCCTTGCGCTCCGGCGTTTCCGACATGCCGAAGAAGGTATCGATACGGCCCGACTGGATATCGAGGACGAGAGTGGACCAGGTCGAATTCTCGTATTCGATCGCGATCGGTTTGCCGAGTTCTTTAGACAAGGCCGTCGCGAGATCCTCCCCCATCTGGATCGCCAAGCCTTCCTGCTTGCCCTTGACCTCGAACTGGTAGGGAGGACGGTTCGGGATCAGGCCGACCTTGAGAATACCCGTTTTGGCGATATTGTCCCAAGTCGAGCCGGATTGGGCGAAAGATGGCGAATTGGCGCCGAAGCTCGCAAACGCAACGGTTGCCACCAGTAGGCCAGTCGCCGTGCGGCGGGTCAGTTTCATGGTTCACTCCTCTTTTGGTTTATGGTTGACCGCGTATCCGGGCTCTGCCCGTCGGCGTTACGCGAGCACCTCGGCCAGCGTCTGCTCCATCTTTTCGATAATCTCATCGATCTGGGCTTCCGTGACGATGTAGGGAGGCGCCAGAAGGACGTGATCACCAAGCACGCCGTCGGCACATCCCGCGGACGGATAGCAGATCAGGCCGTTGCTCATGGCCCGCTCGCGGAATCGCTCGGCGATGCGGCGCGAACGCGGGAACGGGATCTTGCCGTCACGGTCGGCGACAAGTTCTATCGTCTGGAAAAGGCCGCGCCCGCGAATGTCGCCAACAGCCGGATGCTGACTGAAGCTGCGCTCCAGGCGCCGCCGCAGCAGGCTGCCCATCCTCTCGACCCGCTCGACGAGGCCGTCCTCTTCAATCGCCTCCAGCACCGCTAGCGCTGCTGCGCAAGCGACGGCATGGCTCATGTAGGTGTGGCCGTTGGCGAGCGTGCCCGAACCCGCCTCGATGCCGGCGACCACCTTCCTGGATGCGAGCATTCCACCAATGGGCTGATAGCCTGCGCCAAGACCTTTCGCCACGGTGATAATGTCGGGGCAAACGCCTTCCTGCTCGATGGCAAAAAGAGTTCCGGTGCGCCCCATGCCGCACATGACCTCGTCGGCGATGAACAATACGCCATAGTGGTCGCAGATCTCGCGGATGCGCCTGAAGTAGCCGGGCACGGGTGGTACCGATCCAAGGGTCGCGCCCGATACCGGCTCGGCGACGAAAGCCGCGACCTTGTCCGCGCCGACAGCGAGAATAGTGCGTTCCAGCTCGTCCGCCCGCCGCAAGCCATAGGCTTCCAGCGTCTCACCGGGCTCGATGTCGCGGTAGGGATGGCAGGCGGGGATGTGCTCGACATTCATCAGCATCGGCGCGTATGTGGCACGACGCTGCATATGCCCGCCCACCGACAACGCGCCGAGTGTGTTGCCGTGATAGCTCATGCGGCGGGCGATGAACACGCTGCGCGCGGTCTCGTCGCGTTCGACATGGTACTGGCGGGCCAATTTGAGTGCGACTTCCATCGCTTCCGAACCGCTTCCCACGAAGACGGCGCGGCCTCTGCCGAAGCCTTCGGGAGCGCGGGCGATCAGCTTTTCGGCCAAGGCTTCGGCGGGCTGATTCGTGAAGAACGAGGTGTGCGCGAAAGGCAGCGTGCCGATCTGCTCACGGACGGCCGCTATCACGCGCTCATCACTGTGTCCCAGACATGAAACAGCGGCCCCGCCGGAAGCGTCGAGATAGGAGCGACCTTCGGAGTCGAACAAATAACACCCCTCCCCACGAACGACCTTGGGAAGGCCGATCTTAAGGTCGCGGTGGAGCACACTAGTCATGTCGTCACTTCTCCCTGATGTGCGAGCCGCAAGCTGACATTGTTTCCTATATAAATCAATAGTTGCCATACAAAACATAAACCGTTAGCGTCAGACTTGCAGACGGGCGCCGGCGCGGCGACGAAGCTGAACCCTCACATGTGTGAGCAAGAAGGTGTGCGCTCTTGGATTTTCCGGTCACGATCAACGCAGAGCCTTTCACGCAGCTACCGAAGGCGCTGCATGCGCGTGGGGCTCCGAGCGAGTGGGAGCGGGTTACGCGACCGGGAATGAAGCTGCATTCTTTTCTGGAGGGGCCGGAATTCGACGACGCCGGCAATCTCTGGCTGGTTGATGTACCAAACGGCCGACTGTTCAGCGTTTCGCCCGATGGTGAATGGCGCGTGGCATTCTCTTACGCGGGAGAGCCGCACGGCCTCGCTTGGCTTGGCGATGGCGTGTTCGCGTTGACCGACTACAGGCAGGGTGTGCTGCGGTTCGACAGCAAAACATCGAGTCTCGAAACATTGTGCCGCGGGGTTAACAGTGAATCCTTCCGCGGCCTGGGGGACATCGCGCGCGCGCCGGACGGCGCGCTCTGGTTTGGCGACCCCGGCCGCTCGAGCCTGAGCGACCCCACAGGCCGACTGTTCCGGCTGCGACCGGGGCATGACACGCCGGATCTCGTCCTGAACAACGTGCCTTATCCCAACGGCATCGCGCTCGGTGGCGGCGGAGCCTATGTCTATGTGGCGGCGACCCGCGCCAATGCGATCTGGCGGCTGATGGGGAAATGGCCCGATCCGGTGCATCCCATGGTCGGCCTGCATATCCAGTTGTCAGGCGGCCTGGGCCCAGACGGCCTTGCCGTAACATCCGGTGGTCTGCTGGCCGTTGCTCAGGCGCAGGCGGGGCGTGTCCACGTCTTCGACGCGTTGGGCGATCCCGTGGCGAAGATCCACACCCGGGGCGGCCTCTGGACGACGGCGGTCCGGTTCGATGCCGCGGGCCGATGGCTCTATATCACCGAGGCTGAGCACGGCACGATCTACCGGGCCGATATGGCCGGCATTTCCGCAGGCGCGGACGCGAAATAGGAAGAAGAGGGAGTTCCTCCATGAAAGTGACACGCGAAACCCTGCACGGTGCGATCCCCGCCGTGGTCACACCGTTCGCGGAGAATGGCGAGATCATGAAGGACGCCTTCGTGCAGTTGGTCGATTGGTTGATCGCGCAGGGTGCCAACGGGATTTGCGTCGCCGGCGACAACGGCGAGAGCTGGACTTTGTCCGCCGAGGAGCGTGCACTGTTGACGCGGCTGGCGGTCGAAACCTCGCGCGGTCGCGTGCCGGTCATGTGCGGGGCGACGGCGGCAAGCGCGGGTGGGTCTGTCGCCTATGCACAAGCGGCTCGCGACGCGGGCGCCGACGGGCTGCTCCTGATGCCGCAGACCTACGTGCTGAAGGCCTCGCGCGACGAGTTGCTTCGCCGCTTCGAGGCTGTTGCCAAGGCAGTCGACCTGCCGATCGTCGCCTACAACTCGCCGCGCCGGACCTCGATAGACCTGTCTCTCGACGATCTCGATGCCCTGCTGGGTGTGGCGCCGATCGTCGGGTTGAAAGAGAGCAACCGCGATTTCTTCCACCATACCCATCTGATCGAACGTTTCCGCGAACGCATCGCCGTCCTGATCGGCCCATGCCACTATATTCTGCCGGGTGTCGCGCTCGGCGCGCAGGGCTTCATAGCCACCGGGCCTGAGCTGCTCGGTGAACGCAATCGCATGATCATGGACGTCGCGCGCCGCGCTCCCGACGAAAATTACCGCAAGCTGCATGTGCACCTGACCACGATCTACCAGGCGCTGATGGGCACGGGCACCTGGCCTGCCGCGTTCAAGGCCGCGCTCAACCTTCTGGGTCAGCCGGCCGGCGTTCCGCGCGATCCGGTGATGCCGCTCGGGGGAGCCGAACTCGAAAGGCTCCGGCAGACGATGATCGCCTGTGAGATGATCTCCGCATGACACGTGCCTTCGCCGGGATACGGGTCATCGACCTCACACATGTTTTGGCAGGGCCGTTTGCCGCCTATCAGCTCGCGGTTCTCGGCGCGGATGTGATCAAGATCGAGCATCCGGAGCGGCCGGACCAGGTGCGGGAAACCGGAACCGATCCCTCCCTCGGCCAACGGCTGATGGGCACCAACTATCTCAGTCAAGGCTCCAATAAGCGCTCCCTGACGCTGGATTTGACGCAGCCAGCCGGACGGGAAGTCCTGGCCCGCTTGCTCGCCACGGCGGATGTCCTTGTCGAAAACTATCGGGCCGGCGCGCTGGAGGCGCTCGGCTTCGGCTACGAGGCGGCGATCGCGCTGAAACCCGACCTCGTCTACTGCTCGATCACCGGATTCGGGCAGACAGGGCCGAAGCGCGCATACACCGCCTATGACGGGATCGTACAGGCATCGTCCGGCCTGATGTCCGTCACCGGTACACCGGAAGTAACTCCGCTGAAGGTCGGGGCGCCCGTCATCGACTACGCCGCCGGCACCACAGCTGCACTCGCCATCTCTGCGGCACTTCATGCGCGAGCGCGCACCGGCGAGCCGCAGTTCGTCGATGTGTCGATGCAGGACGTGGCGCTCATGCTGATGAGCTCCAATATCACAGGCTTGTCGGCGTCCGGTCAGATGCTGTCGACGCCGCGCGGCAACGATTTCGTGACGGCCGAGGGCAGCTGCTATCGGACGCGCGATGGCATGATCATGATCGCTGCGCTCAATCGGCGCCAGCAGGAACGGCTGTGGGGCGCGGTCGGTAGGCCCGATCTTGGCCCGACACCGGAAGATGCGACGCAGACGGCTTCGCCCGCACGCGATGCGGAGCGCAGGAAGGTGCTGGCCGAAACCTTCGCCGGCGCAGGTGCACAGGAATGGGAGCAGCGTCTCAACGCGGCTGGCGTCCCGGCCGCGCGGGTTGGCACGGTGGCCGAAGCGCTGGCGAGTGAACAGGTCGCGACCCGGCCGAGCCTCACCCACGTACACCCAAACCTCTTCGGCGATGACCGCGATATCACCGTGCCGGTCGCCGGCTTTGGCTTCGCTCGCGGAGGTCCGAGCATCGACAACGCGCCGCCCGCCATGGGAGCCGACAGCCTTTCGATACTTGAGGAACTCGGCTACGGCGCCGGCGCAATCGACGGGCTGCTGCAGGCCCGCGTTACCTCGACAACAACGAACAATCAGCAGCACAGCGCGGGGGACGATCCGTCGATCGGCCCTCGCGCCCATGAGGGGGCTGCCTCGAAGAACGGAACGGTTGTATGAGATATCAGTTCGACTGGGGCGCCGTGATCGACCCCTCGCTGTGGCTGAGCGCCATCGGCGTCACCCTTTCCTACGCGATCGGCACGATCATCGTCGGCATGCTGCTCGGAATCGTCTGCGGCATAGCCCTGCTGTCGCCGCGTGCCATACTGCGCTGGCCGGTCAATGCTTATGTGCAGTTCTTCCGCTGCACACCGCTGATGGTGCAGATCGTCTGGTTCTACTATGCCCTGCCGATCCTGAGCGGTGTACGCATCCCGGCATGGATTGCCGCTGGTCTGGGCCTTGCTCTCTACATGGGAGCATTCTGCGCGGAGATCTTCCGTGGTGGCGTCATCTCGATCGAGAAGGGCCAGTGGAATGCGGCCCGTGCTCTTGGTATGTCGCAAACCCGGATGATGCTCCATATTATTCTGCCGCAGGCACTTCGCCGCATGGTGCCGCCCTTTGTGAACCAGTGCGTTCTTCAGCTGAAGAACACATCTCTCCTCTATGTCGTCGCCGTTCCCGACATCATGTATTCGAGCTACCAGATCACCGCCCAGACCTATCGCCCTCTTGAGGTCTATACACTGGCTGCGTTGATCTATTTCCTGCTCCTCTACCCTCTGACCCATTTCTCGAAGAAGCTGGAGGCGCGCGTTGACCGCTGATCATGTAATCGAAGTCTCCGGGCTGGAGAAATCCTACGGCGACTACAAGGCGCTCAGGGGCGTCTCCATGCAGGTCCGCCGCGGCGAAGTGCGGGTGCTGATCGGTCCGTCGGGCTGCGGCAAGTCAACGCTGTTGCGCTGCCTCAATCTGCTCGAAGAGCCGGAAGCCGGCACGCTGCTCTTCGGGACCAGCAGGTTCTCGTTCGGCGATAGTGCGGCCATGCCGATAGCCAAGGTTCAGGACAAGCATCGCCAGCGGCTGGGCATGGTGTTTCAACAGTTTGACCTTTTCCCGCACATGACCGCGTTGCAGAACGTCATGAGCGGCCCGCGGTTGGTCAAGAACATGCCGCGATCGAAGGCAGAGGAGCTCGCCAGGCGCTTGCTCGCCAAGGTCGGGCTTGCCGACAAGGCCGAGAATCTCCCGCGCAACCTCTCCGGCGGTCAGCAACAGCGCGTTGCCATAGCGCGCGCGCTGGCGATGGAACCGGAGGTCATCCTGTTTGACGAGCCGACCTCGGCGCTCGATCCCGAGCTTGTGCAGGAAGTGCTGACGGTAATGACAGACCTTGCGCGGGAGGGAACGACCATGGTCATCGTCACCCACGAGATGCGCTTCGCACGCGACGTCGCACATAGGGTCAGCTTCATGGACAGTGGCCGCATCATCGAGGAAGGCTCCGCGGGGGAGGTGCTGGGCAACCCGCAGCACGATCGCACGATGGCATTCCTCGGTCGCTTTCAAAATGACACGCATTGAAATCGCTAAGGCTTATCCATGCTCCTGGCCGCATTCCAACTGCTTCGGTAAAGCGCTCTTTCCCTGGATATCGGTGCGAAATTACCACCGACAACACTGTCTATCGCGTTTTTAATATGGTACACACCGCCAATTGCTTCGTATATAAAACGTGCGCTCTAACGTTTGATGTCTGACGAGGGGGTACAGTTGGTCAGGGAAGGCCGGGAATTCGACTCTAGCGAAACCAACGAGGCCGACAATAAGAATCACGGCGTCTATTTCGTGCCGGGTCTCCATCGCGGGCTGCTGGTGCTTGAGGCTCTGGCGGAAGCGCAGAAGCCGATGTCGATCTCCGACATCGCGCGTGCGCTGGGAATAACGCGCTCGGCAGCCTTCCGGCTGGTCTACACGCTGCGATATACCGGTTTTGTCGAGTCAGAGCCGGACTCCAAGAAGGTTCGGCTCGGCGGGCGAGTGCTCAGCCTCGGCTTTTCCTATCTCGCTGGCATGAGCATCATCGAAGCCGCACAGCCCGACCTCGACCTGCTACGCGACGCGACCGGAATTACATCCCATATTGGAATCCGCGACGGGCGGGATCTTCTCTATCTGGCCTGTGCCCACTCTCGCTCCGGCTTTGTCAGCACGATCAATGTCGGTTCGCGCTTTCCAGTCCACCTCACGCCGATGGGCTGGCTGCTGCTGTCCGACCTCGCACCGCGCAAAATCGGTGAATTGTTTCCGGACCAGCAGCCCTATAAAGCATTGACCGAGTATTCACCGACCACGCTGGAGGCGCTGCTCGACCGCGTCATGCGCGCGGGCGCGCAGGGCTATATCATAAGCCGGGGAATACTGGAGCCGGGTGGCAGCTCGATTTGCGCGCCGGTGCTCAATGCGCAGAACAAGGTGGTCGCGGCCATTGACATATCCGGGCCCGACATCGGGTTCGATGAGGCCCGGATGGATCAGTACCTGTCGGAAGTTCGCGCCGCCGCGCAGCGAATTTCGATCCGTCTCGGCTATACGCCGGCGCGACGCTCCGACGATCTGGGCTGACCCGCCCGGAGCGTCGCTGCGGAAGCGCCGGCATAGCATCAGCCCCGGGGGCGCAGACCGAGAATCTGGCGAGCAACAGCAGGCGTTGCCAAAGTACCGCCAAGATCACGCACGATGCGCACAGCTTTCTCGCACAGTTCGGCATTGTCGCGCGCCAGCCGGCCATGCTCGATATACACACCGTCCTCGAGCCCGATGCGGACGTGGCCGCCCAGTAGAAATGCCTGCGCCAGCATCGGATAGCACATGCGCCCGATGCCGAAACCCGCCCAGGTCGCACCCTGTGGCAGAAGCGAACGCATGTAGCTCATGGTCTCCGGGGTCGAGGCGGCTCCATAGTGTACGCCCGTGACTATCTGGAACACGCCTGGCCCCTCAAGCACGCCTTCTTTCATCAGGGCCTTGCCGAGATGGATGTCACCGGAATCAAACACTTCCAGCTCGGGCAATGCGCCGGACGCCCTGATCATTTCGGCCATGATTCGGACGTTACGTGGCGTGTTGATCACAACGGCCGCGCCCGAATTCATCGTATTGAGGTCGAGCGTGCTGATCTCGGGCTTCAGCTCCACAATATGCGCGACGCGCCTTTCAGGCGGCAGGATCGTCGACGATGGTGCCGCGATCTTCGGGTCCTCGTCAGACGGCACGAAGCGTCCCCCGGGACCCGTCGTGAGGTTGATGATGATGTCGGAACCCGCAGTGGCGATCCGTTCCATAACCTCGCGATAGTAGGCGATGTTCATGCTCGGCGCGCCAGTGGCTGGTTCGCGGACATGAATATGGGCGATGGCCGCACCGGCCTGACCCGCACCGATGCAGGCGTCAGCGATCTGTTCCGGCGTCACCGGTAGTCCTGGATGCTGCTGCAGCGTGGTCATATTGCCGGTCACAGCGCATGTCAGGATTGTCGGGCGCATGAAGGCCTCCTCTCGCGTTCTGCGTTTTGGATACCAGTCAGTGTTTTGCATATCAATATTTTATGCGCATTAACGGCCGAAATTTGCTTAAGCCCGCCGCAATGCGATTTATTGACAATCTATTTGATCTGCATCTAAAACTGATGACAGGCTTGACGAGGCGCCGTGCCGCGCGATCCCAGCACTGTTCCGGCCGGATGGAGTTTGCCTGGATGGGCCAGGATGTCATTGTTGTCGGAGGTGGCGTTATGGGCTGCGCGGCGGCGCTGCGGCTTGCGGAAGCCGGGCAGCGCGTTCGCGTCCTGGAAGCGCGGGCGCTCGGATCGGGCGCCACCGGCGTCAATGCCGGCACGCTTTCGCTGCAGATCAAACGCGTCAGCTTGATGGCTTATGCCGTGCGGGGTGCCGAATTGTGGGCCGGCATGGGAGAGAGGCTGGGTCTCGACCTGCATTTCCGCCAGCCTGGTGGATTGAACCTCGCCTTCACTGAACCCGAAGCGGAACTGCTGAAGCGAAACATGCGGGAGCGGCAGGACGTTGGTTTACCAATCCGCTTTCTGTCGCAAACAGAGGTCGGGAAACTCGAACCCGCGCTGAGTGACAAGGTGTTGCTCGCCAGCCATTGCCCCCTCGACGGCTATGCCAGCTCCAGCGTGGTTGGACGAGCCTTCGCGCGCAAGTTCAAAGCACTGGGCGTTGCGGTCAACGAGTGGGACGAGGTGACAGGCCTTGATCGCCAGAAGGGCGAATGGCGGGTCGAGGCCCGGTCGGGCCAGTACGCGGCTCCTCTCGTTCTGATAGCGGCCGGGGCGTGGAACCGAGCGCTTCTGCAGAAAGTCGACGTTGACCTGCCCATTGGCTGGCGCGTCAACCAGATGAGCGTTTCGGAGCGCACCACACCCTTGCTCAATGGCATCGTGGGGCACGTCTCAGGGCTGATGAGCCTCAAGCAAGCGCCGAATGGCACTGTCATCATCGGCGGTGGCTGGCAGGGGATCGGCAGTCCGGGTGAACCTGGGCGACCGATGGCGGAAAATCTGGCAAATAATTTACGCTTCGCGGCGCATGCCCTGCCAGCGTTGCGCAGCCTGCGCATTGTGCGCAGCTGGTATGGCTACGACAGTGTATCGCCCGACGTGATGCCGATGGCGGGTGCCGTGCCGGGACAGGACGGGTTGTTCACCATCTGCTGCGTCCGCGGGGGCTTCACGATCGGCCCCTGCCTGGGGGCCTTGGTCGCGGATGCGATTCTCGGACGCGAACCGGACCTGCCGCTTTTCGATCCCGGCCGGTTCGTGAAGCAACCGGCCGTGGCCCGCGCGGGCTGAGATCATGCAAACAAAAACTCAGAAGGACGACATCATGGCGGGCAGACTGGCGAGCAAGATCGCACTGGTCACCGGCGGCGGTTCAGGTATCGGCGAGGCCATTGCCAGGCTCTTCATCGAAGAGGGCGCCCGCGTCACGATCTCCGGCCGTCGCGAACCGGTTCTGAAGGCAGCGGCCGACAAGATCGGCGCGACGGCCCATGTCTGCGATGTGTCGGACGATGCGCAGGTCGCGCAAATGCTCGCGCGGATCGAACAGGATTTCGGCGGCCTCGATGTTCTCGTCAATTGCGCGGGCATTCCGGGGCCTGTGATGAACGCGGAGGATATGGACATGGCCGCCTTCGACGACACATTACGCATCAATATCCGTGGCACGATGTTGCCGACGAAGTATGCCATCCCGCAGATGAAAAAGCGTGGCGGAGGATCCATCGTCAACATGTCGTCGTTGATGGGCCTCAAGGGTTATCCGATGCGGGCCGCCTATTCTTCCACGAAGTTTGCCATCATCGGCATGACCGAAGCCATCGCGCATGAGGTTGGCCGGCACAACATCCGCGTCAACGCGTTGTGCCCGGGCGCGGTGAACGGCGAACTGATGGAACGCGTGATCGCGCGCCGGGCTGAAGCCGAGGGCCGGCCGGCCGAAGAGATCGTCCGCGTCAACTATACGGACGTCGCCGCGCTACGCCGCTGGGTTGAACCGGAAGAAGTCGCGGAGGCCGCGTTGTTCTACGCGTCGAACGCTTCGTCCTCGATCACGGCTGACCGCATGCGCGTCTGCGCCGGTCGCATGTAGCCAACGGCATCGGCTACCCATGCTCCGCATAGACACCCATATCAGCCGTGGGCCGAAGGTCACCTTCCGCATCGACGGGCAGGCCATAACGGCCTACGCCGGCGAGAGCGTTGCCGCCGCGTTGCTTGCATCAGGATTGCGACGATTGCGCACGAGCCCCGGCGGTGGCGGCAGGGGCCTGTTCTGCGCGATGGGCGTCTGCCAGGAATGCGTCGTCGAGATGATCGACGCCGCGGGCGCCTCCCACGTCGTGGCGAGCTGCCAGTTGGAAGTGTCGGAGGGGCTCGAGTTGCGGTCAAGGACCTTCGTCGATGGCCATTGACCCAGCCGACCTCCAGGTCTCGGATGTGCTGGTCGTCGGTGCCGGGCCGGCCGGTGCCGCCGCCGCGCTGGCCGCGTCATCAGCCGGCCTGTCGGTCACCCTTCTCGACGAGGCCCGTCAGGCCGGCGGGCAGGTTTATCGTGCCCTGCCGGCCGCCTTCGTGGTGGATGATCCCAAAGCGCTCGGTCCCGAGTTCCTGGCTGGAGAGGCTTTGCGTTCGTCGCTGCGTGCCAGTGCAGTCGACTGCCGGTTCGGGCGTAGGGTCTGGCTGTTGCGCCGCGACAACGATCTAGGCTTTGTCGCCGACGCCGTTGCAGACGGCCGATCGGAACGCTACGCCGCGCGTGCGCTGATCCTGTGCACGGGCACGACCGAGCGCAGCCTGCCCTTTGCCGGCAGCGCCCAGCCTGGCATCATAGGACTGGCAGCAGCGACCATCCTGCTGAAAAGCCAGCGCATTCTACCTGGGCGGCGCACAGTCGTTGCCGGCGCCGGACCGCTCCTGGCCGCAGTCGCCGCCGGTATCGTCAAGGGCGGCGGCGAGGTCGCGGCAGTCGTCGATCTCAACAGCCGGCTGGATTGGGCGAAGGCCGGTCTTGGCATGCTGGGACGGCCGGATCTCTTGCTGCGGGGTGCAGGCTGGATGCGCCGGATTCAGGCCGCCGGAGTGCCCTGGCTCTGGCGGCATACGATCACGGCGGCCGAGGGCGACGAAACTGGCGTCACCGCCGTCACGGTCGCGCCAATCGACGCCGCCGGCCATTGCACAGCGGGTGGCGGGGAACGTCGCTTCGAGGTCGATGCCGTCACCGTCGGCCACGGGCTGGTGCCGGCCACGGAATTCCTGCGCGCGCTGGGCGCGCGGCTGGAATGGAACCACGGCAACGATTGCTGGCAGCCGGTGAAAGATACGTTTGGGCGCACCAGCATTGCCGGTCTCTATGTCGCGGGCGATGGAGCCGGTGTGGCAGGAGCGGCAGCAGCAGAAGTGGGAGGCGAGATCGCCGCGCTTGCTGCGGTCGACGACCTCAAGCCAGGCGCCGGCAGGCAGATCACACCGGCGTTGCGTCGCAGGCAGAATGCCGCCGCACGCTTTGGGCGCGCCTCGATTGGCCTTACCCGGGTTCGATCGGGGTTGGTGGCAGTCATGCCGGCGCGGACGATCGTCTGCCGCTGCGAAGACGTCAGCCGGGGCACACTCGACGAGGCCTTCGGTGAAGGAGCTCGAAACATCGGCCAGATCAAGGCCTGGACGCGCTGCGGCATGGGGCCCTGTCAGGGACGCATGTGCGGCGAGACGCTCTCTGCCCTCGCTTCGCTCCATGGAATCGCGCGTGAGACCTTCGAGCCGATGGTCGGCCGTGCTCCGGCACGGCCTGTTGAAATCGGATGCCTGACGGGCGTTCCCGATTACGAGAGCATTCCGCTCCCACCGTCGCTGCCGTCAAGTTGACGAGGTGTGCGAGCCGCTAGGTTCCACCGCGAACGTGAAACTGCGGCGCGGGAAGCTTGGCGGTTGTGTTCTCAAATGGCGAAGATGCCAACTGTCCGGCGATCGACGGCGGGGAATAGTGGGATACCTCGCCCGTCGTCCTCACTGTTGATCTGTTGGTTGAGAACTGTCGTCCGACGAAGCCTATGAGGCGGATCGTCGAGACGACTGGCTCACCGCCCGAAGTATCTAGGCTGTCATCCCAGCGCGAGCGACCCGTGCATCCGTCTATCCCCTTGATCAGGTTGCTCACAGCCGTCGCAACGTGATCCAGCTCATGTCTCACCGGTGGGCTCCAATGCGCGGGCAGCTCTCGGGGTGATCCCGAAATGAGCGCGGAAGGCCACGGTAAGGCTGGCTTGGTGGCGGAAGCCCACGGCTTCGGCTACGGCTGCAACGGAAGCCTTATCTCGCGCCAGCATGCGCATCGCGCATTCCATCCGTTGTCTTGTTCGAAATCCGCCCAGGCTCATGCCGTAGAGCAGCCGGAACCCATTCTTCAACTTGGTCGCATTGGTCCCCAGCTGCCGTGCAAGTTCGGCGATAGGGATCTCGGCAGCCAGATCGTTCTCCAACGCCTTGCGGGCTGCCGCCAAGAGCGCCAAGTCGCGAGAATGGAATGCATGTGAGGTCTGTCCATCATCCTGCATGGAGTCAAGGATGCTTAGAACCTGGCAGGTAAAATCCAGTAGAATCGCGCCGGTCCTCAACAAATCAGGCGCCCGTTCGACACGCATGGCGAACAGTTGCTGCAACCGGTCCACGAAGGCCACCGACATTCGATGATCGAAAACATTCATCGTACCGGGTGGAGCTGAAAGCAGCCGGTGCAGGACCGTTCCATTACGTGTGCCTAGCCCACAGACTCCTGAGATGTAACCGGGATCGACATAAAGACCGAGAGATCGCACACTTCCCGGCGCACACCAGATATCGTAGGAAAACCCCTCGGTCGGAAAACAGGCCAGCAGCGATACGTCGCGGGCTTGGCGCTCAGTGGCTCCATCGACCGACAGGCCGACAGGCCCCTCCAGGGTTAGATGCAATTCCACCAGATTGTCGGCGACCACAAGCCCCCGCCGCTCGGAATTGAAGGTGCAATCCGTCACCGTCGCCAGGAGCTCCTCTCCCATCGCGATCAACCGCCAGGAGCCGGTGCCTTCCGTGGCGGGCAGCGGAACTTCAACGCTGGTCAGTCCAGGATCGCTTCCGCCGGGTAGCTGTACCCGGCAGGCTCCGGGCATTGTCGCTATCTGCCGGAAAACCGACCGGATACGGCCGTCTCCGGCACCCACAGCGGCGCGGAGCATTCCTTTCGGCGCCGTTGGAGGAGGGGGATTTGCCGGAGCCAGGTCGCTCATCTTACCGCCTTGTCGGGAGTTTCAACGCGGCCTGCCACCGGAAAACGCACCCTTCGCGCGCGTTTACAGGCAGCGTCTTTTGCGGGGAGAATTAGTTTTTTTGGGTTTGGGCGAACCTGGCTCTGAACACTCGCGGGCTATCTCGCACTTCGACTAAGTTGAGTTTAATCCAGAGCGAAATGCCCGGACAAGAGGCCATGGGCCATCGACGGGCATAATAAGGAGTGTAAGTGATTGTCTGCAGTCGGAGCGGCCAGCCGTCGCGCGCCTTCGGCCGGACTGGCGAGGATACAAGCTCGTGTGGGACGCTTGGCGTTTAGCGCAGCTGTGCTGCTGTGCTACCTTTTGATTTTCCTCCCAGTGCTATTTGTCGTTCTGATCAGCTTTTTCCGCGCGGAAATGGTCTCGTTTCCGCCGGACGGCTTTTCGTTGCGCTGGTATGCCAATGCCTGGTCGCATGGTGACTTCCTGAAATCATTGTTGACCTCGCTGCAGGTCGCCACCCTGTCCACCATAGTCGGGGTGATCGCCGGCACGCTGGCGGCCTTTGGGCTTCGGCGATCGAACATCCGGTTCAAGCCTCTGTTCAATATGCTGTTTCTGGGGCCGCTGCTATTGCCAGGTGTCGTCGGGGGCGCTGCCATCTATATGGGGTATTTCCGCGCCGAGGCAGCGCTGGACCGCGACATAACCGGATCGCTTTGGGGGCTTGTCGCCGCTCATATCATGCTGACCATTCCCTGGTCGGTCCGCTTGGTGATGGCCTCTCTGGCCCAGTTTAACCCCGCAACCGAGGAAGCGGCGGCAGATCTTGGCGCTTCAGGCTGGACTATCTTTCGCCGGATCACCCTGCCGGCGCTGCGTCCCGGGATCGTGGCGGCGTGCATGTTCTCGTTCATCGCCAGCTTCGAGAACCTGGAGATCAGCATGTTCCTGGTCGGCCCCGGCCGCAGCACATTGCCTGTCGCAATGCTGTCCTATCTGGAATACCGGATGGATCCGACCCTCGCGGCGGTGGCGACGGCGCAGATCCTGCTGGTCGGTGTGCTGATGTTGATAACCGACCGATACGTCAAACTTTCCAGGGTTGTGTGAGCAAGAACGCCGCCATGAATTCTTTGCTGATCGAAAATATCTCCAAGTACTATGGCACGATCCTCGGCGTCGAACGGGTGGACCTGGCCGTCGAGGAAGGCGAACTGATCGCGCTGCTCGGCCCCTCGGGTTGTGGCAAGACCACCACGTTACGGATGGTTGCAGGGTTCGTTCCGCCCAGCAGCGGCCGCATTGTCATCGGTGGGCGGGACGTAACGGATCTGCCGCCGCAAGCACGCGACACCTCCATGGTATTTCAGTCCTATGCGCTGTTTCCGCATATGACGGTGGCGCAGAATGTTGCTTTCGGCCTGGAAATGCGCCGCGTTCCCCGCCCCGAGATTGCCAGCCGTGTCGCGAAAGCGCTCGACATGGTGCAGATGTCGCGCTTCGCTGACCGGCCTTCACCACAACTCTCCGGCGGCCAGCAGCAGCGGGTCGCGCTGGCGCGGGCCCTGGTGGTCAATCCGGCGATCCTGCTGCTGGACGAGCCGTTGTCTAACCTCGACGCCCGATTGCGCGCCGAGGTGCGCGAGGAGATCCGTGATCTGCAACAACGCTTGGGGCTGACCACGATCATGGTGACACATGATCAAGAGGAAGCCCTGGCAATGGCGGACCGTCTGGTCGTGATGGATGTCGGCCGGGTTCGGCAGATCGGCACTGCGCAGCAAGTTTACGAAACACCGGCCGATCTGTTTGTCGCGGACTTCGTCGGGCGCTGCAACATCCTGCAAGGCGAGGCGACGGCGGACGGCTTCCGTCTCGGCGCGGGCCAGCCGCCGCTGCCCTGCGAAAACCAACAAGGCCTGATCGGGCCCGCGGCGCTGGCGTTGCGGCCGGAGAAGATCGCACTTGCCGACGGCGGTGACGGCGTGACGGTCCGACTTCGCAAGATCACCTATCTGGGCGCGACGCTCGAATGCCATCTGGACGCCGGGGGCCAGTCCCTGGTGGTGACACGCGCCAACGACCGGGGGGCGGATTTCTTGCGAGCTGCGCTGCCCGGTCAGAGCTTTCTGGCAACTTGGGCGCAAATGGATGCTCAGGTGCTGCCCAATCAACAGGGGGATCGATGACCACCATGAATGGCCGATCAGCAACAGGGAGCAACGGAATGAAACGGAGAACCTTTCTCGCCTCCGCAGCCACGCTGGCCGGGACCGCGGCACTTGCCCCGCCCCGGCTTGCGCTGGCTGATCCAAGTCGCATCGTTGTCGGGACCTGGGGCGGCGCCGGAGCGGAGACCCTGCGCAAGGTCGTAGACGGGCCGTTATCGGCCGCACGCGGGGTCGAGATCATCCAGGACATTGGCAATGGTGAGGCACGCCTGACGAAGCTGCTGGTCGGACGGCAAAGCAGCCGCGGCACCTTCGATGTAGCGCATCTGAGCGATGCGGACCACCATGTCGCCAGCCTCCAGAACGTGCTTCAACAGATCGACACCGCCTCCGTGCCGCGCAGCGCTCTGGTGCTGCAAAAGTTACGTAGCCCGGATTCCATACCCTTCGTCTATACCGTTCAGGCAATCATCTATAACCGCGACCGTGTAACCGAGCCTCCGAAATCCTATGCCGATCTGTGGTCCCCGCGCTGGAAGGACAAGATCGGCTTCGCCGATCAGTTCCATAATCAGGTGATCACCGCCGCCGCACTCGCAGCGGGTGGCAGCGTCAGCGACTTTTCGGCTGCGCCTGACAAGCTGCGCGAGCTCAAGAAGCTTGGCGCCCGTGTCTATCCCTCGCACGAAGCCATCGCCGCCGCTCTGAACTCGGGCGAGATCGATGTAACGATCAGCCTCGCATCGCGGGCGGTATTCTGGGCCCGGTCGGGGGTGCCGGTCGGCTTCGCGCTGCCGAGCGAGGGCAGTACGCTTCTGGTCTATCGCGCGATGGTGCCCCTCAACGCGCGCAATGCGGCGGGCGCCTGGCTCTATTTGGACGCCATGTTGACACCCGAAGCGCAACTGGGCCTGGCTCAAACGATGGCCTGCATGCCGGTGGTGTCAGATGTCGAGCTCCCTCCGGAACTGGCGCAGTTCCTTCCGATCAGCGCTAAGGATTTCGATCGCTTCCTGCTGCCCGACTTCGCGTATCTGACCAGCGTGCGGGACCGGAACCTGACCTTCTGGCAACGGGAATTCCGGGCATGACGCCCGGTTCCGAACCAGCCTTGCGGCCCCTGTACGGGGAGCGGCCCTTGCGGCTGCTTCTCGTTCCGGCGACGCTTCTGGTCATGGTCGTGCTGGGCGCACCTCTGGCGCTGCTGTTCCGTATCTCGCTGAACGACTTCAGCCCGACCACGCTGATGACCGAGGCAATGACGATTGACAACTATCGCAAGGTGTTGACCGATCCGTGGTATCAGGAAATTCTGATAACCACCGTGCTGGTCGCGCTCTGCGCCACCTTGGCGGCACTGGTGCTGGCGATGCCCTCGGCCTATGCGCTGGCGCGGATGCAAAGCCGCTGGAAAAGCCTTTGCGTCATCCTAACCCTATTCCCGCTGATGATCGGCGGGGTGGTGCGGACTTCCGGCTGGATGGCGCTGGCGGGTACCGACGGGGCGTTGAACGTCACGCTGCTGAGGCTGGGACTGATCGGCGCGCCGATCCAGATTATGTACACCAGGGGTATGGTGATGGTTGGCCTGCTGGCCCTTGCCATGCCCTATATGATCCTGACGATCTCCGCCACCATCGAGGCGATCCCTCGCCATCTCGAGGAGGCGGCGCTCAATCTGGGCGCCTCGCCGCTCATTATGTTCCGTCGGGTGATCATGCCACTGGCGTGGCCAGGCATCGCAACAGCCTGCGTGCTGGTGTTCATCATGGCGATGAACGCTTATTCCACACCGCGTCTGCTGGGCGGGCCGCAGTTCCGCATGATGTCGCCGACCATCTACGAGGAATTCACGCGCAGCCACAACTGGCCGGGCGGTGCGGCACTCGCCTTCATACTGCTGATCACCACCATCCTGCTGATCGCCGGAACCTCATTGCTGGCAGCCAGCCGATCTGCGCGCCGTTGAGGCGCAGCCCCACAGACGACATCAACATCGACGAGACCACCATGAGAGATGCTCCTGTCAATCCTGATGGCGAGGCTGAGGCTTGGGTTGTGACGCCGGGCGACTATCTGGCTACGCGTCCGGGCCATTTCCGGCTGCCTGCCCGGCCCGTATCGCTTTATGTCACGGCTCGCGACGGCTGCCGGCTGGCAGTGGATGTCTGGCTACCGACCCCCCTTCCGGCCGGGGCGCGAATCCCGACGATCCTGGTCTCGACGCCTTACTACCGTCGCTTTGCCATGGGGGAGGGCGCCACCGTCGACTCCAGCCCAAATGTTGCCTATATGCGAGACCTCTTCGTTCCTCGTGGCTACGCCCTGGTGGTGGCTGACGTTCGGGGCACCGGCGCCAGTTTCGGCCGGCGCGACAGCTTCCGCTCCCCACGCGAACGGTTGGATAGCAGCGATATCGCCGACTGGATCGTCGCCCAGGGCTGGAGTGATGGCAGGCTGGGTGCCACAGGTATCTCTTATCTCGGGGCAGCGGCGGATTTTCTCGCCTCGACCGGACACGCCGCAGTCAAGGCCATCGCGCCGCTGTTTTCGGTATGGGATACCTATGCCGACAACTATTTTCCCGGTGGCGTCGCGCTCAATCGGCTGACACAGAAATACGACCTGGGGATGATCGGGCTGGACCAGGACAATCGCACGGTGCTGGCGCAGTTCGCCGCTTTCAACCATCCCGACTATCGGGGCCCGGCGCCGGTAGACGACGATCCCGACGGCGTTCTGCTGGCGGCCGCGATCAGCGAACACTTGTCGAACTTCCGCCAGACCGATTTCATGCCGGAGTTCCGCTTCCGTGAGGAAGGTTTGCCTTATGATCCGGATTTCTCCTCCGCGTCCTTCAGCCCATATTCCGTCGCCGGTCAAGTCAGATCGGATGTGGCAATCCTGTCGGTGTCGGGCTGGATGGACGGCGCCGGCTATTGCAACGGCGCCATTTCCCGCTGGCTCACGCTGAACCGCAATCCACGCCATCTGCTGCTGGGGCCATGGGACCATGGTGCACGTATTGACATCTCGCCCTGGCGCCGGCGGCAACCGCCAAGTTTCGCGCTCTGGGGCAAAGTGCTGCGGTTCTTCGACGAATATCTGATGGAGCGCGATACCGGCCTTCGGGCCGAGGCTCCGGTGCATTATTATGTGCTGCACGAGGAGCGCTGGCATAGCGCGCACAACTGGCCGCCGGCCGAGACGAGCGTCGTTCTCTATCCCGACGGGGACGGGTTGCTAGGCGAAGGCGCCTCCGGGGCGCCAGGCGAGGATAGTCATCAAGTCGATTTCAGCATTGGGACCGGCCATCACACCCGATACGAGCGCATCGCCGGTGAGGACGTCCGGACATACTACCCCGACTGGGCCAGCCGGACCGCGACCCATCTGGCCTATACTACACCGGTGTTGCATCGTGATCTTGCGATTGCCGGCCATGCGATCGCGGATCTGTGGATCGCAAGCGACCAGCCTGACGCCGCGCTATTTGTCTACTTGACCGAGGTCGGTGCCGATGGCGAGGAATGGCATGTCACGGAAGGGCTGCTGCGCTGCTTGCACCGCAGGGAATCGCCCGCTCCCGCTTCCTGCCGTGTCGCGTGGCCGTTCCGTAGTTTCCGGCGTGAGGACGCAGCGCCGATGCAACCTGGAAAGCCTGAACGAATCCGCGTTCCGCTGCTGCCGGTGGGGTGGCGTTTCCTGGCCGGAAGCCGCATCCGCCTCTCGCTGTCCGGCAGCGATGCCGACCATTGCGTTCAGATTCCCCACGGGCGGCCCCCACGCCTGAGTTTGCTGCGGGGCGGCGACAGGGCTTCGGCGTTATATCTTCCCGTCATATCCGGAAACGCCACGGACCGGAGCCTGACCTGAAACTTTGAATGGCATCGCGTGACGTCCACATAATTCGAGGCGTCAGCCCGGATCGTGATCGCGCGTCGCGAAACGGAAGATCGCATGTGGCCCACAGAATTGTCCGGAGCTTGCCTGGCGACGGCCGGAACGCTCGCAAGGTTCCCGTCCTCTTTTGATCCTGAAGTGCTCGCGTGGCCGTCGTCGTAAACGGGCTCGCATGGGCCTCGCGGCAAGGCCGAAGGTAAGCTGTGCCTTTTCTCCCAAATCACGTCTCGATTCCCATCTCCATTTAATCTATATTTTTTATAGACATTGTATTTTTGCCGGCTTAGGCTGGGTTCGACATCAAACGCGCAGGATCCTGTGATGACGAGCCCAAAGCGCCAGCTTCATCTCGGTTTAACCGTTTGGCCCTCGGGCTTTCACCCTGCCGGATGGCGGCTGCCAGAGGCTCGTACAAACGGCAATTCGAGCCGCGATTTCTTTCGGCGCGTCGCCCAGCTGGCGGAGCGCGGCAAGTTCGATTTCTTCTTCATTGGTGATCAGGTTGTCGGCTTGCCGGAATGGCAGCACGAGCGCCCGAACCACGTGCTGCGACCTGAGGCGTTGTCGCTGGCCGGCTTTGTCGCCGGCGTTACCGAGAAGGTCGGCATCGTGACCACAGTCAACGTCACGTATTCCGAGCCCTATTCGGTCGCGCGCGCCACCGCCACGCTGGATCACATCAGCGGCGGGCGTATCGGCTGGAACATCGTGACCGGCGAGGCTGAGGCCGCGGCCCGCAACTATGGCCGTAAGGAACACTGGGACAATTCCCGCCGCTATGAATGGGCGACCGAGTTCGTGCAGGTGGTGAAGGGTTTGTGGGACAGCTGGGAGGACGGCGCCCGCGTCGCGGACAAGCCGAGCGGTGTGTTCATCGATGAGAGCAAGGTCCACCGCATCGATTACAACGGCAACTTCTTCTCCGTCGACGGCCCGCTCAATGCCGAAAGGCCGATCCAGGGCCAGATCCCCATCGTCAATGCCGGACGCTCCGAACGTTCCATCGAGCTCGGCGCCGAATATTCCGATATCAAGTTCACCAACTCCTCCACCCTCGGCTTGGAGGGCGCCAAGGCCTATTACGCCGACCTCAAGGCGCGGGTGGCGGCGCACGGGCGCAATCCGGACGAGCAGTTCATCATTCCCGGCATCGTCATCTACACGGCGCCGACCGACGCTGAGGCGCATGATCTCTATCGCCGCATACAGGGGCTGTGGACGATTCCCGTCAAGCTCGAGGAGATTGCCAGCGGCTTCGGCGTCGACCTCTCCGGCCATGGGCCGGACACACGGCTGTCTGCGATCCCCGCCTTCGCCAATATCTCCGGCAAGCCGCTCGAATTTCTCGAAGTTGCCCGTGAGCAGTATGGCACCGATGACATCACGCTCGCAGAACTCTATCGCTCCTATCACCGCCGTTTCGGCTTCAAGGAGATCGTCGGTGGTCCTTCCACCATCGCCGACGTGCTGCAGCGCTGGTTCGAGGAACGCGCAGCGGACGGCTTCATGATCTTCCCGCCCTATGTGGAAGGCGCACATGAAGCCTTCGTCGATCTCGTCATTCCCGAACTGCAGAGGCGCGGCATCTTCCGCACCGAGTACACCGGCTCGACGCTCAGGGACCATTTCGGC
This sequence comes from Chelatococcus sp. HY11, assembly GCF_018398335.1. Lineage (NCBI taxonomy): Bacteria > Pseudomonadati > Pseudomonadota > Alphaproteobacteria > Hyphomicrobiales > Chelatococcaceae > Chelatococcus > Chelatococcus sp. HY11. The sequence continues at coordinate 1,334,956 of NZ_JAHBRX010000002.1, forward strand.
CTTGCACGCCCGCCCGACCGCTATAGCCCCGTCCCATCCATCTCGGAAGAACGCGCCGACGCTGCGCTCGCCGATGCTTGATCCCAGAGGCCCGCACGCCATGAAGCTTCTTGCCCGCCTTCACCGTCTCTCACTCCTTGCGCTTGCGGGCACCGCCTTGCTTGCGGTGGCCACGCCCGTCGAGGCACAGCAGAAGCTTCGCTTCGGCACCTCTGGAGCGTTGAGCAACGAGTCCATCGCCGTCGCTGTCGCGCTCGACAAGGGCTTCTACAGGGATGCCGGCATCGAGGCCGAGATCGTGAACTTCAAGGGAGGCGCGCCGGCGATTCAAGCACTGGTTGGCAAGGCTATCGAACTGTGCGTCTGCGCGCCGGAGCATATCATCCGCCTGCGCAATCGCCGGGTGGATGCCAGCGTCATCGTGCCGCTCGACAACGTCACCGGCTACGCTCTGTTCGGACCGAAGGACGGCCCCGCGAAATCCGTCGTGGACCTGAAAGGTAAGAAGATCGGCATCACCAGCCCGGGCAGCAAGACTGACAATCTGGTGCGCCTCGCGCTCAGCCGATCGGGCGCCAATCCTGACACCGATGCCCAGATCATCGGTATCGGAGGCACTGCGAACATCCGCACGGCGCTGCAGACTGGCAACGTCGAGGCCGGCACCATCAGCGGCTTCGATGCACTGGTTGCGGAGAAGGAATTCGCCGTCGTGCACGACTGGCGCACACAGAAAATCCCCAATCTCGCCCTGCTCGGCCTGGAAAGCTGGGCACGCGAGAACCCTCAGCGCACGCGCGCGCTCATCGAGGCGACCCTGAAGGCGGCCAGGCTCTCCGTCGAGGACCGCGCGCTGCGCGTTGCCACCCTCACGAAGCTGTTTCCGAATGCGACGACCGACGAGATCCAGCTCGGCGCCGATCGTCTGGTGCGCTCAACCGTGGTGCAGCCGCGCTTCGAGGAGGTCGAGTTCGAACGGATCCAGGCTGACGTGCTGGAGCTCGAACCCGGCTCCAAGCCGATTAGCTACGACACGTTCAATCCCGACTTTCTGCGCGGCGAGTGAGCGCAAGCGACAAGGACGCGGTGACATGAGCACGACTGACGCGGCGCTCCGCGCGCGCAACCTGATCACGGTCGAAGAACTCGGCGACCGTATCGATCGCGACGAGCGGATCGTCCTTCTCGACATCCGCTTCCGCCTCGGCCAGGGCGACGGACGGCAGGACTATCTCGACGGCCACATTCCCGGCGCCGTCTTCGTCGACCTGCCGCACGAGCTCGCGGGCGACGAATATCGCTTCAGCGGGCGCCGGCCGCTGCCGGATGTCCGGACGCTCGAGCGCGACGCCCGCCGCTGGGGAATCCGTAAGGGCGACGCTGTCGTCGTGTACGACAACAATTCCGGCCAGCAGGCGGCCCGCGCCTGGTGGGTTCTGCGCTGGGCCGGTATCGCGACTGTGCGCCTGCTCGACGGCGGCCTTGCCGCCTGGATTGCGGCTGGTCGTCCGGTGACGCGGGAGGTGCCGCTGCCGGCGCGGGGCGACGTGGAACTGGAGGGAGGGCATCTCCCCGTGTTGACGGCCGAGCTTGCCGCCCAGCGTGCACAGGCCGGCGTCCTTCTCGATGCGCGCGACGCGCAATCCTATCGGGGCACGCCGGTCCAGCCGGGCAAGCCGCCGGAGGGCCATATCCCCGGCGCCCTCAGCGCGCCGACCACCGCCAATCTGGGGGCTGACGGCCTCTTCAAGCCAGCGTCCGCGCTCCGCGAGCGCTTCGAGGGGCTCGGCATCGCTGGTGGGCGGGGTCGGGTCGGTGTGTATTGCGGCGGTGGCGTCACCGCCACACATCAGGTCCTTGCATTGAGCACGATCGGCATTGAGGCCGAGCTATTCGTTGGCTCCTGGTCAGCCTGGAGTTCCGATCCCAGCCGCTCGGTGGCGACAGGGGACGATCCACAATGACCGTGATCGACGACAGCCCGACGGCGCGGGCGGGCGCAAAGCGCCGTGGCGCATCATTTGTGCCCGCCTCACTCCGCCTCGCCATCGACAGGATGCTGCTTCTCGTCATCCTTCTGGCGACATGGGAGATCTCTGCGCGCTTTCTGGTTGATCCCTTGTGGATCAGCCAGCCGAGTTTGATCGTCGAGCGCTTGTGGCGGCTCGGCGCCTCGGGGATGTTATGGGTCCATAGCTGGACAACGATCAAGGAAGCCGGTCTCGGCCTGCTGCTCGCCTTCGTGGTCGGCGTGCCGCTCGGGATCTTCATGGCGCGGGCAAAATACACGGGCGAAGTGGTCGAGCCCTTCGTGATGGCGCTCTACAGCACGCCGCGCGTAGCGCTGGCGCCGCTGTTCATCATGTGGTTCGGCATCGACCTGCTCTCCAAGGTGATGATGGCCTTCTCCATCGTTGTCTTCATCTTCATCCTCAACATCAACGAGGGTCTGAAGACCATAGACAAGGATCTCATCGATCTGTTCCGTACCATGCGCGCGCCGCGCCACTATGTGGTGCGCAAGGTGCTGATCCCTTGGATTGAACCGTGGATCATCGCCTCGCTGCGGCTCGCCATCGGTTCGGCGTTGATCGGCGCCATCGTGGCGGAGCTGATCGGTTCGAGCTCCGGCCTTGGCTGGTACATCGAGCATAGTGCCGGCCGCCTCGACACCACCGGCGTTTTCGCGGGCATCGCCGTGCTGGTGGTGATCGCGGTGCTGGCGAATGCGGCGGTCGGCTGGGTCGAACGTCGGCGGCTGGGATGGCGACGCTGATGGCACAAACGCCCACCCTTTCATCCGAGAGCGCCGCGCCGCCCGGTAGTGGCGCCATCCGCTTCAACGGCGTGCGGGTCGGATTTACCAGGCAGACCGGACAGCATGTGCGCGCGCTCGAGGACTTCTCGCTCGACATCCCGGCTGGGCAGTTCGTCTCGATCGTCGGTCCGAGCGGCTGCGGCAAGTCCACCCTGCTCAAGGTCCTGTCCGGCCTCGTCGAGGCGGAGGCCGGCACGGCGCTGGTCGATGGCCTCACCGCACAGGATAGCCGGGAGCGCATTGGCTTCATGTTCCAGCGCGACACACTGCTGCCCTGGGCCAGCGTCGAGGACAACATCAGGATCGGCGCCGACCTGTCCGGCCAGGCGCCTGCCAACATGCAGCGGCGCATCGCCGAACTCATCGCTTTCCTGCGGCTCACGGGCTTCGAAAAGAGCAAGCCGCATGAGCTGTCCGGCGGCATGCGCCAGCGCGTCTCACTCGGGCGGCTGCTGGCCTACGATCCCGACATCCTCCTTATGGACGAACCGTTCGGGGCGCTCGACAGCCAGACCAAGGCGGCTATGGGACAGGAATTGCTGCGCATCTGGGCGCATCATAGGCGAACGGTGATCTTTGTTACGCATGATATCGAGGAGGCCGTGACGCTCTCCGACCGCGTTGTGGTGCTGTCGCCGCGGCCGGGCCGGATCAGGCTCGATCTGTCCATTGACCTGCCGCGCCCGCGCAGCGCCGCGCAGTTGCGAAAGGATGCGCGCTATATCGATTATATCGACCGGATCTGGAGCCAGATAGAGACTGTTTCCTGAAGGGAGCTTTCTCGCGCGGCACTGCGCGCCACTCCACAGTTGCCAAAGTTGCGAGAGCGACAAGCTAACCGGAATTGACGGCTCCTTCACTCGGACAATCGCCGCGCGCCCAAATTAATGTTGGTTTTCGTGTGCAGCCCAAGATCGTCGAATGGTGGGTCGACGCCGGGTGGCAGGTTCAAGGCGGGCCAACCGTTCATGCGGGTAAGTGACACGGGTCCGCGTCCGGCGCTGACCGTAAGTGCGAAGCAGTCGCCGCGACACGCGCAGTTCTCATCCAGGAGATTGCGGATGAGAAAGGCTATGCAACGCGGTTAAAACGGAAGGGCTGCGCTTCATACCGATATGAACAGGCCATCCGCCACTTGGCCGAAGAGTTCGATTTCACCATCCTGTTTGTGACCCATCAAATGGGCTCGTTCAGCCTGAAAGTTCGCCAGCGCGGCGTATGGCAGCAGCCACCGCCTTGCGCATCAATGGTCTCATGCCGTCTTCCGCCATCAGAACCTCGAGCGCGGCCGCGGTCGTTCCGCCGGGCGAAGTCACGTTCTGGCGTAGCGTGACGGGCGGAAGCGGCGAGTGGAACAGCAACTCGCCTGCGCCCTCCACGGTTGCTCGCGCCAGCCGCTCGGCGACATCGGCTGGGAGCCCCGCATCCTTGCCCGCTGCGGCCAGGCATTCGACGAGATGGAAAACATAAGCCGGGCCGGAGCCCGACACCGCCGTCACCGCATCGATCAGCCCCTCGTCGTCGAGCCATTCGACCTTGCCGATGCTGCCGAGCAGGGCATCGGCGGTGGCGCGCTGGACTGCGCTGACGCCCTTGCCTGGCGCCGCCGCTGTGGCGCCGCGTTGCACGGCCGCCGGCAGGTTCGGCATGGCGCGTATGATCGCGTTCGCATTGGGCAAGCGCGCCGCGAGATCGGCCAATGTCTTGCCGGCGAGGATCGAGATCAGCAGCGTCTTCTGGTGGATGAAGGCCTGCACGGCCAGCGCGGCCGTATCGAGCATCTGCGGCTTGGTCGCGAGCACGACGACATCGGCGGGAGGAGTGTCAGCGGCCGAGGGGTTCAAGCACATTCCCGTTCTCTCGGCGAGTGCGACGATCTCGTCAGAGGGTATGGGGTCGATCAAGCTGATATGCGCGGGATCGATGCCGATGCGCAGCCAGCCCTCCAGCATCGCGCTGCCCATCCTGCCTGCACCGATCAGGACGAGCGATTGCGGAAGGGAGTTCGACATAAGGGCCTCTTTGCAGCGCGTGGGATTGCTTGGGGTTTGGAATTCGATCGGATTGGGAACAGCGCGGCGGTGTGGCCAACTCGGCGGAGAATGCCGCCGTCAGATTCCGGCCGTGAACGCGGCCCGGAAACCGATCGCGGGGCTGCGCCTGTTTCCGTCCCCGGCGCCACTGAAAAAGAAGACTCCACCCGCCTTGCGTGAATGCTGGGCGCCGCCGCGATTGACGATCTTGTCCGCCGCGCCGTTGTTGATGAAGACCTCGTCGCTACCATGTTCCCCGGCATCGCAGGGATAGAGAGCCAGCGCCTTGAGCAAGTCGGGGATAGCTGTCCCCTCCGTCGTCATTTCATGGAAGGCGCCGAATCGGGTCTGCTCCGACCGGTTCGCGATCTCCGTCGCGACGACGAAATAGCCGTCTCCGGGCATCTCCGGCGACCATTGCAGGCCGGCACGCGCCTTGCTGTGCCGGTAGTCGTATTTGAGAGTTCCCTGAGAACCCGGCCCGACAAGGCTGCCGTCCTCCAGGACAGCGCGCCAAGCGGCAGACCCGGGTCCCACGTCGATATCGCCGGCGGCGTCATTGTCCGGGATAACCTGGATCTCGCCATGGGCCGTTCGGAACCCCGCCACCATCTCCACGACATTGCCGTTGAGATCGTAGATGCCGCTCGCTTCGCGGTTATGGCTCCAGCCGAGCGGGCCGGTTCCCGTCAGCACATGGGCACGCCGCTGCTGGTCGTCATGGCTCGACGGGATTGCTTGATAGACGCAATCGCTTTCAGCCTTGCCGAGCCAGTTGTTACCCTCGGGAAAAAAACCGTTCCTGCGGCACCACAAGGCGATGGCGGCCCACTCGGCATTGGTCATCAGATGCCAACCGCGCCCCTTGGCCCGACAGGTTGAAACCGCCTCGTCGAAGGTGAGATTCCCCGCCGGATCGCTGGCCGGCAGCGACTGCGCCACGCCGTCCACCAGCACGTTCTGGTATTTCGATATCCAGATCTCGCGCATCGTCGTGCCGTTCACCACGAAAGCAGGGTGCGGAATGGCCGGCGCGCCCACCATCACCTCGTCCAGGGTGAAGAAGGGAATGCGGACCATGATCGACGGCTGGCCATGATCGTCCAGCATCGCCTCGTTGTTCGCGGCAAGGGATTTCAGCAGCAGGTTGAAGGCGTCGATCTGCATTGTCGCTTCTTCGGCTCTGGAGAAACCAAGGCTCAGTCGGCACAAGCCGGCGGGATATAGGCACTGCGGAAGCCCATCATGAAGGTTCTCTGGTCCCGCGTCGGCGCCAGATAGAGCGCGAAGACCCCGCAGCGGGACTGGCGGTTCCAATGGCTGCCACGCATGCAGATGCGTTCCCCGACCGTTTTCACATAGGCGTAGTTGAGGCCGTGATCCCCGGCGTCGGCAGGAAACAGCGCCAGCGCCTTGAGGCGTTCGGGCAGGGAAACACCCTCCGCCGCGCGCGCGCTCTCGAAGGTAGCGCCGCGCAACTGGTCGGTCGGCTCGATGATCGTCCGCGCGAGCGTGATCCGCTCCTCCACGAAATCCAGCTTCAGGCTGCCGGCCGTGCCAGGCACGGCCAGGCTGCCGTCCTCCAGCACGGCGCGCCATGCGGCCGAACCGGGACTCTGGTCCGCCGCCTCGGCCGCGTCGTTGTCGCGGATCACGTTGATCTCGCCATCGAGGAGGCGGCAGCCGCCGAGCCATTCCGCGACATTGCCGTTGAGGTCCCAGATGCCGTCCGCCTGGCCATTATGGCTCCAGCTTGCCGGGCCGGTGCCGGTGCGCACCGCAGCGATGCGCCCTTCTCCGAACGGCATCTCGCGATGACCCTCGAGATTCTCGAAGGTTGCCGGCATGGCCTGGCGCACCGGATCGCGAAAATCTTTACCGAAATCATTATTGCCGCGCGGCATCGTGCCGTTGCGTCGGCACCATAGGGCGATGGCAGCCCATTCCGCCGCCGTCATCAGGTGCCAGCCCGGCCCCTTGGCCTCGCAGGCTCGGCGCGCTTCGTCGAAGGAAACATGGACGCCGGGGTTTTCATCGGGAAGGGAATAGGCGCGCCCGTTCCGCACCACGTTCTGGAACTTGGATATCCAGATCTCCGGGACAGCGCGCCCGTTGACGATGAAGGCGGGGTGGATATCGGTGCTGCCGCCCTCGATGACGTCGCAGATCCGGAATTGCGGGATGCGTACGAGGATGGACGGCTGGTCGCAATCGTCCGAGACGATGGCGTTGTTCGCGGCAAGGGCCTTTAGCGCGAGTTCCGGAGAGATCATGCCTTGTCTCGGGAGCGAGGAATGTGCAGCCAGAGAAGTCGGCAGACACCGCCGTGTCCAATACTCATTTGGGATGGGAATTGAGAGGCGGAGCCTATCAATCCTCGCGCGCAGCCTTCTGCTCAATTGCGAAGCGTCCTTTTTTCCGGCATGTGTCGATCATCCCGGCAGACGGCTGCGGCCGCCGAGGCGCTTCCCGGATAGGATCGACACCGATGGATATCCGCCATCTGAAGTATGTGGTGGCCGTTGCCGATACGCTGCATTTTGGCCGAGCTGCATTGGCGCTCGGCATCTCGCAGCCTCCCCTTTCGGCACGCATCAAGGAGGTGGAAGATCATTGCGGCTTCCAGTTGTTCGAACGCACCACCCGGAAAGTCGAGCTGACCGAGAAGGGCCGGGTCTTCATCGCCGAGGCCCGCAAGGTCACCGAGAGCTTCGATGCCCTGATGTCTCGCTTCGCCCTCGGCCCGGACGTCCCGCTTCCAGCGATATCCCTGGGCGTGCCGTCCGACACCAGCGCGGTCGCGCTCCTGGAGATCGGCGAGTTGTTCCGGCGGGTGGGCGAACGCGTCGACCTGCGCGAGCGGACCACCGCCGACCAGCTGGTGACGATCCGCGCCGGGGGACAGACGCTGGGTGCCGTGCGCCTGCCCGCCCCGGTGGACGACCTGCTGGTGGGGCGGACCTTACGCCGCGAGCTCGGCGCGGTGCTTCCCGCCAGCCATCCGCTGGCCGGCGAGGTGGCGATCGATCTCGCCCAGCTCGAGGGCGAGGATCTCGTCATTTTCCCACGCAGCATGGCGCCACAGGTCTACGAGGGCATGCTTTCGACCTTCGCCGAAGAAGGCTGGCACCCCCGACGCCTCACGCATGCGACGCGACTGGCCCGACCAATGGTTGCCAATGGTGAGGGCATCCTCTTCCGCGAGAAGGCCTATACTGAGGGAGTGCCCGAGCTGGTCTGGAAGCCCTTGAGGGGAAAGCCGCTGGCTTGGCGCATGGCGATCGTCGCCGGACGGGCACAGGAGGCGCTGTTCGCCCGCTTTCACGAGCCCCTGGAAGCCGCATTCATCGCTCATGACAACTGGACGCAGGACGAGGCGTCCTGACCCGTCATTCATATGACACGGGTCTGAATTCTCTTCCTCAATCAGTATTGGACACTTGACGACGCATCTCTCAGCTTTCGTGCAACTCAACACGGGGAGCGACGATGAACGTCACTGACAAGAACGATCCAGCCATCCCGCGCCGCCGCGCCCTCACGATGCTCGCCGCCGCCGGCCTCGGCCTCGCCGTGGGGACGCTGTCCCCCGCCTTTGCCCAGACGGCGGCTGACCTCCTGCCCGCGGAACTGCGCCAGCGCGGCACGCTGAACGTCGCCACGTCCATGGTGCAGCCGCCCTATTCCTTCGAGACCGCCGAAGGCGCCCCGGCCGGGATCGATATCGAGCTGATGCAGGCCATCGGCAAGGAGCTCGGGCTGCAGGTCAAGTTCACGAAGATTGCCTTCGCCTCGATCATTCCGGGCATCGAAAACGGCCGCTTCGACGTAGGCGCCAACGAGATCGCCGATACCGAAGAACGCCGCAAGGTCGTGCAGTTCGTCGACTACTACAGGGTGACCTACGGCGTGCTCGCTACCGCCGGCACCAAGGGGCTGTCTTCCGCCAATCTCTGCGGTGGCCATTTCGCCGTGACGCATGGCAGCGCCCAGGTCGTGCTGCTGGAGACCATGTCGGCGGAGTGCGAGAAGGCCGGCAAGCCGGCGATCCGTCGCAGCGTCTTCCCCGACAGCGCCACCGCCAAGCTCGCGGTCTCGAACGCCCGCGCCCAGGCCTTCGTTTCCGACAAGGGCACGGCGACTTATCTCGCCAAGATCCCGGAGAACAATTTCTCCCTGCTCGAGGGCGACATCCCCAACATGGAGCAGATCGCCGGCTTCGCCATCGCCCGGAACCGCGGCGATCTTGCCAATGCGGTGAAGAAGGCGCTTCAGAATCTCGCCGCCAATGGCGAATACAAGCGCATCCTGGAAAAATACCAAGTCTACCCGGCCAGGCTCGAAGCCTTCACAATCGACGGAAAATGACCATGGCCACAGCCTCCCACTCCGCCGCGGCATGGCCCGTGGCGGCCGCTTCGCTCGACGCCGCGAACGCCGTCTACCGCGGCAGACCTCAGCAGATCGCCGGAGCGGTCGGCGTTGGGCTGTTCCTCTGCTGGATCGCCTATCAGCTGGTCACCAACGCAGCCTTCCGCTGGCACGTGGTCGGCGAGTACATCTTCAGCGCGCCCGTTCTGGCGGGCGTGCAGATGACGCTGTTCCTGACCTTTCTGACCTTGCTGCTCGGCAGCCTTCTTGGCATCGCGCTCGCGGTCATGCGCCTGTCGCACAACCCGATCCTGAACATGAGCGCCTCAGCCTATGTCTGGTTCTTCCGCGGCGTACCGAGCCTGGTGCAGTTGATATTCTGGTTTAATTTCGCCTCGCTCTTTCCGACGATCGAGCTCGGCATTCCCTTCGGCGGACCAAAGCTCCTCTCGATCGCCACCAATGACGCCGTTACGCCGTTGGTTGCGGCGCTGCTTGGTCTCGGGCTGGTCGAGGCCGCCTATATGGGCGAGATCATCCGGGGCGGCATCCTGTCGGTCGATGCCGGGCAGGTCGATGCCAGCCGGGCGCTCGGGATGAAGCCGTTCTATCGCCTGCGCCGGATCATCCTGCCGCAGGCCATGCGCTCGATCATTCCCTCCGCCAGCAACCAGTTCATCAGCCTGCTGAAATGGACGGCGCTCGCCAGCGTCGTCTCGCTGGGAGAACTGCTCCTGGCGACCCAGACCATCTATAACCGCAACTTCCAGGTCATCCCGCTGCTCACCGTGGCGGCCCTCTGGTACCTCCTGCTGACCTCCATCTTCACGCTGGTTCAGATGCGGATCGAGGCTTATTTCTCGCGGGGACACCGCCGATGAGCGTCTCGCAGGCTGCGGCAGCCGACATGGCTGCCACGGGCGTCGTTCACGCCCGCAATGTCAAGAAATCATTCGGCCCGGTCGAGGTGCTCAAGGACATCAATCTCACCGTGGCCGCCGGCGAAGTGGTGACGCTGCTCGGCCCCTCGGGCTCGGGCAAGAGCACGCTCCTGCGCTGCATCAACCATCTGGAGAAGATCGACGCCGGCCTCCTGCTCGTCCATGGCGAGCCTATCGGCTACCGCATCCGAGACGGGCGGCTGGTGGAACTCGACGAAAGCCAGGTCTGTGAGCAGCGCGTCGAAGTCGGCATGGTCTTCCAGAACTTCAACTTGTTTCCGCACATGACGGTGCTGCAGAACATCATCGATGCGCCGGTCCGGGTGCGTGGCGAGCGCAAGGCCGATGCCGTTGCCCATGCGATGGACTTGCTCCAGCGCGTCGGCCTGCTGGAAAAGGCGGATGCCTATCCGCGCACGCTTTCCGGCGGGCAGCAGCAGCGCGTCGCCATCGCACGGGCCTTGGCGATGAAGCCGAAGCTCCTGCTGTTCGACGAGCCGACATCGGCGCTCGATCCCGAACTCGTGGGCGAGGTGCTGAACGTCATCGAGCAGGTGGCCGCCACCGGCATCACCATCATGATCGTGACCCACGAGATCGGCTTCGCCCGCAAGATCTCGCATCGCGTGATCTTCATGGCCGACGGGCAGATCGTCGAAAGCGGCCCGCCGGCTCAGGTCATCGAAAACCCGCGCGAGGCGCGCACCAGGGCCTTCCTAGCCGAAGTGCTCTGAAAGGCAGCGCCGGAGTCAGTGCTCCGGCCCACGCTCCACAAGGCTCGATAGATGCCCCAATTTGGCCGCGACGACCCGTCCTACGATATTGCCGATCTCCGGGATTACGACCTGCCCCCGGAGGCGCCCGCGCTGGCGCAAGGGCTCTTCCGCTTCAACGGCATCAACCTGCGCCATTGCGTGATAGAGAACGGCGCAACCGATTGGCTCCGTCACGTCGACAGCGACGCTCTCTTCCAGGTGCTCGACGGGGAGCTCCTCGTCGACCTGCGTCTGCCCGACGATGCAGGCATCCGCAACATCGTCGTGAAGGCCGGTCAGGTGATCTCCATCCATGCCGGCGTGGAGCATCGCACCTATTCCCATGGGCGTGCCGTGCTCCTCGTCATGGATGCTCTCGCAGCCTGAAGCACGTGGCGCTGCAACGGCCGGTGCTCCCTCGTCTTCCTCACCGCGCCTTCCGGCCGCATTCTCATCGCCAACGAGAAAGCCCTTCCATGCTCACGTCCCGCCAGCTGTGCGGCATCTTCCCCGCCATTCCCACCTTGGTCGATACGGATGACCGCATCGATGCGACAGCCGTTTACACCCTGTTTTCCTGGCTGAAGCGAGGCGGCATCGACGGCGTCCTGCCCGTCGGCGGCACCGGTGAATATGGCGCCCTTGCCCGCGCCGAGCGCATCCGTATGGCACGATTGTCGGTCGAGGCGATGGCCGGCACGGGCCCGGTCATCGCGGGCGTTCTGGATACCGGATATCACGATGCCCTGCAGGCCGTAGGGGAGTTTGCGGCCGAAGGCGTCGACGCTGCCCTCGTCCTCACGCCCTATTACACCAACCCCACTCAGGCCGGTATCCGCGACTATTTCCTGCGGCTCGCGGATGCTTCCCCGATCCCGGTCCTGATCTACGAGATCCCATACCGGACCCGCATCGCCGTCGAGCCGCGGATCGTGCATGAACTGTCGCGTCATCCCAACATCATCGGCATGAAGGCGTGCAATCTCGACATGTACCACTTTCTGCAGGTGGTGGCTGGCGTGAGCGACGATTTCACCGTGCTCAGCGGCGAGGACAGCCTGTTCCCGCTCCACATGGCCGCTGGTGCAAAGGGGGGCATCCTGGTGACGGCGAGCTTGCTGCCGCGCGCCTGGCGCGGCATCTTCGACGCGGCTGCGGCGGGCCGCACGGCCGAAGCCCTGTCGCTGCATCGCGAGCTGATCCCGATGATGAATCTGGCTTTCGCGGAAACCAACCCTGGCCCCATGAAGTCCGTGATCGACCTGATCGGCGTATCTGCGCCGCGTATGCTCGCACCTTTGGTCGATGCCGCGCCCGCGCTTTCGAAAGCTTTCCGCGCGGAGGTCTCGCGGTTTCTCATACGAACGGAAGCATCCCCGTAAACCGAAGCGTCTCGTGAGGATCAGCCCCGAGGCATCGCGCGGCATCGTCGGTGACAATGGTTTGATCACCGATCCGGCGGGTATGGAGCCCTGGCTGACGGACTGGCGCCAGCGTCGAGATGACAATGACTTATCGCATGTGAGAAGCCTTCCGAAAGGCGCGTGCTCTCAGATGTGCATTGATGAGCGGCGCAAGCTTGCGCGATGGCGAATGGCCGGGCTCGCTCAGCCATGAGACGATCTACCAGTTTGCTTAATCGCACAGGGTCTTGAGGCCATCGTCAACGGCCCCTTTTCACTGATCGTCGATGGCGCCAGAGCATTCTTCCCCAAATAGCATTCGGCGCTCCGGCTGCTAAGATGCGAAAATGGGGTAGCGGGGAATGGGCGCTGGATGACGTTGTTTTCGGGCGATGGCGCTACAGGTGTTGACAGCGTTAGCGGCGCACAAAACCAGGAGAGCCCAAGAGGGCAGAAAACGCCACCAATTGTGCGCCGGGTGACGCTGGGAGTTGTCGTAGCCTGGTTGGCGCTGGTGGGCTGCCTGGGTTGGTGGCTGTCGCAGCGCATCATGGCAGACGAGCTGAACAGCTTGGCGGCTAGCGCCGAACACGAGGCCACCACCACCGCACGCGTCATGGACCGGTTATTCACGGAAATGGTCAGCGTGGCGAACATGGTGGCAAGCCAAAACCAGGTGATCGAGCTCGCCACCCGCTACCGTCTCGACCCCCCCGGCTTCGCAGAGTTAACACGTCAGGAGCGCGCGGCGATATTCACGCGCGATCCGTTGGTCCGCAGGGTCGGCGATTTCATGACCCGGCTATCCAGCGACCTGAACTATGCTCGAATCTATATGAACAATTTGTCGCATGACACGTTGACGTCCAGCCAATGGGCCGAGTCCTTTAACATCGTGGGTGAGATCTACTCAGGTCGAGGTTACCTTGTCGACGCGCTACGCGACGGCAAGGGGCAGATGTTCGGTATCGCTCGTCTGAATCAAGTGCCGTCCTATTTCGTGGCCAGTCGGATCGATGACGCGGACGGATTGCCGTTGGGCTCAGTCACGGTCAGGTTCGACGCACCCGATATGGCGCATTATCTGACAGGGCGGCATATTGCATTGATCGTGAACCGCGAGGGGCGCGTGACGACCTCTTCGTCTGCGCCATTTATCCTACGCAATGTCGCGGCGCTTCTGCCGCCTGACACCTTGCGACCTTCGGACAGCGACGAAGGTTCGGGTAAGCCCATGGACATACGTGCAGTCGCCGGCTCGGGCAACCCTGACCAATGGCTCATCGACGGTCATCCCTATCTCCTACGCCGTCAGCCGCTGACCGATGCGCAATATCAGTTGCTGACGCTAGCTGCGTTTGACCATCTCGCACACATGCGCCGCCAGCACTTTTGGGCGGCCGGATTAGTGGCGGCGTTAGGCCTCGCCTTGATCTTGCTGTCCGGTCTCGCTGCAGGACAGATGATGATGCGCCGCCAAGAGGAACGGTACGCGGCAAACTATGACGCACTGACCGGCCTGCCGAACCGGCGCGCGATCTTGGCTGAGGTGGAGCGTCTCTTCGCTTTGGCGAAGCGGACGCAGCAGTCGGTCCTGGTAGCGTTCATCGATCTGGATGGGTTCAAGGCGATTAACGACAGTTACGGACATGGGATTGGAGACAAATTCTTGGTCGAGGTCAGCCGCCGGCTGTCGGCCGGGCTACGGAGCGGCGACGTCCTGGGGCGCTGGGGTGGCGACGAATTCGTCGTAATCGGGCTGGCAGCCCCGTCCAGGCCCGGCGAGCCAGATCAGACCGCCGACGTGATGCGCAGTCGGCTGGCACCGCTGCTGATCGGCACCCATATCCTAGCCGGGCGCGTTTTCGACTATCCGGGCGCAAGCTTCGGTATTGCCTGCGTCGATCCGTCGGTTAGTTCACTGCAATCCGCGCTCATGCTGGCTGATAAGCTGATGTATGCCGACAAACGGGCACGGCGCGGGCAACAGCCGTCGTTTCGATCAGACATGGCCTTGACTTCGTCTCAAACAGGGATCGAAAGGCGGTAGCCGGCACGTTTAAGGGCAACTGCGAAGAGCAACTGCCGGGCCTTGGACGCCGCAGCGCCCGAACGGGCCTTGGTCAGTGTCGAGGACGGCCGTGGCTATGACCCCGTCCTCGTGGCTCGAGACGTCGCGCGCCTGGCGGCGCTGGACGGGCACCTCCGAAATGAGACCGGCGTCGGCGTCGAAGTGAACCCCGCAGACCTCTCCCTGGACGGCGACGTCGACGGTAAGCGGTGTTGTCCTGGCAATGCGGTGGAGCTATGCAATACTGATCGCGAAGCGTTAATCCCGACGCGGGCCTATCAGTGCCGGAGGCGGTTGTGGGAGGATGAGCGAGCGCATTGTCCGTGGACTCACATTGGTCGAAGTCGAGCAACTCGTTGACTGGGCTGCAGCCGAGGGCTGGAATCCCGGGCTTCATGATGCCGCTGTGTTCCATGCCACGGACGCCGAAGGATTCATCGGTGCGTTTGTCGATGGGGAGATGGTCGCCGGCATCGCGGCGGTTGCCTACGGGACATCCTACGGCTTCGTCGGGCTCTATATAAGCCGGGAGGACATGCGAGGCCGAGGTCACGGGAAAGCCGTCTGGGACGCAGGCATGGCCTATCTCGCCGGGCGAACAATCGGCCTCGACGGCGTCGACGAGCAGTTCGAAAACTACAGAAGAAAGGGCTTTGCTCCAGCTTACCGAACCATCCGCTTCGGTGGCCGCTTTGCTGGTCATCCGGTTGATGGTGCGAACCTGACTACCGTTACGCTCGATCTCCTGCCCGAAGTTATGGCCTTTGATCGAAGGATTTTTCCGGAGCCACGGGACAGGTTTCTTGCGTGCTGGCTTTTGCCTCCGCATCTTGCATGTGTCGCCGTCTCGCATGATGTCGTCACAGGGTACGGCGTCGCGCGCCAATGCCGCTCGGGTTGGAAGATCGGTGGGCTGTCGGCGATTGACGACAGGGCGGCCGCCGCCCTCGTTCGGCATCTTGCGGCCGCTGTCGATGGCGACATCTTCATCGACGTTCCGGCCTCGCGAAAGCCGTTTATCGGTTTCCTGTTGGACTCAGGCCTTCGGCCCGGATTTGAGACAACCCGCATGTATCTGGGCAATCCAATTCCTCTCGCACCCGAGGTATTCGGCGTGACGACCCTGGAACTGGGCTAGGCGCTCTCAGGATTCAGATATCGGGCGAGGTCAACGGTCCGGCGATCCGGACCGCGCTGCAGGACCGCGGCCACAGGCTCGGCGAGGGGAGAGCCGGCGCCGGCAGCATTTGCTTCTGGTAGCCCTGCTCAAGGCATCATCTTCCAGACACACGACGGCAGCGGTGCGTTCGCCCCGGATGACCGCATCGTGATCACGCCGGAAAGGGAATCAGGCGGGTTCCTGGATTCCGCGTCTATTTGTGCACGCCGACGATCTTCGCGTTCTCATAGGTCGCCCAGCTGCCGTTTCCGCCCTCTTCGTAGACATCGGTCACGTAGTTCGAGCGGGTGATGCTGAAGAACACCACTTGGTAGAGCGTCAGGATCGGCAGCTCGTCCCAGATGATCTCCTGTATCTTGTCATAGACTACCTTGCGCTCTTCCGGATCCAGGATCGAGCGCTGCTTTGTAAACAGCGCGTCGACTTCCTCACTCCGATAATCCGAATTGTTGGTGTAGGGAACCGGCCGGATGTTGTTGGAATTGTAGAAGCGCTCGATACCGCCAACGCCCGGTCCGATTGCTACGGCCTCGATGGTCATCGCGAAATTGCCGGTGGCATAGGCGCGCTGGTCGAATGCAGCTCGGTCGGCGGAAAAGAGATTGAGCTTGATGCCGATCGCCGCCAGGTTCTGTTTGATGATGTCGGCGATATTCGCGGCCGAACCCAGGGATGAGGCCCAGCCGAGCTCGAGCTCGAAGCGCGTGCCATCGGCGCCGCGCGTGAAGCCGGCCTCATCCAACATCGTGTTGGCCTGTGCGGTGTCGAGCTTATAGTCGACGAGTTTTTTATTGTAGAGCGGATCTGCCGGGGAGACGGGGCCGAGCTGCTCGGACGCTGTCATGCCGCTATCGATGTTTTCGCGAATAAAATTTCGGTCGATGGCATGCGCTATAGCCTTCCGCACCTGTTTGTTGGCGAGGTGCCGGTTCTTCAGGTTAAGCACGATATGGTAGGCCGCACCTCGATTGACCGAGCGTGTCAGTTTGTTGCCGGGCAACTTGGACAGTCGGATCGCCTCCGACTGCGGCAGCGCATTGTAGTACATCATGTCGAGCTCGCCCTGCTGGAAGGCGGCAACGCGCGACGCCGGATCGGGCATGATACGCAGGACGACCTCGTCCACCATCGGCCTATCTTTGATGAAATAGTTTGCGTTCTTCTCGTATCGCACCTCACGGCCGCGCTGATAGCTGACGAGCTTGTAAGGTCCTGTGCCGACCGGCTTCTGGTTGAGTGGGTCGGTCGCGAGGTTTTTTCCCTCCCAGAGATGCTTCGGGATGATCGGTGCGCAGACTGCGTCCGTTGCCATCATCAGCTCGGCGGAGGGGGCGGATAACCGGTAGATGACAGTGTTGGCGTTTGGCGTCTCCACCGCCGTCACCGGCGTATAGGCTGCCTTGCCGCGCGGCTGGATTGTCTTGATAGCGTTCTCGATCGTGAACTTGACGTCGGCCGACGTGAACGGCCGTCCATCCTGCCATAGCACGTCGTCGCGCAACGCGAAGGTGTATGTCTTCCCGTCCGGGCTGATCTCCCAGCTCTTGGCAAGCAGCGGCTCGATGGACCCATCCGGCTTGATCCGCGTCAGGCCCTGGTGGATCGGCGAACTGGTGACGTAGGTGGTGATAGCGGAGCTGACAGCGGCGTTGAATACCGTCGGATCACCTTCGAGCGCACCGACCAGCGTGGTTTTCTGCTGCGCAAAGGCCGGCTTCCAGAGCATCGCCGCCGACAAGCCTAGCGATGACCTCAGGATACCACGTCGCGTGAGGTTCCAATCCTGCATCCGATCCCCCAACCATGCGCGGCTGAGCCGCGCTAAGACATCTCGGGAAAATTTACATATTGTATGATTATCTGTCAATATTCTAGCTGGCTGGGCGGCTGGCTGATCGCCGAGGCGATCGGCGAGCCTTGGGGATCAATCCGTGAGCTCCAGCTTTTGGGCAAACTTCCACGAAGTGTTTGTCCACCGCGACGTTGGCCTCTTCGATCCGTTAAAGACCGTTACTTACCCCGCTGTTGAGCGCAATTAATCCCCAGCGTGTAGCCGCCCCGGCGGTGGCATGCCTGCCCACGCTCGCTCGACAGCAGAGGACGAGGCGAAATTCCGCGACATGATCGCGGCAATGACGTCGGTCGATTCCTTGGTGACGAGTATGCGGCAGCCGGCCCATGAGGGCGCGACCTCGCCAGGATGGGGCACGCCTCTTCCGCATATCAGGGCACGCAAGCAGCGGAGATCCGATCCAGCCCCCGCCGGGTTGGTCACGTGGATCGTCTCGCTGGTGTCAGCCTGCCTCCCACTTTCCGCCGACCGGGCCGGCTTCCGTCGGGAAGTGCCGGCTTCCATCCTGTACAGCACCAATTCTGCACCGCGCCGGGCGCTGGAAGCGTTCAGGTGGGCGGCAACACCTGGGCGCGCTCCTGAAGATGGCAGGCCGCCTGGTGGTCGGGCGTCGAACCGGTGAGCGGCGGAACGGATGCGGTACAGATGGCCAGGTCGGCGATGGCGCAGCGTGGATTGAAATGGCAGCCGGGTGGCGGGGCGAGCGGCGAAGGGATCTCGCCCTTCAGCTCCTTCGCCTGGCGCTTGGCTTCGAGCGCCGGATCGGGGATCGGCACCGAGCTCAGCAAGGCCTGAGTGTAGGGGTGCCGCGGATCGGCATAAATCCGCGAGGAGGGCGCGGTCTCGACGATACGGCCGAGATACATCACAGAAACGCGGTGCGAGATGTGCCGCACCACGGCCATGTCGTGGCCGATGAACAGATAGGACAGCTTGAACTCACGCTGCAGATCGCGCAGGAAATTGACGATCTGCGCCTGGATCGATACGTCGAGCGCGGAAACCGGCTCATCGGCCACGATGAAGCGCGGCTTGAGCACGAGGGCCCGCGCGATGCCAATGCGCTGGCGCTGGCCGCCGGAGAATTCACGCGGATACTTGATCATGGCGCTCGCGGGGATGCCGCAGAGGTCGAGCACCTCGCGGATCTTGCGGTCGGCGTCCGGCCCCTTCGCCACGTCGAAGTTGCGTAGCGGTTCGGCGATGATGTCGCGGACCGTCATGATCGGATTCAGCGAGCTGTAGGGGTCCTGGAAGATCGTCTGGATCTGCTGCCTTACCCGCCGGCGCTCAGGCCTAGGCAACTGGCTGATATCCTGCCCATCGAAGCGGATGGTGCCGCTGGTCGGGTCCATCAACTGCGAGATCATGCGACCCAGCGTGGACTTGCCGCAGCCGGATTCGCCGATCAGGCCGAGCGTCTCGCCGGCGTTGATGTGCAGGGTGACGTTGTCGACGGCACGCAGGATTGTCTTGCGGCCGAAGCCGCGCGCGAGCGGGAACTGCTTGGAGAGGCCAGTGGCCTCAAGCAGTGGCGTGGCTGGCTTGATTGGTTGCATCATCATTGTTTTGGAACGCCGTGTTCTTCATCATCACCCAGCAGCGGGCGACCTGACCGTCTCCAACCGGGATCAGCCCCGGCTCCTCCACCATGCAGCGGTCGATCTTGAACCGGCAACGCGGATTGAACTTGCAGCCGGCGATCTTCTGACTGTTGTCGAGGGGTGAGCCCGGAATGCCGATGAGATCCTGCTCGGAATCCTGGTCGATGCGCGGCACTGACTGCAGCAGGCCCCAGGTGTAGGGATGCTGTGGCGCACGGAAAATCTGCTCGGCCGTGCCTCTTTCCATGACGCGGCCGGCATACATGACCACGACGCGCTCTGCGAGACTTGCGACCAGGGCCAGATTATGCGTGATCAGGATAAGGGCGGTGCCGTATTGCTCGTTGACGTCGCGCAATAGGCGGATCACCTGATCCTGCACGGTAACGTCGAGCGCGGTGGTCGGCTCATCGGCGATCAGAAGCTTGGGATTGTTGGAAAGGCCCATGCCGATCATGCCGCGCTGGCGCATGCCGCCGGAGAATTCGTGCGGATAGGCCCGCGCGCGCTCCCTGGGCGAGGGAATGCCGACCTTGCGCAGGAGATCGACGACGCGCTCGCGGATGCTCTTGCGTTCGATCTTGCGGTGCAGTTCCATCGCCTCGGCGATCTGCCTGCCTATGCGTTTAACCGGGTTCCATGACGACATCGGGTCCTGGAAGATCAGCGCGATCTCGCTTCCGCGCAAATCTGCCATGTCGCGGGCGCTGATGGCGGCGATGTCGCGGCCGTCGAAGCAGACCTCGCCAGCGACGATCTTGCCGGGCTCCGGCACCAGCCGCAGAATCGACAGCATTAGCATTGACTTGCCCGAGCCGGACTCGCCCACCACGGCGACACGTTCATGCGCACGCACTTCAAGAGTGACGTTGTCGACCGCTTTGAACTCGCCATAGGGGGTCTGAAAGGCGGTGGTCAGTCCTTTGATGGAAAGCACCGCCTCTGATGGTTGCGTGCGATCTGACACGATCGTCTCCTTATCGCCGGGTGCCGCTGTGACGCGCGGTGCTGAAACTGTCGCCCAAGAGATTGAGGCTGAAGATGGTGATCGCGAGAAGCAGGCCAGGAAAAGTCGTCATCCACCAGGCCGACTGCAAATAGAGCTGGTATTGCTGGAGGAGGAGCCCCCAGCTCGGCGAGGACGGATCGCCGAGTCCGATGAAGCTCAGGAAGGATTCCACCAAAATCGCCGCGCCCATTTGCAGGAAGACTGAGACGATCAGGTAGGGCGCGACATTGGGCAGGATGTGGCGCAGTACGACGCGGCTTCGGCTCGCCCCGCTCATGCGAGCGGCCAGCACGAATTCCTCGCCGCGAAGGATCATGAACTGGGCGCGCACCACGCGCGCTGTGCCGGGCCAGGCCAGGAAGCCGATCACCAGCACGATGCTGGTCTGGCTGGCGCCGTAGAGCGCCATGACGACGATGGCGAGCAGAAAGCGCGGCACCACCTGAAAGACCTCTGTCATGCGCATCAGGAGCTCGTCGACCATTCCGCCGGCATAGCCGGCGACGGCACCGACCAGTGTTCCCGTCAGCGCGGCGACGCAGGCGCCCATCATCCCAATCACGAGCGAAATGCGTGCGCCCTGGATGGCACGGGCGAGGATGTCGCGGCCAAGATCGTCGGTCCCCATCGGGTGGGCGAGACTCGGCGGCATGAAGCTGTCGCGGCTGATCGCCAGCGGATCGATCGGCCACAGAAAGGGGCCGAGGACTGCTAGTCCAAGGATGAAGGTGAGGCCGGTCATCCCTATCACGGCAGAGGGCGTCACCTTGAACCAGGTCAAGCGCGGCAGGCGCAGACGCCCCCTGGGACCTGTCTGAACGGGAATGAGAGCGTCGGCCATCGTCTACCTCCGGGTTCGCGGGTCGAGGATGGCGCAGAGCAGATCGGTGATCAGGTTGATCACGATGACGGCGATCGACGACAAAATGAAGCAGCCGGTCAAGAGGGGGAAGTCGCGGCGCAGGATGGCGTCGTAGAATAGGCGGCCGATGCCCGGCCAGCTGAACACCGTTTCCGTCACCACGGCGCCGCCAAGCAGCACGCCGAACTCCAGCCCGACGATGGTGATCGTGGTAACGATGGCGTTGGGGAAAGCGTGTTTCCAGACCACGTAGTTCATGCGCCCGCCCTTGGCGCGCGCGACCAGCACATAGTCACGCCCCAGAGCTTCAACCATTGCGGTGCGCGTGAACCGCGCGATCAGGCCGAGCTCGAAGGTGGCGAGCGTTAGCACCGGAAGCACCATGTGCTTTGCGACGTCCAGGTAGTAGGCGGCGCCCGACAGTTGGATGCGCGCGGTGGTCATGCCGCCGGCGGGAAGAACGTTGAGTTGCACTGCAAACAGCAAGATCAGGAGTTGGCCGAGCCAGAAGGCTGGGAGCGAGTAGCCGAGCAGCGAGGCAAGGCCGACCCCGGCATCGATATTGGTGCCCTTGTGGCGCGCCGCCCAGACGCCGAAGATGACGCCCGCGAGGGCTGCCACCAGGATCGCCGAAGCGGTAAGGATGATGGTTGCCGGCGCGCGCTGCAGCACGACGTCGACCACGGGTTGCTGATAGTAGATTGAGGTGCCTAGATCGAACCGGATCGCTTGGCCGAGGAAGATCAGGAGTTGCTCCAGGATCGGCCGATCAAGCCCGTAGCGCTCGTTAATCGCGGCCAGAAATTCCGGGGTGGGGGCATCACCCGCCAGGATCAGTGCCGGATCCCCCGGCGCTAGCCGGATCAATACAAAGGTGGCGGTGACGATGATGAGCAGGGTCGGGATGCCCAGCAGGACCCTGTTCAGCACCAATCCCGGTAAGCTCATCGTCATCAGCAAACTCCGTGGGGCGGTGTCGGCGCGCGCCAGCGGGCACATGCACCGGCCGCTACCGACGATTGGACCGCGAAGACCATAATTATTGCGAGCGCGCCGCGGCTTGCGGCGGCGACGCCTTCGTGTCCATTATTGCCGTCGGTGCTGGCCTACACATGTTCGCAGGCCAGCCCGCGCCATGTCTGGTCAAGCTTTGGTGTGGACGCCGACAATCTTGGCGCGATCGAAGGATTCCCAGGTGCCGTTGCCATAATCCTCGAAGATGTCGACGGCATACTGCTTACGCGACACGTTATTGAAGACGACCTGGTAAAGCGCCATTATCGGCAGATCGTCCCAGATAATCTCCTGAATCTTGTCGTAGACGACCTTGCGTTTGTCGAGATCGATGAGCGAGCGCTGCTCGTCGAACAGTTTATCGACCTCGGCATTGACGTAGCTCGAATTGTTGACGTAGGGCAGCGGCTGGATGTTGCGCGAATTGTAAAAGCGCTCCGTGCCGATGTCCGGGTCCGGCCCGATGGCATGGGCCTCGATCGCTATGTCGAACTGGCCGCCGACGTAGCACCGCTGGATCATCGCGGCGCGGTCGGCGGAGAATAGCTTTACGCCGACACCGACGGCGGCGAGATTCTGCTTGATGATGTCCGCGATCTTGCCGGCTGCGACGTTGAAGGACGGCCATGCGATCTCGATGGTGAAGCGGTTGCCGTCTGCGCCTCTGGGGAAGCCGGCCTGATCGAGGAGCTTATTGGCGAGCGCTGGATCGAACGCATAGTCCTTCAGCGCCTTGTTGTAGAGCGGCGAGGCTGGCGAGACGGGGCCGAGCTGCTCCGACGAGGTCAGGCCGCCATCAACACTCTCGCGGATGAACTTGCGGTCGATCGCATGGGCGAAAGCCTTGCGGACGTCCTTGTTGCTCAGATACTGGTTCTTCAGGTTGTACACTGCCTGATAGGCGGCGCCGCGGTTCGGCGACTTAGTGATCTGCAGGTTTGGCAGCCTGGATAGACGCGCGACTTCTGACTGCGGCAGCGCGTTCCAGTAGATCATGTCGACCTCGCCTTGCTGGAGCGCGGAAATGCGTGTCGCGGGATCGGGCATAATGCGGAATATCAGCTGATCGACCAGCGGCGCGCCCTTGATGAAATAGTCCGGATTTCGCTCATAGCGCACTTCCTTCCCGCGCTCATAGGAGACCAGCTTATAGGGGCCGGTACCGACCGGCTTCTGGTTGAGAGGGTCGGTGGCAATATTCTTGCCCTCCCACAGATGCTTCGGGATGATTGCGCCGACGGCGCGGTCGGTCGCCGACATCAGCGAGGCCGAGGGCGCATTCAGACGGTAGATGACCGTATGGTCGTCCGGTGTCTCGATCGCCTTCAACGGTTTATAGGCGACCTTGCCCCACGGATGCAGTTTTCCATTGGCGTTCTCGATCGAGAACTTCACGTCGGCCGATGTGAAAGGGTGTCCGTCATGCCACTTCACGTCGTCGCGCAGATGAAACGTGTAAGTGAGGCCATCGGGCGAGATCTCCCAGCTTTTCGCGAGCAGCGGCTCGATCGTGCCGTCCGCCATGATCTGCGTCAGACCCTGATGTACTGGTGAACTCGTGGCGAAAGTTGAGATCGTGCTGGTGATGGCGGAGTTGAACCCGGGCGGATCCTCCTCGAGCACGCCGACCAATGTGGTCGGCTGTTGCGCGCCGGCGAGGCTCGGCGCCATCAGCGTGGCCGATGCCGTGAGCGTTCCGGTTACGAAGCGGCGACGGTCCATCGCCAGAGCACACCAGTTGTGTTCGGCCATTTGAATACTCCCGTGCGGAGGGTTTGCTGATCCGCGTGAGATCACCCTCCATCTGTCCCCTCATCGCGCGGTAGGAGATGGTGGCATGAGGCGAATGTGTCCCGCTGCCCCACAACGCGCTACTCCAACCATGCTCCCCTTGTGGCCAGCTCTTCTTGGTCGGCCATCAAGCCCATGGTTGCAGAATTGGATTATTGTCATACATTCTATAAGTGAGCAATGATAAAAACCGTGCCTTGCCACGATTAACGTCGCTAGACAGATTGTTGCGACTCGGTGCTGGCCGCGTCGGCCACTTCTGCAAACCTGGTGAAAAAGTCGCTCGCCATGCGAACGGCGGCGGAGTTGATCATGCGCGCCCCGAGCTGGGCTAGTTTGCCGCCGATCTGGGACTCCACCTCGTAGTCGATCACCGTGCCTTCCGCTGCATCTCTGAGCTTGACCAGCGCGGAGCCCTTGGCGAAGCCTGCGATGCCGCCGGAGCCTTCGCCGACGAGCCGGCACTGCTCGCCGACAATCGCGTCGGCGATGCTGACCTTGCCTTGGAAACGCGCCTTGACCGGGCCGATTTTGATGGTGACGGTGGCGGTATATTCGCTGTCAGACACCTGCTCCAGCGCTTCGCAGCCCTGGATGCATTCCTTCAGCACCTGCGGGTCGAACAGCGCCGTCCACACGGCTTCGCGGGGCGCGCTGATCTGGTTGCTGCCGGACATGTTCATCATGGATCTCCACTTTCAGGTGGCCGCAGCATCGCGCTGGTCCGACGACTGTCAGGACTTGCCGGCGGCCGACGTAAAGGCATAGACCTCGAGCAGCTCCGCAAGGTCGTTGCCCGGGAAGACAGCGTGGTCATGGGCGATGACGCCGCGGCTCATCACAAGTACGCGGTCGCCAATCGAGACTGCGTTGCGGACATTCTGCTCCACCACCAGCACGGTGGAGCCGGACGATTTCGCTGCAGACCTGACTTCGCCAAGGATGCGCTCGGTCATGAGCGGCGACAGGCCCGTCGAAGGCTCATCGAGCAAGAGAAGGCTCGGCCGCGCCGTCATTCCCATCGATAGCGCCAGCATCTGCCGCTCGCCGCCGCTGAGCGAACCGGCTGCCTGGCCACGCCGCTCTGCTAGACGTGGGAAGAGCGTGTAAAGCTCTTCGATCCGCCCCGACGCTTCGGCCCCTGGTAGCATCATAGCGGCGAGCGCCAAATTCTCCGCCACGCTCAAACTGCGGAAGACCTTGCCGCCTTGCTGCACATAGGCGATTCCCGCCTTGATCTGATCGGCTGGGCCGCGCTTCAGTGTACCCTTGCCTTGGTATTCGACGTGCCCCGAAATAGCGGGATGGCGACCGAAGATCACGCGCATAAGCGTGCTCTTGCCACAGCCGGGACTGCCGATCAGCGCGGCCACTTCGCCCGGCGCGATGCGGAGCGACAGGCCCTGCAGGATCGGCTTGCCTGCGATATCGGCGTGCAGATCGGTAACAACCAGGCTCATGCCACGTGCCCCTTGCCGAGATAGATCTCACGCACCTCGTTGTTCGTCCGGATTTCAGCCGGCGTGCCCTGGCACAGCACCTGGCCCTGGTCGAGCACCACGACATGGTCGGATAGGGCAAACAGCACGTCCATGTCATGTTCGACTAGAAGGACTGTTTTGCCTTCGTTCCGGAAGTGGGCGACCGCGCTTGCCACGCGCTCCACCGCCTCGCCGGAAAGGCCGGAGGTTGGCTCGTCGATCAATACGATCTCGGCCCGCGCCGCTGCCAAACGCGCGAGAGACAGGAGTTTCTGCAGGCCGTAGGAAAGCCCGGCGGCGCTGGCGTCAGCACGATCGCCGAGGCCGAAGGCTTCAAGGATGGTGCGTGCGGCGGCACGATCCTCAGCCTCCTGGCGAGCCACTCGGCCAGGCGTGAACAGGCAGGCCGCCAAGCTCTCACCACGACCTTTTGGTAAGCCAAGCAGCACATTTTCCAGGCAAGTCATATTGGCAAAGAGCCGCAATTGCTGGAAGGTCCGTGCCAGACCCGCACCCGCCACCTGATGGGCTGCAAGCCGCGTGATGCGTCGGGGGCCGGCAAAGACCTCGCCGGCGTCAGGCGCCAGCTGCCTCGTGATCACGTTGATCAGCGTCGTCTTGCCGGCGCCGTTCTGGCCAACAAGGCCGGTGATCTTGCCGGCAGGCGCCACGAAGGACACGTCCTTCAACGCCTGGAGACCACCGAAGCGCTTGCAAATGCCCTCGACCCGGAGCGGAACGGCCGCGCTCATGCGAGCCTCTTTCCGCCGATGCCTTGCGGCCGGAAATAGGCGAAGGCTATCAACAGCACGGCATAAAGGAGCTGCCGGATGTAGGCGTCCGAGCCGGTCGAGGCGCCGACAAAGCGCATGATCTCGGGCGCGGCCAGGAGCAATGCCGCACCCAGGAGCGGCCCGCGGGCCGTGCCCATGCCGCCGATCACCACCATCGACAGTATGTAGATCGACTCGGAAAAACCGAAGCTGGTGGGGTCGATGAAGGAGACGAAATGCGCGTACATGGAACCTGCCAGCCCGGCCAGCGCCGCCGAGAGAATGAAGGCCCGTACCCGCGTCCACACAACATTCCTGCCGAGAGCGGAGGCCGCCTCCTCGTCGTCGCGCGTTGCCTCGAGCACGCGCCCATAGGGGCTGCGCATCAAATAGCGCGCCAGCAGGCAGGCAGTGACTGCCACCAGGCCATACACGATGGCAAAGGACAGATTGCTCTCGACCGCCAGTCCACCGAGCGAGGGCCGGGGGATGCTGGCCAGCCCGCGGGGACCCTCGGTGAGGGCATCGAGATTGCGGATGATGTCGACCACAATGATCTGGATGCCGAGCGACCCGAGGATGAAATAATCGCCACTGAGCCTGAGCAGCGGCACCGTGACCAGCCCGCCGACGATCGCCGTGACAACCACCGCCAGCACGGCGGCCAGCGGCACTGCGAGGCCGAGGCGCAGGCTTACCAGCGCCGACACGTAAGCCCCGACGCAAAACAGCGCCGCATGGCCGATTGAGAGAAGACCGGCGTGGCCGACCACGATGTTGAGCGACGTGGCAAGCACCGCGTAAATGGTGAAGAAGGTGAGGACGGCGAAGAGATAGTCCATCAGCGTCTCCCCAGCTTCAGAAGGCCGGACGGCTGGATGAGGAGGATGAGGATCAGCGCTGAGAAGATCATAACGTTCAGCCAGCGGGCATCGAGCGTGTAGAGGCCCACGCTTTCGAGCAAGCCAACAGCGAGGCCGCCGACTAGTCCCCCATACAGCGAGTGACTGCCGCCAATGATACTGGCGGTGGCGGCGATCAGGAGCACTCTAAGGCTCGAGCCCGGCACCACGCCGACATCAAGCGACACCAGCACCGCGCCGAGCGCCAGAAGGGCTGAGCCGGCGGCGAAAACGATGGCGCGCAGGCGCCGAACGTCGATGCCAAGGTTTTCGGCAAGGTCGGGATCGTCGGCCATGCCCCGCACCGCGCGCCCGAGGCTCGATAGCCGCACTGTCAACAGCGCCAGGACGATTGCCACAGCGCAAAGACCGAACATCCAGAGCTGCAGGCCGGTGAGATAGATACCGCCGAAATCCAAGCCGCGCGAGACCGAGCCGGTGGAGACAACGCGCGAGCTGGTACCGAACAGAAGGCCGGCAATGCTCTCCACCGCGATGAAGAGGCCGAGCGAGGCGATCATCAGCGCGCCTTGCGAGGCGCCTTTGGTCAGGAATGCCTGGTAGAAGCCCGACATCATTGCCCAGCCCGCGAATGCGGCCAAGGCTATTGTCACAGCCGCCCCCGCCAGCAGCGGCAGGCCTGCCTGCGCGGTCAGGCAGTAAAAGGCGAACATGGCCAGCGTGTAGGTTGCACCATGCGCGAAATGCATGATCTTGGTGGAGGAATAGATGAAGCTGAAGCTGAGGCCGAACAGGCCATAAAGCGCTGCCGTGACCACGCCGCCCGCGAAAATCTGAAGAACCAGCTCCAACCGCGGCGTCTCCTGCCTTCATTGCCCGACATTGCATCATGTCGAATATTATATTAATGTATGACAGTCAACCGCACCGATCGCCGGTGCCGATAGGTGAGCACCATGACTGGATTACGACTTGCGAGGCTTGCCTGGGGCGCGGCACTCGCGCTCGGGCTAACGACGGGTGGCCTTTCGGCCGCCGAGGAGATCAAGATCGGCACGGTTCTGCCAATGACCGGGGACGCCGCGTCCTACGGCACCTGGATGCGAAACGGCATGAACATCGCCGTGGACCAGATTAACGCGAAGTGGGGTCCGGAGCGCAAGCTCACCGTCATCTACGAGGACAGCAAGAGCAATCCGCGCGATGGCGTGGCGGCGATGAACAAGCTGATCGCCGCCGATCGCGTCGGCGCGGTTATGACCACGCTGACGGGCATCACGAAGGCGCTGATCCCGATCGCGGAAGAGAAGAAGGTCATCCTCACCACCTCGGCCACGCTGCCTGGGATCACCGAGGGCAAGTCCCACGTCTTCCGCAACGCCACTAATCTCGGCAGTGAAATCCGCGCTCTCAACGAATTCGCTAAAACCCGCTACAAGAAGGCGGCGATCCTATGGGTCAATCTCGAATGGGCCGACTGGGGCGCCAAGGCTTTCGAGAAGCAGTTTAAGGCCGATGGCGGAGAGGTCGTCGGGAGTCTGTCTTTCGCGCCCGACGCCACCGATGTGCGCGCGCAGCTCACCCGCATCCGCGTCGCTAAGCCCGATGTCATCTTGGTCCTCGCCTACAAGACCACCGGCCAGGTGTTGAAACAGGCGCGCGAGCTTGGCATCGAGGCACCGTTCATCGGCACGCTTGACTTCGAACTGCCGGAAGTGGTGCAGATCGCCAAGGAAGCGGCCGAAGGGAGCGTCTATACCAAGGCCGTCTTCGACACCGACAATCCGGTGGCTGGCACTATGACGGACTACACCGCCGAATACCAGAAGCGTTACGGCCAGAAGCCGGAAGTCTACGGCGCCACCATGTATGATATGTTGTTGATATTGGCCGAAGCTATGGCGAAGTCGAACGGTGACACGGAAGCCACCCGCAAGGCGATCCTCGCTGTCAAGGATTTCCCAGGCGCTTCCGGTACCACGACCTTCCTGCCCAATGGCGACGTCGACAAGGCGGTCGAGCTGAAGACAATCAAGGGCGGCCAGTACGTCGATTACAAGAACTAACCTTCCCCGCGCCGCGCGGCATCCTTCTCCCAAGTCTGGCGGGCCCCGCAAGCGGCTCGCTTTCTCGATGTTCGGCGTGTCTGGCACGTATATGTCGATCCGCCGCATCTTCGCCCCACCTTGCTTAATCTTAGTGTGTCGTTGGTGGACGATCGGTTTGACACTTGGAACTGTTGCCAAGCTGCGGCATCAGCAAAAACTTTGATTCCGTATCTGTCAACATGCTCGCCGCTAGTGTGCGGGCAGGCGCAATCACTTACGCTGCCGTTTTCAAACTTGTTGGGCGCGGGACAGTCCGCCAAGGTTAGACGCGCATAGGCGAACCAAGTCCATCAGCCCAGTCAAGTACAACGCTCTGACAGCGAAGATCATCGACGCGGCAACCTCGGACAGCGTCCGCGCTCCTGCTACATGACGAGTACCGTGTTGATCGTCCGGGTGAGGGGGCAGCAAGATAGCAATGGGCTGTAGACAGGGGCGGGTAGCCACGGTCGGGCGCTGGGCCCGCGCCAAGGGGCGGCAGATAGCGCGCTCGGCCGAGAGACCACTTTGGTAGCACCCGCGCAGCGCATCCCTTTGAAACGGCGCCGTTATGGCGGCTCTTTTCGAATATTGACAGTGGCCCCCATCACCGTCGTTCGCTCCAGACAAGAAAGATCCCTGCCGAGGCTACCATCGTTCCACCCACAAGCATATGCAGCGTCGGCAGTTCGGCGAACAGGAAGTAACCAAGGACCGGACCGATCAGCACCGAAGTATAGTCGAGCGGCGCCAGCGTCGACATGTCGGCATGGCGAAGGCTCTCGGTGACGAGCACATGCGCCATCCCGCCGGCGAATCCGCCGAGCGCCAGAAGCAATATCTGTTCGCCGGAAAGATAGGCCCAGCCGAACGGCAGGGTGGCCAGCGCAAAACCTGTCGAGGTGAGCGAGAACCAAAGCACGATGGTGGAGGAGCGCTCCGTTTCGACCAAAGCCTTCAGCATCAGCACCGAACACGCCGTGGCAAAGGCGCCGGCGATTGCCGCCCCCGCGCCGATCGCTTGGCGACCGCCGAAGCCCTCAGCGCTAAAGATGGTGAGGCCGGGCCATGCCACTACGCCGACACCGGTCAGCCCTGCCAGCACCGCCAGCCAGCGTGAGGGCCGTACGATTTCGCCGAGCACGATGGCGCCGAGGGCCACGGCAAACAACGGCTGCGCATAGCCGAACATGATCGCGTCGGAGAGCGGCAGGTAGGCCAGCGCCAGGAACGTGAGGCCGAGGCTCGCAGAGCCGCATAGGCCACGTGCGACATGGCCGAGCGGCCGTTTGGTTTTGAGTGCCGTGGCCAATTCGCCACGCGAAGCGAGGAAGACGAGGATTGGCAGCATGGCGAAGAACGAGCGATAGAACACGACCTGCCCGGTCGGCAAGCTGCCAGCCAGCTTGATCAGCGCGAACATGGAGACGAAGAAGGAGACCGAGCCGAGCTTCAGCCCGATCCCGGCCAGAGATTTTCTTGGCATGGGGACCTGCCGTGGCGTCAGCCGGGACTAAGCCGATCTATCAGCGCATAGCACTCAGGTTGGATAGCATTGTCGGGCAAAGAAGCCGGAGGCCGCCTGGCACTCGGATAAATCGAGGCTGGTGCGGTATCAAGGCCAGCAAAGAATTGCCTTCTTCCACAGCGCACCAGCGCAGCTCCTCGCTCGCCACTTATGAAAAATATTGTATGACGATATTCGCCAAATGTCGAGGCGAATCCGGCAGCCGCGCTTACTTCCGGCGGCGGCTGCCGGCACGGATCAGGCCGCGGCTTGGGCACCTATAGTCTGCGCGTCATCGTCAAACGCGGCTAGCGGGCGACGTGGCCAGACCTGCGGGAACATCGCGGAAGCTAGCGGCTGTCCGACCGACAGGCCGGGATCGCGTAGCGGCTGGGGCCCCATCGGGCGCTTGGCATAGGTGACGTCGTCGCCGGCGTAACGGAAGGCAAGCGCACGGCGGCGGCGATCGTGCGAGGTGTTGCCTGGCGCATGGTGCAGCGTCAGCAGATGGTGGGCTAGCACGTCGCCCGGATCCATGTCGAAATGCACGATGTTCCAATCGCTGCGGTTTGCCTCGATATCCGGCAGCGCCTCGAACAGGTCATCCGGATAGTCCTTGTACTTCTTGGCGTCGAAGCCGGTCGGCCGATACCACTTGCCCGTACGGTGCGAGCCAGGGATCCACTCGGTCACCCCGGTTTCCAGGGTGACGGAATCGAGTGGCGTCCAGAACGAGCAGACCTGCGTGCCGTCCATCCACAGGTACGGCTGGTCATGGTGCCAAGGCGTGTGGTTCGTGGTATTCGGCTCCTTGACGAACATCGCGTCGACGGCGAGGTTGACGGTCTTCGAGCGCATGAGCGCCGCGGCCCATTCAGGCATCGGCGACTCAGCCTGGAACTGGCGGAAGCGCTGGTTGAAGGTCCACATAAATATGTCGTAGCCGAACTTGCCGCCGCCGGAGCCGGCAGCGATATCGTGGCCGGATGGACCTGGCTGGTTCAGCACGTCCTCGACTGCGTCCCGCAGCATCTCCACCCATTCGGTGCTGAGGATGTTACGCAGGCATACGACGCCATCCTCCTCATAGGTGCGGATTTCATCTTCTGTGATCGGCCTTGTGAATTGCGTGGTCATGGCTGGTGTTCTCCTTCTTCAGGTTGGCTCGCGGTACCCTGGTGAGCAGCCGCTGTTTGAGGCGGCGCAGGAGGTGTTGGCCTCTGGCTGTCTCGGCGCGACTGCCCGGCGCGGAGATGGCAGGTCCCTGCGAGCGGCAGGCCGTCGAGGACGGCGTCCGTCCGTGCGCGATCTTTAAGGGGGCAGGTGAAGCCTTTACACATCGGAATAACCTCCGCATCCTGGGCAGGTGGACCAAACTTTCATCCGCTGCCTAGATCCCATTTTGCTTGTCCCTTGCTCCACAACAAGCAATGCTTGGTCAACAAGATCATTCCAAAATGGACTGACTCATGAGCTATAGCCGCCGCTATCTACCGTCCGTTTCGCTGCTCACCGCCTTCGAGGCGACGGCCCGGTTGGGGAGCGTCAGCGCAGCGGCCAAAGAGCTGAGCCTTACGCAGAGCGCCGTCAGCCGTCAGATCCGCGCACTGGAGGAGCAGCTGCAGGTCGAGCTCTTCGTGCGCGACCGCCAGACGGTTCGGCCGAATTCGGCGGCGATGAGTTTCCTCGCGGAGGTGCGCGACGCGCTCGACCGCCTCTCGACCGCCTCGCAAAATCTCTATGCCAACCCAAATGGCGGTATTCTCAACGTGACAATCCTGTCGACCTTCGGCACACGCTGGCTCGCGCCACGTCTGTCCGGCTTCAAGCGCTTGCATCCAGGCATCACGGTCAATCTGAAGACCCGCTTTAGCCTGTTTGACTTCCGTGACGAGGGCGTCGACGCGGCCATCCATTCCGGCGTCCCATACTGGCCGGGCGCGGAGATGGTGGAGCTGCGGCGCGAGTTTCTGGTGCCCGCCAGCAGTCCTTATTTCCGCGAGAGCCGCGCCATCCGAATAGCCGCCGACCTAATCGAGCAGCCGTTGATCCATATGGGCTCGATGGGACGCGGCACCGATTGGGAGAAGTGGTTCCGCGCGCAGGGGCTGGAGCCCGGTCGCCTCTCCGCCGGCAGCTTCGACCAGTTCTCGACCGTGGCGCGCGCAGCGGCGGCGGGCTTGGGCGTCGGGCTGCTGCCGACCTTCCTCATAGAAGAGGAATTGTTGAGCGGCCAACTCGTGCCGGCCGTGAACGTCACCTATGAAAGCAGCGACAAATATTACCTTGCCTGGCCGGAGGGAAGGAAGGACTATCCGCCGTTGATCGCCTTCCGCGACTGGATCGTGGCTCAGTCCAGAGCTAAGGTGCAACTCGATCCATGAGTGCGAATACGGATGAGTTTCGCTTACGAGGCCGGTTATTCGTGCCTAAAGACGCGAATTCGCGATAGAGGACGACGGCGCGATCCTATGAACTGTCGGCGAGAGGAAATTGCGTCGCCGGGCGAGCCAAACTGCACTTCGCTGTTCCCGGGCGACGTGCTGGTACATGCCCCTTAGCGCATCGCTTCAGGCGCGCGACAGGCCGAGATGATCGCGCAGGGTAACGCCGGAATAATCCTTGCGTAGAGCGCCCCGGCGCTGCAGTTCGGGCGCTACCAAGTCGGCGAAGTCGTCCAGATAGTCTGGGAAATAGGCCGGCATGATGACGAAGCCATCGGCCGCCCGAGCATCCACCCACTCCTGCATGATATCGGCGATCTTGTCCGGCGTACCGACCGCGATGATGTAGCCGCGCCCCACTGCCATGAGGTTGAACAATTGCCGCAGCGTGTAGTTTTCGCGTCTTGCCAGCGGGATCAGCGCCCGGGCGAAGCCTTGCATACCATCCGTCATGGGCAAATCCGGGACCGGCCCGTCGAGCGGATACTGGGAGAGGTCGTGGCCGAGCCGGTCCGACACGGTGCGAATAGAGCTTTGCACGTCGACAAAAGCCGCCAGACGCGCCAGTTTGGCATGCGCTTCCTCGTCGGTACGTCCAACCACGGTAAAGATGCCGTTCAGGATCTTGCAGTGGTTCGGGTCGCGGCCATGACTCGCCGCCATGCGGCGCACCTTGTCGTAGAAGTCGCGCCCTTCCGCGATTGCGTGCTGCACGGTCACGATCAGGTCGGCGTGGCGCGCGGCGAAGCCCATGCCAGCCGGCGAAGATCCCGCCTGCACCAACACAGGATTGCCCTGCGGCCCGCGCGGCGCGTTGAGCGGTCCGCGCACGGAATAGTACTTGCCCTTGTGGTTGAGGAGGCGGATGCGCGCGGGATCGAAATAGCGGCCGCTCGCACGGTCAACCAGCACCGCGCCATCCTCCCAGGTGTTCCAGAGACCCCGCACGACCTCGACAAACTCGTCGGCCATCTCATAGCGTAGATCGTGCTCCAGACGCCCCTCGGTACCGAAGTTCAGCCCGGCGATGGGGGAGGAGGTCGTGACGACATTCCAGCCAGCGCGCCCAGCGCTGATCAGATCGAGCGACTGGAAGGCGCGGGCAAGGTTGTAAGGCTGGGAGAACATGGTGGAGGCGGTGCCGACGAGGCCGATCCGGCTCGTCACCATGGCCAGCGCGCTCAGTTGCGCGACAGGCTCCAGCCGCGCGACCATGGACGGATGATCGTCGACCTCGGCCGAGACATTGTCGGGGACGAAGATAAAATCCATCTTCGCCCGCTCCGCCGTCGTCGCGATGCGGGCCAGCGCCTTGATGTCGAAATTGGTGGGGTCGGCGCCTTCCGCCCGCCAACCATCGATCTGGTTGCCGGTGCCCAGCACGAATACGCCGAGATGCATCTCGCGGCTCATGACGTCTCCCAATGGTTGTCTGCGGCTCAGGCGAAGGTCAGCGTCGGCTCATCCAGGCGGATGTCCTCCATAGCCTCGGCGAGCCGCATGCGACTTTGCCGCAGCGTCTTGGCGGCATTCCAGCCGAGCGCGCCGACAACGCGGCCTTGATGGTGGCAGAGTGCAACGAAGCGGCCGGACGCCATGTCGCCCTCTATCTCCATCTCGCCACTGGCCGGAAAGACACCGTAGCTCTGTAGCTTGACGTCGTGCTGGTCGCTCCACATGAACGGGATCGGTCGGAAGTCCTCGGTTGCTCCCAGCAGGTTCTTCACGGCGGTGCCTGCCTGTTCAGTCGCGTTCATACGGTGCTCAATGCGCAGCCGCGCGCCGTAGCCGGAATGCCACCAGGAGGCGACGTCGCCGGCCGCGTAGACGCCCGGCGCGGCGCGGCAGCGGGCATCACACAGAATACCGTCGCCGATCGGCAGGCCGCTCGAACGCAGCCAGTCCACATTGGGCTTTGACCCGATCGCTACCAGCGCGAGCTCCGCGGGGATGACCTCGCCGTCGGCAAGCCGCACGCCGCTCACGTGCCCGCTCGTCTCCTCGAAGCCGGCCACCGGCGCATTCAGCCGCAGAATCACACCCGCCTCGCGGTGCCGCGCGGCGAGCAATTCGCCAATCGCGGCAGGGAACTGGCGGGCCAGCGGGTGCGGCGCGTTGCCGATAACCGTGACGTCGAGACCGATCTTGCGCGCAGTGGCGGCGAATTCCATACCGAGCACGCCAGTGCCTATGACTGCGACCCGGGGGGCGCTCGCCAAAGCGGTGCGCAGTGCCTCCGCATCATCCAAGCCGCGCAGGGTGTACACCCCGTGCGGGCTTGGGCCGGGAAAGGCGAGCGGGCTGACGCCAGTGGCAACGACCAGTCCGTCGAAGCGAAGTCGGTCGTCCGCCTCCAGCCGTAGCATGCGGCGTTCGAGATCGAGCTCGCAGGCGCGCGCGGGTACCAGCCATTCGGCCCCAAGCTCGTCGAGCAGCGCCTGCTCGCCCAACCGGATATGCTCAAAGGGCAGGTTGTTGGCGATGAAGCCCTTGGAGAGTGGCGGTCGGTCATAGGGAGGGTGGGGTTCCGCTCCAATCACGAGAATGCGTTCCCCGTAGCCTTCTCTGCGCAGCGACTGGACGGCGGCCAGCCCCGCGGCCGACCCGCCGACGACAATGACTGTGCGCAAGGCTCAGCCCTCAAGCCGGATCGCAAGCGCCGGGCAAACCTTAATCGCCTGCAGCACGTCCGCGCGGCTCTCTTCCGATGGGTTCTCCTGTAGCAGTATGACGATGCCGTCGTCCTCGCGTTGGTCGAAGATATCCGGCGCCGCGAGCACGCATTGGCCGGCGCCACAGCATTTCGCCTGTTCGATGATCACCCGCATCTCAGCTCTCCCATGTGACAGGAATCCGCTCGACGCCATAGACGAAGCTGGTTTCCTTGAATTCGAGACTCGACACCGGCGCGGCGAGCGCCAAACTCGGTATGCGGCGGAACAACGTACCGATAACGATCTGCAGTTCGGCGCGGGCCAATGGCTGCCCGAGGCACTGGTGGACGCCATAGCCGAAAGCGATGTGATGACGCGCATCGCGATGGATGCGGAACTTGTCGGCGTCGGGGAAGACGTCGGAGTCACGATTGGCCGCCGCATTGTGGGCGATGATGCCTTCGCCCTTCCGGATGACATGATCGCCCATCTCGATGTCGGCCGTCGCTATGCGTCTGCGACCGTTATGGGTGACGTCGACATAACGCAGGATTTCCTCGACGGTGCTATTGATCAAAGTTGGATCGTCGATCAGCGCCCGTTTCTGTTCCGGATTCTCGAGCAGCGCCAGGATACCAAGCGACATCGTGTGCGCGGAGGTGTCGTGGCCGGCGATCAGCAGCAGGCGCGCGATGCCGATGAGCTGGATCGGCGTGAGGTGCCCTGGCCTGAGCTGGTTCACCACCAGCCGGCTCAGGAGATCGTCCGTCGGATGCTGGTTCTTCTTCTCGATCAGCCCCGCGATATAGACGTCACATAATTCCTGGATCGCCTTTGACGAAACGTCCGGCGGGGTACGGCTGTCGGTGATCAGATCTGCCTTTGCGTGGAAGAAATCCTGATCTTCGTAGGGGACTCCGAGCAGGTCGCAGATCATGGTGATCGGCAGCGCAAGTGTCAGGTCACGCACGATGTCGCTCGGCGGTCCTTTGGCGAGGATCGCATCAATGCGCTCGTCCACGACCTGCTGGATGCGCGGCTTCAGCGCCTCGATCTTCTTGACCGCGAATTCGCCTGTGAGCATGCGCCGGAACTGCGTGTGCTCCGGCACGTCCATCGTGATGAAGCTCGGATATTTGGTTCGCACCGCCAGCATGCCCGGCGTCGCGCCCGGAAAGTTTGGCAACGTATTGTCGGCGCTGACCCGCGGATCGGTCAGCAGCTTGCGAACGTCATCATAGCGCGTCACCAGCCAAGCATCCTGGCCGGTCCATAAGCGCACCTTGGCGAAGGGCTCATCAGCGCGCAATTCGGCCAACTCCGGCGCAGGGTCGAGCGGGTTGGCGCGCTTGATCGGATATTCACGCATGCCGCTGAAAGGGCAGGATGCAGCAGCGAATTCTGACATGTCGACCTCCGGAGGTCCGTGTAAATGAGGCAGAGTGGGAGTGCCGCTATCTTCATACAATAATATAATATTCTCGAAAGGACGCGCCCAAGCCTATGCTTCAACCATGACCCGTTTCGTCTCCACGGGGTCAGGCAAGCCGAGATTCTCGCGCAACGTTCGGCCTTCATATTCGGTGCGGAACAAGCCACGGCGCTGCAATTCCGGCACGACGAGGCCAGTAAAATCGTCCACGCCGCGGGGAAAATAGGGCGGTAGGATGCAGAAGCCGTCACAGGCGCCCTGACTGAACCACTCTTCCATGATGTCGGCCACCTGGGCGGGCGTGCCCCAAACCAAGTTGTGGCCGAGCGACTCGGCGAAGCGCCGACCGATCTGGCGGATGCTGAGATTCTCGCGGCGCGCCGTCTCGATCATGATCTGCTGGCGGGTCTGGGCGCCGTTGACA
Organism: Chelatococcus sp. HY11; assembly: GCF_018398335.1. Classification (NCBI taxonomy): domain Bacteria; kingdom Pseudomonadati; phylum Pseudomonadota; class Alphaproteobacteria; order Hyphomicrobiales; family Chelatococcaceae; genus Chelatococcus; species Chelatococcus sp. HY11. Next base: position 1,372,325 of record NZ_JAHBRX010000002.1, read on the forward strand.
GTTGGTAACTCCGGTAGCGGCCCGTCCAGCGGATATTGCGAGAGGTCGACGCCGCCGGCGAAGCGGCTGATCGCGATCAACGCCTGTTCATCGGTGATCAGAGACTGGAGCTGCAGATAATGTTCCTTGGCCTCCGCCTCGGTGCGGCCGATGATCGGCATGAAGCCCGGCATCAGTTTGATCGCGTCCGCCGATCGGCCGCATGCGACTGCGCGCGCCTTCAAATCGTCAGTGAAAGCCTTGCTCTCTTCGATGGTGGAGTTTGCCGAGAATACAAGGTCGGCAATCCGGGCGGCAAGATTGCGGCCAGGGCCGGACGACCCTGCCTGCACGATGATCGGCCGCCCCTGGGGTGATCGCGGCACGTTGAGCGGTCCCTTGACGTTGAAGTACTTGCCCTTGTGATTGAGGACATGCACCTTCTCTACGTCGAAGTAGCGCGCGTTCTCCTTGTCCTGGAGCAGGGCGTCGGTGTCCCAGCTGTTCCACAGCCCGGTGACCACGTCGAAGAACTCTTCCGCCCGCACATAGCGCTCGTCGTGCTCCATATGCTTCTCGAAACCGAAATTCTGCGCCTCGTTCTCGTGCTGTGAGGTGACGAGGTTCCAGCCGGCACGGCCCTTGCTGATCAGGTCTATCGTGGCGAAACGACGCGCGATCGTGTAGGGCTCGTTGTAGGTCGTGGTGCCGGTGGCGATGAGCCCCAGCTTCGAGGTCACGGCGGCCAGCGCCGGAATCACGGACATGGCCTCGATGATTGCCGCGCGGTAGAACTTTTCCGCTGCCTTATCGCGCTTCTCGATCAGCGGCGTCGGCTGGATGGCGTTCCCGTCGGCGAAGAAAAGCGCGTCGAGCTTGGCTTCCTCGCACTTCCTGGCGACCTCGACATAGGTATCGAAATTCGTCACCGTTGAGCGCGCCGCGCCCGGCATGCGCCAGCCCGCGCCGTGCGAACCCGGTGCGAACCACATCATGGCGAGCTTCATCGTCTTGCGATTGTGCATAGTCCGATATCCTTCAGGATTTGCGGTGGCCGAGGATGGCCTTGATCTCGAGGTAGTCCTCGAAACCGAAGATCCCGCTCTGCCGGCCATTGCCTGACTGCTTGTATCCGCCGAACGGCGCGTCTGATTGCGACGCCGCGCCATTGAGGTAGACCCTGCCCGCCTGCAAGCGGCAGGCAATATCGGTCGCTTGGTTGTGCTCGCCGTGAACATAGGCGGCGAGCCCATAGACTGAGCTGTTGGCGATTTCGATCGCCTCGTCGATGCTGTCATAAGGTATGATCGACAGCACCGGCGCGAAAATCTCCTCCACCGCGATCCGCATGTCGGGCTTCACGTCGGAGAAGACTGTCGGCTTGACGAAATAGCCTCTGTTGAGCTCGGCCGGTCGGCCGGTGCCACCGGTGACCAGCGTCGCACCCTGGTCGATGCCGGACTGGATCAGGGCCTGCGCACGCTCGAACTGGATCGCGTTGACCAGCGGCCCAAGCTTGGTCTTGTCGTCGAAGGGCTGGCCCAGCGTGTAGGTCTCAGCGGCGTTCTTGGCAATCGTGTTGACCGTCTCCAGCTGGTCGCGATGCACCAGCATGCGGGTAGGCGCCTCGCACGACTGGCCGGAATTCATGAACGAACGCGCTACGCCCCAGGGCACGGCATCTTTGAGATCGGCATCCTGAGTGATGATGTGCGCCGACTTGCCGCCGAGTTCCTGGTGCACGCGCTTGACCGTGTCCGCTGCGGCCTTGGCAACCAGGGCGCCAGCGCGGGTCGAGCCGGTGATAGACACCATATCGATGCCCGGATGCGCCGCGATCGCCTCGCCGACCTCGGAACCGGTGCCCTGCACCATGTTGAAGACGCCCTCGGGCAGCCCGGCCTCCTCCAGAACCTCGGTGAGAATCAGCGCGCTCAGCGGCGCATATTCGCTGGGCTTCAGAACGACGGTGCAGCCGGTGGCGAGTGCCGGCGCCAGCTTCCCGGCGATGAGATTCAGCGGCCAGTTCCAGGCGGTGATCAGGCCGCAGACGCCGAAGGGCTCGCGACGGATCAGCGTCGTGCCGATGTGATGCTCGAACTCGTAGGTCTCGAGGATGCGGCGCATCACGGTGAACTGCGTGGCGACGCCGACTGCCTGCACATCGCGGGCGAACCAAAGCGGCGCGCCGATCTCCTCGGCGATGACGTGCGCGACCTCGTCTATACGGCGGTTGTAGCATTGGACGATGCGATCGAGGATGGCCATGCGATCCTCGCGCGACCAAGCGGCCCAGTCAGGCAGAGCCTTGCGGGCCGCTGCAACGGCGCGATCGACATCGGCGGCTGATCCCAGCATCAGCTCGCCGGTCTGCTGCTCGGAAACCGGGCTGACGATGCCGAAGGATCGGGGTGCGGTGATCGGATCGACCCACGCGCCCCCGATGTAGAATTGCCTAGCGTCCATCACCCACTCCGCATTTATGATTGCCATACAATCATACGCTAAGTGACGCTGTCAATCTGTCCGGCTTATTTTGTCGGCATTGGCACGTAGCGCAGATAGGGTGTTGCCTCGCGCCAGCCTGCCGGAAAGCGGCTGGAGAGGTCCTCCTCCGACAGGCCAGGCACGATCGCGACCTCATCGCCGGGGCGCCAGGCAGCCGGTGACGCTACCTTGGCGCGGTCGGTCAGCTGCAGCGACTGGACCAGTGTCAGGATGTAGGCGAAGTCGCGCCCCATGCTGGAGGGGAAAGCGAGCAGCGCGCGCACTCTGCGCTGCGGATCGATGATATAGGTCGCGCGGGTTGGGGCTTCCGGGCTCATGCCGGGGTGTATCAAGCCGTAGAGTGCTGCAACCTGCCGTTCTGGATCGCTGACCACCGGAAACCGTATCTCGGTCGCCTCGGACTTGACGATATCGGCTTCCCAGTCTGCGAAGCGCTCAAGTGGATCGACAGTGACCGCCAGGAGGTTGCAGCCAAGTGCCAGGAAGTCTGGCGACAGTCTTGAGGCCTGTCCCATTTCCGATACGCAGACAGGCCGGAAGAAGTGCGGATGCGAGAACAGCACCACCCAGCCATCCCCCGCGAAGTCATAGAGGCCGATCGGCCCTCGAGAAGTCTCCGCGCGAAAGTCGGGTGCGCTGTCACCAATGCCAAGCATGCTCATCCAAGAAACTCGCTCTCATGGACACGCGCGCGAGCCGCGCGAACCTTCTTCAGTGGCTCACGACGAAGCCGTTAAAAAATCACCACAGGCTTCAGCACCTTCCCCGACACGGCGTCGTCGCACGCCTTGTTGAGGTCGCGGAAGGCATAGCGGGTGATCATCCGGTCGAAGGGAAACTTTCCCTCCCGGTGCAGCGCGATCATGTGTGGGATAAAGGTGTCGGGGTCGGCCCCGCCCTGCGCTATCCCGGTTATCGAGCGGCCGCCGAAGATCAGGGGGTGGAAGTTGATCGGGGTCGCCGAACGGCCGTTGGAGACCACGCCGCAGGTGCCGCGCGGGTTGAGCGCGGCGACAAGGCCGTTGACGACATCGACGTTGCCCGTTGTGTCGAGCGCCCAATCGGTTGGCCCACAGGCGCTGTGGATCGCGGCGGTCAGGTCCTGACCGACCGGATTGACCGCGTGCGTTGCGCCGAGTGCGAGCGCCATCTCCAGCCGGCTGTCGCGCGTGTCGACCGCGACGATCGTGACCGCCCCGGAGAGCTTCGCCGCCATGATGGCGCTCAGGCCCACCGGCCCCGCGCCGGCAATGGCGATGGACGAACCCGATTGCGGCTTCAATACGTTGAGGATGGCGCCAGCCCCCGTCTGGATGCCGCAGCCCAGTGGCGCCAGCGTTTCCAACGGAAGATCCGTCGGTACAGGAATGACGTTGCGTTCGGTCGCGATGCAATAGGTGGCAAATGAGGATTGGCCGAAGAAATGGCCGTACAGGCGCTCACCGTCGCGTGACAGCGCGGTCGTGCCGTCCGGCCGCGTGCCGCCGAAATTACGCGCGAAAAGGTCCTCGCAATAGGAAGGCATGGACTGCCGGCAATTGCCGCAGTGACCACAGGAATTGATGCTCATGACGACATGGTCGCCGGGCCTCACCTTGGTGACTCTTGAACCCACCTTCGAAACAATGCCGGCTCCCTCGTGGCCGAGCACGATCGGGCGCGGCACCGCCCCTTGTGTGTGCAGCATCTTGAGGTCGGTGTGGCAGATGCCGGTGGCGACCAGCCGTACCATGACTTCGGCCTCGCGCGGCTCTTCCAGCTCGGCCGGTGCGAGCACGAAGCGCTCGCTCTCAGGATAGGCTATGGCCGCCTCGATCCTCATGATTCCCTCTTGTGATTCCCTCTTGGCGATAGACCACTTCAGTGCGCGGCGGCGCTGAAGTCCTGCATGATGCGGCTCTCGGTCACGCGCACGCTGCGCATTCCGGCCGGGGTGTTGCGGCTGCGGCCGACGAAACGCGGCACGCCGTCGGTGAAAACAGCCGAGACCGCCGGCACGTCGCCATTGGCGATGGCTGAGAGCGCATCGTTCTTGGCGCCGCCCGCGCAGGCGTCGATCAGCAGCACGTCCGCATCGCGCCCTGGCGCGATGATTCCGCTGTTCAGCCGGTAGACGGCAGCGTTGTTGCCCGTGGCGGCGGCGATCGCCCATTCCACCGGCATCTTGCCGAGGCTGGCGAGGTGGGTGATCGTGTAGAACATGCCGAGCGGCATGATGCCGCTGCCGGTCGGCGTGTCGGTGGCGACCAGCAGCCGGTCGAAGCAGTCAGCCTTCACGGCCAGATCGGCGACCATCAGGAGCGTGCGCAGATTGCCTGCCGTGCAGCATTGCAGCGCGATGCGGCTCTCATTCACCAGTCGGACGAAATCGGCGTCGGGCATGGCAACCGGCCCGCCATTCACGTGGAAGGACACGTCCGCGTTCATCGCGATGACGTGGTCCGCCCAGATGCCGGAAGAGCCGGGGATGGACGAGCCGCCCGTGTGCACGGTCGTTATCATGCCTGCCTCTTTGGCCCAGCGCACCTGGTCGACGTAGCCGTAGGGCGTGTCAAATGCGCCGAAACCGGCCTTGGCGAGCCAAACTCCCTTAGCGGCGATGTCGGCGAAATCGCTTTCAACCAAGCCGGGTTCGAGGATGATGGATCCGGCATGCACCCGCATGCCACCCGGCCGATACTCCTTGAAGCTCTTGTGCGCGGCCACGGCCAACGCCTTCACCCCGTCGCGGTCCTTCGGGCGGCCGGGGACATGCACTTCCGACGCCGTAATCGACGTCGTCGTCCCGCCATGCACATAGCTTTCGAGGAAGCCCACCGTCTTCTGGCGTGGCGTGTAGTCACCGAAGGTGATGTGCACATGCGAATCGATCAGCCCAGGGATGGCTACCGTGCCAGCAGCGTCGACCGTCACGTCGCAGTCATTCATAATCTCCGGTGAGGCTGTGCCGACATGGCTGATCAGCCCATCGTCGAGGATCAGCGTGTCACCCGCCGCGAACGGAGATCGCCAGTCTCCAGACACGATGCTACCGATATTGGTGATTGCAACCCGCATGCTTTTTTCCCGTTCGCGCCGTCAAACCAGCCCGTCCACGCCCCGCATTTCCTCGTGCTTGATGCCACCGACACGCGCATTGATGCGGCCGCGGTTGGTCACGCAGAAGATGACGGCGATCTCGTCCGGCGCGGGCGTATCAGGAAGCATGAGCGTCATACCGTCATAATGCGAGCGGACGTACAGCGCATCTTTGCACGCCATCGGGATGTCGATTTGCATGCCGGGCGGCACACGCTTCTGGAACGAGGAGATCCATGACTTGCCCCCGCCGAGGGCCTCGCGGATCGGATTGGCAAACACGGTCGTCAACAGGGCGTTGGCATGTTCCTGCTCGCCGCTCAGCCCGACCAGCCCGCCTTTGCCATAGCCTTGCACGGAATAGTTGCCCATGGCCGACACGACCATCTGCCCGAGCCGCTCGCCAAGTGACACGCTGGCGTCGATCAGCGGGTGTAGATCCTCGACATAGCGGCCGACATAAGGATTAGCGACCACGAGTACGCACGCTGCCTTGCGCTGGATGAGATCGGCTTTCCTACCCTCGTCGATCATCCTGTCTTCAACGACGGTGAAGGACCGTCTGATGGTCAATTCCATTGCCTGCTCTCCAGAGGGGCGCTCGTGCGCACTCGCCACATATCCATCTCCTTCCTTAACATTCTTCATATTGTCTTACAATCAGATGGCAGGCGAATCCTGCCATCCTTGGGCAGGGCAATCACAAGCGTTTGGCGAGCCAGTCGAACATGAACGGGATAGAAATCGACCAATTGTCATAGTTGCAGTGGACCGCGCCGCCCTCGTCGCCTTCCCAGATCTTCAGTACTTTGTCAGTGCTTCCGATCTCGTCGTAGAGGCGTCGCGCGCCCTTCACGTCCATCACGACATCGCCAGCGCCGTGCGAGATAAGCGTCGGGCACCTGATTTGGTGCGCGATGCCTTTCATATTGAAATCCTTGAGCTTTTCGCGCGCTTGCGTGTCGTTGTCGACGCCGAGGATCCACTGGATTTGCTTCTGGATCGGCGGGTAGAAATTGTAGAGCTCTTCGAGGATGTCATAGCAGGCACACCAAAGCACCAACGCCTTGATGCGCGGCTCGAAAGCGGTGCCGCGGGGTGCGTAGTAGCCAGCCATGGAGACGCCGACGCAGCCGATCCGGTCCGGATCGACATCGGGCCGGGCTTCCAAGTAATCAATCGCCGCCTTCACCGGGACTTCGTAGTCCGGACGGGAATGGATGTGCCGCAGCCGCAGGCTCGAGCCGCGGCCGGGAGTATCCAGGATCAGCACGCCGATGCCGCGGTCTGCCAGCTCCTGCGTTCCCCAGAAGAAGATTTCCTCAGCCAGCGAATCTGCGCCGCCAAGCATAAGAACGGCCGGTGATTTTTCCCTACCCTTATTCGGAAACACATAGTAACCATCATATATGTCGTCGCCGCACGTCACCTGAACTGCCTCGACGCGATTGGCATCATACTTAATTGCGTCTTCGAAACAGCGCTTTGTCTTGCGGAAATTAGCGATTTTCCGTTCGTCTGTACCGAGCAGGAAGAAATCGGCATGGCGATAATAGTTGGAGGCGCGATAGAGCCGGTACTTCGCCGTCTCGATATCGCCGGCCTCAAGCGCCTTGCGTCCCGCCTCCTCGGTCTCGCGGCCGAGTTCGTGCCATTCATTGTGGAAGCTCTCGAAGTCCCCTTCCTTGATGCGCTTCGCGGCACGGTCGCACTCGAAGATATCGGAGCCCCGATAGGCGGCCTGAGCAATCAGCCGCTCCGTCTGGATTGCCCAATCGCGCTCGCCCGGAAAAATGTTCAGCATCACTTACTAAGCCCCTGTTTCTATGAGCCTTGTTGAAATGGCGCGGCTGCTCGTGGCTGCCGAAGCAGGCCCGTGTAGCCTGCTCTTCATTTGCAGCCGCAGAGCAATGCGGCTTGCATAACCTCGATCAAGCATATAATTGTATGACAATCAACGAGTTTCTTCGGGTGGTTTTCAATGATTGACGAGAGCGGCGAGAAATTTGCCCTGGGCGGCGTTGCCGAGCAGCGCCCGTGGCAAAAGCTATATAAGGGCTTTGCCGATCCCGCCCATGAGGATGGCCAGACGCCGACCTATGTCGGCCGCAGCGTGCCGCGGAATGACGTGCTCTACAAAGTGCGCGGCAAGGCGCGCTATGCACCGAATATCACGATGCCGAACATGCTCCATGGCCGCTTCGTGCGTAGCACCGTGCCATCGGCCAGGCTCGTATCGGTGGATGTATCTGCCGCGCGCGCCGTTCCTGGCGTCGTTTACATCCTGACGGCGGCCGAGATCGATCCGGCCCGCCTGCATGTCGGCTCGCTGGTGGAGGACACGCCGATCCTGGCGAAGGACGTCGTGCGCCATGTCGGCGAGCCGATCGCGGTGATCGCAGCCGAAAGTAAGGAGGTGGCGGAGTATGCCGCAACTTTGGTCGAGATCGCGTACGAGGAAACGCCGGCGGTGCTAACGCCTGCCGACGCGCTGGCCGAGGGCGCGCCGCAGCTTCATCCACAGGGCAATACCATCGCCAACCTCTCCAAGCAGCGCGGAGACGTCGCGAGGGCACTGGCCGAAGCTGATTTCGTCATCGAAGGCACTTATGTCAACGAGCCGATCGATCACTGCTTCCTGGAAGCGCAGTCCGGCATCTCCTTCTTCGACGAGGATGGCGTGCTGACGCTGCTCGTCTCTACCCAGTATCCGCATTTCCACCACAAGCAGCTGGAGCGTGTCACCGGCCTACCGCACGACAAGATCCGCGTCATCCAGACCGTGGTCGGTGGGGCCTTCGGCGGCAAGATCGACAACACGATCGAATGTGTAACCTGCCTTATCACAATGGCGACGGGCCGGCCGGTGAAGATGGTGCTGGATGCGGAGGAGGTCTTTTCCTCGACCACCAAGCGCCACACCATGACCATCCGCCACCGCCTCGGCGGCATGAAGGACGGCCGGATCACGGCCATCGATATGGATATCCTGGCTGACGGTGGTGCTTACACCTCCTACAGCCCGATCGTCGCTGGCCGGTGTGTCGTGCACACGGCGCTTCCCTACGACATTCCCAATATCAAGGCGCATATCTGCACCACCTTCACCAACAACATGACGGCCGGCGCCATGCGCAGCTTCGGCATCGTCAAGCTCGCCTTTGCGACGGAATCGCAGATCAACAAATTGGCCGAGAAGATCGGCATGAGCCCGATCCAGATCCGCCGCATCAATGCGGTTAAGGACGGCACCTCAACGCTCACCGGTCAGACGCTGAGCGCGGTCGGCTTCACGAAGACGCTGGACGTGATCGAGCCGATCTATGAGGCGCGCAAGGCCGAGCTCGACAAAATGACGCTTGCCGACGGCATCAAGCGCGGCCTGGGCCTGGCCTCGCTCGGCTACGGCATCGGATATAGCGGCGTCCGCAACCCCTCGACCGCGCGGCTGGAGGTGCTGGCGGATGGCACGGTGATCGCTAATTGCGGCACCCCCGACATTGGACCCGGCTCGGACACGACGTTGGCGCAGATCGCGGCCGATGCCGCGGGGATCTCGATCGCCCGCATCCGCGTGGTCAGCGGCGATTCCACCAAGACGGACGATTCGGGGCCAACCTCCGCCTCTCGCACCACCTATTTTTCCGGGAATGCGGCACTGGTGGCGGGACGTGATTTCGCCCGCCAGTTCCGCGAGATGGTGGCCGAACACTACGCTTTGCCGCTCGACCAGGTGCGGCTCGACGACGACCGTATTCACCTGTCGAACGAGGTGCACGAGTTCGCGGACATCTGTGCCGTCCTCGGCGACAGGCTGAAGACGCTGAAGGCCTACGGCGTGTTCAATCCTGACAGCGCGCTCGACTTCGTCACCTTCAACGGTAATCCCTATCCGACCTACACCTATGCGACCCAACTCGCGGAGATCGAGGTTGACACTGAGACCGGCAAGATCTCGGTGCCGCATTTCTGGGCCGCGCATGACGCGGGACGGCTGGTCAACCCGATGGGAGCGGAAGGCCAGATCGAGGGCGGCGTGGTGATGGGCCTCGGTATGGCGCTCTACGAGAAGATCGTGCGCAATGGAGGCTACATCCAGAACCCCAGCTTCCGCGACTATCTTCTGGCCGGGCCGAAGGACGCGCCGGGTACGATCGAGACTTTCTTCGTCGAGAATCTCGACGACAGCGGGCCTTATGGCGCCAAGGGGGTGGCCGAGGCAAGCTTGATCCCGGTGCCGGCGGCGATCGCTGCCGCACTTCACGATGCGGCCGGCATCTGGCTCTCGGCCATGCCGATGGATCAGGAAACCGTCTTTAAGGCGCTGAATGCTCAGCCAGAGCCGAAGGGTAAGATGTGATGACTCTCGTTCCCGATTACATCCGTGCCCGCTCGGTCGCCGAGGCCGCGGAGGCGCTGCGCGCCGCCGAGGGCGGCGGCATCCTGGTCGCGGGCGGTACGATCATCGCCTCGCTCATCAATCAGCATCTGGCCGAGCCCTCGACTTTGATCGACATCAGCCCGATCGAAACGATGAAGTCCATTCGGGTGCAGGCCGACGGCAAGGTCGAGCTCGGCGCGCTGGTGACGCATGAACAAGTGCGCCGCTCGGCAGAGATCCACCGGCATCTGCCCCTGATGGCCGAGATTGCCAAGGACATCTCGTCCTGGCGGCTGCGCAATCGCGGCACGCTGGGCGGCAGCATCTGCACAATCGGCGGCCAGGGCGATCCAGCCACCGGCCTGATCGCACTCGGCGCACAACTGGTGCTGAGTCGCGGCCACGAGCAGCGCACCATCCCCATCGAGAGCTTCTACAAGGACGGGTTCAGCCTCGACCTGTCAGAGGATGAAATCCTTGAAACCGTGATCGTGCCGCCCATGCCACCGAATGCACGCTTCGCCTTCGGCAAGGAGGGGCCACGCAATGCCATGGACTGGACTCAGCTCACCGTGTCTGTCGTGTTCACGGAGACGCGAGGTTGCATCGAGACGATCCGCATCGGCGTCAATGGCGCAGCCGCGACGGCGTTGCGCGCCCTGGGTGCGGAAGCGGCTCTTACGGGTGTCGCGGTCGACACGATCGACTGGAGATCCGCGCTGGCCGCGCTCGCAGCGGAGATCAGTCCGGAAACCGACCTTGTCTATTCCGCCGACTTCAAGCGGCACCTCGTGGGAGTTCTGCTGAAACGCGCAATCACCAAGGCGCTCGGTACCACACCCCATCAGGAGAATATCGTATGAAAGTCGCGTTTTCTGTCAATGGAACAAACAGGACCGCTGACATTTCCCCCACCGAGATGCTAGTGGACGTGTTGCGGAACAAATTATCGGAGGTCGGCACACATAAGGTCTGTGCCCAGGGAATCTGCGGCGCTTGCACAGTTCTCTTGGACGGCGAGCCTGTCACGTCCTGCCTGACGCTTGCGGCCCAGGTCCACGGCCGCTGCGTCACCACGGTCGAGGGCCTTGAGGACGACAACGGTCTGGCGCCCATCCAGGAAGCTTTCATGCGTCACGGCGCCGTGCAGTGCGGCTATTGCACGCCTGGTTTCCTCATGGTTGCGCATGCGCTCGTGAAAGACCATCCCCACGCAAGCCGCGAAGAGATCATTGACGCGTTGCGTGGTAATATCTGTCGCTGTACCGGCTATGTGAAAATTATCGATGCCGTTGCCGATGTTGTACAAAAGGCGGCGGTGGCTAAAGGAGGACTTTGATGGCGTTGGCAGAGGCGGGAGCATCCTCATCGGTTGCTGGCGACCTGACCATTTCGGCGCGGACGGTGCAGAGCCTAGCGGTCAACAAAATCCGGGAGGCCATCCTCTCTGGCATTTTCGCGCCGGGTCAGCGCATACGTGAGGCAGAGTTGTGCCAGCGCCTGGGCGTCAGCCGGACTTCGGTGCGCGAGGCGCTGCGCAGCCTCGAGGCCGAGCGGCTGGTGACGATCATACCCAACAAGGGGCCGGTCATCACCGAACTATCTTGGGAAGCTGCCGAGCAGATCTACAATGTCCGCGCCCTGCTTGAAGGGGAGGCGGCTGCTCTGATGGCGCAACGCCGCAACCCGGAGGACGTGGAAAAGATGCGCGCCGCGCTGCTTTCGTTCGACGCTGCGGTCAGTCGGAATTCGCTGCCCGACCAGATCGCCGCCACCGGCGAATTCTACAAGACCATTCTCAATGGCTGCGGCAACGAGATCATTGCCCAGATCATCGATGGCCTCTTGGCGCGCATCAATATGCTGCGGTCCAAGTCGATGTCCATGTCGGGCCGCTCGCGCTTCAGCGCAATGGAGATGTGGAGCATCTTCGAGGCGATCAATGCCGGCAATGTCGAGGAAGCCCGCACGCTCGCCGAGGAGCACGTGAAAAGCGCCAAGAATTCAGCCCGACGCTATATGGATGGGCTGCTGGAGAATAATTCCTGAGGCATGTTGTATTAACCAACCCAATCGAACGGGCCATTTGGACCGCAACGCCGAAGAGCCAGCCACGAGACTGATGTCGCCAGTCGTGCCAGGTTGGTAGCCTTGGGGCAGATGCTGGTGAGCGAGGATGTCCTCGGCCTCTATGGCGTATGCAGGTCAGTTCCAAATAGAGCTATTCTTAATACAAGCCGATATTTATATCGTGTCATTAAGCTCAAGCGTGATTGCGATAACGCTCACGCAGGACGCGCAACTGACCAATCTGCCAGCTGACTTCGCTTCCCTCCTTGCTGGCTTCGTAGTTGCGGCTGCATGTCATTCGGCGGCCGCTCCACCAGTCATTGCGTGAACAGAAGATGGCAAACGCGGCAATGGGCGCATGACGCATGGAGCTCGGATTTCGTCACGAGCGGTGGGGAGTTGGGCTTTGACCGGCCTGGCTGGCTGAATATTCCTAAGGAAGCTTGAGAGTGGGTTCTTTGCGCGAGTAAATCACGCATGTGATGTTTTATCTTAGTACGCTGTCTCGTAGATCTCCAACGCATCCTGGTAGTGGATCTCGCGAGGGTTATTGACGAGGAGACGCGTTTGCTTCATGGCTTCGCGAGCCAGCATCGGCAGCGCTTCGCGCGGGATCTGGAGTTCACGGAGGCCTCGCGGGACGTTGAGTTCGCGACTGAGCTCGACAAGTTTGTCCACGAAGGCACTCCCGCGAATTCCGGAGTCGACGGTCGCGAGCTCCGGAAATGCGTCGGCCGCGATCTGCGCGTAGATATGTCCAGCGTTTGGTAGATTGAAGCGCATCACCGGGGCCAAAACTAGGGCATTCGACAGTCCGTGAGGTACATGGAAATGCCCGCCGATGGGGTAGGCGAGCGCGTGCACCGCCGCCACGGGTGAATTGCCGAAGGCCTGTCCGGCGAAGAGAGAGCCGAGCAGCATCGCGGCGCGCGCATCGCGATTGGCGCCGTTGAACGTCGCCTCGCGAATATTGGCGCCAAGCAATCGCAGCGCCTGGCGCGCGAGACCTTGCGAGATCGGGTTGTTGTTCGGCGAGGTCGAGGCATAGGATTCGATAGCATGGACCATGGCGTCGATCCCGGTCGCAGCCGTCACCGCGGAGGGCAGGCCGGTTGTGAGCTCGGCGTCCAGCACTGCGATGTCGGGCAGCAGCAGCTGCGAGACCACGCCGGCCTTCATCGCTTCGCCCGTGGTGATGATCGCGACGGGTGTCACTTCCGAGCCGGTGCCGGCGGTTGTCGGCACCAGAACCAGCGGGAGACGGGGACCGTGAGCCTTGTTGACACCATAGACCTCGGAAAGTTGTTCGCCGCCCCCTGCGATCAACGCCGCAACCTTGGCCACATCCATGGGAGACCCGCCACCGATAGCGAGCACCCCTGTAGCTTCGTGCCGACGGATGACGCTGACCAGCGCGAGCACGTTGGCCTCGGGCGGGTCGGCCACGACGTCATCGAAAATCGCGATCGAAGCTCCCGCCTTTTCGAGCGATGCAAGGGCGGGCTCGATCAGGCCCGCGCGCCGCAGGCCGGCATCCGTGACGAGGACGATGCGGGATCCGAGAACCGGAATGACGATCTCTGCGATCCGCGCCGCGGCGCCCAACTGCGAGACAATGGTCTTGGTCGTGTTGAAGATGAAGTCGTTCATGTCAATATCCGCGATTGCTGCCGGATCAGTTCGTGTGCCTTTGTGCCGCCCCGGCTGCCACTCCGCGCTTGCTCAGGAGTGCGATCAGCTCGCCGACGATTCCCCGGCGGAAGAGTAAAACGCACAGCATGAAGACAATGCCGATAACGATCGGGGCCTTGGTCGAGAAGTCGATGCTGAAGAAGCCGAAGCGGATCACGCCCAGACTGGCGAGCTGGTTCTCGAGCAGGACGACAACGACCGCGCCAACGATCGGCCCGAGCGAAGTTCCCATGCCACCAAGCAGGCACATCAGGATCACGTTGCCGGACTGCGTCCAGTGGACGTCAGGAAGCGTCGCCACGCCGAGAGCGAAAGCCTTGAGGCTTCCGGCGAGGCCGGCGATCGCGGCGGAAATTGTAAAGGCGACGAGCTTGTACGAGCGTACGTCGTAGCCGAGCGATATGGCGCGCGGCTCGTTGTCTCGGATCGCCTGAAGGGTCTCGCCGAATGGCTTGCTGATGATGGCCTGGATGAAGAGGTAGGCCAGCACGGTTAGAAGCAGCACAAAATAGTAGAAGACGAGATCGTTGCCGAGCGGTAAGCCGAAGGCCGCGCCGCGAGGGATGTTCTGGAGGCCGTCCTCCGCACCCGTGAACGGCGCCTGGCTGCAGAAAAAGTACACCATCTGGGCGAGGGCCAGCGTGATCATCGCGAAATAGATGCCGCGGCGTCGGATCGCAATGGCGCCAAATGCGGCTCCAAGAGCAGTTGCGACAGCAATGCCCGCCAGGAGGGCAATCGGGGTCGGCAGGCCCCAGGCCTTCGCCGTGTAGCCGGCTATGTATGCCCCCATCCCGAAGAAAGACGCATGGCCGATTGAGAGCAGGCCGACGTAGCCCGTGAACAGGTTGAAGGCCATGGCGAAGAGCGCGAAAGTCAGACATTTGGTCAGGAACAGCGGATAGACGCCGGCGAACGGAAGGATGGCAGCGAGCGCCAGCAGCGCGAGTGGAGCGATGCGGTTCATGGTCAGGCTTCCTTCCCGAACAGACCAGCTGGTCGCAAGAGCAGGACCACGACCATGATCATGAAGACGACGGTGGAAGAGGCCTGCGGATAGAAGACTTTGGCAAGCCCTTCGATCACGCCGAGTGAAAGCCCCGTCAGGATGGTGCCCATTGTAGAGCCGAGGCCGCCGATCACGACGACAGCGAAAATGATAATCAACATACTGGAGCCCATCTGGGGCTGAACCTGATAGATCGGAGCAGCCAGAACACCGGCGAGGCCAGCCAGTGCCACACCGAAGCCGTAGGTCAGCGTAACGAGCAACGGCACATTGATGCCGAGCGCCTGTACGAGCCGCGCATTTTCGGTGCCCGCGCGCAGATAGGACCCGATCCGTGTCTTCTCGATGAGCGCCCATGTGCCGAAGCAGGCGACGAGTGCGACGGCAACGACCCAGATGCGGTAGGCCGGTAGGCGCATGAAGCCGAGGTCAACCGGTCCGCGCAGAGCGGCAGGCACAGGATAGGCCAGGCCCGAGGTCCCGTAGATGTCCCGTACTATGCCTTCGATCGCAAGCGCGAGTCCAAATGTGAAAAGCAAGCTGTAGAGGTGATCCAGGCCCTGCAGGCGGCGCAGAAGCAGACGCTCGACGATGATTCCGAACAGGCCCGTGACGAGGGGCGCGAGGAGAAGCGCCCACCAATAGTTCACGCCGCCGACCGTTAGTGCGAGCCAGGCCGCGAGGGCGCCAAGCATGAAGAAGGCGCCATGCGCGAAGTTGATGACATTGAGCAGGCCGAAGATGATCGCCAGGCCAAGGCTGAGCAGCGCATAGAAGCTGCCGTTGATGAGCCCGATGGTGAGCTGGCCAAGCAGAACCTGGATCGGCAGGCCGAGAATGATCATTTCGTTTTCCCTCAGACGCCCAGCAGACGGTCGATGGCCGTCGTACTCGCCTCGAGATCCCTCGCTTCGACTTCGAGCGCGACCTTGCCGCGTTCAAGGACGATGAAACGGTCGGCCAGGGGCGCTGCGAAGTGGAGGTTTTGCTCGACAAGCAGAATGGTGAAGCCGAGCTCGCGCAATTTTAGAATCAGGTCGAAGAGCGCATCGACGATGACGGGCGCCAAGCCCTCGGATATCTCGTCCAGCAGAAGGGTGCGCGCGCCGGTCCTCAGGATGCGAGCCATTGCGAGCATCTGCTGCTCGCCGCCTGAGAGTTTTGTCCCGGGCGCGTCGCGCCGGCGAAGAAGGTTGGGAAACAGCGCGTAGATCTCGTCGTCCTGCATCGCGTCGTCGCGAATGCGCGGCGGCAGAAGCAAGTTCTCTTCGCAGCTGAGGCTCGCGAAAATGCCTCGCTCCTCCGGGCAATAACCGATGCCAAGACGCGAGATATGGTGCGGTTGCAGCTTTGCGGTTTCTCGCCCAGCGACCAGGATAGACCCCTCCCGCCGCCCGACGAGGTTCATGATCGCACGCAGGGTCGTCGTGCGGCCGCTTCCGTTGCGGCCCAGCAGCGCCACGACCTCTCCGGGTGCGACGTCGAAGGAAATGCCGTGAAGGATGTGCGAATGGCCGTACCAGGCGTGGAGATCGCGAACGCTGAGGGCGGCCGCGGCGGCCGAGGCCCGCGGCAGGGACTGCTCGGTCATGTCAGTGCCTCGCCCTGCGCCGGCCAGAGCCGAGATAGGCCTCGACGACCTGGGGATCGCGCGAGACGGTCAGATAGTCGCCGTCGGCGATGATCGCGCCGGAACGAAGGACAGTAATGCGATCGGCGATACGAGAGACCAGGCTCATGTTGTGCTCGACCATCAGCACCGTCCGATCCGTTCCGATCACCTTGATGAGATCGGCTACACGTTCGACATCTTCGAAGCCGAGGCCCTGGGTCGGCTCATCAAGCAGCATGACTTGCGGATCTGTCGCCATGGTCGCCGCCAGTTCGAGCGCACGCTTGCGGCCATACGGCAGGTCACCAGCCCGCCAGTTCGCATAGCTCGTTAGGTCGAAGCTCATCAGCAACTCGGCGATGCGGGCGTCGGTCTTGTCCCCTTCGGCACCATTTCCAAAAAAGCGCCAGGCATTCACATGTGGGCGCTGTAGTGCGACCCGGATGTTCTGCGAGACAGTCAGCTTTTCGAAGGTCGCCGAGATCTGGAAAGAGCGAACCAACCCGCGACGCGCCACGAATTCCGGTGCAAGGGTAGTGATGTCCTCACCCATGAAGATGATCTGGCCAGCGGTTGGCTGGATGAAGCGCGTCAACAGATTGAAGACCGTTGTCTTGCCGGCGCCGTTGGGACCGATCAAAGCATGCACGCCGCCGCAGTGGACTTCCAGATTGAGGTCCTGAACCGCGACGAAGCCGCCAAACGACTTGGAGATGCCTCGCGCCTGGAGCACCGGCGCAGTTCCGCTTCCGACGCCAGTTCTGGGCTCATTCGAAACGGCGCGAGCGGCTGTTTGTTCTCCATTTTCCGCATGCGTCATCAGGCTCGCGAAAGCAGGCATCGGGTCCTCTCCCAAAATTGGCGAGCGTTGTCTCGCTCGCATCTCCAACGGCTCTTTTCTCCGTCTTGACTGATTCCGGAATAGTTAGTCTAGTTATGAAAGTCAATCGGGATCACCTTGCCCGACAGACTGAAATGGCCGGAACGGCGTTGCCGGACGCGACGCGTCGCCGGCTTGAAAATTCGAGGGAGGTTAGAAGCATGGCAAAAAAATACTTGGCCGCGCTGGCGCTTACGGCTGCGATTTCGGGATTGGCGGTCTCCGCCGCATGGTCGCAATCGTCCGGGGTTTCCGATGATGTCGTACGTATCGGCGTTCTGACGGATATGTCCGGTCAGTTTTCCGACCAGGCCGGCCCGGGTTCCGTAGCCGCGGTCCGCATGGCGGTCGAGGACTTCGGCGGCAAGGTGCTCGGCAAGCCTGTCGAGGTTATGGTGGCCGACCACCAGAACCGCAATGAGGTCGCGGTCGCAAAGGCCCGCGAGTGGTTCGACGTTCAGAAAGTCGACATGATCGCCAACCTGATCAACTCGTCGATCGCGCTGTCCGTTGTGTCTATCGCCAAGGAGAAGGACAAAATCGCGATTGTGAACGGCTCGGGCACGTCACGTCTGACGATGGACGCCTGCACGCCTAACAGCATCCACTATGCCTATGACACTTACGCCCTTGCCAAGGGCACGGGCCAGACACTGATCGAGAAGGGCGGGACGAGTTGGTTCTTCCTGACCGCCGACTACGCTTTCGGCCATGCGTTGGAGGCGGACACTTCGGCGGCGGTGAAGGCTGCCAAGGGAGACATCGTTGGATCCGTGCGCTATCCCATCGACACGATGGACCATTCATCGTTCCTGCTGCAGGCACAGGCTTCAAAGGCGAAGGTCGTAGCCATTGCGGGTTCCGGAACGGTTTTCGTGAACGCGGTGAAATCCGCCAGGGACTATGGCATCTCGGATGGAGGCCAGACGATCGCCGGCCTCCTCGTCTGGCTGCCGGATACCCACGCTCTAGGGCTGGATACGGCGCAAGGCATGATCCTCACCGACGCCTTCTATTGGGATCGCGACGAGGCAACGCGTGCCTGGTCGAAGCGCTTCTACGACAAGATGGGCCGCATGCCGCATATGGGTGACGCAGGCGACTACTCGTCGACCATGCACTATCTAAAGGCTATCCAAGCTGCCGGCACCGACGATGCCAAGGCTGTCATGGCCAAGATGAAGTCGACGCCCGTCAACGACTTCTTCGCCAAGGATGGGATCATCCGGGAGGACGGTCGCTTCATCCACGATATGTATGTTTACCAAGTGAAGTCGCCCCAGGAATCGCAGGCGCCCTGGGACTACTACAAGCTGGTCAAGACGATCCCCCGTGACGAGGCTTTCCGACCACTTTCTGAAAGCACTTGCCCCCTCGTTAAGAAGTGACAGAACATCCGGATCAGGGATCGTATTCCCTGATCCGGACTTCGCCGTCCTCGGTCATGTCGTAGTTGCGCTCGTATGCCATTTCCCAAGCGTGGATAGGTTGGCGACATTTGTCGCAAATGACCTTTGGCGTGAAGTCCCGGCCGCAGGTCTTATGGGTGAGGATCATCGGTGGAGCCTCTTTCGAGAGCCAGCGATCGCCCCAGGCGAGAATGGCCACGAAAGGTCCATAGAGATCCAGCCCCATCGTCGTGAGGCGATACTCGAACCTGTCCGGAAGGTGCTGGTAGAGGCGTCGCTCAAAGATTCCTTTGTCCACCAGTCGGTTAAGGCGATCTGTCAGGATGTTTGGCGCAATGTTCAGCCGCTCCTGGAATTCGTCGAAACGGCGCGCCCCGAGGAAGGCTTCGCGGGAGACCTTGAAGGTCCAGCGGTCGCCTATGATCTGCAAGGTGCGCGAGACCGAAGAGGGGCGGCCGCGATTATAGTGCTCGCTGTCGGACGAACGACGGGACCGCCTAAATTCGACCGGCGCGCTCTTCCCAGCCCCTGGTCCGTCGCGATAGCTGACTTCCCGCGCTTTAAGTTCCTCGCCGCAGGCTGAACAGGCGACGATCGGCTCGCTATGGCAGGCGCAGTTTTTGTGTATCAACCGCAGCGGGATTCGTGGCGTGCCGTCGAGCCATTTGTCGCCGAATCGCAGCATCGCGATCATGCTGGGATAAAGATCGAGCCCCATTTCAGTGAGGCGGTACTCGTAACGCGGAGGCCGATCGAGATAGGCGAGGCGTTTGAGGATACCCTGATCTGTCAGGCGCTTGAGCCGCTCGGTCAGCGTCTGTCGGGGCACCTTCAGGCGCGCTTGGAATTCATCGAAGCGCCGGGCGCCGAAGAGACATTCGCGGATGACAAGGAACGCCCACGCGTCGGAGAGGAGCGCGATGGCCCGCCCGACTGAGCAGTTCCGTTCGAGCGAGGTCGGAGCGGGCACCGCCGCCGCTTCGCCACTTTCCGGCCTCGACGCCTTTGCCGTTGCGGCAGATTTCACTCCAGCCTCTTCCAAGAGTTGCGATTGTTTAGACCTCTACATAGCGGTCCGTCGTCCCGGACGGAACCGCCACCAGGCTTGGCACACTCCGGGCCTGAAGCGCCGAGTTACTTCTCCGTCAGCAATTGTCTGAGCTTAAACCGTTGCACTTTACCCGATCCGGTTCTGGGTATCGCCTCGACGACCACGACGGACTGCGGCGTCTTGTAGCTGGAAAGCCGCGTCCGGCAGTGCGTCAGTACGGTCTCCTCGTCAAGGTGGTGACCTTCTCGCGGAATGATGAAGGCAACCGGTACTTCCCCCAGGAACTCGTGCGGAATACCGACGACGGCGCAGTCGAGGACGCTTTCATGGGCGAATATTGCTTCCTCAACCTCGACAGGAGCAATGTTCTGGCCACCGCGAATTATGATCTCCTTGAGCCTCCCCGTGATGGACAGAAAGCCGAAGCGATCCGCGCGAGCCAGGTCGCCGGTGCGATACCAGCCATCGCGGAGCGCCGCAGCTGTTGCCTCGGGATTGTTATGGTAGCCGAGCATAACATTCGGACCGCGCACGATCAGCTCGCCCTCGCTTCCGGGCTCGAGGTCCCGGTCATTAGGGTCGACTATCCGGGTCGCCAGTCCGGGCAGAGGCAAGCCGCAAGAGCCCATGAACCTGCCGCCGCTCGGTGTGTTGATCGTTACCATCGTCGACGTCTCGGTGATACCGTAGCCATCAAGCAGTTTGACGCCGAACCAGCTTTCGAACTCGAGGTTGAGCGGGCCGGGAAGGACTGCACCGGCTGAAAGGCAGATGCGTACTTTTGACAGCGTCCGACGACCCTCTTCCTTCGCCCGTTCGAGCATATAGTGGAACACGGTCGGAACGCCGGGCAACACCGTGATAGGCTCCTGCGTGAGTACCTCGGCCAAGCGCGAGGTGGAGAAGCTCTCCATCAGGTATTCGCTGGCGCCGGTTGCGACGATGCTGACCACTGCGAGGTTCAGAGCATAGCTGTGGTAGAGAGGCAGCGCATTCAACACGTAGTCATCGGCGTTCAATCCGGCGACTGGCGCCCAGCAAGCAGCCGTAACCCACAGCATACCCTGCAGCGACAACACCACTCCCTTCGGCCGCCCGGTTGTGCCGGACGTGTACACGATGAAGGCCGGTCGTTCGATATCGCGTGGGTCCAGCGGTCCCGCGCCGGGCGGCGCTTCCGTGACCACCGCCCCATTTCCGTTCGCGAAGGCGAAGAATGCGACCGTGCCGGAAGCCTGCCGCAGGGTCTCGCGCTTCTCCTCACGCGCGAAGGCGGCAACGCACTCCGCGTCGTCGATGCGATAGGCGATTTCGTCGACTGTGGCCTCGAAGCTTATCGGGACAGCGACGGCGCCGGCCCTGACGATGCCGAGGCAGGCCTCAACCCAATCGACCGAGTTCGGCAGATAAATCGCGACGCGATCGCCGGGGGCGACGCCATCGGCCTGCAGGTGCCTGGCGATCCGGGCCGTCCGTTCCGCCAGCTCGCCATAGCTCACGGAACGGTCTTTGTCCCGGAATGCCAGGGCCTGCGGGCGCTTCGAGGCCTGCCGGCCCAGGAGCTCGCCGATCGGGGCGATGAGATCGGTGATAATCATAAGCGTCCTCCCCAGGACATGTTCTTGGTCGCGGCGATACTTCAAAGCATCGCGAACCCGCCGTTGATGCTGATTGTCTGACCAGTGATCCATGCGGCATCGGAGGAGGCGAGGAACGCCACCATCGGCGCGACGTCAGCGGGCTGGCCAATTCGCTTCAGGGGGTAATTCTTCACCATCTTGGGCAGGTTCTCCGCGAGCCATGCCGGATCCGAATGGGCGGACTGAATCATGCCCAACGTGACCGCGTTGCAGGTGACGTCGTAGCGACCGAACTCGCGTGCCAGAGACTTGATCAGAGCGATCGTGGCGGCGCGGGAGGCAGCAGCCATCGACAGGTTGGCCTCGCCGATACGGGACGAGTCACCACCAAGCGAGATGATCCGACCGCCTTTCCCGGCCGCGAGCATGTGGGGCAAGGCGGCTTGGGAGGTGTTGACCGTGCCGAGCAGACCGACATCGATGTGGCGCTTCCACTGCTCGGGCGTGGTCTCCAGAAAGCGAGCGCGCTGGGCGACACCCGCATTGTTGACGACGATGTCGATGCCCCCCAGTTCGGACACGATTCGATCGACCATCCCTTTAGTCTCGGAAAAGGTAGCGATATCAGCCTTGCAGCTGATCGCGTTGCCTCCGGCCGCTCTGATCTCCGCTACAACCTGTTCGGCCGCGTCGGCGCTCGATTGGTAGTTCACCGCAACCGCGGCGTCCTGCGCGGCCAATTCCAGCGCAATCGCCTTGCCGACGTCACGGCCGGCACCGGTCACGAGGGCGACTTTGCCCGAGAGAGAGGAATTCATATGTTGGTCCTTTCCGGAGGGTTTTTCGCGCGGGCTGCCTCGACCAGTCGGAAGATCCGGTCGGGCGTGACGGGAAGGGTGTCGATTTCGATGCCGAGTGGAGATAGGGCGTCGGATACGGCGTTGGCGATGGCAGCCGGAGCGCCGATGGTTCCGCCTTCACCCATGCCTCGGAAGCCGCCGATCGTGTCGGGCAGTTCGGCTTCGACATGGACAATGCCGATCGGCGGAATGATTGACGCAACCGGCGCGAGGTAGTCGGCCAAGCTGGCAGTTACGCACTGCCCGTGGTCGTCATGCACCACCTCTTCGAGTAGCGCGGCGCCAATGCCTTGGGCGACAGCACCGTGGACTTGACCGTCGACGATCATCGGGTTGATGATCCGGCCGCAATCCTCGGCGACGACGAAGCGCTTCACCGTTACCCCGAATGTCTCCGGGTCTATCTCGACCATCGCGAGATGCGTCGAGGAGCAAGCGGTTCCGAAATACGGGTCGTAGCTCTGCGTTGCGACGAGGTCCTCGCGCTGATCATGGGGGATGCGACCCATCTCGGCGTACACCGCGTGGGCGATCTCTTTGAAGGTCAGCGTGCGGTTGGATGAGCGCGACCTTACAACGCCTTGCGAGGCCTCGAGATCCTCGACGGGAACCTCCATCAGGTGAGCCGCGGCCTTAAGCACCTTCGCCTTGACGACATGCGACGATTTCGTTGCAGCTCCGCCGGCAAGCACGGCCGAACGGCTGGCGTAGGTCCCGGTGCCCATCGGAACGAGCGCGGAATCCCCGTGACGGACCTCGATATCCTCCATGCGACAGCCGAGTTCGTCGGCAATGACCTGCGCCAGCGTCGTCTCAAGGCCTTGGCCGTGCGATGAAATACCGAAGTCGGCGGTGATCGCACCCGTCGCGTCGATCGTGATCTTTGCGGTCTCGACGCCGGTATTAATCGGCATGCCGGGAGCCACCGCAATGCGTGAACCGATCCCCGTCAATTCAGCATAACTGGCGAAACCGATGCCGACCAACCGGCCCTGGGCGCGGGCCTTATCGCGCTCGCGAACCAAAGCCGGGTAGTCGGCGTGATCGCAGGCAGCTTGCAGACACTCCTGAAAGGCGGAGCGATCCCAGATGATGCCGGAGCCCGTCCGGTAAGGGAACTCGTCGGCATTGACCAGATTGCGCCGCCGAATGTCTGCTGGATCGAGCTTCAGCTTTCGTGCGGCCATATCGACCAGGCGTTCCATTGCGAAGGTCGAGGACGGACGACCGACGCCACGATACGGGCCAGTCGGTGGTTTGGGGGTAAGAACTCCCCGGACCCGACCGCGATAGGCCGTCATGCGATACGGGCCTGGCAGGAAACTGACGACTTGGACAGGTTCGAGCGCACCGGTCCACGGATAAATCGAATAGGCACCGATATCGCCGATGACGTCAGCGCGCAGACCCAGCAGATGACCCTCTTCGTCAACGGCAAGCTCGGCGTCTATTAGTTCGTCGAAAGCTTGGCTGGTCGCCGTCAAGTCCTCAAGCCGATCGCTGACGAACTTAATCGGCCGGTCGAGTTTACGTGCGAGCACGCAGACCAGAAGCTCCTCGTGATAAAGCGATCCCTTGCCGCCGAAGCTACCGCCGACATCCGGGGCCACGACGCGCATGCGATTGCCCGGCAAGTCGAGGCACCTAGAAAGAACGTCCCGGATGATTCCCGGAATATTGGTCGACGAGTGGAGGGTCAGCGCCTGCTTGCGACGACCCCATTCTGCGAGGTAGGAGCGCGTCTCCATCGCCACCGCCGTTTTGCGTGTCATCCGGAAGCGTGCGCGCACCGTGAGATGGGCTTGGGCGAAGACCTCGTCGACTTCACCTCGCTGGAACTCGCGAGAGACGATGACGTTCGTCCCAGCCTCTTCGTGAAGGAGCGGTGCGTCCGGCGCGGCGGCATCGACCTGCCGGATTGCAAAGGGCAATGGCTCGTATTCGATGACAATGCGTTCGACGGCATCTTCAGCCGCATAACGACTGTCAGCCACGACCGCGATCACGGGTTCCCCGACATAGCGCACCTTGCCACGTGCGAGCGGCCAAATCGGGGTCGCGTAGTAGTTCTTCATCTTCGAGGTCGGGATCGCCGGCGACAGGTCGGGTTCCAGATCTGAGGCATCGAAGACGGCGACGACGCCCGGGACGTCGAATACGTCGCCAAGAGCGATCGACCGGATTGTGGCATGCGGCTGGTCGCTGCGACACAGGGCGACGTGAAGCGTGCCTTTTGGTGTTATGTCATCGACATAGCGCCCATTACCAGACAACAGGCGGGGGTCCTCGGTCCGCTTAATACGCGCGCCGACGAGCTTGGGCCGGAGCTCCACCGAGGCATTGACTTGGGTCATTCGTAGAAGTCCTGGCCTTTGCGCAGCGCTGTCCATTGCGCGTCGTCGTGACCGAAGATCACGGTGGCGCCTTCTGCTTCGAAGCGCCTGATTTCAACAAGTGATGCGGCTGCTTGCTCTTGGTTCCAGTTGTTCTTCGCCAATACGCCGTCAAGCGAGGCGCGCATCGGAGCCGCGTCGACCGCGAGAAGGAAGCGCCCTTCACGGTCGAGTTGCACGAGAACGCCCGTCGTTCCCGGTGTGTGACCGGGAAGCGGGACAAGCACGATCCGGCCATCGTCAAAAAGGTCGTGTCGCCCGTCAAACGTTGTGAAGCCGTTTGGCTGGTCCCATTCCCCGGGGAGATAGCCTTGCTTGGCTGCTCCCTCGGCCTTGGCCGTTTCGAGCTCGGCGGCATGGCACATGATCTTCGCGTGGCGGAAGGCCTCGTTGCAGCCGCAGTGATCGGGGTGGAGGTGGGAGCAAACGACGATGTCGATGTCACTCGGCTGGAGGCCGAGTCGAGCAAGCTGCGGAACGACCGTGTCATCGGTGTCGAAGATCGGCGTCATGATCCGAGCCAAGCCGCCCCAACGCCCTTCCGGATCGGCCGCGGCCTGCGGACTGCAGCCGGTGTCGATGAGCACGTTGCCCTGCGGATGACGGATCAGCGTGCAGAAGACCGGGATTTCGATCGTCTCGTCCTTGGCGGCGCCCGGCTGGTAGATCGAACGACGCATGCGCAGGCGCCCGCCTGAAAGGAAGTGAAGCTTCATGGCCTGGAGTCCTTTTCACGGAGCAACTCGCGCACTGCAGCGACGATGTGCTCGTAGCCAGTGCAGCGGCAGATGTTTCCCGATAGCGCCTCGCGGATCTCGTCATCGCCCGACAGCGCGTGGTTCCGCAGGATATCGGTGATCGTCATGATGAAGCCGGGTGTGCAGAAGCCGCACTGCAGGGCGTGATGATCACGGAACGCTTGCTGAACGCGGCCGAGCGCTTCAGCCGTTCCTTGCCCCTCGACCGTCTCGATCTCTGCGCCATCGGCCTGGATGGCGAGTGTCAGGCAGGAGCGAGCGCTGCGCCCATCCAAGAGGATCGTGCAGGCGCCACAAACGCCATGCTCGCAGCCGACATGGGTTCCCGTCAGGCCGAGCTCGTGGCGTAGCATGTCGCTCAGCAGCATGCGGGGCTCGACCGTCACGCTGTGACGAAGCCCGTTGATGGTAATAGTAATTTTGCGCTGTTCGACGGTCATGCCGGCTCCGCCTCCCTGGCGCGCAACCAGGCGTCACCGATCGCCCTTTTGGCGAGCGCTCCCGCAAGATGTCGTCGGTAGTCGGCCGAAGCATGCAGATCGGTGTTCGGCGATACGGCAGCGCGCAAGCTCTCGACGGCCCGAGCGATCGTCAGGTCGGACAGTTCGTTGCCCTCGATGACCGTCTCCGCGGTTGGGATGCGGCTCGGCATCTCGCCAAGGCCCATGACTGCAATACGCACATCGCGCGGCCTTCCGTTCTCTCGCCTCATCAGAACGGCAACCGCGGCCAGCGCGTAGTCACCATGGCGTCTGGCGAATTCGTGGAACCCGAACCCCATGTTTGGAGGCATGGTCGCGAGGTCGATGGCGGTGACGACTTCGTCCGGCTCTAGCGACGTGACAAGCGAACCGGCAAAGAATTCGTTGATGGGGATCATCCGCTTTCCCCGAGTCGAGACGGCATGAATCTCCCCATCAAGCATCACGGTCATCATCGGCATCTCGGCGGCCGGATCGGCATGACAGACGCTGCCGCAGAATGTGCCCCGATTTC
The DNA here is from genome assembly GCF_018398335.1 of Chelatococcus sp. HY11. NCBI lineage: Bacteria > Pseudomonadati > Pseudomonadota > Alphaproteobacteria > Hyphomicrobiales > Chelatococcaceae > Chelatococcus > Chelatococcus sp. HY11. The sequence continues at coordinate 1,398,581 of NZ_JAHBRX010000002.1, forward strand.
GCACCGTCAGATGGGCGACATGCTTCATCGCCGCAGTGACGACGGGGGCGCGTTGCGCGATCAGGGGATCGCGCGCCGTCATGAAATGGCGCACCAATGCTCCGACGCGGATGCGGGAGCCGACCAGCTCCACCCGGTCGAGGCCAGCAATCGCGTTGATGTCCACCAGTACCGATGGTTTTACGAGGCGAAAGTTCATCATAGGCATCAGGCTTTGCCCACCGGCGATCACCTTGCCGTCACCACCTGCGCCCGCGAGCACTTCAGCGGCATGTGCGACACTCTCGGCCCTGACATAGTCAAACACGGCGGGTTTCACGTCAGCGGCCTTGAAACCGTGGCGCGCGCTTTTGCGAGAATGCGGCGCGGCCTTCCTTATAATCAGCACTGTTTAGGGCCTGGAGGATGTGGGTCTCGGCAGCGTCGGCGTCGAACGGCTTATCCGTCGTGGCGAGGCCATTTAGAATGGCTTTGGCTCCAGCGATCGAGAGAGGAGCCAAATCCGAGAAGTCATCGAGAAGCGTTTTTGCGCCCGCGAGCGGGTCCTCGACGATCCCTTGCGCGAAGCCGATCCGCAAAGCGTGATCAGCATTGAAAGGTTGCGCGGAGAAGAAGATGCGCTTTGCTTCTGCAAGGCCGACCAATCCGAGCAGTCGAGCGGTGCCTTTCACGCCATAAACGATGGAAAGCTTGGCAGCTGGGATCGCCATCCGCGCGTTGGCGGAAATGATTCGGAAATCGCAGGCCATAGCGAGATTGCAAGCGCCACCGTAACAATGCCCCTGAATGGCTGCGACGACCGGCCGGCCTAGCGCGGCTATGGCGTCGCAGGCTGCATCAACCGCGACCTCGTAGGCGATCCCCTGTTCGGTCGAGGCCCGGGTCTGTTCGAAGTCGCCAATATCGGCGCCAGCGGAGAAGGTCGAGCCCGCACCGGTGAGGATAACGCCCCGCAAGGTCGGGTCTCGACCGAAATCGGTAAATATATCCGCGAGCGCCTGCCACATCGCGAAAGTGATGGCGTTCTTCCGCGTTGGGCGGTTGAGGGTAAGGGTCGCGATCGTTCCTTCACGCGACAGGTCGATGCCGTTGGTGACCATCATATGCGTTCGGTCCGTAAGGTTTGAAGGAAGATGCGCAGTGCCTCCGGCAGCGCGGTGGGCCGCCGGCTCTGGCTATCGACATAGACATGGACGAAATATCCTTCGGCCGCAGCGAGCTCCTCGTTGCTCGCGAACAGGCCGATCTCGTAGCGGACGCTAGAGCGGCCCAGGTGGGCGACCCGTAGCATCGCGGTGACATTTTCGGGGAAGGAAAGCGGTGCGTGATAGCGGCAGCCCGTCTCGGCTACCAGGCCGATCACATTGCTCGAAGCGGGATCGAGGAGCCCACGCTCGATCAGTTCCGCGTTCACCGCTGTGTCGAAGAAGGAGTAGTAAACAACGTTGTTGACGTGGCCGTAGACGTCATTGTCCATCCAGCGTGTCGGAATGGATCGCGACAGCACATAATTCTGGCGACACCCGCGCGCGGGGCGATCGGACCCGGTGTTTGGGGCATTGGTTTGTGGCTTCGCCATCGTCTCCTCCTAGTGACTTGCATTATTAGACTGTGTTAGGACATGTCAAGGCACTCGGCGCTGGGGTGAGCGAACCAGGCCGGCGCGGCTCAACAGGAGGACGTGCAATGAAGGCAACGGAAAGTAATGGGCTGCAAGAAATCCTCAAGGATCCCACCCCATTCCCAGAAGCAAATCTTGTTGGTAACGCGCGCATCGGCACCAGCGGGCGCGACGTGATCGCAGTGACGAACCCTGCGACAGAGACGATGATCAGGCTGCCGTCGCTGCGCCGCATCGAAGTCGCGCCCTTGGCGGCGTCGGGTCAACTGGTCTCGGTCGAGAAGGCTCGAAATACGGTATCGGGGACTATCTCGAAATCAAATACCTCTGCCTCGGCGGTGTAAGGCAAGCCAACTCGAGCCCTGGGAGAAATGCCATGGACATGTCCGGAGAACAACGCATCGAGGCACCGCGCGACGTGGTCTGGGCCGCGTTGAACGACCCCCAGATACTGCGGAAATGCATCCCCGGCTGCCAGAAACTTGACAAGTTTTCCGATACGGAGATGGCTGCGATAGCCGTTATCAAAGTCGGCCCGATTTCAGCGAAGTTCCAGGGCGCGGTCACGTTGTCCGACCTCGATCCACCTAACGGTTACCGTATCATCGGCGAGGGGCAGGGGGGCGTCGCAGGCTTCGCTAAAGGATCCGCCGAGGTCCGCCTGACTGCTGATGGGGAAGCAACGATCCTGCGTTATTCGGTATCGGCTCAGATCGGAGGGAAGCTATCGCAGTTGGGCGGCCGTCTCATCGACGCGACGGCCCGCAAGATGTCCGATGCCTTTTTCAAGCGCTTCGCCGATGAAATTGCAGCTGGTACCGCCGCTCCACAGCCTGCCGGGCAAGCGATCGCGGGAACGGCCCGGACCGCCTCGCTGCCGGCCGGAGCGGTGGCGCCATCCGCGGATGATTGGCGGCGTCCGGAAACCTCGCCCGAATTTCCAACCGCTGCGCCTCCCGCGGCGACGTCCTGGATGGCATGGCTGAACATTGCGGTCCTGACGGCGGCGATCATCGCTATCGCGGGAACCTTGCTGGTCGGCGGAGCTGGCCGGCCGCCGCTCGCGACATCGATGGTCAGTTCAACTGCGGAACTCTCATCTATAGTCCTGCTCTTCTTGATATTGGCTGTCGGATATCTCGCCGGAAGGCAGCACGAAGCCTCGCGGGCAAGCTTCTCCGACCGGCAGCTGCTCCTCGCGTTGCTCTCGCGGCGCGGAGGAACGCCGGAGCTTTGACAAGATGGCCTGCCGAGAGCATCTGCCGCGCCGCGGTAAACTATGGAACCTGCAGAACGGTTGACCACTTTTGATGACCAGGTCGTCGATTTCGCTCTTGAGCGAATGCTGGCCAGTGAGCGGGCGCGTTATTCTTTGGAAGAATCGAGGGTTCATTGCCTCATCCGCTTGGCGCTCAGATAGCGTGAGTGCCGACTGGGGGCGTCAATTACGACCTTGTTCCAAAGGCTGATGGCCTTGGCCATGACGAGCTTAAGCTCAAGGAATTCCAAAGTCTCAGGCGCGCCCGGATCGGTCTGCGACAAGGCGGGCGGCCTGGCTTGTCCGGGCTCGCCTAATCTTGTGAATGATGAGGCTCACGTTGTTGCCCACATTATCGATAGATAGGTGATTTTCCTTCGTCCCGTGCACCAACTTGTCCTATCGATGGTCGCGACTGGTGCAGGATATGGATTTCGCTCTTTCTCAAGAACATGCCGCATTTCGAGATACTGTTCGCCGCTGGGTCGATGCCGAAATGCCGAAATCCCTGGCACGGGAGCTGGAGCGTGACGAGGGCCATTATCCTTTTGAGCTGTGGGATAAATTTACGGAAGCTGGCTTCCACGGCCTCGGCATTGATGAAGAATATGGCGGTTTGGGCGGAGATGTGCTCATGCAGGCCATCTTCGCACGTGAGGTATCACGGTCGCTCGCGGGGCTGCTGCTCGTCTGGATGCCCACGTCATTCGCCGGCGCGAAGTCAATCGGTGTCTACGGCACGCCGGAGCAGAAGCGCGACTTTCTTCCCAGGATCGCGGCGGGGGATTGCCGGGTTTCGATCGGGTTCACCGAGCCCGGCGGCGGCACGGATGTGCTGGGCGCGCTCAAGACCTTCGCGGAACGGACGGAGGGCGGCTGGATCATCAATGGCGAAAAGACATGGTGCACCGGCGCGCATGTCGCGGACTACATCCTGCTTCTCGCACGCACCAACAAGGACGTGGAAAAGCGCCATCACGGCGTGACGCTGTTCTTTCTGCCTGCGAAGAGCCCGGGGGTCAGCACCAGCCTGCTGCCGAAGCTCGGCATGCGATCGATCGGTTCATGCTCGGTCACGCTGCAGGATGTATTTGTTCCCGACAATCTGGTTCTAGGGGAGCCAGGTAATGCCTGGTATATGCTTTTGCCCACGCTCAACAACGAGCGAATACTCGTCGGCGCTCAATGTCTCGGCACTATCGATGCTGTCCTGGAAGACGCTGTCGACTACGCGAAGACGCGCAAGGCCTTTGGTCGGCCGATCGGTCAGTTCCAGGCGATACAGCATTACATCGCCGACATCGCAACCTGGCAGCAGCAGACCGAACTGATGCTGTACTATACGGCCTGGCTGCAGACCAACAACATGCCCTGCGGCCAGCAGGCCAACATGCTGAAAATGATGGCGTCTGAGGCCGTCGGTCGCGCGGCGGACCTCGGCATCCAGATCCTCGGCGGCATGGGATATTCCGCGGAGACCGACATGCAGCGCTATTGGCGCGACCACCGCATTCTCCGCATTTCCCCCATCAGCAATGAAATGGTCCGCAATTCAATAGCCGAGAGCCTTGGTCTGCCGAGGTCTTTCTAAGACAGCGTAATTACTATCGGAGATCGTTATGGCATCCGGCCCCTTTGCTCATGTCTGCCTTCTTGTTCATGATCTTGACGCCGCCATCGCAGACTGGACCAAAATTCTCGAGGTCCTGGATCCGCGGCAGCTTGAAAGGCCCATCGTCAAATATGACTCCTTTGGAGGGGGCGAGGATGCGGGGCTTCGCTGGGCCTGTTTCGTCGCTAATCACGGCACCGAAATCCAGCTGATGGAGCCTGCTCCCGGAACGCCGCTGTTCGAACGGCTGCAGCAGCGCGGCGAACATGTGCATCACCTTTGCTTTACCACCGACAACGTGCCCGGCGCGCTTGAAGAACTCGAGGCGAAGGGCATCAAGCTGCCAACCAAGCAGCTGTTTTACGGTGAGGAGGAGGAGTGGCAGAAGTGGGGCTGGGCATCAGCCAAAAGTGCCCACGGCGTGCTGATCGAGATTGCCTCGCCTTACGAGGCCCACGGCGACGGCCGCTGGCATCCGGCGGGGAGCGCCAAGACGTGAAAGGATGCGGCTTCGCAGCATGTGCGACCGCAGCCTGCGGTTGATGATCCGGCGGTCGCCGACCGTTCGGATGGATCGCCGGGTTCAATATGGGAGGAAGAAGACGTGCAGGACCTGGATCTCCTCATGGCGGAGCGCGCATGCGAGCGCCTCATGATCGACTATTGCGAGTGCGTGGACACGCGTGACTTCGACAAGCTCGTTGGGCTTTTTGCGCGCGACGGCGTGCTCAAGAGGCCTGATGGGGAATTCGCGGGTCATGCCGCGATCGCTGCTTTCTTTGCCAAGTTGACGACCGATCCCCTCATCCACGTGTGCAGCAACATGCTCATCCATATCGAAAGCCCGTATTCCGGCCACGCGACATCATACGTCACGGTCTTCCGCAGCTACGGTGAGAATGCCGACGGACTGCCCAAGCTTGAGGCGCCCTATGCGGTGGCCAAGTACGTAGACCGCTTCACGGTCGAGGAGGGCGCGTGGAAGATCGCCTTCCGTGACACGATCTTCGCCGCCAAGATATAGCCATGCCTATGCATGAGACCTCACGCGCCGCGCCCCGCACCGTCGGGCATTCCATTCTGGACGCGGCGGAACGCTGGCCCGAGCGAACGGCATTCATTCTGGCGGACCGCTCTGCGAGCTACGCCGAGTTCGCCCGACAGACGGAGACGGCCGCGCGCGGGCTGCTCGCGCTCGGCATAGAGCCCGGCGAGCATGTCGGCGTGCTGATGCCGAACAGCTGGGACTACGCGGTACTGGTCGGCGCGATCAATATGGTGGGCGCAGCCGCGGTTGTGCTCAATGCGCGTTATCGCGGCGAAGATTTGCGGTTCGTCGTCGAGCATGCTGACATAACCGTGCTGTTCACGACGGGCAGCGGCCACCCGCATATCGACCTGCGTGCCTTGCTTTGTGCTGAGTTTCCGGAACTCGGGACTTGGCGTCACGGCGAGCCACTTGCGGTCGCAGCGGCGCCGAAGCTGCGCGCGGTATTTCACTTCCAAGCGCCCGAGGAAGGCGCGTGGCCGACAGAGCGCGTGTTCTTGTCCGGCGCGGCGACGGTGTCCGCCGAATTCCTGGCGGGACGTGTCGCCGCCGTCAGCCCCGATGATACGGCGTTGGTCGTATTCTCGTCGGGGACGACGGCGCAGCCGAAAGCCTGCCTGATCAGCCACAGGACGCTGAACGACGTCGCCGGCGCCGTGGCGGCACGTTTGGGCCTGGTGCAGGATGATGTGTTCTGGGACCCACTGCCGTTCTATCACATGTCCTCGCACCTTCCTTTGAACGCCTGCCGGCAGGTCGGCGCAACCTATCTCTGTCAGACCCATTTCGATGCCGGTGAGGCGCTGCGGGAAATGGAGGCCTGGGGCGCGACGATATGCTATCCTGCTTTCCCGACCTTGACTGCGGCGATCATCGATCACCCCGACTTCGCGCATCGTGATCTCTCCCGCCTCCGCCTCATGCTGAACGTCGGTCCGCCAGAGTTATTGCGCAAATTCGCCGCCGCATTGCCGCAGGCAACGCAGATTGCGTGCTTCGGCCTGACCGAGGGAGGCGGCATCAGCGTCTTGTCGAGCCCCGAGGAAACGCTCGAACAGCGCGTGACGCGGGTGGGCCGGCCACTCGCCGTGCACGCCTTGCGTATCGTTGATCCAGAGACGCTGAAGGACGTTCCCGCTGGCACGCGCGGAGAAATACTGGTCAGTGGATCGATATTCTCCGGCTACTACAAGGATGCTGAACAGACCGACAAGACGCTGGGCGCAGACGGCTGGCTGAGGACGGGCGACGCCGGATGGCTGGATCCGGATGGGCTTCTCGTTTACGCTGGCCGGTTCAAGGACATGCTCAAGATTGGCGGCGAGAATGTCGCGGCCGTCGAGATCGAGAGCTTTCTGGCGAAGCATCCCAAAGTGAAAATGACGCAAGTCGTCCCCGTGGCGGACGAGCGGCTCGTTGAAGTCGCGGCCGCGTTTGTCGAGCTCAAGTCGGGTGAGGCGATGACCGCGGACGAGCTCATCGCCTACTGTGCAGGCCGCATCGCGAGTTACAAGATTCCCCGTTACGTGCGCTTCGTGACCGAATGGCCGATGAGCGCGACGAAGATTCAGAAGTTCAAGCTTCTTGAGGGTTTCTCACCGACCGGCAAGATCGACGTGGCCGGCTTCCCGCGGAGGCAGTCGGGGACCTCGACGTAACGCCGCCGGGATCATCGGCTTTGGTGCCGGTGCTCGCTGATCGGCCGATTGCCGTGAAGGCGCGAGCCGATCGGTCATGCACAACAGTGCGTCCTCGACAGTCATTGCAATACGGCGGGAAGCCTATCTTCCGGCAGGAGCCACCGCGTGCCGGACGTGTACGATCTATAGATAGAAGTCTTGGAGGGGAGGAGGAATTATGAGACATCTGAAAGGTATAGCGGCTGCGTTGATCGGCACGCTGCTCGCCTCGACGACGCTCTGCGCGGCGGAAGTCAAGGTCGGCGTCATCCAGTCGCAAACAGGCCCGGCAGCATTCCTCGGCGTGGCCGCGGCAAATGGCATCCGCGTGGCGATCGATGTCATCAACGCGCGGAAGATGGCGGGTGAGAACGTGACGCTGGTGGCTGATATCGCGGATGATGCGTCGGATCGCGGCCAGTCAATCTCGCTCTTCGAGCGCTACGCGCGGGACCCCAAGGTCCTGGCGGTGCTCGGGCCGTCGACTGGCGCTATAGCCGGGGCGACGGCGCAGGCGGCGAACCAGCTTTCCATGCCCATGTACACCCTGACCAACCTCAACGCTGTGGTGAAGGCTGGGCCATGGTCGTTCATGGGCACGCAGCCCGGCCAAGTCGCCATTCCCAATCTCGCCAACTTCGCGGTTGAAAAGCTCGGCGTCAAGAAATGCGCCGTCACGGAGCTGCTCGACAACGAATCCTACATCCTGCAGCGCAAGATTTTCTCCGAGCTCGTTGCGGCCAAAGGCGTCGCGATTACTTCCGTGAGTTCGATCAAATTGTCCGATACCGACTATTCCGCGGCGGCGACGCGTATTGCCTCGGAAGGCGTTGACTGCGTGTTTCTCGCGGTTCCCGCGGCGGCTGGAGCGAATTTCGTGCTGCAGCTTCGCCAGGCCGGGCTCGATCCCAAAGCCAAGATCGTCGGCATGACCGTGCTGGCGGCCGATGAGTTCATCAAGGTGGGCGGCAAGGCGGTCGAGGGCACCTATGTGCTGACGGATTGGGTGCCCGGGGGCTCCAATGAGGAAGGTAAGGCCTTCTACGATGCCTTCAAGGCGAAATACAAGGTCGAGCCCGATATCTGGGCGGCCGTCGGATATACCTTGGCGACCGTCTTCGCGAATGCTGTGAAGAGTGCCGGTGACAATCCAACACGGGAATCGGTGAAGGCCGCCATGACGACGACGAAGGACGTCCCGGTCATTATTGGCACTGGAAAGTATAGCTTTGAGCTGGACACGCGCATACCCTTGTATGGCAATAGCATTCTGACCGTGAAGAACGGCGCCTTCGTGCAGGCGCCCTAGCTATACTGTCGTTGAGCCGCCATGCCGCCCTCCTCGCCGGGGCGGCGTGGCATTGAGCGCCGCCGCGCACAGAGTTCACCGCGGCCGCGAGGCACGGGGGCGTCTGACTGCAGCGTCGAAGTGTTCGGTAACCGGTGTCGGGGACGCGATGACATTATTTTTTCAGCAGGTTCTCAACGGTCTGATATCCGGCGCGGTCTACGCCCTCTTCGCGCTCGGCTTCACCCTGATCTTCGGTGTGCAGAAGGTGCTGAACCTGGCCCATGCCGGCGTCTTCATGGCCGGTGCCTTCATAGGTTACTATCTCGTCTCGATAGGTCTTCCCTTCTGGCTGGCCGCAATCTTCGCCATGCTTGGCGCTGGACTGGTGTCGGTTCTCGTCGATCTTCTGGCTCTTCGGCAGCTCAGGACGCGGCGCAATGCGGAATTCGCCGCGATCGTCGCGACCATCGGCGTCGATTTCGTGCTGATCAGTATTGCGCAGATCCTGTCAAAGACACAGGTCTACCGGTTCCCGTTCGATACCTTCCCGGCCGTATTCTTCACCTTTGGCGGCTTGCGCATATCGCTGCTGCAGATCGTCATCGTCGTGACTGTGGTCACGCTCGTGCTGGCGATGATGTACTATCTCAAATGGACGACCTACGGCCGGCAGGTTCGCGCCGTGGCCAGCAATGATCGCGCCGCCAAGCTGCTCGGCATCAACCCCAACCTCATCTACACGCAGACCTTCTTCATCGCCGGAGCGCTCGCGGGTATGGCCGGCGTCTTGATCGGGCTGTCCTTCAACTCCATTCACTTCATGATGGGCCAGCCCTACATGCTTTACGCCTTTGTCATCGTCGTGCTCGGAGGGCTGGGCAGCGTGCCCGGCGCGCTCGCCGCGGGCCTGATCATCGGGGTCATCCGGACGCTTGGCATTGCCTATTTCCCAGCGGGAATGGCCGATATCGTCATATTCCTGCTGCTGTTCGTCATCCTTCTTGTCAAGCCGAGCGGCCTGGCGGGCTCGGCGGCCGTCAACGCGGGAGGCCGCCGATGATGGAGCTGATCAGCCGCTATGGCGCGACGTTCGATCTTTTCCTGATCGCCGCCGGCTTCGCCTACAGCCAGCAGATCGTGCTGCGCGCGGGCGTGTTCTCCATCGCCACCGCCGGCTTTGCCTCACTCGGCGCCTACGCCGTCGCCATTCTGCTCACGCGCTATCAGGTCTCGCCATGGGCGGGTCTCGCCGTGGCGACCATGGTTGGCACCATCGCCGGGCTCCTGCTGTCGATCCCGCTCGCGCGCCTCAGGGGTGTCTACCAGGCGATCGCCACGCTCGCTTTCGTGGAGATCATCGTCTCGCTGATGTATTTCGCGGACGGCATTACCAACGGCGCGGCCGGTATTCACTCGATCCCCAAGGTCGTCGGCACGCCGCACCTGATCGTCGCGCTCTGCGTGGTGCTCTATCTCTTCCACGCGATAGGGCGAACGGGGATGGGACGCGCGTTCGACGTGATCAGACAGGATGAGACCGTCGGTCTGACGCTGGGTGTGAGCGTGACCCGGTATCAAGCGCTGGCCTTCGTGCTCAGCGGCGCCCTGGGCGCCGCTTACGGCGGGCTACTGAGCCTCAATACCTACAGCGTCGATCCCGGGCAGTTCGGTTTCGAATTCGTCGTGGCGGCGCTCGCCGCGGTCGTTTTGGGAGGGCCGCGCAATATGTGGGGCCCGGTGATCGGGGCGGCGGTGTTGTCGGTATTGCCTGAGCTGGCGCGTCCGCTGGCCGAATACAGGCCTATGCTGCACGGCGTATTGCTGGTCGTGATCATAACCTTCCTGCCGCACGGCATCGCCGACTCGATCGCGGCCGCACGGCAGAACCACCGCGTCCGGCGTGATCTGGAAAAGCTCGCGCCGCCGGTTCCGGCGAGCGTGAGCGCGGGAGGTGCCAAGTGACCCTCGTTCTGCAAGGCGTCAGCAAGCGGTTTTCCGGGCTGCTCGCCGTGTCGGATGTGTCGATGACCATTCCGCGGCACCAGGTAACCGGGCTGATCGGCCCCAATGGAGCCGGCAAGACGACACTCGTCAATCTCATCACCGGCACCTTGGATTTGAGCGACGGCCAGATCGCCATCGATGGCGTCAGCATCGGCGAGAGGTCGCCCGTCGCCGTCGCCCGGCATGGGATCTCGCGGACATTCCAGAACATCAGGATCATGGCTGAGGCCACTGTTCTGGACAACGTGATGATCGGCTTTCACCGCCATGAGACGGCCGGCCTTTTGTCCGGACTTTTGGCGCTGCCGGCCGCGCTGCGCGAGACCCGTGATCTCACGGACAAGGCGATGGGTCTGCTCGAACGCTTCGGGATGGTCCGTCTCGCCAACTATCCGGCGGGTGCGCTCGCTTACGGCCATCAGCGACGGGTCGAGATGATGCGTGCGATCGCCAGCGGGCCCAAGATCCTGCTGCTCGACGAGCCGGTGGCGGGCATGAACGACGTCGAGGCCGGGGAACTCGGCGAGATCTTCGCCGATCTCGCGGCGCAAGGGTTGGGACTGCTGCTGATCGAGCACAACATCAGATTTGTCACCAGGATGTGCCCGCATGTCTATGTTCTCGATACGGGCCGCATCATTGCCGATGGGCCTCCGAGCAAGGTGATGCGGGACGAGGCCGTTGTCACGGCGTATCTCGGAGGACATTGAATGCTGCTTGAAGTTTCAGCGGTCAGCGCTTTCTACGACGGCATTCAGGCGCTTCGGGACGTTTCATTGTCCGTCGATCACGGCGAAATGGTCGCTCTCATCGGTTCCAACGGCGCCGGCAAGTCGACGCTGCTCAATGTGCTCTCCGGCATGGTTCAAGCGCCTGCCGGGTCCATCGGGTTCAAGGGGCGGGACATCCGTGGCGAGCCGCCGCACAGGATCGCGCGTCTCGGCCTGCTGCATGTGCCGGAGGGCCGGCAGATCCTGTCCGACCTCACCGTCCTTGAGAACCTGCAGTTGGGCGAATTGGCGCGCGGTGAACGCAAGGAAGCCTTTAGCGTCGCCTCGGTGCTGAACCTGTTTCCCATTCTCGAGGAGCGTCGGGGGCAACTGGCGGGAACCCTATCGGGCGGGCAGCAGCAGATGCTTGCCATCGGCCGCGCGCTGATGGGGGCGCCGGAGCTCCTGATGCTCGACGAGCCGAGCCTCGGGCTCTCGCCGCTCATCACCGACCAGGTTTTCGCGGCGCTGACGGTTCTCAACCAGCGCGGCCTCCCGATCCTGCTGGTCGAGCAGAATGCGCATCGCGCGCTCTCGTCCACCGCCAGAGCCTATGTGCTGGAGCGAGGACAGATCGCTTACTCCGGCAGAAGCGAGGATCTGGCGCGGGATGAAAGCGTACTGGCTCATTATCTCGGGGAAGAGCCGTCCCCAGCGTGACGCTCTATGGAGCGCCACGCCTTGAGGCGGTCAGGCCGAAGCCGGCCGGGTGAACGCTTCGAAGCGGCTGGGTCCCTCCGGAATGCCAGTAGATCGTGCAGTTCCGCTGGCCGGTAGCAGCCATCAGCGCACCGGCCGCGAGCGGCTGAGCCTCGGTCGGCGCGGCCCCCAGGCGATCTCGATGCCGCGGGCCACCGCGACGCGCGTCTGCGCCGGCTCGATGATGTCGTCGAAGGAGAGATGCGCGGCCGCTTCCCAGGGCTCGGATTCGACCGTCCATTCGGCGGTCAACGTATCGACGAGATTCTGCATCGCCGCCTGGCCTTCCGCCTCCAGCACTTGCTCCATGCGGCGGCGATAAACGGTACGCACGCCGGTTTCGGGGGCCATGAACCCCATCTCGGCGCAGGGCCATGCGAACAGGAAATCGGGCCGCGTCGGCCGCCCGCCCATGGCAAAATGCCCCCCGCCGTAAGCCTTGCGCAGGACAACGGCGACCTTCGGCACGGTCGCTTCGGCGATGCGGGCCACCAGCGCCTCGTAGGCTTTCAGGATGCCGCCCCGCTCGGCCTGCGAGCCGATCATCAGCCCGGGCACGTCATTGAGGAAGACAAGGGGCAGGTTGAAGGTATCGCAGAGATCGACGAAGGCGCATTCCTTGACGAGCGCGGCGGGATCGAGCGCCCCGGCGTTGACGATCGGCTGGTTGGCGACGATCCCGACGGGCATGCCCTCGATGCGCGCGAGCCCGGTGAGCAGGCTGGGGCCCCAGCCGGCGCCCCAGGGCAAGAGGCTGCCCTCGTCGACCAGGGCCTCCAGCACATGGCGCATGTCGTATCCCGCCTTGGCGCCGAGCGGCACCAGCCTCTCGAAGTCCTCCGCCGGCCGGCTGGCCGGGCGCGCTGGTGCCACGGGCGCCTCGAGCTCGGCATTGGCGGGCAGGTATGAGAGGAAGGCCGCGATCGCCTGCATCGCCTGATGTTCGTCGCCCACCACCATATGCACGTTGCCGGCCGCCTGCGCGGGTTCCGGCCCGCCGAGTTCGGTGTCGCTGATCGCCTCTCCGATGGCGGACTGGATGACGGAAGGGCCGGACAGAGCGACAGCGCCGCTGGCGATCATCACCGTGAAATGCGCCGTCGAGGCATGGAGCGCCGAGTCACCATAGGACGGGCCGAGGATCGCGGCTGCCCGTGGCACGGCCGCCTGACCCGGCGCCGGCTTGACGAAGGTGAGAAAGTCGAGCGGGAGGCCGCTGAAGCGCCAACCCATCACATCGGGAATGCGGCCTCCGTCGGCATCGCAAAGCAGCACGATGGGAAAGCCGAAGCGCTGGGCATGCTCGATCAAACGGCTCTGCTTGCGCATGCTCGTGGGCGCGGTCGTGCCGGCAAGAATGGTCGAGTCGATGCCGATCACCCCCACCATAGCGCCGTCGATACGGCCGAAGCCGGTCACGACGCCGTCGCCGGGGACAAAGCGCTCCGTGCGCATCTCGGGCAGCGCGAGCGCTCCGAATTCGAACCACGATCCCGGGTCGAGAAGCAGGTCGAGGCGCTCGCGGACAGGCAGGCGACCCGAGGCGCGATGGCGCTCGACGGCAGCAGCGCCGCCCATCTCCATCACGCGCGCTTTGCGGGCGCGCAAGTCGGCGATTTTCGCCTCATGGGCAGTGTGTCCGGCTTTCTCACTCATGGTTCGTTCCCGATTTTCGGCTGGTCCCGATCTACGTCCTGGTCCAGTCAGCCATCCTCGCACCGGGTCCCATGGAAGCGCGTTACCCGTCATATATCTTTCGATAGGTTGCGCCGCGCCACCGGCCCCGTAACGCAGATGCAAGCATCCGACATGCGGTGACCCATGTTTTCATCTGTACTGATCAGCAATCGCGGCGAGATCGCTGTACGCCTCATTCGCGCTTGCCGCACGCTCGGCCTGTCAGCGGTCGCGGTCTACAGTGACGCGGATGCGCAGGCGCTCCATGTGCGCCTGGCGGATCGGGCCGTGCGCATCGGCGAAGGTCCGGCGCGCAACTCCTATCTCGATACGGCGGCGATCGTCGCCGCGGCGCTGGCCGAAGGGGTCGTGGCGGTCCATCCCGGCTATGGCTTCCTCAGCGAGAACCCGGCCTTCGCGCAGGGTGTCATCGATGCCGGGCTGACATTCATCGGCCCGGACCCCGCGGTCATCGCCACCATGGCGGACAAGACGGCGGCGCGGGCGGCGGCGATCGCCGCGGGTCTCCCCGTCCTCCCCGGAAGCGATGCGGGCCTCGATGTCGACGACGCCCAGGCGGTCGTCCGCACCATAGGCTATCCCCTGCTGGTCAAGGCGGCTTTCGGCGGTGGAGGGCGCGGCATGCGCATCGTCGCCGAGGAGGCGGCGCTCGCGGCGGCGCTGGAAAGCGCCGCGCGGGAAGCGCAGGCGAGCTTCGGCAAGCCGGAGGTCTTTCTCGAGCGCTATGTGGAGTGGCCACGCCATGTCGAGGTGCAGGTTTTCGGCGACCGGCACGGCCATGTCATTCATCTCGGCGACCGGGACTGCTCCATGCAGCGACGCCACCAGAAGGTGATCGAGGAGGCGCCGGCGCCCGATCTGCCGCCTGACTTGCGGCACGCGCTGCACGCCGCCGCAGTCCAGCTCGCCCGGAGTGTCGGCTATGTCGGCGCCGGAACCGTTGAATTTCTCGTCGACGCGGCGCGGGAGAATTTCTACTTCCTCGAAATGAATACGCGGCTGCAGGTGGAGCATGGCGTCACAGAGCTGGTCACCGGCCTCGATCTGGTGGAACTTCAGCTGCTGGTTGCGGCGGGGCGCCCCCTCCCATTCACCCAGGCCGACGTCGTGCTGCGTGGTCACGCCATCGAGGCGCGGGTCGCCGCCGAGGACCCGGCGGCGGGTTTCGCGCCCTCGGCGGGTCGGATCGGCCGCCTTGATCTGCCGGCCGGCCCATGGGTGCGGACGGATTTCGGCTTCGGCCCGGGCGATGCCGTGCCTCCCTTCTACGATTCCATGCTTGGCAAGGTCCTCGCCTGGGGGAGCGGACGGGCCGAGGCGGCGCGCCGGCTGAGCGGCGCTCTCGCGGAGACGCGCATCGAGGGCGTCGCCAGCAACTGCACGTTCCTGCGCCGCGTGGTGGATAGCGATGCCTTCGCGCAAGTTGATATCGATGTCGGCTGGATCGAACGCGAGGCAGGCAACCTGACGCCTGCCATCGCGACCGGGGCTGTCGACGCGGTCGTGCCGGACGGGGAGGACGGTATCAAGGCCATGCCGTTTCGGCGCGAGGTGCTCGATACACCGCAGGGGCAGGTCGTGCTCGACATATTTACTGGACAGGCGACGCGAGACGTCCGCGCGGAGCGCGAGCGGCGTGGTACTCCGGCGACGATCTCCGGCGTGCAGGCGGCAAAGCCAGGGCCTGTCGCGCCGATCGATGCGACGGTGGTCAATATTGCCGTCGCGGTCGGCGATGTCGTGACCGGCTCGACGGTTCTCGCTGTCGTCGAGGCCATGAAAATGGAGATGCCGGTCCTCGCCGGGATTGATGGGATCGTGACCGCATTGCACGTTGCGGCTGGCGAGACCATCAAGGCCGGCGCTCTCGTCTGCGCCATCCAGCAATCAGCCGATACATAGGTAGACCCATGACCACAGGACCTGACGCCGGACGTCCCGGCGCCGTGAGCCCCACCCGGCAACGACCGGATGTCGCCATCGTGACGGGCGCCGCGCGTGGCATAGGCGCGGCCATCGCGGAAGCCCTGGAGGCCGGTGGCTGGCGCGTCGTGCGTATTGATATCAGCTACCTGGACCAAAGCCCCTGGCGTCGGACGCTCGATGTCACCCGTTTTGACGACGTCGTCGCCATGGTCGCGGCCATTGAGGAGGAGGTCGGACCCGTCGGCGGCATTGTCAACAACGCCGGCATCACCCGGGACGGCTTCATGCATCGCATGGATCCGGCGACGCAGTGGGAGCCGGTCATCGCCGTCAATCTCACCGGCCCTTTCAACCTATGCCGCGCGGTCCTGCCGAAGATGCGCGAGCGCCGCTTCGGGCGCATCGTCAACATGTCGTCGATGAACGGTCTCAAGGGCCAGGCCGGGCAGGCGAATTACGCAGCCGCCAAGGCCGGGCTGATCGGAATGACCAAAGCGCTGGCGCTCGAGAACGCCAGCCTCGGCATTACCGCCAACTGCATCGCGCCCGGCTTCATCGACTCGGAGATGACCCGCGCGATCAGGCCGGACTTGCGCGAGGTGGAACTGGCGAAAATCCCGGCCGGGCGACCGGGCACATCAGCGGAGGTGGCCGGCCTTGCTGCATTCCTGATGTCGGACGCGGCCGCCTTCGTCACCGGCGAGACAATCTCGATCAACGGCGGGCAGCTGATGGGCTGATCGCCTCCGACACGGAAGGCTTGGACAGGGAAGTTTTGGACAGGGAAGGCTTGCGCCAGGTCTCGAGCGCCTTCGGGCTCGCGAGGCCGTTGACGCTCATCGTGGCGAACTGCTCTCCGATGACCTCCGGCTTCATACTCCCGCTGCGGCGAAACCATGTGTAAGTCCAGTTGGCCGAACCGAGCACGCTCAGCGCCGCCAGCTTGGGGTCGACGTCTGGCCGGATCAAGCCGGCGGCCTGCGCTTCCCTTATCGTCTCGACGAAATGGTTCTGGTAGGTGTGATCGTCCGCGAGCACCGTGTGGCGTTTCTCCGCCGGGATAGACTTGCGCTCATGCAGAAACACCGCCGTCTCCTCGAGATATTCGCAGAGATGCAGAATATGGCCGGCAACGAGCCGCCACAGCACGGTCAGCGGGTCGGCCGGAACAGCCATGATCTGTCGCAGATTGGCGATGCCCCGGCTGATGATCGAAGCCAGCACCTCGTGCAGCAGTTCCTCCTTTGAGGGGAAGTAGTAGAACAGGCTCGCTTTGCGGATGCCGAGCTCGTCGGCGATGTCCTGCAGGGAGGCCGCCTCATAACCCTTGCGATGGAATACTTTCGTTGCCGCCGTCAGGATTTCGGCGCGCCGTTCGTGGCCGCGCAGCCGGTGGCGCACGGGTGCCGGCTCTGGCAGCTTGTGGCTCAGCTCGCGGGCAAAGACCTTCGTCATTCGATCATCCGTATTTCAGCCACGCCGATCAGCAAAGAGGGGCTTCCGTTTACCGAGGAACGCGGCGGTTCCCTCACGAACGTCGGGGCTTGCCTGTAACACGGCGAGTGCCTCCGTAGAATAATCGAGATCGGCCTGCGTGAGGTTCCGATCAATGATGCGCTTGGCAATTTCAAGAGCGAGCGGCGAACTCTCCGCAATCTCCCGCGCCATGGCAAGGGCGTGGCTCAGGAGCGCGGCGGATGGCACCACCTCTTCGACGAGCCCGATACGCAACGCCGTCGCGGAATCGATGCGACGGCGTGTTGCGATGAGCAGCTTGGTCATCGCGCGTCCGATTTTGTCAGCGGCACGGATGACCCCGTAGCCCGGAACGAGGCCCAGCGCTGCCTCCGGCATGCCGAACTCGGCGTGCTCGGCGGCGATGACGATGTCGCAGGCGAGCGTGAGTTCGCAGCCGCCACCGAGTGCGAGGCCATTGACCGCGGCGATGATCGGCAGCGGACACCGCTCCACCGCCAGGAAAGCGGCCATGGCCTCCCGCTGGTAGGCGCGGCGATCCACCATGTCGCCGAGGCTGTCGAGCGAGCCGATGTCGCCACCGGCGGAGAACGCCCGCTCGCCCGCGCCGGTGATCACCACCACGCGCACGCCACCGTCCTGCTCCAGGCCTCGCAGGGTCGCGGTGATGTTGGCATAGAAGCGCCGCGTCATGGTGTTGAGCTTGTGCGGCCTTGCGATGGTGACCACGGCTACAGGGCCGTCATGCGCGACCGTGAGCGGGGTGTCGTCTTCGGCGGTCGCGGGACGATCGGTCATGGTTGCAAACCTCTTTCACGCTTCATCGGGCGACCTGGCGCGTGACCTGATGCGCGAGCGAAGACACGGCGGCGCGCGCCGCATGGACCGCGTCGCCGATCCGTCCGATCGTCTCGACGTCACCGACCATGGCATGTGGAATGCCGGCGGCCGCGAGCCCGGCGCCAAGCGGGGAACCCGGTTGCCGCCCCTGCGCGACCACCACCCAGCCCGCTTCGATCCGGCCTTCCTGACCATTTGCCAGCGTCGTGACGAGCCGCCCGTCGACGTCGGTGATGGTGGTGTTGTCGACCACGGTGATCCGGGGGTTGCCTTGCAGGCGCGCCCGGAGATGCTTGCGATACATGACCTCGGCGGAACGGGCGAGCTGCTGCCCGCCCGAGCGGGTCACGAGAATGACGTGATGTCCACGAGCCGCCAGATATTCCGCAGTCTCGCAACCTGTCTCGCCGCCACCATAGACCACGGTGGGCAACGCGTCGGGTAAAGGAGCCTCACAGTCGCCGGACAGAATGTCATAGGCGCGGATCACGCGGGTGGCGTCACCCGTCGCGAAGGGCATTGCCTGCGCCCGGGCGCCGGTCGAGATGATCACCAGCGCGGGCCTTTCGGAGGTCAGCGCGCCTGTATCGGCTGGCTGGCCGAGGCGGATCTCGACGCCGCTCGCCGCAAGGCGCCTCTTGAAATAGTCGAGATACCAAAAGAGCTTTTCCTTGTGGGGAGGCGACGCCGAGGCGATCAGCCCGCCCCCGACTTCATCCCTCGCCTCGTAGAGGCGGGTCTTGAACCCGGCCTCGGACAGTTCCAGCGCCGCCGCCATCCCGCCGGGGCCCGCGCCGACCACCAGCGCCAGCCGGCCCGCGCCGCCATCCACGACGGGAACATGGTTTTCCTGGCCGGCGCGTGGGTTCTCGGCGCAGCTGATGTTGATGTGCTTGAGCACCCGGTCGAAGCACCAGTTGCAGTTGGTGCAGGGGCGGATCGCATCGACATCGCCGGCCAGCGCCTTGCGCGACCAGTCCGGGTCGGCGAGCAGGGGCCGCCCCAGCGCCACCATGTCGATGTCGCCGTCCGCCAGGCCGCGCTCCGCAACATCCGGCCAGCGCACCGGGCCGACGCCGATGACCGGCACGCCGGCCACCGCACGGATCGCGCGGGCATGCGCGAAGCGCCACGCCTCATCCGCCGACATGGGATCGATGGTGCGGTCGAGGGTGCCCTCGATCGCGCCGCTCGACACATGAATGGCGTCGAGGCCGGCGGCGACGAGGCGCGGGACGATGGTGACCATGTCATCGAGGGAGAGGCCGCCCGGCAGGAAATCCGAGGACGACAATCTGTAGATGAGCGGACGATCCGGGCCGAGCACAGCTTTGACCGCCTTTATCACCGCCAGGGGGAAGCGCAGGCGCCGTTCGAAGTCGCCGCCCCATGCGTCATCGCGCCTGTTCCTGAGCGGGGACAGGAAGGCCATCGGCAAATAGCCATGCGCGCCGTGGATCTCGATCGCCTCGTAACCTGCGGCCATGGCGCGTTCGGCCGCCCGGCCGAAGTCGCCGATCAGTTCCTCGATTTGCGTGGGCTCCAGCATGCGCGTCGTCGGGGTGACGCCATCGCGACGGGAGATTTCCTCGCTCGGCGCGAACGGCAGACCGTCCAGTGTATGGCGATCCGCATGCTGGCCCGGTGTGTGCAGCTGCAGCGCGGCCCGGGAGCCCGCAGCACGGATGGCTGCCGTGATCCTCCGATGCCCGCCGATGGCGCTGTCCTCATCAAGCACGAGTTGCTTCATCTCGGCCCTGCCGTAGCGGCGATTGACGCTCGTGAACTCGACCACGATGAGCCCCGTGCCGCCGGCGGCACGCGCCCGGTAATAGGCAACCGTATCGTCGGTGACGCCGCCCTCTTCGTCGGCCAGCACGCTGGACATCGCCGCCATGACGATGCGGTTCGGGATCGTGAGCCCCGCGAGCCGGATCGGGCTTGCGAGCCGGGGAAAGCGCGACGGGCTTTCGATCGTCTCGCGCTTGCCATGCGTCATGGGGCCACCTTCTGCCTGTTGGAACGGGAGGCCGCCGCATTGTCGCTCCCTGTCTCGTGGATAGGACCTCGCCTGGGCCGACGCCCCCTATCGATGGATAGGTCTCCGTGGCTATCCGGCCTCCTAGCTTCTCGCCTTGCTCAAGGTCGCGTCGGGACAAGTACACCAGCGAAGATGGCCGGCGCGGCGACCAGTGCCAGGGATCGAACACAGCAGACGCGGGTGACGCGCCGTCCAGCATCGGGCAGGCCCACCTGTCTCAGGGAGGACGTATGCTGGATCAAGTGTTGTTTGCCTTGGCCAACGGCCTCGCGGCGGGCATGGCGGTGTTTCTGGTGGCCGCCGGCGTCACCTTGATCTTCGGCCTGCTGCGCATCCTAAATTTCGCCCAGGGAAGCTTTTTCATGCTGGGCGCCTATGTGGCTTTCAGCATCATGGGGCCGTCCGCGAGTTCCATCTGGGTGTTTCTGCTGGCCGCCCTGGTGTCGGGAGTGGTCGTCGCCGCGCTCGGCTTGGTTACGGATATCGTCGTGTTCCGGCGCCTGCGCGATTACGATGAGGCCTACACCCTGATCGCGACCTTCGCGCTGATGATGCTGCTTGACGGTCTGGTCAAGATGATCTGGGGTCTCAACTACCATTCCATCAGCCCGCCCCCGTCGCTCGCCGGCGTTCTGATGGTCGGGCCGGTGATCGTGCCGATCTTTTCGCTGTTCATTATCGGCCTCGGCATCGTCGTCTTCATCATCCTGGAATTCGCCATCCACCGCCTGTGGATCGGCAAGATTGTGCAGGCGCTGGCGCATGACCAGTGGATGTCCGGCTTTGTCGGCATCAACGTTCCCGTCATGTTGACGCTGACCGTGGTTGCCGCCTTCTTTCTTGCCGGCGCCGCGGGTGGGCTGCTGCTGCCCAACCAGAGCCTGTCGCCGACGCTGTCGCACGCCTTTCTACTGCAGGCCTTCATCGCCGTTATCATCGGCGGGCTCGGCAATATTCGTGGCGCCTTCCTGGCGGCTCTCGTGCTCGGTCTGGTCGAGAGCCTCAACGCCGTCGTCCTCCCCGATCAGCCGGGGGTCGCCATGTATGTGGTGATGGTCGCTTTCATGTTATGGCGGCCCGCCGGCCTGCTCTCGGCCGGCAGCGGGGACCATGCCTCGCCGCATCACGCGACCGGCAGTGCGCCCGTCGACTGGGCGCGTTACAGGACAGTGTTGACGTGGATCGGCGTCCTGGGCGCGGCGGGTATCGCGGCCATGCCGTTGTGGGCCAATCCCGGCATGGTTTTCCTCGCCGGCATGGCACTGATCGCCGCGCTGTTCGCCCTGTCCTGGAACCTTTTGTTCGGCACCACGGGCCTCGCCACCTTCGGTCACGCGGCTTTTTTCGCGATCGGCTGCTATGCCTCCGGCCTCATGCTCAAGGCGACGGGGGGCCAGTGGTTTCTCGCGGTATTGGTCGTCGCCGCGCTGATCGGCGGCTGTGTCGCGGCGATCGTCGGCGCTGTCGCCGTCCGCAGGACGACAGGTATAGCACTTGCGATCCTGACGCTTGCGCTGAGCGAGATCATGCGCCTGCTCATCAGTTCGTCGGCTGCGCTGGGGCGGGACGACGGTGTCTCGGGTATCCCGCACCCCAATCTCGACCTTGGTTTCATCACGGTCGGCCTGCAGAGCACGCAGAATTACTTCTGGTTCCTGTTCGTCGTCTGCGGCGCCATGGCGCTCGGGCTGTGGTGGCTCAGCGCCGGCCCGCTGGGACGTATGCTGCGGGCGGTCAAGCAGGACCCGGAGCGCACGATGTTTCTCGGCATCAATGTCGGCCGTTACAGGCTGACCGCTTTCGCCATCTCGGGGGCTGTGGCGACGCTTGCCGGCGCTCTGCAGGCCCCCTGGGTGCAGATCGTCACGCCCGAGGCGGGCAATTACCTGGTCTCGATGCAGCCGATGCTGAGTTCGCTTCTTGGCGGAGCAGCCTTCTTCTGGGGCCCGGTCGTCGGCACCGTGCTGTTCTTCATCCTGGCCGAGGCGACGCGCGCGCTCGCCGGCCTGTCCGAGATCGTCACCGGTGGCGTGCTGCTTCTCCTGGTGATGCTTGCCCCTGACGGTGTGCTCGGAATCATCGGACGCTTCCGGTCGCGGAAGCAGGAGGCGACGTCAGAGCCGAAGATCGGTTTCGTGGCAAAGGAGGTCCGTCCGTGACCCCCGTGTTGAAAGTCGAAAACCTTCATAAGAACTACGGCGCCATACCGGTCCTGAAGGACGTGAACCTGACCGTCGCCGCTCGCGAAACATTGGCGATCATCGGTCCGAACGGTGCCGGCAAGACAACGCTGTTCCGAACGCTGACCGGTGAGGTGCTGCCCGAGAAGGGCCGCATCGAGGCCTTCGGCGAGGACATCACGCGCATGCCGGCAGCGCGTCGCGTTGCCATCGGCTTCGGCCGCACATTCCAGGTCGCGCGCGTCTATCCCGACACCACATTGCTCGGCAATCTCGTGCTGGCCGTGGAAGCGCGAAAGCGCAACGCCCGTGAAAGCCTCGGCGGGCTGCTCCGCTACAAGCCCTCGGACGACACCCTCGGCAGCGCGGAACAATGGCTGGCGGCGGTCGGCCTCGCGGCGCGGCGGGACATGGAGGCGCGCTTCCTGTCCCACGGCGACAAGAAGCGGCTGGAGCTGGCCTTGACCCTGGCGCTCGGCCCGAAGGTGCTGATGATGGATGAGCCGACCGCCGGCATGTCTCCCTCCGACCGGGTGGAGATGGTGGCACTGGTCAAACAGATCCGCGACAGCTTCGGCGTGACGGTGCTGCTGACGGAGCACGACATGGATGTGGTGTTCGGGCTGTCCGACCGGATCATGGTGCTGAACTACGGCCAGGTGATCGCCATCGGCACCGGCGAGGAAATCCGCGCCAACCAGGCGGTGCGTGACGTGTACCTAGGGCACGAGGTGCAGCATGCTTGAGGTTGGACAGCTCCGCGCCCTCTATGGCGACAGCCAGGTACTCCATGGCATCGACCTGAAGATTACCAAGGGCGAGCGGGTCGCGGTGATCGGCCGTAATGGCGCCGGCAAGTCCACCCTCCTGAAGAGCATCATGGGGGGCGGTCCGTCCGCCCATGGCGTGCTGCAGCTCGACGGTGCCGATCTCCGTCGGCTGAAGGGCTTCGAGCGTACGCGTCTCGGCCTCTCGCTGGTGCCGGAGGACCGGCGCATCTTTCCACACCTCACGGTGGTCGAGAACCTCGAGATCGCGCGCCACGCCACGGCAAGAGGTACGACGCCGGCCTCGCCCGAGGCGATGATAGGCTTCTTTCCCATGTTGGAGGCGCTGAAGACCCGTTTCGGCAACCAGCTGAGCGGCGGCCAGCAGCAACTGCTCGCAGTGGCGCGTGGCCTCCTGCCGATGCCGAAGCTGCTGTTGCTCGATGAGCCCACCGAGGGCTTGGCGCCGATTATCGTCGAGGAGATGGCCAAATCAATCAACGCCATTTGCGCGCAACACGGGGTCGCGCTCCTGCTCAGCGAGCAAAACCTCTGGTTTGCGCGCCAGTGTACCAATTCACTTTATGTTCTCGACACCGGCCGGATCGTATTCAGCGGCAGCTGGGATGAATTCGACGCGTCGCCGGAGGTGCGGAACCGCCATCTCGCCTTGTGATATTTTTTTAAGCGTCGCAGTCCTTTTCGTCACGATTACAAACCGGCCCGGGCGGCGACGCCCGGGCCGTCTGCGTCTTTCATGTCCGTCGTCTTGCATGTCCATCGTCGCCCAGAAATGCGCCGGCGCCATGAAATTCTCGACCATAAAAGGGACGGCGCTTCTTGCCTAACCAACCGGACGAATGGTAGATTAGAGGAAAGAATGGGCGAGCCAGAAGCCGCCGGATGAGAAAATCAGCGTCGGGGAAATGCCATGGAACTGATAAGGACCAAGCTTGTCCCACCTCTGGAGTCGGGCGGCCTGCTTGATCGCCCCAGGCTTCGCCGGCTCCTCAGCGAGGCCCCCCGTCGCATCACGCTGGTCAAGGCGCCTGCCGGCTATGGCAAGACCACGCTGCTTGCCCAGTGGTCCGAAGCGCTTTCGCGGCAAGGTGTGCGGGTTGCCTGGCTGAGCCTCGATCGTCAGGAGTGCTCGGCGAAGGCCTTCGCATCCTCGCTGGCGGCGATGCTGTCCGCCAATGCGACCGCCGAAGGTCTCGGATTGAATTTCCGCAACGAGACTTACTACGATGCTGACGGTCTGCTCGCGACGGTGATCGAGAGACTTTCTGCTGTCCCTGTTTTCGTTATGCTCGACGACACCCATGTCCTTCCGGCGGATGCCATCGACATGCTGGGCGTGCTCTTTCGGCGGGCGCCTTCGAACACCCGTTTCGTCATCGCAACACGCGACACGGCGGCGCTGGAACTCGGCGTTCTACGCGCCTATGGCCAGTTGCTCGAGATCGGCATGGACGCCTTGAAGTTCTCGCGCGAGGAAGCGAGCGCCCTGCTTGCCGCGAACGGTCATCACGACCTTTCTCCCGGCGATCTGGACACGCTCATGGAGCGCACCGAGGGCTGGGCGACAGGCCTGAAGCTCGCCGCGCTGGCACTCGACGGCTGCGCCGACGCGGACCGGTCAGCGCAAATCGCCGCCTTTTCGGGCCGGCGGCGGGCGGTGGCGGATTTCTTCGCCGAGGACGTCTTCGCCATACAGAGCGGGGATATCCAGAACTTCCTGCTGGCGACCGCTAATCTCGATCGACTGTCGCCGCCCCTGTGCGATGCGGTCGCCGGTCGCAACGATTCCGTCGCCATGCTGCGGCGACTGGAGGAGATCGGCCTGTTCATCGCCGCTGTTGACGATGAAGGCAACTGGTACCGCTATCACAGCCTTTTCGCCGACTTCCTGCGGCGCAAGCTCGCCGAGCACGATTCCGCCGCCGAGGCGCGTCAGCAGCGCGCGGCGGCCGACTGGCTGTCGCGGAACGGTTACTGGACGGAAGCGCTCGAACAGGCCTTGCGGGCTCGCGACTTCGACCGGCTTGGCGGTTATCTCGAGACCATAGCCGAGGAATTCACCTACACGGGGCGCCTCGGCGTCATCGCCCGTTATGCCGCGCATTTGCCGGAAGCGATCTTCGTTCGTTGCCCGTGGACGATGATTTCGGTGGCCTGGCTCAAGATCCGCGCCATGCGTCACGCGGAATCGCGGCGGCTGCTCGACCAGGCGAGGGCATGCCTCGATCAGCGGCAGGCGGCGGACGAGGGCGGCGACAGCGAGATCTTGCGTCGCACTATCGAGCATCGCGAGATGATGCTGGCGGCGGCGCATGACGAAGCCGCCGACGTCGAGCAGCGCTGTCAGCGCCTCATGCGCTATTTTAACGGGATCCGGCCCTATCTTGCATGCACGATCCACGGCCAGTTGCTGATAGCGCGGCGCGAGCAGTTCCGTTTCGAGGGCATCGAGAAGCTCTATGCGGATGGCAAGGCGATCGCCGAGCAGTCCGGATACAGCTTCGCGCTGATCTCCTTGCAGGCCGCCGCTGGCGCGTCGCTCTTCGCCAATGGCCGCGCCGAGGCCGCAAGGACGGCGCTCGAGAACGGCTTCGCCGAAAGCCTGAAGTGGACCGGCCGCAATTCGGGCCTCGCCGCGCTCGTGGCGCTGCCGCTGGCCGAGGTGCTCTATGAGAGCAACGAGAGCGAGCGGGCCGCGGACCTCATCGAAGGCCATCTGCCAGCGGCGCGCGAGATGTCATTTCCGGACCAACTCGTGTCAGGTCATATCGTGGCATCGCGGCTGTTCGCCGCCAGGGGCGATATCGCCGGTGCGCGCCGCACCCTCGACGACGCGTCGGCGATCGCCCTTGAATGTGACCTGGAAAGGCTGCGTCTCGCCGTCATTCACGAACAGATCCGCCTGTTGCTGCGCAGCGGCATGCCTGAGGCGGCGAGCCGTCTCCTGGAATGGGCGGGCCTGCCGGTCGAGCCGGAAGGATGCCTGCCGCAGGCGGGGGCCACGACGCGCGAGGAAACCCGCGCCGCGATCTGGGTGCGTATGGCGCTGAGCTACGACAACACCCGTGAAGCCTTGTCGGTCATCAAACAGTGGCGCTCGTTCTGCGCTCAGCGTGGAGCGCTCAGGCTGAATGTGCGCTGGAGCATACTGATGGCTCAGGCGCTTTTGCTCAGCGGCGACGGGCGGGCGGCGCAGAGGCAGATGCGCGAGGCGATCGCCAACGCGGCGCCGGCGGAGCTGGTGCGCTGCTTTGTAGACGAAGGCACCGCGGTACGCTCCATCCTCGCCGAGGCTTATGCTGACAACATCGCCTCCGACCACCCGACCGATCTGTTCGCGCAGCGCGTGCTCGAGGCTTTCGAGGGCAAGCGGCCGACAGGGGCGCATGCTGTGCCGGACGAGGGGCTTTACGGCCGTCTCAGCGGCAAGGAGCTGGAAATCCTGACGCTGGTCGGCTGCGGCATGCGTAACCGCGAGATCGGCAGCCGGCTTGGCCTCTCCGAGGGATCGGTGAAGTGGTACATGCAGCAGGTCTACGACAAGGTCGGCATCCGCCGTCGGTCCCAGGCGGTTGAACGCGCTCGGCAATTCGGGCTGATCGCCTGATAGTCGAAGCGTCTATTTGGGGCGATTGCCCTGACTATCGTGCGATAGGTGAGAGGATACGGGCTCCGCCAGAGAACAATAAGAAACCAAAGGAGCGCCGCTATGGATTTCGAACTTTCCGAAGAAAACCGCGCATTTCGCGACATGGTGCGGCGTTGGGTCGACACGGAAACCCCCAAGGCCTGGGCGCGGGAACTCGAACGCAATGAGCATGACTATCCCTTCGCGCTCTGGGACAAGTTCACGGCCGCCGGCTTTCACGGCATCGGTATCGATGAAGCCTATGGAGGCCAGGGCGGCGACGTGATGACCCAGATGATCCTCGGTCGTGAGCTGGCCCGTTCGCTGGGCGGCCTTGCCTGGATCTGGGGCCTGACATCCTTCGCCGGCGGCAAGTCGATCGGCGTCTATGGCAATGAGGAACAGAAGAAGCGTTTCCTGCCGGCCATGGCGCGCGGCGAACTGCGCGCCTCGATCGGCTTCACCGAACCGAACGGCGGCACGGACGTGCTGGGCGCGCTGAGCACCACGGCCGAGCGCGTCGATGGCGGCTGGGTGATCAATGGCGAGAAGATCTGGTGCTCGTCGTCGCATGTCGCCGATTACATCCTTCTTCTTGCGCGCACCGACAAGAATGGCGAGAAGCGCCATCACGGCGTTACGCTGTTCTTCGTGCCGGCCAAGCAGAAGGGGCTGACCGTCACCCAGTTGCCGAAGCTCGGCATGCGATCGATCGGCTCCTGCCTGGTTCACATCGAGAACGTCTTCGTGCCCGATGATCTCGTTCTCGGCGAGCCGGGCCGTGCCTGGTACATGCTGCTGCCGACACTCAACAACGAGCGCATCATGGTGGGAGCCTTCTGTCTCGGTGTCATCGACGGCGTTCTCGAGGACGCCCTCGATTACATGAAGCAGCGTAAGGCTTTCGGAAAGACGATCGGGTCCTTCCAGGCGCTGCAGCACTACGTCGCCGATATCGCGACATGGCAGAAGGCGATCGAGCTGATGCTGCACAACACGGCCTGGCTGCAGTCGCAGGGCAGGGACTGCGGCATGGAATCGAGCATGCTCAAGGTGATGGCGTCCGACTATGCCGTGAAGGCGGCCGATCTCGGTATCCAGATTCTCGGCGGCATGGGATATTCGGCCGAAACCGACATGCAGCGTTACTGGCGTGACGCGCGTTTGTGGAAGATCGGCCCGATCACCAACGAGATGGCCCGCAACGGCATCGCCGAACGGCTGGGACTGCCGCGCTCCTTCTGATCGCGGCCTCGAGGCTTTCCTATCCCTGACCCTGGTGCTCCGCCGGGTAACTCGGGCCGGCCGCAAGATGGCCGGCCTTTTTTGTGATCGCCGCGCGGCCTATCGGGCGATAGGTGGCGAGGTCGCGGACCTTTCTAGATTGGCTGTGGCATCGTCAAAAAGAAGAAGCCAGACAGGGCAGGGCATCCATGGATATGAAGGATCGGGTCTGCGTCGTCACCGGTGGCTCGTCGGGCCTCGGACGGGGAACGATCGAGGCCTTGCTGGCGCAAGGCGCGAAGATCGCGAACCTCGATCTGCGGCCGCCAGAGGGTCCCATCGACGAGGCGGGCGAACTCTTCATGGCCGTCGATGTCAGCGATGAGGCGGCGGTCGCGGCTGCGATCGATGCGGTGGCCGCGCGCTTCGGCGCGATCCATGTCTGCGTGAACTGTGCCGGTATCGTCAAGGGCGCGCCTGTGCTCGATGACGACGGCATTTTCCCCATGGCGTTGTTCCGGCGCACGGTCGACGTCAATCTCACCGGCACGTTCCAGGTGCTCGCCCACTGTGCCCGGCACATGGCGCGCAACGCGCCGGGACCGGACGGCGAACGCGGGGTCATCGTCAATACCGCCTCGATCGCGGCCGTGGACGCCAGCAGCAGTGCCGCCTATGCCGCCAGCAAGGGCGGCGTCACGTCGCTGACGCTGACGGTCGCGCGGGATCTCGCCCGCTTCGGCATTCGTGTGAACGCGATCTGTCCAGGCTTTATGGACACGGAGATGTTCGGCGGCCTGCCGGCCGACTGGACTGCGGCACTGGTGGCGAAGACCGTGTTCCCGAAGCGGCTCGGGCATCCGGACGAATTCGGGCAGCTTGTCTGCCATCTCATCGAGAACCGTTTCATGAACGCGTCGATCATCCGCTTTGACGCGGGGGCGCGCGTGTGAAGTCTTAAACCTGGCCGGCCAATGCCGAGGGACAATCATGACCACGCATCGCGATGATAGCGGCTTTACCCTCGCCCAACTCCTCGAGAACAACGCGCGTATTCGCCCGGATGAGCTCTACGCCATCTTTCCTGACGTGACGATCACCTATGGGGCGCTGCTGGAGCGTAGCAGGGCGCTCGCCAAGGGTCTGATCGCGCTGGGGCTCGAGCCTGGTCAACACGTCGGCATCATGATGCCGAACTGCCTCGATTTCCTGCTCGCGCATTTCGCTGTGCAACTCGCTGGCGGCAAGAGCATCCTTTACAACGCCCGCTTCAAGCAACACGAACTGGCGATGGTGGTTCCCCACACCGATGCCCGCATCGTCATGACGACGGACCGGATCCGCGACCATGTCGACTTCGCGGCTCTTCTGGCCGCCACCTTCCCCGCCCTCTCCGACGCCCCGTCGCCCCATGGCGTCGCGCTGGCGGAGGCGCCGCTGCTCGACCATGTCGTTATGTTCGGCGAGACGCGCTGGACGCCGGCGCATTCCGATGCCCATCTCGTGGCGCTCGGCGTCTCCGTTCCCGATGCCATCCTCGACAGCGCCCATGCCGCGCAGCATCCAGAGCACACGGCCGTGATGATCTACACCTCCGGCACCACCGCCATGCCGAAGGCTTGCGAGCTCTCCCACGCGAGCCTCCAGCGGGCGTGGCGGACCTATTCCCGCTCGGTCGGGCTCGCGCCGGGTGAAAAGGTCTGGGACCCCATGCCGTTCTTCCACTCCGGCGGCATCGGTCTGATCACCGGCATCATGGCTTGCGGCGCCACGATCCTCAGCACACCGCATTTCGATCCGGATCTCGTGGCGCGCATGATCTCGGAGTACCGCGTGGAGCATCTCTATCCCGGCTTCCACACGCTCAGCCTGCCGGTGCTGCGTTCGCCGCACTACGATCGGGAGAACTGGACCGGCTTCGTCAGGTCCATGGTCAATGTCGGCCCGCTCGGCACGCAATATGTGATCCGTGACCTGCTCCCGCCCGATGTGCCGATCATGAATCTGTTCGGCATGTCGGAGACGTCCGGGCTGTTCATGCTGACGCCGCCCGATGCGCCGGAGGACAAGCGCCTTGCCGCAAGTGGGCGGCCTCTCTATGGCGCCGAGGCGAGGGTGGTCGACCCCGAGACGCTCGAGGACCTGCCGCCGGGCACCCGCGGCGAGATCATCATCCGTGGCGCAGGCACGTTTCGCGGCTACTACAAGGATCCGGCCCACACGCGCAGGACCATCCTCGCCGATGGCTGGGTGAGGACCGGAGACCTCGGTATGTTCGATGCCGATGGCTGGCTCTATTTTCTCGGGCGTCTGAAGGACATGCTGAAGGTCGGCGGCGAGAATGTCGCCGCCACCGAGGTCGAGTCGTTTCTGAGCGGGCATCCCGCCGTGAAGTTCGTGCAGGTTCTCGGCAAGAGCGATGATCGCCTCGGCGAGGTGCCGGTCGCCTTCGTCGAGTGCAATCCCGGGATGAGCGTCGACGAGGAAGGGCTGGTGGCGTTCTGCAAGGGCCAGATCGCGAGCTTCAAGATTCCGCGTCAGGTGATCTTCGTGACCGAATGGCCGATGTCATCGACCAAGGTACAGAAGTTTCGCCTGCGTGAGTTGCTTTGAGGCGAAGGCGTTTCAGATTTGGCCGAAGCGGGCCCGCGTCGATGAGGGCTGGCTTCGAGCTGCGCCTTAAAACGTGAGGGTTCTGGATGGAAGCTCGCCGTCATTCCGGGGCCTCGCATCAGCGAGGAGCCCGGAATCCATCAACACTGGGCCTGACAAGAAGACGCGCCGGGCTGTGCCTGCTTTGGTTCACAGTGGTGTTCATGGACTCCGGGCTCGGGCCTTTCGGCCCGCCCCGGAATGACGCGGTGGTTCCGTATAAAATCAGCAAGCTATAGGTCTCAACCATCAACCGAGTTAGTTGGTCGTTGCCACGGGTTGCCCATGCCGGACGCCATCATCAACTGCGTCCGGGCGCCGCCGTCACAGACGAAATCCGCCCCCGTGACGAAGGCGGCGTCCGGGCTTGCCAGGAAGGCGATGACCGCTGCCTGATGATCGGGATCAGCGATCATGCCGAGCGGGTTGCGGCCCTCGCGACGATCGGCCCCGGGCGAGGACGAGTTGGCGGTGATGGCCGTCAGGGTACTGCCGGGCGAGACGGTGTTGCAGCGGATCCCGGCCGGCCCCCAGTCGCAGGCGAGCTGCCTGACGAGCATCAACAGCGCCGCCTTCGATGGCGCGTAGGCTCCGAGCGACGGTGTGGGCTCGTGAGCGGCGATGGACGCGGTGGCGATAAGACAGCCTTTGGCGGCGGCGAGCATGGGATAAGCGGCCTTGGCCAACAGCCAGGTGGGGCGCGTGTTGACGGCGAATGTCCGCTCATAGTCCTCGAGTCTGAGCTCCAGCAGGTTGGAGCGGGAAATGATGCCAGCGTTGCTGATGAGGGCGTCGAGACCGCCATAGGCTGCCTCCGTCGCGGCAACCGCCGCCGCCGGCACGTCGGGATCGGCCAGATCTCCGACGAAGGTTCGTGTCTTTGCGCCTCTGGCTGAGAGTTCGCCGGCGAACTCCTCAAGGAGCGACGCGTTCATATCGACCAGCATGAGTTCGGCGCCTTGGCCCTCGCGCCGAACAACGTCATCGTGCAAACGGAGGGCGGCGGCGCGGCCAATGCCGCTCGCGGCGCCGGTGATGAGTATCTTCATGCGTCCGCCCTTGATGCCCCGTGACCGGCAGTTGGTTCCAGTCACTCTGGCGGAGATGATGAGCGTCCTGCGGCGCCGAGCCCCCTATCCAAAGATCGGAGGCAGCCAAAGGCTTCCTGTTCAGGCGGGAGGCGGCTGCCAGGAACGAAGCGTGGCCTCGTTGGCGAGGCTGTTGATCGTCATCGTCGCGAACTGGCTGCCGATGAAGGCCGGCGTGAGATCACCATCGGACTTGTACCAAGTATAGGTCCAGTTGGTTGAGCCGAGGAGGCTGAGCGCCACGAGCTTGGCGTCGATGTCGTCGCGGATCTGGCCGGCGCGTTGTCCGGCGCGGATCGTGTCGATGAAGGCGGCCTCATAGGCGTAGTCGTCGGCCAGCAGCGTCTTGCGCTTGTCCGGCGGTATCATCTTGCGCTCGTGAAGGAAGACCGCCACATCGACCACATCGGCGCATAGATGATGGATATGGCTCGCCACGAGCCTCCACAGGCGTGTCAGCGGGTCGTCCTGTTGTCTTTCAAGAATACCACGGACGCGCGTCATGCCCTCGCCAATGATCGTTGTGAGTATATCTTGGAGGAGTTCTTCCTTTGAGCTGAAATAATAGTAAAGACTTGCCTTCTTCATGTTCAGCGCATCGGCGATTTCCTGCAGGGAGGCTGCCTCCGAACCCTTGCGATGAATGATCTGCTTGGCGACATGCATGATCTCACGCCGCCGCTCCTCGTGGGACAGTCGCTTGCGCGTTGGTCGCCCCCTGGTGGCGCGCTGACGCGGACTGCTGTTCGCCAGCAGGGCATCGGCGTTTGGCTCAGGCTTATTCATGACTGGGGCCATGGAACTCCCACAGGGCCGAGGGCTTGATACCCCGGGTCAACTGGTCTGCGAATTGTTCGGCCACTTGTTCCGGGCCGCTCGAGACACTGGGACGATACCAGCGGTGCAACCAGTTCAGGGATCCAAGGATCCATAGCGATGCGAGCTTGGGGCTCACCCCGGCCGCGACCAGCCCTGCATCCTGAGCCTCGACGATAAGGTCGCGGAAGACGCGTTGGTAGGAATGGTCGGGGCGCAGGATCTCGGCCTGCCGCTCCGCGGGCAGACGCTCGAGCTCCCGCAGGAACACCGTAGTCTTGACCAGGTTGTCGCAAACGAAGATGGCATGACCGACGAGAACGGCATGGAGCCGCTGCATCGGGTCACCGGGCCGCGCAGCCAGCATGCGCACGTTTTCGAGATGCTCGTCGTGGATCGCCTTCACGATGTCGAAGAGCAAGTCTTCCTTTGACTGATAGTAGTAATAGACGCTTCCCTTCAGGATGCCGATGCGGTCGGCGATCTCCTGGAGAGACGACCCGTCATAGCCCCGCTCTGAAAAGAGTTGTGTCGCGGCGTCCTGAAGATCGGCCTTGCGCAGTTCCCCGGACATCCTGTCGATTGCGGCAGGTGGTTTGGCTCCGGTCGCATCACTGCTCATGTGCTGTCCGCCACCTCTAAACTCTGGCCATCATGACGATAGAGGCGAAATAGATCATGAACGCCACCGCGCCAAGAGTTCTTCGGGCGTAACCTCGGTGGCGGGGGGCGGCAACGCTGCCGGATCGCCGAAGCGGGGGGCGGGCGCTGCCTCGATGATGCCATCGCGCTGACGAAAGACACGGCGCTCCTTGAGATGCGGTGCGTCTGTGGCTTCGCCGATCGTCAGCACCGGGCTCACGCATGCGTCGATGCCCGTGAAGTGATCGGCCCAGGCGTCGCGGTCACGTGTCATGAACCGGCTCGCGATGGCCGCCTGGATTTTCGGCCAGCCCGCGCGCGGATATTGCGGATAATCGGCGGGCGCGAGGTCAAGGCCATGCAACAGTGCCGCGTAGAATTGTGGCTCCAGAGCCCCCACGGCCACGAACCCCCCGTCGCGGCAAGCATAGCAGCGATAGAATGGCGCGCCGCCGTCGAGCAGGTTGCGCGTCCGCGCGTCTTCCCAGCCGCCGGTCTGCCGGAACGCCTGGACGAGGCTCAGCAGCACAGGCACCGCATCGCACATCGCGACGTCGACCACCCGTCCGCGACCCGTTCGTTGCGCCTCGATGAGCCCGGCCAGAATTCCGAAGGCCAGGAACATCGTGCCGCCTGCGTAGTCGCCGATGACGTTCAAGGGCGGAACCGGCGCTTCCGCCGGGCCGATCGCCGCCAGCGCGCCGGTGAGCGCGATGTAGTTGATATCATGGCCCGCGCGCTCGGCCAGCGGGCCGGACTGCCCCCAGCCGGTCATGCGGCCATAAACGAGCTTCGGGTTACGGGCTTGGCAGGCCTCGGGACCAAGGCCAAGCCGCTCCATAACGCCAGGGCGGAACCCTTCGACGACCGCGTCGGCCTCTGCCACGATATCCAGCGCGGCCTCCCGGTCCTCGGCCTTCTTCAGGTCGAGGGTCACCAATGGCCGCCCGCGATGGAGGATCGTGCCGCCGACACTCTCATCCACGACCGGAGTGCCCGGCCGAACGATCCGGACCAGTTCGGCGCCATGGTCGGCCAGGATCATGGCGCACAGGGGCACCGGTCCAAGCGCGTCGAATTCGACAACCTTCAATCCCGACAGAACAGGCATGCTCACGTCCTCATCGGCATCCGGCCAGGCCGCCGTCGATGACGATCTCGGATCCGGTGATATAGGCGCCCGCTCGCGAGGACAGCATGACGCAGGCGCCTACGACGTCCTCGGCCGAACCGAGCCGGCCGAGCGGGATCCGGTCGACGAGGCCCGTCAGCCGCTCTTCCTCGGCGCGGATGTGCGAGGTCATTTGCGTCGGGAAATAGCCGGGCACCACCGTGTTCACGGTGATCTGGTCGCGTGCCAGTTCCGCCGCCAGTTCCCGCGTCAGGTGATGAACGGCAGCCTTGCTGGCGGCATACGAGAAGGCCGAGAGGCGCTCGACGATGCGTCCGGCGAGTGAGCCGATATTGATGACCCGCGCCGGGTCCGACGCCGAGGCCGCGGCGCGCAGCAGCGGCAGGAGGTCACGCACCAGGGTAAACGGCGCCTGGACATTGACCGCCATGACGGGGGCCCAGGCCTTGTCGGGGAAGGTTTCCATCGGGGCGCCCCAGGTCCGCCCGGCATTGTTGACGAGCACGTCGAGCCGCGGCTCACGCTCCGCGATCTCTCGCGCCAGCGTGCTGGCGTCCTCCGGCGATGAAAGGTCGCGGGCAAGGGCGACGCAGGTGCCGGTTTCGGCCATGGCAGCCGCCGCTGCGGCGGCGACGTCAGCCTTGCGCGAGGTGATGTAGACCTTGGCGCCACCGGCCACGAAGCCTTCGGCGATCATGCGTCCCATGCCCTGGGCGCCGCCCGTGATGAGGACGACCTTGCCGGAGACGTCGAAGAGTGAAGTGGGAGATTGGACCATGCCTCAAACCGTTCTTGCGCCAGCGAGATTCGCGCCGGACGGGCCCTTCCTCCGGTGGAGGGCGATAAACCTTAGTCTCACGCGACGGCAGTCTTGGTGACCTATCGTGAGATAGGCCGGCGATGCGGCCAAAGCAGAGGGTCGGGAGAATGGAGGTTAAAAAAGCCGCTGGCGGGTCTTGTTTTTTCAACCAGACGAATGGTAGAAAATCGTCACGACGCCGAACCAAGGACGCAACAAGCCTGTCCACTCCGGCACGCAGGGAGAGGAAGACGCTATGCCAACGTTGTGCACGAAGCTTGTCTCACCGATGGAACCTCCCGGGATGCTCGACCGCCCGCGCCTACGCGCGTTGGTGAGCGAGGTCGCGCGTCACCGGCTCACCCTGATCCAGGCGCCAGCGGGCTACGGCAAGACCACTTTGATGGCGCAATGGCACGAGGAATTGGCGTCGGGTGGCGCCAGGGTCGGCTGGCTGACGCTCGATTCGCGTGAATGCAGCCAGTCCGCCCTCATCGGTTCTATCGCGGCGATGCTGTCGCGCATCCCGGGCGTTGGTGAAGATCTTGGCCAGTTCGCCGCCCACCAATCCTTCTTCAACGCCGACGCCTTGATGGTGCAGGTTGTGGAGCGTCTGGCGTCTCTCGCCGAACCGGTTTTCCTGTTTTTTGATGATGTGCACGCGCTCGATCCGGAGGCGGCTGCGGCGCTCTGTGATTTCGTGGCGCATGCCCCATCGCAGATGCATATGGTGTTCGGAGCGCGGGACACGCGCCATATCGAATTGGCGGCGATGCGCGCCTATGGCCAGTTGCATGAGATCGGCCATCGGCATCTCAGTTTCACCGTCCCAGAGGCCTCCGCCTTCCTGCTCTCGGCCGGCGGGCCCAGTCTCACGGAGGACGAGGTCGCGGTGCTCGTCGGCAAGACCGAGGGCTGGGTGACCGGCCTCAAGCTCGCTCTTCACGGTCTAACGAAAACGCCGGATCCCAAAGCCTTCGTGGTGGCGTTCTCAGGCCGCCGGAGGGCGATTACCGATTATTTCGAGGAAGATGTGTTCGCCGGTCAACGACCTGACGTGCAGCGCTTCCTGCTGGAGACCGCGGTCCTTGATCGGTTGGCGCCAAAACTGTGCGAGGCCATGACGGGCAATAAGGGCGCCAGCACGATGCTTCGCTCCCTCGAGGTATTCGGGCTGTTCATCGTCCAGTTGGACGATGAAGGCGCTAACTTTCGCTACCATAGCCTGTTCGCGGAGTTCCTGCGGCGCAAGCTGGCGGAGATCGAGCCCGGCGCCCCCGCAGAATTGCACCGTCGCGCCGCAGCCTGGCTCGCCCTGGATGGTCAGGTCCTGGAAGCCCTCGAACACGCGCTTCAGGCACGTGACGAAGCCATGCTGGTCGAACTGCTCGAAAGCAACGCCGAGGAGCTGACCTTCAATGGCAAGATCGGCGTCGTGGCACAGTTCGCGGCCCGTCTGTCCGCCGAAGCCTTGGCGCGGGCGCCGCGAACGTTGCTCGCCGTCACCTGGCTGAAAGCCGGGAGCCACAACACCGCTGAGGCCGAGCGCCTGCTCGCCATCGCACGCGCGCATGTCGGGGCGTTGCGCGCCGACGGCGACAGCGATCCCGAGAGCTTGGCGGCCATCGAGCACTCCATCCGACACCGCGCCATGGTCATTGCAGCGGCGCGGGACGAGCCGGCACAGGTCGAGGCGCAGTGTAACGCGCTCATCCAGATCTTCGATGCTCAGCGTCCCTATCTCACCTGTACGGTATATGGTCATCTGGCTGCTGCGCGGTGTGAGCAGTTCCGCTTCGACGGTCTTGAGAGGCTTTACGCGCAGGCTCGCATGTTGGCGGACGAATCCGGCTACCGTTTCGCCAAGATCGCCCTGCAAGCCTCAGCCGGTGCGTCGATGTTCGCCGCCGGGCGTACCGAAGCCGCGGAAGCAGCCCTGAACCAGGGCTTGGCCGAAAGCGCCCGCTGGGCCGGCCCGAAATCCGGGCTCGGCGCTCTCGTCGCATTGCCGCTGGCGGAGCTTCATTACGCGACCAATAATCTAGATGCCGCCCGCCAGCTCGTTGACGACTATCTTCCGGTCTCGCGGGAATTCTGTTTCGTTGACCAACTTCGGGCCGGACATGTGGTGCGGGCCCGCCTGCATACGGCCGCCGGCGACATAGCCGGCGCTCGTCGGGCGCTCGACGAAGCGATGGAGGTGGCCCATGAATGCGATCTGGAGCGGTTGCGCCTTGTCGTGGTCCACGAGCAGGTCCGTCTCCTTTTGCGCAACGGGCAGCCCGAGGCGGCGTTGAAGCAGGCAGCCGCGCTCAATCTGCCGGATGAACCCGATGGTCTCGGGCCAACCGGCGATGCCACCTCGCACCACGATCTTCGCGCGGCCATTTGGGTGCGCGTCGCTATGAGCCGCGACCAATTGGCCGAGGCCTCGACGCTGGCCAAGCAATGGCGCGCCTTTTGCTCCAGCCGTGGGGCTGTGCGCGCCGGGATTCGCTGGAACATTCTGGCGGCGCAGATCCTGATGATGAACGGCGACCCACGCGCCGCGCAGCGCCTGATGCGCGAGGCGATCGCGGCGGCCTCCGGTGCCGACGCGGTCCGGAGCTTCCTCGATGAGGGCACCTCTGTCCTGACCATCCTCTCCGAGGCTTATGGCGACGCGCTCGATTCGCAGCATCCGACCGACCTCTTCGCGCGCCATGTGTTGGATGCTTTCAGCAGCCGGCGGACGGCTCCGGCGGTGGCTGTGGTGTCGGGTGACGAGGGCCTCTATGGCCGCCTCAGTGGCAAGGAACTGGAGATCCTGACGCTGGTCGGCTGCGGCATGCGCAACCGCGAGATCGGCAGCCGGCTCGGCCTCTCCGAAGGATCGGTCAAGTGGTACATGCAGCAGGTCTACGACAAGGTCGGGATCCGTCGCCGCTCCCAGGCCGTCGAGCGCGCCCGGCAGTTCGGGCTCATCGCCTGAGATCGGACAGGCGCGCGGCTCAAGGCGTATCAGCCGCGACGAGCGCCGCGGTGTCCCAGTAATAGGGCAAGATCTCATGCAGTTTGCCGTCGCGGAAGCGCCAGAGCTCCATGACAGTGGTGTCGATGGCGACGCCTGTGCGACGCGAGCGGCCTGTCAGCCGCAGGCGCAGGACGATCGTGTCCGCTGTCTCGCCGAGAAACTCGATGGGAACCACCTTCAGGCCGGCCCAAGTGCCAACGATCTGCTTGCAGAGCGCCTTCCAGCCCGCGATGCCTCGCCAAGCGCCGCCATAGGGCAGGCCCTCGGCCTCGTGGCATACGAAATCCGCGTCCATCATATCGCCGAGGGTCTCGAAGTCGCCTGTGTCGAGCGCGGCGAAGAACGCCTTGCAGAACACCTGATAAGCCATCTCAGCCCCTTTTTGCTGCGTGATGTCGTCAAGTCAGCTTGCGATCGTCAAGGCCGAACGACCGCGAGATGATCTCTTTCATGATCTCCGACGATCCGGCGAAGATGCGGGTGACGCGGGCGTCCGTGAACATCCGCGAGATGCGATATTCCTCCATGTAGCCAGCGCCGCCATGGAGCTGGACGCAGGCGTCCATCACCCGTCCCTCTACCTCGCTCGAGAACAGCTTCGCTTCGGCCGCGACGTCGGCCGCCAGGCGCTCGGCGTTGTGAAGCAGCACGCACTGGTCGATGAAGGTCTGCGCGACGTCGAGCTGCGTACGCAGGTCCGCCATCACGAAGCGCGTGTTCTGGAAGGCGCCGATGGGACGCCCGAAGGCCCGCCGTTCCCGCACGTAGTCGAGCGTGAGATCGAAGGCTGTCTGGGCGGCGGCCATCGAGCCAATCGCCGCGACGAGGCGTTCGCAGGCCAGGAAGCGCGACAGATAGGCGAAGCCCTGGGTGGGGTCGCCGAGGACGTTGTCCTTCGGCACCTCGACGTCGTGGAAGAACAGCTCCGACGTGTCCTGGGCCGCCATGCCCATCTTCTTCAGGCGTTTGCCGCGCTCGAAGCCGGGCATTCCGGCCTCGACGATGAACAGCCCAAGCCCGCTGCGCTTGTCAGGCACGGTGCGCGCCACGACGATGATCAGATCGGCGAGCTGGCCGTTCGAAATATAGGTCTTTGACCCATTCAGCAGCCAGTGGTCGCCCCTGTCCACGGCGTGGCTGCGGATGCCGCCGATGTCGGATCCGGTTCCCGGCTCGGTGATGGCGACGGCGAGGATCGCCTCGCCCGAAATGCATTTCGGAAGAAAGCGTTGCTTCTGTTCCTCAGTGCCGAGGCCACCGATATAGGGCGCCACAAGCCCCGAATGCAGGTTGATGTAGAAGCCGAGCTCGCCGTTGCGGATGTTCTCCTCATAGACGATCTGTTCGTAGCGGAAGTCCTTGACCCCCGCGCCGCCATAGGCCTCGTCGGCCCACATCAGCAGGTAGCCGAGCTTTCCGGCCTTGAGATAGGCCTCCCGGTCGACATAGCCCTGCTCGCGCCAGCGCTCGGCATGGGGCGCGATCTCGCGCTGGAAGAATCGGCGCACGGCGTCGCGGAACTGCTCGTGCTCGGGTTCGAAGATCAGACGTTGCATGGCGGAGGCTCCGGGACGCGCTCGGCGGGTCCGGTCATTGGTAACGATCGGGTGACGACGACGGCGGGGGCATCACGAGCCCAGCGCAATGGGCATGACATCCCCCGTCATTGCCGTTGAGCCATGCTGCCTGCACCTACCGAAAGAAAGGCTTGCCGCGTGGCGCGCCATGCGACGACATGGCCGTCATCCACCGGCTCCAGCCCACCATTCCGGTGCAGAAGGTTCACATGCGACAGGATGTCGGCGATCCGAAGCGGCAGCATGTCGATGCTTGTGTTGGGGATGAGCGCATCGAGCAGCGCCCGCACGGTCATGGGCCGTCCGACGCAGGCCTCGATCAGTCTGGTGCAGCGTCGTCCGTGGTGGGTACGCGTCTCGCGCAGCTGGTGGGGCGCACCGCGAAACGGCAGGCCGTGCCCGGGAAGAACCAGGGTTTCCTCCCGCACATGCGGCTCAAGCAATGCGAGATAGTCGAGATAGTCGCCGAGTGGGGCGGCCGTCGGGTTGTCCGGCCGTGCCCCCACGAAGGGCGATTGCGCCGGCAGCATCTGGTCGCCGGGGAGCAGGATGTCGCGCTCCGGATTGAAAAGGCTGACCGGCGCGGGCGAATGGCCTCCAGGGCCGTGGAGAATCCGCCAGTCCGATCCTGAAATGGCTAGTATCGATTCGTCGTCGAGCATGGTCGGTGGTTGCGGCAGCGGCCCCATCCCGGATTCAACGGGCTCGGAGCGCGTGCGCAGTAAACGCGCTTCGCCCGGATCGCATCCCATCCGCAGGAGATGCGTCTCGAAGCGGGCCGATTTGCCCGCCGGCTGCGGACTGGTGCTTGCAATCAGCGCTTCCCACTCGCCTTCGCTGGTGAGGATCGCCGCGCCGGATGCGTCCTGCAGCCATCCGGCGGCGCCAGCATGATCGGCATGATAGTGGGTGAGGACGATCTGTTCGAGTGACCGAAGGCCACCGAGCGGAGCAAGGATCTCGCTCCAGGCGCCATGGGTCCGCGCATCGTTCACACCTGTATCGATGGCTGTCCAGCGCGTGCCGTCACGCAGCAGGTAAATGTTCACGTGGTCAAGGCTGTAGGGGATAGCGACGCGAACCCACAGCAAGTCCTCCGCTATTGTAACGGGCGTGTTGAAAGGCGGAGGAACATCGTTTGGAAATCGCAGCATTGTTTTCGCAAAGCTTCCCTAGCGCGGTGAGTATGGTGCGCTCCCGGGCCTTGACTGATCATGCTGCGGCGAGACCGGGAGGCCAACCTTTCTTTTGGTAGGTGTGGGTTGTTTTGCGATGCGGCAATGGGGGTGAAATGCCCTGCTCGGGCCTCAGATCCGGGACCATTCCGATGACCGAAGCCTTCATCTACGATCACGCGCGCACACCCCGGGGCCGGGGCCGGCCGGATGGCGCGCTGCATGAGGTGACCGCGGTGCAACTCGCCGCGCAGGTGCTGGGCGCCGTGCGCGACCGCAACAGCCTCGACACGGCGCTGGTCGATGATGTCATCCTCGGCTGCGCCCAGCCGGTGGGCGAGCAGGGCGGCAACATCGGCCGCGCGGCGGTGCTGACCGCGGGCTATGCCGAAACCGTCGCGGGCCAGCAGGTGCACCGGTTCTGCGCCTCCGCGCTTGAGGCGGTCAACAATGCAGCCGCGCAGGTGATGGTGGGAGCGGCGGATGCCGCCATCGGCGGCGGCGTCGAATCCATGTCGCGCGTCTATATGGGCGCTGATAGTGGCGCATGGGCCGCTGATCCGTCGGTCGCCTACGACACCTATTTCGCGCCGCAGGGTATCGGCGCCGACCTGATCGCCAGCATCGACGGCTTCAGCCGCACCGATGTGGACAGTTACGCGGTCGAGAGCCAGCGCCGTGCCGCCGAGGCCTGGCGGGAGGGCCGCTTCGCGCGCTCCGTCGTACCGGTGCGCGACGTGCTCGGGGACGTGCTGCTCGACCATGATGAGCACATGCGTCCTGGCACGACGCTGGAGCAGCTGGCGGCGCTCAAGCCGGCCTTCACGGCGCTCGGCGAGAAGGCCGGCTTCGATCTTGTCGGCATGCAGAAATATCCCGAGCTCGCCGCTGTGAACCACGTCCATACCGGCGGCAATTCGTCGGGCATCGTCGATGGGGCCGCCGCAGTGCTGGTCGGCAGCAAGGCCTTCGGCGAGCGGGCAGGGCTCAAGCCCCGCGCCCGGGTCCGCGCCTTCACCT
The DNA here is from genome assembly GCF_018398335.1 of Chelatococcus sp. HY11. Taxonomy (NCBI): domain Bacteria; kingdom Pseudomonadati; phylum Pseudomonadota; class Alphaproteobacteria; order Hyphomicrobiales; family Chelatococcaceae; genus Chelatococcus; species Chelatococcus sp. HY11. The sequence continues at coordinate 1,440,278 of NZ_JAHBRX010000002.1, forward strand.
CCATCGGCAGCGAGCCGACGATCATGCTCACGGCACCGGCCGAGGTGACACGCAAATGTTTATCGCGGGCCGGCATGAACGTGTCGGACATCGACCTCTTCGAACTCAACGAGGCCTTCGCCTCGGTGGTGCTGCGCTTCATGGCGCGGCTGGAGCTCGACCATGCCAAGGTCAATGTCAACGGCGGGGCGATCGCCATGGGCCATCCGCTCGGCGCCACCGGTGCGATGATCACCGGCATCGTGCTGGACGAGCTGGAGCGGCGCGGCCTTGGAACCGCGCTGGTGACGCTGTGCGCCGGCAACGGTCTCGGGACCGCCACCATCATCGAGCGCGTCTGAGGCGCGCTCCCGCCAGTTCTGCGGCCTGAGCCGCGACACGAGACATCATCATGAACCATCTCACGTTGAGCATCGACGCTGACGGCATCGCGCTGATCACCCTGGACCACGCCGTGGAGTCGATGAATCTTGTCTCGCCGGAATGGCTGGCGGAATTCGCGGCGGCCGTGGAGACGGTGGCCACGGACCCGGCGGTGAAAGGCGCGATCGTCACCTCGGGCAAGAAGGCCTTCATGGCGGGGGCCGATCTTAAACTGCTGTCGAGGGGCTTCAGCAAGGCTGAGGCGCTCGCCTTCAGCGAGGCGCCCACGCGCATGCACCGCCGCCTGGAAACCTGCGGCAAGCCCTTCGTGGCGGCGCTGAACGGTCTCGCCTTGGGCGGCGGCTTCGAGCTGGCGCTCGCCTGCCACCACCGTCTGCTCGCCGATGATCCGAAGGCCGTCGTCGGATTGCCGGAAGTCAAGGTCGGGCTTCTGCCCGGTTCCGGCGGAACCCAGAGGCTCATCCGCCTGATTGGCGTGCAGAAAGGCCTCGAGCTGCTGCTCTCCGGCGCGACGCTCGGCCCGGCCGAGGCCCTGAAGGCCGGGCTCGTCGACGCGGTTGTGCCGCCCGGTGAGCTCATCACGGCGGCCAAGGCCTGGCTGATGGACGCGCCCGATCCCGTCCGTGCATGGGACAGGAAAGGCTACACGCCGCCGGAAGCGGGCGGTCTCCTCAACCCGGGGATGGCGACCCTGTTCTCCATGCAACCGGCGGCGATAGCAGCCAGAACCTTCCACAACGATCCCGCGCCGGCGGCCATCGCTTCCGTGGTGTTCGAGGGCATCCAGCTGCCGTTCGACAAGGCGCTGGCGGTGGAGAGCAAATATTTCGCGAAGCTGCTCTCCGGCCCGGTGGCGCGCAACATCATCCGCACCACCTTCGTCAGCAAGGGGGAGGCGGAGAAGCTGGCCGGCCGCCCAGCCGGCGTGCCGAAGGCGAGCTTCGCCAGGATCGGCGTGCTCGGCGCCGGCATGATGGGTGCCGGCATTGCCTATGTGGCGGCGGTGGCGGGCGCCGAAGTGGTGTTGCTGGATCGCAGCCAGGCGGAAGCCGACAAAGGCAAGGCCTTCGCAGAGAAAACGCTTGCGCGCGAGGTCGAGCGCGGCCGGCGCAATGAGGCCCAGGCCGACGCCATCCTCGCGCGTATCAGGCCAGGCGAGGATTTCGCGGCGCTGGCCGGCGTGTCGCTGATTGTCGAGGCTGTGTTCGAGGACACTGCCGTGAAGGCCGACGTGACGCGGCGCGCGCAGGCGGTGGCCGGCCCAGACGTGATCTTTGCTTCCAATACGTCGACGCTTCCGATCAGCGGGCTCGCCGAGGCGTCGCAACGTCCCGAGGGCTTCATCGGCCTGCATTTCTTCTCGCCGGTCGATCGCATGGCGCTCGTCGAGGTCATCCTTGGCCGCCAGACCAGCCGGGAGACGCTCGCTCACGCGCTCGATTTCGTGGCCTTCCTGCGCAAGACACCGATCGTGGTCCACGACAGCCGCGGTTTCTATACCAGCCGCGTCTTCCAGACCTTCATCCATGAAGGAATGGCAATGCTCGGCGAGGGCATTGCCCCGGCGCTGATCGAGAATGCCGCTCGCTTCGCCGGCTTCCCCGTGGGTCCGTTGGCGGTAACCGATGAGGTGACACTCGAATTGCCCTTGAAGATCATCCATCAGGCCGAGGCCGAAGTTGGCGACGCCTTCGAGAAGCCTTGCGGCACGCCGATCCTCGAGAAGATGCTCGCGGCGGGGCGCGGTGGGCGGAAGTCCGGCGGTGGCTTCTACGACTATCCGCAGGACGGCCCCAAGCGCCTCTGGCCGGGGCTGGCCGAAATGTTCCCGGAACGTGCCGACCAGCCTGACATCACCGAGGTCCGCCAAAGGCTGCTCGCAATCCAGGCTCTCGACACGGCCCGCTGCCTGGAGGAGGGTGTGCTGACCACCGCCACGGACGCCGACCTCGGATCGCTTCTGGCCTGGGGTTTCCCCAGCTGGACGGGCGGCACGCTCTCCTACATCGACATGATCGGCCTCAAGGCTTTCGTCGCCCAGTGCGACAGCTTTGCCCAGCGTTACGGCAGCCGTTTCGAGCCGACGCCGGCATTGCGCCGGCGGGCTGAGGAGAATGAGCCGTTCTACCCGGCCTGAATGTCCATGACGGCCTGGCACGGCTTTCGTGCCTTGGAGTTGCCACCGGTTGGGCGCGCTGCCCATCCCATGCCAGCCTTGACGCGGGACACGAGCGCGCCCGGCCGTCGAATGGAGAAGCCCATGAAAGCCTTTGTCCTCACAGAGACGGCAGGGCCGGAGAGTGCCGTGGTGCGCAACGAGCCGCGGCCCGAGCTCGCCGCCGGCAGCGTGCGCGTGGCGCTGAAAGCGGCCTCGCTCAATCATCGTGAGCTCTGGATCTCGCGCGGGCTCTATCCCGGCATGAAACTGCCCTGCGTCATGGGAGCCGACGGGGCAGGAGTGGTGACGGAGGTGGGGGACGGCGTCGATCAGGCTCTGGTCGGGCGGGAGGTCGTCCTCTATCCCGGTGACGGGTGGGGCGACAATCGCCGCTTTCCGGCGCGCGGCTTCGCGATGCTTGGCATGCCCCTTCCCGGCACCATCGCTGAGGAGATCTGCGTGCCGGCCACCACTGTCTTCGCGAAGCCGGCTCACCTGTCCTTCGAGCAGGCCGCAGCCCTGCCGACCGCCGGCATCACCGCTTGGCGGGGGCTCACGGAGAAGGCTGCGCTCCAGAGCGGGGAGATCCTGCTGGTGACGGGCGTCGGTGGTGGTGTCGCGACTTTCGCGCTCATCTTCGGGCGGGCGCTGGGCGCCGAGGTCTATGTCACCAGCGGGTCCGACACGACGCTGGCACGGGCGGGCGCGCTCGGCGCGGCGGGAGGTTTTAATTACCGCGAGCCTGGTTGGCGCAAGGCGTTGCAGGAGGCCTCGCGGGGCCTCGATGTGGTGTTCGACGGCGCGCCTGCGGCTGGCCTCTCCGAATACACCCGCGCGTTGCGCGCAGGCGCGCGCGTCGTGATCTACGGCTCGACGGGCGGCCCGGTGATGACCATGGCGGCGCCGGATCTGTTTCTGCGCCATGCCACGATATCGGGAACGGCGATGGGCGATCTCGTCGATTTCGCGGCCATGCTCGCCTTTATCACCGCGCACCGGCTGGAGCCGGTCATCGACAGAACCTTCGCCATCGACCAGTCGCGCGAGGCTCTTCTCTATCTCGAGAGGGGCCATGCGTTTGGCAAGGTGGTGATCGCCATCTGAACGCCGGCGGCAGGCTGCCGGAACGACACGGCCCTATCGTGGGATAGGTGTGGCGCGTGGCGCGCCATGGAAGGCTTCCAGGGAATCCTTCGATGAAACCCTTCGATGGCACGGATCCGTTGTGATTGGGGATTTGCGTATGAGCTTCCCGCCTCCGCCCGATGTGGCGGGCACCAGCCTTGATGGCACGGAGCCCTATGTCATCGATGCAGACGAAAACCGCAGGCTCTGCGCCTCGGTGAATGCCGTGCCGGACCCGGGCGGCGACGCCCACCCGATCTACTACTACATCGCCACCCAGGTCGGCATGGGCAAGACGGTGGCGGGACTATGCGCCGCCTGCGATTTCGACGTCGAGGACGGCCCGATGATGGGGTCGTCGCAGGTGGAATTCGCCGGCGCGCTCCGCACGGGTCTGCCCTATCGGGTGAGCGGCGAGATCGTCAACCTGAACCGCAAGGCGAGCCGCAAGCTCGGTGTGATGGACGTGCTCGAGTATCGGCTGCGCCTGATCGACCCCGGCGGCGGCACCGCGCTCGAAACGACCAACGTCTGGGTGCTGCCCCGGAAGGAACTTGCATGACCCTGCCAGTCGGCGCCGCCATCCCGCCGTTCGTGATCGAGGTATCCCCGGCCGCCATGCAAAGCTGGGCGATCTTCCTCAAGGACCCGAACCCGATCCATCTCGACGCTGAGATCGTCCGCGCCAAGGGGCTTGGTGACCGGGTGATCAACCAGGGGCCGGCCAATGTCGCCTATATCATCAACGCCCTTGCCGCTGCCTTTCCCGGCTGCACGGTCAAATCCCTCGCGATGCGCTTTCTCGACAACGTCTATGGCGGCGAGATCGTCGAGGCGGGAGGGACCGTCACCGCCGTCGCGATCGAAGGCGACCTGCGCATCACGACCTGTGACATGTGGCTGAAGGCGGCCGACCGGGGCGCGGTGATCAGCGGCCCGGCCGTTGTCACGCAGCCCGCCAGCTGAGATCCCGCGCGCCACCGGCGCGCCGCAACCGGAGTTTTCGTATGCCAAGCGGCCCCTTCGCCCATATCTGCCTGCTCGTCAAAGATCTCGACAAGGCTATCGAGGACTGGACCAAGATCCTGGGTGTTCTCGACCCGAGGCAATTGGACAGGAAGCTCGTGCGCTACGAGGATTTCGAGGGCGGCGCCGACAAGATGCGCTGGGCGACCTTCGTCTCCGACCACGGCGCCGAGATCCAGATGATCGAGCCCGCGCCCGGCACGCCGCTGTTCAAGCGCCTGGAGAAGCATGGCGAGCATGTCCATCATATCTGCCTCACCACCAACGATGTCGACGGCTCGCTCGAGACCCTGCGTGGCCAGGGCATCGAGACCGTGGGCGAGGTATCGAGCGACCCCGGCATGAGCTGGCAGAAATGGGGCTGGGTGTCGCATCGCAGCGCCCATGGCGTCCTTGTCGAAGTCGCCAAGCCTTACGAGACCCACGACGACGGCAAGTGGCATCCCGCGACGCCGCGTTAGGTTCTTCGATATACAGCGTTCTCGTCTCTCATGGCCGGCTCATCCCGGGCGTCCCGATGACTGCGTTGTTTTTCAGGCAGGCGGATAGCCCACGCCAGCGGCGCTGCGTGTCCGTTGATCGCGTGTTCCGCCTTGCCGAACCGGAGGAGACCGGCAGTTGATGGCACCGAGCCCCCAGTCTCCCGCGCTGGCGCCGCAGGCTGCTCCCATGATCCGCTTTCAGCTGCGCGAGGGCTTCGCGCTCACCGCCGAGCTGGCGGGACCGCCGGACGGCCCGCGTGTCGTGCTGGTTCATGGTGGCGCCCAGAGCCGCCGTGCCTGGGATGTCGGCGTCGGCTTGCTGAGCCGGGCAGGCTATCGCTCGGTCGCCATCGACATGCGCGGCCATGGCGACAGCGACTGGGCGCCCGACGGCAACTACGCGCTGGAGCATTGGGCGGAAGACCTCAGGCAGGTCGTCACTGCGCTGGCGCAGGATGATCCACGACCCATCGCGCTGGTCGGCGCCTCCCGAGGCGGGCAGAGCGTCTTGCTCACGGCCGTTGACCTGCCGGCGCTGGTGTCCTGCGCCGTGCTCATCGACGTTACCCCGCAGAATGATGAATCGGGCATCGCTCTCATCAGGGCCTTCATGCAGCGCAGCGCCCAGGGTTTTGACAGCGTGCGGGAATGCGCCGACGCCGTCGCCGATTTCATGAAGAGGCCGCGACGTTCCAACGTGTCCGGTCTCGCCCGCATTTTGCGGCAGGATGCCGATGGTCGCTGGTTCTGGCGCTGGGACCCGCGCATGGCCGACAGCCGGTTTGTGCGGCCACCCTCGGAGCAGATCCTGATGGAGGAAGCGGCGCGCGAGGTCGGCGTTCCGGTGCTCCTCGTCCGCGCCGGGATGAGTGAGCTCGTCCGCGCGCAGGATGTCGAGCATTTCCGCGCCTTGCTGCCGACGCTGGAGGTCGAGGAGGTTCCCGGCATCCCGCACATGATCACCGGCGACAGCAACGCGGCCTTCCTGCCGGCCGTCATCGCGTTCCTGCGACGACGGCATGAGCCCATCGGTTGAAGGCTCCGCTGAAACACGCGCCTTCCGCTACAGCCGCAGGCCCCCATCGACGATGATCGTCTGGCCTGTGATGTAGGACGCCCGGTCGGAGGCGAGGAACGCCACTGCCTCGGCGATCTCGGCGCCCTCACCGAAGCGGCGCAGCGGTACTCGCTTCTTCTGCTGTGCCCACACCTCCGGCGTATGCACCTGGTCCTGCAGGCTGTGCCCGAGGCCGGCGTCGATGATGCCGGGCGCCACGGAGTTGCCGCGAATGCCGTAGCGGCCTTCCTCCTTGGCGACGGCGCGCGTCAATACCTCGATGCCCGCCTTCGGAACCGCCGAGATGGCGTCGCCGGGCGGGAACCAGTAGTTGGCGAAGGAGACGACGCTCACGAAGCTGCCGCCGCCGTTCCTGCGCAGGACGGGGATCGCGAGCCGCACGAGACGCGTGAAGCCGAGCAGCTCGATCTCGACGACCCGCAGCCACTGGCCCTGCTCGATCTGCGAGACATAGGGCTGCAGGATCGGGGCGCCGCTGGCATAGACGATACTTCTCAGGCCGCCCGGCAGCGCATCGGCACGGGCGATCGCCTCCGCGACATCGCTCTCGCTTCGCGTGTCCATGCGCATGGCAGCGACGCGGCAGTTGGTTGGCAACTCGACCTTCAGGGCGTCAGCCTTTGCGGCATTGCCGAAATAGGTGAAGGCCATGGCCGGCCAGTCCAGCGGCATGCGCCGGCAGATGGCCTCACCGAGGCCGCCGCTTCCGCCAATCACGAGTACCGCGCCGTCCTGCATCACCGTCTCCCCGTCAAACTCAACGCCAAAGCACCGTCAGCCTTTGCCTGTCGGGGACAGGATAGGCCCGGCGCATGGCGCGCCGCCACCTGTCTTGGGATAGGCAATTCTTGGGATAGGCAATTACGGAGAAGCATGCGCCTCGGCCCGAAGGCATAGCGGCCCAGCGCTAATGCCTGATATCGGCATTGGCGCTAGGGCCTATCAGAGGCTGGCGCGCAGCGGCCGGAAGAAGGCGCGGATGTCCTCTGCCAAGGCATCAGGGCATTCGAGTGCCGCGAAATGGCCACCCTTCGCCATCGGTGTCCAGCGGCGCAGATCGGTGAAAGTCTGTTCGGCCAATGAGCGTGGCGGATGCAGGTGCTCGGCGGGGAAAGCCGCATAGGCGGTGGGAACCGAGACGCGCCCGCCCGGCACGGGCCATGGCGCATGCAGGCGGTCGTAGTAGGGCCAGAACGACGATCCGATCGCGCCGGAAAACCAGTAGAGGCTGATATTGGCGAGGAGCGTATCGAGATCGAACGTCACGTCCGGCGGCGCCTGACCGCCCGACCAGGCGTGAAACTTCTCGAGGATCCAGGCGGCGAGGCCGGCCGGGGAATCCGTCAGGGCGTAGGCCAGGGTCTGTGGCCGTGTACCTTGCATCCACAGATAGCCCGTCTCCTCCCGGCGCCAGCGCGCATGCGCGCGCAGGAAGGCTTGCTCCTCCGGCGTGCCGCCGGCCCTGGCGACAATCTCGCGCGGAATGAGCAGGAGGTTGAGATGGATGCCGATGAGCCGGTCGGGCACCGTGGCGGCCAGCGTCGTGGTGATCAGCGAACCCCAGTCGCCACCCTGCGCGGCGAAGCGGGAATAGCCGAGCACGTCCGTCATCAGCCGCGCGAAGCAATCGGCGATGGCCGCGATCCCGAACCGCGGCTGACCGGGCTCGAACGACAGGCCATAGCCTGGCAGCGATGGCGCGACCACGGTGAAGGCGTCCTCGGCGGCGCCGCCGAAACGGGCAGGATCGGTCAGCCGCGGGATGAGGTCGGTGAACTCGAACAGCGAACCCGGCCAGCCATGCGACAGCAACAGCGGGCAGGGACGCGGACCGCGCCCTGGCATATGGACGAAATGCAGATCTATGCCGTCCATGCGAACCTTGTAGTTCGGCATGGCATTGAGGAGAGCCTCCTGGACGCGCCAATCAAATTCGTCCCGCCAATAGGCGAGCACTGGCCGGAGCCAGTCGAGACTCGTGCCGTGCGTCCAGCCGCTGCCCGGCGCCTCGTCCGGCAGGCGGGTCATCTGCAACCGGTGCCGGAGGTCGGCGAGGTCGGCATCGGGTACGGAGAGGCTGAATGGCCGCACCGCCGCCGCCGTGTTCTCGGTGTCCGCCATCGCTTCTCCTTCCAGCTGCTCTCGTCAATTGCCGATACCGACCGGCGGCATGGGATAGTCAGGATAGCGCTCAGATCTTGAGCGCAACCCCTGGGGTCGGCGGCTCGACGATCTCCGCACCCGGAACCTCGACGCTCGCCTTGAAGGTAAAGCCATCGGCGGTCGGCACGGCACCCGCGAGGTTTACGGGGCCGATCTGCTGGTGGTCCTCCTTGCGGAAGCGGATCTTGCCCTTTGCCGTCTCCACCTCGACGTTCTCAAGGGCCTGGATGATGGCATTGGTCTCGGTGCTGTTGGCGGCCTGGATGGCGGCGGCGTAGCAGAGCACCGCGCCGTGCGCCGGTCCGATCAGGCTGGACGGATAGGGATCGTTCTTCGTCCGCGCCTTCACCTCGGCGACCAGATCCTGGTGCACCTTGTTGGCGTTCGGGTTGCCGAAGTACCAATGCAGGTTCGACCAGAGTTCGGGCGGGCCATCCTTGCCGAGGACGACCGGCAGGTCGAGCTCGCCGCTGCCGTCGCAGGCGACCTTGATCTTGTTGCTCAGCCCTAGGGTCTTGGCCTGTTTCCAAAGCGTGATCATGTCGGCGCCATAGGTCAGGTTGAACACGCCCTGCGCCGGCGTCTGCATCATCCGGAAGATCTGGGTCTTGTAGTCGGTGGTGCCGAACTTGGAGGCGATGACATCGGTGAGGACCACGTCTTTCTTGGCGTAGACGGGATAGAATTCTTTGAGTGCCGACGAAAACTGCTTCCAGGAATCATGGCCGACCGAAATGTCGGAGATGAAGCCGCCCCAGGTGGTGACCTCCGGGAAACGCTGCGCCATTACCCGGGCGAGCGAGCGGCAACGCATGTAGTTGTTGTCGGCCAGGCGGAAGAAGTTGCGGTTGAACAACTCGTGGGTGAGGCTGTCGAGCGGCGCGCTGGCCGTCATCTGCACCAGGTTGAGCGACTGGATCACCTGGATGACGGCGATGTTCTGGGCGCTCAACGACGCGCCGATGATCAGGTTGACGCCGGACGACGACAGCTCGCGGGCGTTGGCTACCGCCTGGTTCGGATCGCCCTTGTCGTCGCGGATCACAAGTTCGAGCGGCCGGCCGAGAACCCCGCCCGCGGCGTTGATCTGGTCCCGGGCGATCTCCACGCCGATTTTCTGCCGGTTGCCGACGAGTTCGGCGGTACCGCTCAAAGGCATCAGAACACCGATGCGGATGGGTTCTGCCGCACGAGCACCACGCCGGCCTAGCATGGCTACTCCCGTCGCCGTCGCGGCTGTTGCGATGACTGTCCTTCGGTTGAGCTTCATGATGTCCTCCCCGTTCCGGAGACATTCGCACCGGTTTCATTGAGGATTGGAGGCAGCGGGTCCCGTGGCCCCTATCCAAGGATAGGCCGTGTAACAGAACATCCGCCGGTTTCCGGTCGGCGCAACGGATCGATTGAGGTTCGTTGCAGCAACTGGAACAGGTGGACGCCGATCCCGATCCCCCGAGGGGCGCTCACGTCGCGGCCGGCGGATTGAACAGGGCTTGCGAACGGGCGATCTCGGCGGCGATGAAGCTCGCCACCTCGTCGATATGACGGACCTTCCGGTTATCCTCATGGATATGCATGTAGAACGAGCGGGTGAGGGCGATGCGGTCGGGAAGCACTGGCACGAGATCCGGAAAATCCGAGACCACGAAGGTCGGCATGATGCACAGGCCGCTGCCGGCGAGCGTCGCGTGGAGCTGTGCCAGCAGGTTGGTGCTACGGATGCGCGGCGTGATCGTGGTGCGCACGGCGCTGAGGTAGTTCAGCTCCGGCGCGAACAACAGGTCCTCGATATAGCTGACGAAGGGATGGTGCTTGAGGTCATCGACCGCGCGGATGGGCGGGGCGCCGTCGAGATAGGATCGCGTGCCGTAGACATGCAGGCGGTAGTCGGTGAGACGCCGCGACACCACCCGCATCTGCCGCGGCATCGACAGGCTGATCGCGATATCGGCCTCGCGCTTCGACAGGGAAAAGAGGCGCGCCGTCGCCATCAGTTCGATCGCCAGGCGCGGATGACGCTCCGTCAGGGCCTTCAGCCGTGGCGCCAGGAAGATCGCGCCGAGGCCATCGGGAGCGCCGATGCGCACCACGCCGGCGACCGACTGGCTTTCACGCCCCGCCATCGAGCGGGCCGCGAGATAGGCGCTCTCCATATCTTCCGCGGCCGCGACCAACCGCTGTCCGGCCGTCGTCAGCTCGTAGCCGGTGTTGCTCTTGTGGAAGAGGGTTTCGCCGAGCTCACGCTCAAGGGCGCGAATGTGGCGCGAGACCGTCGTGTGCTCTATCCCGACCTGGGCGGCCGCCGCCGACACAGTGCCGCTGCGCGCGACGGCGAGGAAGTGGCGCAGGTCATCCCAACTCGGCTGCGGCTTGCGCGCGTCCACGGCTTATCCTTGTTGTGCAGAAATGCACGATGGGTGTGAAAATAGCAGCATTTGCTCCTTTGAAAATGCTGATAACGTCGTGGCAAAGGGATCGCGGCGCCTCCGTCATGCGCCAGCGTTCGTATGGGAGGCGCTGGATGGATTTCGGACTGAACGAGGAGCAGGCGGCGATCCGCGCGATGGCGGCCCGCTTCGCCGACGAGCAGTTGGCTCCTCACGCGCTCGACTGGGACGAACGCAAGCACTTTCCCGTGGAGACCCTGCGCCAGGCCGCTGAGCTCGGCTTCGCCGGCATTTACGTGCGCGACGAGGTCGGCGGATCTGGTCTCACGCGGCTGGACGCGGCCGTTATTTTCGAGGCGCTGGCTACAGGCTGTCCAACGATCGCCGCCTATATCTCCATCCACAACATGTGCGCCTGGATGATCGACGCTTTCGGCGACGAAGATCAGCGCCAGCGCTTCCTGCCGGGGCTCACATCGATGGCGTCGCTCGCGAGCTATTGTCTCACGGAGCCCGGCGCCGGTTCCGATGCATCGGCCCTGCGAACACGCGCGGTGCGCGACGGCGACCACTATGTGATCGATGGACAGAAGCAGTTCATTTCAGGAGCCGGCGTCAGCGACCTTTATGTGGTGATGGCCCGCACGGGCGGGGAGGGGCCGCGCGGTATCTCGGCGCTGGTGGCGCCCGGCGACACGCCGGGTCTGTCCTTCGGCGCCAATGAGCGGAAGATGGGCTGGAACGCCCAGCCCACCCGCACTGTCGTGTTCGAAGGGGTGCGTGTGCCGGTCGCCAACCGGCTCGGTGCGGAAGGGGACGGTTTTCGCATCGCCATGGCGGGGCTTGACGGAGGTCGCCTCAATATCGCCGCCTGCTCGCTTGGTGGAGCCCAGGCGGCGCTGGACAAGACGCTCGTCTATCTGCGCGAGCGCCACGCCTTCGGCCAGGCGCTTGCCGCATTCCAGGCGTTGCAGTTTCGCGTGGCCGACATGGCGACGGAACTTGAGGTCGCCCGCACCTTCCTCTGGCGCGCCGCGTCGGCGCTCGATGCCAAGTCGCCCGACGCGACGAAACTCTGCGCGATGGCCAAGCGTTTCGTCACCGACGCCGCGTTCGAGGTCGCTAATCAGGCGCTTCAGTTGCATGGTGGCTACGGTTATCTCGCCGAATATGGCATCGAGAAGATCGTACGCGACCTGCGTGTGCATCAGATTCTCGAGGGAACGAACGAGATCATGCAGGTCATCATCGCCCGATCCCTTCTTGGTGGACGCTCATGACCGACAGTCAATCCGCAATCTCCGAAGTCATTGTCGAGAGGCAGGGCACGCTGGGCCGCATCCGGCTGAACCGGCCGAAAGCCCTGAACAGCCTCACCCTGCCCATGGTACGCAGGATCGAGGCGGCGCTCGACGATTTCGAGGCGGATCCGGCTGTTGCCGCCGTGCTTGTCACCGGCGAAGGGGAACGTGGCCTTTGTGCCGGCGGCGACATCCGCGCCCTGGCGGAGAGTGTGCGCAACGGCGACGACCGCGCCGCGACCTTCTGGCGGGAAGAATACCGTCTCAACGCGCGCATCTCCCATTTCCCGAAACCCTATGTCGCGCTGATGGACGGCATCACCATGGGCGGCGGCGTCGGGATCTCGGCGCATGGCGCGCACCGCATCGTCACCGAACGCACCCGTGTCGCCATGCCGGAAACCGGCATCGGTTTCCTGCCGGACATCGGCGGCACGTGGCTGCTGTCGCGGCAGGCGAATGAGGTGGGCACTTACTTGGCGCTGACCGGCGAGGCTATCGGCGCGTCGGACGCGATCTTTGCGGGCCTCGCCGACATCTTCATGCCCTTCGAGGACTATCCGCGCCTTGTCGCTGCCCTCGCGGAGCTGCCGGCCGGCACGGGCCAGGCCGCGGTGGGCGCGGTCGTCGCGGGCTTCGGTCGCAGCGTCGCGGCGACGCCGCTGCAGGACAATGTCGCCGTCGTAACACACGCGATGGCAGCCGATGACGTGCAGGCGATCCTCGCGGCCCTTGAAGACGACGGCTCGCCCTTCGCGATGGCCACCCGCAAGACGATCACCGAAAAATCCCCGACGAGCCTTGCGCTGACGCTGCGGTTGCTGCGCCTGGGGCGCGCCAGCCCGTCGCTGGAGACCTGCCTGGAGCGTGAATTCGCCGCCGCTGTCTCCATGACGCGCGGCCCCGATTTCTACGAGGGCGTGCGGGCGGCGGTCATCGACAAGGATCGCAATCCGCGCTGGTCGCCGGCCGCCCTGGACGAGGTCGATCCGGAGGTCGTCGAGGGCTTCCTTGCGCCGGCTTCCGAACCTGTGTTCGGGCGCGACGCGTAGGGCCGGCCATCGCTGCTCGCGGCCCCAGACGCCGCGGGTTCCGCGCTATCCCGGACACCGGGCGAAACGGGCCGGTGTCGAGAAACAGAATGGTCCAGAAACGACCGCCGTGTGGCCGAGGCCACCTGCGATGCAGAGGAGACAGATATCATGACCGGCGAGACGATCGCGTTCATCGGCCTCGGTAACATGGGCGGCCCCATGGCGGCTAATTTGCTGGCCGCCGGCCACAGCGTGCGCGGCTTCGACCTGGTGGCGGAGGCGCGCGAGGCGGCCGCCCAGGCGGGCGTCGTCATCGCCGCCTCCGCCGCCGAGGCCGTCGCCGGCGCGTCCATCGTCATCACCATGCTGCCGGCGGGCCGGCATGTGATCGCGGTCTGGTCGGAGCTTGTGACAGTGGTGGCGCCTGGCGCGCTGCTGATCGACTGTTCGACCGTCGATGTCGACAGCGCGCGCAAGGCGCACGCCCTGGCGGCCGCGCAAGGCCATGCTTCCCTGGACGCGCCGGTATCGGGCGGCATCGGCGGCGCCAAGGCGGGAACGCTCACCTTCATGGTGGGTGGCGCGGCGGACAGCTTCGCGCGCGGCCAGGCCATTCTCGCGCGCATGGGCAAAAACATCTTCCATTGCGGCGAGGCAGGCGCGGGGCAGGTCGCCAAGATCTGCAACAACATGATCCTCGGCATCTCGATGATCGGCGTCAGCGAGGCTTTCGTGCTCGGCGAGAAGCTCGGGCTGTCGCGCCAGGCCCTGTTCGATGTCGCCTCGGTGTCATCCGGCCAGTGCTGGTCGCTGACCACCTATTGTCCGGTGCCCGGCCCGGTGCCGACTTCGCCAGCCAACAACGACTATAAGCCGGGCTTTGCCGCCGCCCTGATGCTGAAGGACCTGCGGCTGGCGCAGGAGGCGGCGAATTCTGCCGGCGTCAGCACGCCGCTCGGCGCGGAAGCGGCGCAACTCTACAGCCTGTTCGCTGGCCTTGGATCGGCCGGTGAGGACTTCTCGGCCATCATCAAGATGCTGCGTGGCCATTCGGAAAAGGGAGCCGCCTGACATGGGCTACGAGACCATCATCACCGCGCAGCACGGCCGCGTCCTGCTTATCACGCTCAACCGGCCGAAGGCGCTGAACGCGCTCAATGCCCAGGTTGCCGCGGAACTCATCGACGCCGCCAGCGCGGCCGATCGCGACCCGGGTATCGGCTGCCTTGTGGTGACCGGCTCGGAGCGCGCCTTCGCCGCCGGCGCCGATATCAAGGAGATGCAGAGCCAGTCCTACGACGAGATGTATGCCGCCGACTGGTTCGCGCAGTGGGAGCGCTTCGCGGCAACGCGCAAGCCGGTGATCGCGGCGGTTGCCGGCTATGCGCTCGGCGGCGGCTGCGAGCTCGCCATGATGTGCGACTTCATCCTGGCCGCCGATAACGCGCAGTTCGGCCAGCCGGAGATCAAGCTCGGCGTCATGCCGGGCATGGGCGGCAGCCAGCGGCTGACCCGCGTCGTCGGCAAGGCGAAAGCCATGGAGATGTGCCTGACAGGCCGCATGATGGATGCCGTGGAGGCGGAGCGCAGCGGGCTTGTCGCGCGTATCGTGCCGGCGGCGGATCTCGTCGCCGAGGCGTTGAAAACCGCCGAGACCATCGCCGGCATGGCCTTGCCGATCGCCATGATGACGAAGGAGACGGTGAACCGCGCCTATGAGACCACGCTGGCCGAGGGCATCCGCTTCGAACGCCGCGTGTTTCACGCGATGTTCTCCACCGCCGACCAGAAGGAGGGCATGGCCGCCTTCGTGGAAAAGCGCCCCGCGCAGTTCCACCGGACATAACGGGCCATTCTCGGCAGGCAGGCGTTCGTCGGGGCGCGCTCCGCTGCGGACAATCCTTCCGCAGCCGCGTCAGATCACGGGGGACGATCGTCCGTTCCGTGGTCGCGCCAGAGCGCGGCATTTGCATTTTATCGAACTTGGGGGTGCACTTAGCGGAAATATGGCTATGCTCTTCAGGGCACGGGTTGGGCATTCTGCCTAGCCGCATAGCTGGCGCACGTGACGCCGGCACATGTTAGGAGACTCATTGCAGGTTCTTGTCCGCGACAACAATGTCGATCAGGCCCTTCGCGCTCTGAAGAGAAAGATGCAACGCGAGGGAATTTTCCGCGAGATGAAGGCCCGCAGAGCCTACGAAAAACCTTCGGAAAAACGAACCCGGGAAAAGGCCGAAGCTATCCGCCGTAGTCGCAAAGCCGCACGAAAGCAGGCACAGCGGGAAGGTCTACTTCCAGCGCCGAAGAAAAAAGTAACTGATCCGCGCCAGCCACCCAGGCCGGCATAAGGCAAGACCCAGAGGCGCGCGCATCGAGCGCGCGCCTACTTCGGTGCTAAATTGCCAAAACTGGGCGCTTGGAACGGCGCTTGGCCGTTGCGGTCAATTTCTCTGGTGCGACCCTGGAAGTTGCATCTTCCTTCGCCTTCCGAAGAGCGCGTAAGCGTTCAGTTCGCGCGAGCACCTCGTCTTGCGTGGCGAGGTGATCCGCCCATGCCTTGGAAGCCTCGGCTTCGGCATCCGCCTTTCTGCGGGCGGTGGCGGTCTTTCGTAAAGCCAGATTATCGGGAGTATCTTCCATGATAGCCTCCTTCCGTCCTGAGACAAGGGCCGAGCAAACTCGCCCCTCGCTTTAGCTCTTCAGCTCCAGCCCAACGCAACATGTCGTTGGATTCTAGGCCGTTCCCTATAAAGCCTGGAGATTTTCCGCTGCGACCTTGCCCCTGCGAGGATCGGTGACTGCATCAAAACTCACCTTCTGGCCTTCAGTGAGCGTGCGCATTCCTGCCCGCTCAAGCGCAGTGATATGAACGAAGACATCTGGCCCGCCGTTGTCCGGCTGAATAAAACCAAAGCCTTTGTCGACGTTGAAGAATTTTACGGTGCCATCAGTCATAGCGAGCTCCTTGCCGCATGCATAAAGGTACGCGCGGAAGCATGACCGCGCGCTTACTGCATCGATTTTGATGGGAAGATCGCCGGAAACGCCGTTGGCGCAAAAAACAAAGTTCGGCAACAAGATCGATAAAGCTTGTTATCATCTAAAGACGTCAGAGGCCAGCGCAAGCTTTGGAACCGCTACGGAGAGGCTGCCGTTTTATGGGAAGCCCAGGCGCGGTGAGGAAAACTTTCCCGAGGCCGCTTGGCGCACAGCGCAGCGTGTCGCCGCTCTCTGACAACCTGAGCGACTACCCATTCTAGGTGCGATCGGAGCCAAGCTCACGCCTGGGCGGCCGGCGATCAGGCACAAAACGCGCTCGGCCGCTCTGCGGCCAGCAACAAAGTCATACCGCATCTTTCCTTCACGGCGAGGTTGGTGAGGGGGATCTGCATGATCCAAGGCTTCACCAATGGGTGAAGCGTAAACGGCAATACACCCATCCCAAATCGCGCTTTCGCGTGGCCTGGATCGTGCATAGGGATGACGACAGCTCTCCTGGCCGATATGAGGAGAACGCCTCCAACCAGGCTGGCAGGATGGAGCAGAACGGCGCAGGGGAGTCGGGTAGTGATTGCGGGCAGGGGCCGAAAGCTTCACGTGTCATCCGAGAGGGACTGGTGACATGCGCGGCGTTATCTTCAAGTCCGCCGCTGTCGCAGCTGGGTCTGCCGCAGCATCTCTGCTGCTAGCGGCCACGATTGTACCGGCGATTGGAGGCGTGGTCGACGGTAACGCATGGTTGATGAGCACCGTCCTGCCTGTTGTCATAGCCTGGCCCGCGAGCGCCGTCATGTTCTGGCAGAGCGCCCGCTTTCGAGCCGCGAACCAGCAGCTTGCCAAGGCCCATGCCGAGCTCCTCGACGCCCACCGCCAGCTGGCGGAGAAGGCCAGCCGCGACCACATGACCGGTATGCTCAACCGTGAGAGTTTCTTCGCCGCGCTCGACCAAGCTCAGCGCGAGAGCGGGAACTATGCGTTGCTGATCATCGACGCAGACAATTTCAAGATGATCAATGACCGCTTCGGCCATCTGGCCGGTGACTTGGCGCTGACCCTGATCGCCGCTGCCATCAAGGAGGGAGTGCGTGAAAGGGATACAAGGGGCCGCGTCGGCGGCGAGGAATTCGCGATCCTGCTCTCCCGGGTAACCGCCAATGAGTTGGCCGCGATCGCTGAGCGGATTCTGGCCAAGGTCGCTGAAATCCGTTTCGAGCCCGTCGAGGGGAAAGTGGTTTCTCTCAGCGTCAGTATCGGCGGGGCGAGTTGTTGGGAAGGCGGCACATCCGATGACTTGTGGCAACTCGCGGATCGGCGCCTCTATGTTGCCAAAAGGTCCGGTCGCAACACGACTGTGATGAGCGATCCCCCGCTCAGGAGCGCCATGGCCGAAGAGTGCAAGTCCGAGTGACAGGCCCCGCGATAAGAGCTTCAAATTCCCACAGGATACCTGTCCGAACCCGGCGCCCAGCGTGAAAAATGGAGCCGACGCTTCCCGATGCCCGAGCACAGGGACGGTATCGGTGGGCTCAAGGTGGTGCATCGGCCACAACCCCCATCCACGCCGTCAAGTCTTTGGCGAGAAGCGTCGCTGCCGTTTCATTCAGTCGAATCTCACGAGATCGAGTGATGGCAAGGGCCCACCAGGAAACCGCGCAAGCTTGCTGCCGACCAAGGTCAAGCCAAGGTCGATTCCGAAGAAGCCTAGCTGTTCAATGATTGCTGCGGAGGCGTGATCGATGACCGAACTGGCAGGTAGCCGGAAGGGCGCGCTTTGAGAGAATCGTGTGCGCCATTGATAGGATGTGAATAGCCCCAATGGTTGCCATCCTTGAGTATGGGTTACGCAGCATGCCAGCAAATTTGCTGCCCACCGGATGTCGAGGCGCAATTTGCGCGCGATTTCCCGAAACCATCTCATGGCAGCGCATGTGAAGTGGGATTTGACATGGAAGATCGGCAGGCATTGAACGAGCCTTTGTCGAAGGCGCGGCGACGGTTTCTGATCGGTTCGGCGCTCAGCGGAGCCGCGCCGGCCTTTGGCCGAATAGGTCACGCGCGAGCCGAGGAAGGCGTATCGCAGGCCGACCCGCGTTTGCCTATCGCCGTGGACCTCAGGGTCAACGAGAAGTCATATCGTCTCGCGTTCGATACGCGCATGACATTGCTTGATGCGTTGCGCGAGGAAATCGGGCTCACTGGCGCCAAGAAGGGCTGCGACCATGGGCAATGCAGCGCCTGCACCGTGCTGATCGACGGGAAGCGCGAACTTTCATGCCTCACCCTAGGGGGTAGGGGAGATCGGGACGGTCGGCATGGCCGCCGCCATAGCGAATGCCGTGTTCCATGCCACCGGCAGGCGGCTGCGCGATCTTCCGTTGCGGATCGAGCATTTGATGGAGCATGGTTGATCCGATGGAGAAGCCAAACTTTTCAGACTTGCTGGACGTCATCGCGCGCCATGCGCGATACGACTACGCAACGCCGATCGACGGGCTCAAGGTGGGCCGGGCTGATTTTCCCTCCGAGGTGACGCACTCCATCTACCAGCCGTCATTCGGCGTGGTGGCGGCGGCGTGAAGGAAATGATGATCGGCGAGACACCCTTTCACTATTCGGTCGGCGAGTCGCTGCTTTGCGCTGTGGACATTCCGGTGACGTCGCAGGTTACCGAGGCTAGTCCATCCGCTCCCTATCTCGCCATCCATCTCGAGATCGAGCCGACGGTTGTATCCGATCTTCTGCGGGCTCAGTCCGGGTTCCGCCCGAAGGCGCCGGACAATCTGATCGCCGTCAAATACAGGCTCGATCCGGACCTGTTCGATCCACTTATCCGATTGCTTTCGCTGCTGGAGCGGCCACGCGACATTCCGGTTCTGGCGCCGCTGATACGGCGCGAGATCGTCTGGCGGCTGCTGCACAGCGAACACGGCCCGCTCCTGAGCCAGCTCGCCTTCGCCAACGGCCACGCCGCGAGGATCGGGCGGACCACGGCGTGGATCAGGGACAATTTCTCCGCGCCGCTGAGCATCGCCGATCTGGCGGCAGAGGCGAACATGAGTGTTCCGAGCTTCCACCGGCATTTCAAAGCTGTCACGTGCATGACGCCCGGCCAGTTTCAGAAGAGGGTCAGGTTGCAGGAGGCGCGCAGGATACTGTCGGGGGCCGGTACGATCTCTTCGGTCGCCTACGACGTTGGCTACGAAAGCATATCCCAGTTCAACCGGGACTATCGACGTCTTTTCAACCTGACGCCGAGCGACGATACCGCGGCCCTCCGCGCCACGCTCAAGCGTGAGCTCGGCCATCCCCAGAAAGCTGCCGCGTCGGCATCGTCGCCCGACTGACGGGCCCGGGCAACCGACGCCGCTACCCGCTCTCGAACATTCCATGACAAAAGTCAGACCTGCCGCCGGCACCACGTGCGGACTTGGTCGTGTGCTGATGGGAATTGCTCCGCGCGGCGGCCATCACGTGGTTGCTACAGCCTGTCCGGCCCCCAGACTGTCACCGGATGATGTTCAGCCTGGAATGCGGGCTATGACCTTGATCTCGAAGTCAAAACCTGCGAGCCAGTTGACGCCGATCGCCGTCCAATTCGGATAGGGCGCTTCGGGGAAGACTTCGCTTTTAATGGCCATGATCGTGCCGAATTGATTGTCAGGATCAGTGTGGAAGGTTGTCACGTCGACGATATCATCAAATCCGCATCCACCCGCTTGTAGAGTCGCCTTGAGATTGGCGAATGCCAGGCGGACCTGGGCCTCAAAGTCGGGTTCGGGAGAACCATCGCTGCGACTACCGACGTGGCCGGACACGAACAGGAGGTTATGTGATCTGATGGCCGCGGAATAGGTCTGTAACGTGTACAGGTCATGCCGACCGGCCGGGACAATGGTTTCACGCTGGGCCATGTGGAATTCTCCTGTGTAAAACGCTGGATAGCGGCGGCGCGAATTCTTGTTTGTCGCGCAAATTTATTCATGCGCCTGACATGGAATGCGTGCACGCGAGCGTAGCAACAATCATCCTCCGATGATTATCCCGATTGCGCCACGGGAATAGATGTCAAACCGCCCGGTCGCCTATTCAATTTATCGTCGGTCCTGGAGCGGCCTTTGGGTGCCGCCGCCGTCACCCCGTATCAAGCTTTGGCCGAAGTCGCAGGAAGCACCACGACACGCGTGCCAATAGGCACACGCCTGTAAAGGTCCATGATGTCCTGGTTGAGCAGGCGGACACAACCAGAAGAAACCATGGTCCCAATGGTCCACGGTTCAACCGTTCCGTGAAGCCTGTAGTAGGTGTCGCGTCCATTACGATAGAGATAGAGGGCGCGCGGGCCGAGTGGACTGTCGCTGCCGCCGGGAAGACCGTCTCGCAACGGTCCATAGCGATCGGGCTCTCGCTTGATCATTTCAGGTGTCGGTCGCCAGCCCGGCCATTCCGCTTTTCGCGCGATGATCGCCTCGCCACGGAAATTAAACCCTTCTTGTTTGCCGACGCCGATCCCGTATCGCAGCGCGCGACCGTTCTCCAGGACGAGATAGGCATAGCGTGCGGCCGGGTTTACGACGATTGTGCCCGGCTGTTCACGTGTCTGATAGGGTATCTCGCGACGCAGGAACTCCGGCGCGATTTGTTCAAGGTCAATTGCCGGAACAGGAAACGGCTCGGTGTCGATAGACGCATACATCGACTGAAACGGTGACCAGCCTTCTGATGCAGAACTCAGCGGAAGCTGACGATCTTTGCTCGCACAGGCCGCCAGGATAAGCGGCATCGATCCTAATACGACACGCCTACTAATGCTCATTTGCCTTCCGAACTCTGCAAAACGTCGATTTATCAAGGCATGTAGCTCAAGCTGCGTCTATGAGTTATGATGGAATAATCATCATAGCTGTTGGATATGAGAATGGACCTTGCGGCAGCCCTACGCGCCTTCGTTCGCACCGTGGAGCGCGGTTCCGTCACCGCCGCCGCCCGCGATCTGGGGATTTCCCAACCGGCCGTGACGAAGCATTTGCGCAACCTGGAACGCCACGTCGGCGCGCGACTCCTGGAGCGGTCGTCGCGCGTCGTCCGGCCGACCTCTCAAGGGCAGGCTCTCTATGAAGGCAGCCACGAGGCGTTGACGGCGATCGAAGCCGCGCTCGAGGGCGTGCGGCGTGACATGGGCGCCATCGAAGGCAATATTCGCATCCATGCGCCCACTTGCCTCGGAGCCAAGCATCTGCATGGTATCGTCATGGCGTTCCAGCGGCAGCATCCGGGTGTGATGGCGGACCTGATCCTTGAGAACAGGGACATCGATCTGATCTATGATAATTTCGATCTGGCAATCCGGTATGGTCGCCCCTCAGGCCAGAACCTCATAATCCGCCAACTCGGCTGGATTGAGCGCATCCTCGTCGCTTCCCCGCACTATCTCGAGCGGTTCGGTCCGATCGCGACAACCGACAAGCTTTCTGAGGCCGGCGTTATCGTCAGCGCTAGACTGCCGGTGCCCCGTGATCTCATCTCTCTTCGTCACCACACCGGAGAGACTGTGGATGTACCGGTCAATGCCGTTCTACGCACCAACAGCGCGGATGTCATTGCTTCCACGCTGGTCTCCGGCCATGCCCTGGGCCCGGTTCAGAGGCTGCTTGTCGCCGACGAACTGGCGGACGGCCGCCTCGTGCGCGTCCTGCCCGAGTATGAGGTCAAGCCGACCGAGGCGTTTCTCGCTTATCCCTCGGTACGCTTTATGCGCCCGGTCGTTCGCGCCTTCACCGACTTTGCCATTCCTGCGCTCCGCGCGATTGATGGTGTCGCGGCCAACAATTTTTCCGCGAACGAATTGATGGCCGTGTAGTCGCAGATGAGAATCTGAAACCGTGAAGATTTGCCTAGCATAAAGATACGATCGCCAGGTGAACCGTGATTGGGAAATGCCCGTGTCGTTCGCGTCAGAACCCGCACAGCGAGGCTAGTTTCCAGCTGGTGGATGGTGTGGCTTGGCGCGGATGGCGACATGCTCATTGTCTCGCCCCTCCCCGAAAGTGAGGCTCCTTCCCTTGCGGATAGCAAAAAAACCGCTGAGGACGATCACGACCGCGCCGACGATAGCCCAATTGTCGGGCACGCTGGCGAAGAACACGTAGCCGACCAGCGCCGACCATATCAGCTGCACGTAGTTGAGGGGCGCGAGCGACGAGGCGCTGGCGCGCTGGTACGCGAGGACGATGAACCATTGTCCCGCGGCGGCTGCCAGCCCAGTGGCGATGCCGAACATCAGCTGTGGCGTGTCAGGCGGTACCCAAGCGGTGGGCAGGAAGGCTGTCGTCACCGCCAAGCCGACGAGAGCAGCATACAGGACGCCGGTCAGTGGCCGCTCCCGGCTGCCCGTCCAGCGTGTCGCGATAATCGCGACGGCCCACGACACCGCCGCCAGCAGGGGGAGGATGGCGTCGAGGCCGAGCCCGTGGGAGCCGGGCTTGATGACCAGAAGCGCTCCTGCGAAACCGCTACCCACCGCGATATAGCGCGTGGCGTTCATCGCCTCGCCGAGGACGACCCGCGCGGCGAGGACAATGAGCAGCGGTGAGACGAAGAACAGAGCCGATGTCTCGGCCAGCGGCAGTCGTTTCAGGGCGAGAATGAAAAAGACCGTCGCACCGACGATACCGAGGCAGCGGACGATTTGCGGACCAAGGCATTGCGACCTGAGAGCAGACCAATCTCGTCGCGATACGATAACCCCCATGACGACCGCCGCAAAAACGGCAAACCGGATCCATGCAATCTGCAGGGGGGGCAGCGCGCCAGTCAGATACTTGGAAACGCCGCCCGAAACGGCGAAACAAGCCTCGGCCGCCATGAGCAGCGTGATTCCGAGGGGTTCGCTTTGGCGTGGCGGCGCGACAGAGCGTTGCGGATGTAAAGCGGATTGCAAGGGAACTCCTCAGGGCGACGATACCGACGACGTGATTAGATCGCTTGAGATAGGATTCAACCGGGACGTTTCCTCCTCCTTGGGGGAGCTTTGCCAGGCGTTTCTTGTCCTCTGTCCCGAGGTTCAAAAACCCTCGAACAATCTCTCCGCGTCGGTCGTCGCCAGATCCGTTGCCGCGAGCTCGGCGATCAAGACTATGCGAGCCCTCTATAGCTGCTCTTCCCACATGAAGATGGAGCACGGTGATCTCGTGCCGGATATTGCTTCTCAACTCCCGTGGGATTGCGGGCAACAGATTAAGGGGGCGGGCGGGGTGGCGAGAAAGACACGAAAGCTGAGCTTCTTCCGGGCGTCCGTTCAGGCATGGAGCCGTACGAGCAATCTGTTGAAGTCCGCTTCCGTGTTCGTGGCGCGCGGTGAAGCGAATGGCGACAACCTGTGCCCGGCGAGCGCCGCTGCGCGCACGTCTCCGGGGCTGCAGCCGAATTCGGTGTTGAAGGCGCGGGTAAAGGCTGACGCATCGGTAAAACCCACGCTCTCGGCGATCTGCCGGATCTGCCGGGTCTGGCTGACATCGGAGAGCACGGCATGGGCCGCCAGTAGGCGCTGCCGGCGGATATAGCTGGATACGCCACCCAAATTCTCGAACAGCCGATAAAGCCTTGAGCGTGATACGCCCAACTGCCGACAGAGCTGGTCCGGGCTGAGATCAGGCGCGTGGACGTTACGACGAATGGTCTGGCGCGCTCGCTCCAGCAGCATGGCTGAAAGCGGGATATCGGCCATTTCAAGGTTGTCGGGGGTGGGGACAAGACAACCGCGGATCATCGCCAGAATGGCATCCACCAGCCGCGGCAAGTTGTCCGCCGATATATGCGGCAACTGGCGTTCAACGCTCTGCATGAAATCGGCGAGGATACTACCAAGCCCCTGATCCGGGATCGCGTGCGGCGTCGCGTCGAGCAGGTTGGCGATCTCACCGAAATGGTCGCGGGGGATGAACAGGCTGATGACGTGGCTGTCAGTGCCGCTGGCGGCATAGGGCCGAGCGATCGAGCGGAAGCTCAGCCGGCGCGACGCCAACCTGTTGCCGGGCCGATTGATTGCTACGGCATGCTCAGCTTCCGAAAATGGCAGCACAAGGCACCAATGGTCGGTCGGCGGCGCTTTGCGGTGCCGAAAGGAACGGGTCGCCCCGTTGCCCGGCATTGCCATTTCCGTGAAGGCGAGGCTGCCTAGATCCCAGGCATAAAGATCTGCGGCAAAGCCGACGTCCTGCCCCTCGGGCTGCGATAACTCGATCGATGAAGCCATAAAGCTGCGCCAGGCATCGAACTGGTGTTGGGGCGCGAGGTCGCGTGTCGAGAAGTGGTAAGGCCTCGTTGCGAGGCTGGACTCGTCCTGCGGCGCTTCACCGCGGTCTTGAAGAGACAAGGCAATCCTCGCCGGAAACCACCATGAATCTATGTCTTAGCAGTTCGATCGAGCGCAAGCCATAAGATCCGCGCCCGGCATCCTGCGGGCAGTCCGCGATGAAGGCGTCCCGGTTCCCTCCAGCCTGATATGGCCGACAGGCCTTCTACTCGATCAACGCCGCACCATGTTGGACCTTGCCGACGGGGTTGCCGATCCAGCGCGACGGCGCATATCCCCGTGGTCGGCGGGGATTTGTCCGTTCTCGTCCTTAGGACGATTTTGCGATGCCAGCCATGGCTCGCCTCGCCATCACGACGACGAGATTGGCACGGTACTCGGCGCTTGCGTGGATATCGCTCATCAGAGCGTCGGGAGATACTGTCATCCCGTCGAGGGCGGTGGCGTCAAAACGGGCGGAAAGGGCCTGCTCGATCTCGGTGGAACGGAAGACGCCGTCCGCCCCGGCGCCGGTCACGCCGACCCGTACACCGGCCTCGCTCCGCGAGATGAACACGCCAGCAAGGGCGTACCGGGACGCCGGATTGGGAAATTTCATGTATCCTGCGTCCAACGGAGCTGTGAAACGCACCGCCGTCACCATCTCGTCGTCATCCAGAGCCGTTTCGAACAGCCCGGTGAAGAAATCTTCCGCGGCGATTTCCCTTGTGCTGGTCACGATCGTGACATCGAGCGCGATCATCGCGGCCGGGTAGTCGGCCGCGGGATCGTTGTTGGCTATCGACCCGCCTATCGTGCCCATATGCCGAACATGCGGATCGCCGATATGGGCGGCCAGATGACAGATGGCGGGGCACGCTGCCGCCAGTTCGCCATGCGAGGCCACCTCGAAATGGGTCGTCGCCGCGCCTATCGAGACCTGGCGACCTGACACGGCAATACCAGAAAGACCCGGAACGTGACGCAGATCCACCAGATCGGACGGCGCGGCGAGGCGCGTCTTCATGGCGGGGATCAAGGTCATGCCACCGGAGAGGAACTTGCCCTCCTGGGCTCGCTGAACGAGCGCGACGGCCTCGGCGATCGAGGAAGCGCGGTGATAGCGGGTCTGGTACATTTTTTCAGGCTTGCAGTTTGGCGAGATGGTCCTCGACGGCGTCGTAGACCTTGAGCACCGGCATCACCCCGGCGACGGGAATGGTGACCGCGAGCGTTTCCCTTATCTCATCGGGGGTGCCACCTGCCGCCAGTATCTTGTCGATATGGGCGATCAGCCCGTCGCCATAGCCGCTGACGGCGGTGCAGGCGAGAAAGATCAGCTGCTTGGTCTTGGCGTCCAGGGCACCCGCCTTGGTCACTTCCGCCACAAGCGCCTTGAACGCAGCTGCGCTGTCGGGATTGTTGTCGATGAAACGCAGATAGGTCGGATTGGCCATGGTCGTCCCCTGGAGCATTTTCGCGCGAAGTGGAAACTGGTTCGCGCGAAGAAAATGCGTAGAAACAAAAGCCTAAAGCATTTCCGGTGAACCGGAGTTCACCGGAAATGCTTTAGATGTGCAGGCCGCCGTTGACGTGCAGCGTCTGGCCCGTGACGAAATCCGAAGCGGGATCAGCGAAGAAGGCGACCGCATTGGCAATGTCGCGAGGCTTCGCGATGCGCCCCAGCGGAACCTGCTCGGCAACCCTACGCCAGCCCTCGGGCGTGAAGGCCGAATGGGCACCTGGATCCTTTTCCGTATAACCCGGGACGACCACGTTGCTCGTCACGCCGAAGGGCGCGAGTTCAATGGCAAACGCGCGCGCCAGTGCTTCCAGCCCCGCCTTGGCCGCGGCGGTGACCGGGAAAAGCGTTACGTCCTTGCGGAAGATGTGGGCGACGAAGGAGCTGACGGCGACGACGCGCGGATCACGGCCCTGCTTGAGATGCGGCGCCGCGGCACGCGCCAGCTGGAAGAAGGCCGTCAGTATCGTGTCCGTGGCGGCGGAGAGATCATCTTCCGGCACCTCGAGCAGCGGCTTCTTGTTGGCTGAACCGGCATTCGACACCAGCACGTCGAGCCCGCCGAAAGTCTCCACGGTGCGCTCCACCAGCCCTGCGGCGGCGCCCGCCTCGCGCAGATCGCACAGATGAGTCTGCGCCACCGCGCCCAGCGCGCGCAATTCATCGGCCACTGCAGCGGCGCCTTCGGCGTTCTTGCGCGCGTGCACCATGAAGGCGGTGCCGGGTGCGGCGAGCCGGCGGCAGATCGCGGCGCCGATACCGCTGGCCGATCCCGTGACGAGAATGATGCGGGGACGCTCGCTCATGATTGCTGTTCCGGTCGGGTCTGCGAGGCGATCGCGCGCACGATGCCGGAATAACCGGTACAGCGGCACAGATTGCCTTCGAGGTTTTCACGAATTGTGTGTTCGTCCGCATCAGGGATGCGGCGCACAAGGTCCAGCGCCGCCATGATCATGCCGGGCGTGCAGTAGCCGCATTGCAGGCCGTGATGCTCGCGGAAGGCCTGCTGCATCGGGTGGAGCTCTCCATCAGCGGCGATACCCTCGATGGTGACGACCCGGGACCCTTCCGCCTGAACGGCGAGAATGCTGCACGACTTGACCGACTTTCCGTCCATGTGAACCGTGCACGCGCCGCACTGGCTGGTGTCGCAGCCGACATGGGTTCCAGTCAGGCGCAGGTTCTCGCGCAGAAAGGTGACGAGCAGCGTGCGGTCATCCGCTTCCGCAGTCATCTCGCTGCCGTTCACGTTCAAGGTGATCCGCCGCATGGGCAAGGTCTCGCTGGTTTCCATCACGCCGGACCTGCCGGCAAACGATGCAAAGAGAGCCGATAGCTTCCCGGGATATCCAACGGGTCAATGTCCTCTCTTCAACAGCGGCCCGCGCTGGGACGGCTCGATCACCAGATCGAGCAGATAGGGCTTGCCTGCCTCCACTGTGCGGATGGCTCGCTCGAGCGCATCGGCAAGCTCCCCAACCGCCGAAACGGTTTCCGCGGCGACGCCCTGAGACCGCGCGAGACCGGCGATGTCGACATGGGGCTCAGCCAGACGCATCCCGATCCATTTGTTCTCGACAGGCCGGTTGCGCTCGCGGGCGACCGCTTCCTGATGCACCTCGTCATTGTAGTTGGAGCGATTGTTGGCGACGATGACGAGCACCGGAATGTCGTAGTGCGCGGCCGTCCATAGCGCTGTTGCGCCTTGCAGGAAGTCGCCGTCTCCGACGATGCTCATCGGGATCCGGCCCGTGCCCTTGAGCGCCAGCCCGACACCAACGGCCATGCCCGGTCCCGCGCCAAGCCCGCCGCCACCGTCGAAGCCGAGATAGTCCAGCGGGTCGCGGAACGGGTAGTGTTCGCTGGAAAAGCCGAGGCCGACGCGCATGATGGTGAACTTGCGGCCTTCGCGACGCTCATTGAGCAGCCATGCGAGGTCGTCCTGCACGATAGCCCGCTGCGGATCGCTCAGATCGGGCGGTGCGACCTTCGCCGGAGCTTGCGGTGTGCTCCATGCTGA
Source organism: Chelatococcus sp. HY11 (assembly GCF_018398335.1). Taxonomy (NCBI): domain Bacteria; kingdom Pseudomonadati; phylum Pseudomonadota; class Alphaproteobacteria; order Hyphomicrobiales; family Chelatococcaceae; genus Chelatococcus; species Chelatococcus sp. HY11. The sequence goes on from NZ_JAHBRX010000002.1 coordinate 1,468,254, forward strand.
ACCCGGCTTCTGCGCCTTCGTCAGATAGGGAAGAAGCCCGGCGACGAGGGCGTCGGGTTCGGCCAGCACGCGAATATCCGCTGGCGGAAGTCCCTGATAGTCCATGCTCCAGCCGTTGTGGATGTAGGAATCCACCGTGCAGTTGATGATCGTGCCGCGAACCTTGCCCTTCTGTTCGATCAGTTGCAGTGCACCGGCGAGATCGATGGAGTCGAGCACGAGAATGACATCGGCCTGACGCACGAGTTCGGCGGCTTCCGGTGAGTAATGGCTGCGCGGGATGGGCCCGTGCAGCGGGTGCTCGGTGGGGAACGAGGCGCCCGTGCGCAGATCTGACAAAACGCGGGCGCCGACAGCCTCGGCCAGCCTGATACGCTGCTCCCACGCCTCGGGATCGCGCGAGACGCGGCCTGACAGGATGATGGGCCGCTCGGCCTTCAGCAGGCGATCGGCGATCTCAGCCAGTGTTTCCGCGGACGGATGCGGGGAGGGGCCCGGCGCATAGCGCGAAACCTCTGGCAGCTCGAAGCCGTCGGCGTCGAATGGCTCCTCCTGAAGATCAGCTTCCAGGCAGACATAGGTGGGGCCGCGCGGCGCGGTCCGCGCAATCTGGTTGGCGCGCAGGAAGGATTCCACGGCGGCTACCGCAGAGGTCGGCTGGTCGTCCCATTTGGTATAGTTGCGCAGCAACGCGCCCTGATCCTTGGCGGTATGGACCCAGTCGACCCACGGTCGGCGCTTGTCGGCGGCGACCGGCCCGGTCGCGCCGACGATCACCATCGGCACGCGGGCGCACCACGCGTTGAACACCTGCATCAATCCGTGCATCAGACCGACATTGCTGTGCAGGACGCAGCCCATCGGCTCGCCGGTGACACGGGCATAGCCGTGCGCGATGGCGACCGCGTGGTCCTCATTCAGCGTCAGCAGCATCTGCGGGTCGCGGTTGCCGAGATAGTTGACGAGGCTGTCGTGAAAGCCGCGATAGCTCGCGCCGGGGTTCATCGCGAGATATTTGAGGTCAAGCCTGCGCACGACCTCGGCCATCAGGTCGCTCGACCATTCGATGCGGGGATTGTTGATGCCGACCGGTTTCTCGATCTCGTTATCGATGTCGTTCATGCAGAGGTCTCCGCGTTGCGAATGGCCCGCCAGACGCGCTCCGGCGTCGCAGGCATGTCGATGTGGCGCACGCCCAGAGGCGAGAGTGCGTCGATGATGGCATTCATGATGGAGGGCAGGGCGCCGATAGTGCCGGCCTCTCCGGCGCCCTTGACGCCGAGCGGGTTGTTGGCGGTCGGAGTACCTTGCGTCAGCAATTCGCAATCGGGCACATCACTGGCGCGTGGCATGCCGTAGTCCATGAAGGAGGCGGTGAGGATCTGCCCATCTTCGTCGTAACGAATGGTTTCCAGGAGCGCCTGGCCAAGCCCCTGCGCCATCCCGCCCTGCACCTGCCCCTCCACCATCTGGTGATCGAGCACATTGCCGACATCGTCGACGACGACATAGCGGTCGAACACGACCGTGCCGGTATCGGGATCGATCTCGACCTCACAGATATGGCAGGCGTTGGGGTAGGTCGGCGCCGGTGGCGCAAACACGGCGATCGCGTCGAGCCCGCCCTCGATCTCACTCGGCAGTGTCGCGACGCTGAAACCAGCCTTCATGACCTCGTCGATGGTGAGGGAGCCGCCGCTCGCGACGGCAAACCGCCCATCCGCGAAAACGATGTCGGCTTCCGCCGCCTGCAGCAGGAAAGCGGCGATGCGCTTTCCCTTGTCGATCACCTTGTCGCAGGCCCGATCGAGCGCGCCGCCGCCGCTCATCATCGAGCGCGAGCCGAAGGAGCCGCGTCCGAAGGCTGAGACGTCGGTGTCGCCCTGCATGACGGTCACCCGCTGCGACGCCACGCCGAGGCGCTGGCTGACGAGGCGCTGGTAGATCGTCTCGTGGCCCTGCCCATTCGACATCGTGCCCACGAGCACGCGTATGCCGCCGGACAGGTCGAAGCGGATCTCCACCCTTTCTTCCCAGGGCGAGCCCGCCGGGCCGCCCGCCTGCTCGATGGCATTCGCGATGCCGATGCCACGCAGCTTGCCGGCTTTGCGCGAGACCTCCCGTCGCTCGGCAAAGCCGGCGAGATCCGCCATCTCCGCCGCCGACAGCATGTTGCGTTCGAAATTGCCGCTGTCGTACTCGAACAAGAGGTTGGTGCGGTAGGGCATCGCCTCGGCGGGGATCAAATTCCTGCGCCGCAGTTCGAACGGATCAAGGCCCGTCTCGCGTGCAGCCGCATCGATCACCCTCTCCAGTACATAGGTCGCCTCGGGGCGCCCTGCGCCGCGATAGGAGGCGGTGGCGCGCGTGTTGGTGAAAACGCCCTTCACCTCGGCATGGATGGCCGGTGTTGTATAGGGACCAGACAGCGAGCCGAGATTGTTCACGGGCGGGTGCGCGCCACGCAATGCGACGCAGGACCCAAGGTTAGCCAGAGCCCTATAGGAGAGCCCGAGAAAGCGGCCGTCCGCAGATAGGGCTAGCGCAATCTCGACATGGTTCTCGCGCGCGTGATCATCGCTGATGAAGGCCTCGCTGCGCTCGCAGAGCCACTTCACCGGCCGCCCCACCCGCCTGGATGCCCACAGGACCAGGATATCCTCGGCGAACATGCCGGCCTTGAGGCCGAAACCGCCGCCCACATCGGGCGCGACGACCCGCACCTGGTGTTCGGGCACATGGAGGACGCGGGTTGCCAGCACATGGCGGATCTGATGCGGCGTCTGCTGTCCCACATGCAGCGTGTAGCGTCCCGAGCGGCGATCGTAGTCACCGATGGCGACACGTGGCTCTATCGGACTGGCGGTGACGCGATTGATGTCGATGGTCAGCCGGGTGACATGGGCCGCCGCCTCCATGGCCGCGTCAACGCCTGTCCGGTCGCCGATCTCATAGACAAAGGAGACGTTGCCCGGCGCCTCGTCCCACAATTGGGGGGCACCGGGAGCGACGGCAGCGCGAAGGTCGGTCACGGCTGTCAGCGGTTCGTACTCGACCTGAACCGCTTCGGCGGCATCCTTGGCGAGCGCGATGCTGTCGGCAATGACGATGGCAACAGCTTCGCCTACCATGCGAACCCGACCCAGCGCCATCGCGCGATGCGGCGGCTCGATGATGGCCTGTGTCGTGAAATCCGCGCGGCGGGGGCGGCTTACGCACGGGATCGTGCCGATGCCGTCCGCCTCCATGTCCACACCAGTCAGCACTGCGCGCACGCCCGGCATGTCCAGCGCGGCCGACACGTCCAGGGCGGCGATGTCCGCATGGCCGTAGGGGGAACGCACCACCGCCATGTAAAGCATGCCGGCGAGATGGATATCGTCGACGTAGCAGCCCTTGCCGGACACCAGCCGTTCATCCTCGACGCGGCCGGTGTGGCCGTGTCCCCCGAACTTATCCATGGCAGCGCGCTCCAATGGCATCGACCGCGTTGTCGAAGATCGTCGCTGGCCTTTTCATGTCCGGAATGCTCGCCATATCGGCTCTCGCCAGAACTACTGTTGCCCGAACTACTCTTGCCATGTCTACTGCTGTGCCTTGAGCCGCGGATTGAGCGCGTCGTTGAGACCTTCGCCGACAAGATTGAGCGCCAGCACGGTGAGCAGGATGAGTACGCCCGGAATGGCGGCGATATACCATGCCGTGCGGATCGCCGGCCGGCCGATGCCGATCATCGTGCCCCAGCTCATCAGATTGGGATCGCCGAGACCGAGAAACGACAGCCCCGCCTCGGTCAGGATCGCGCCCGCGACCATGATCGACGACATCACGATGATCGGCGGCAGCGCGTTCGGCAAGATCTGGCGAAAGATGATGGCCGATCGGCTCATGCCCAGCACGATACAGGATTGCACATATTCCCGCTCGCGCAGGGATAGGAACTCGGCACGGACGAGCCGCGCGATCGGCGGCCATGTGACGAGCCCAATGGCGAGGATGACGTTGACCAGCGAGGCGCCGAACATCGCGACCAGAGCGAAGGCGAACAGAAAATTCGGAATGGTCTGGAACACGTCGGTGATGCGCATCAGGACGTCTTCCATCCATCCGCGGAAATAGCCGGCAATAGCGCCGAAGAGAATACCGATCGTGAGGGCTGTTGCCGCAGCTGCGAGGCCGATCGTCAGCGAGACGCGCGCGCCGACCAGCACACCGCGAAGAATATCGCGCCCAAGCGGGTCGGTTCCGAGCGGCGTCGCCAGCGACTGTCCCGGCCAGATGAACGCCGTGCCGACGGTATCCCAAGGATCCCCCGGCACGAGGATCGGCCCGATGATGGCCAAGATGACAATGAAACCCAGCATCGTGACGCCGATTACGGCAGAGGCGCGGCGCGTGTAAAGGCGCCAGAACTCGCGGAAATTTCTCATGTCATTTGATCCCGATGCGCGGATCAAGCACCGCATAGATCAGGTCTGTGAAGATGTTAATGACCACGACCAGCGATGAGGCGAACAGCATTGTGCCGAGGAGAAGATTGTAATCACGCTGGAAGACGGCATCGAAAGCCAGTCGTCCCAATCCCGGCCAGTTGAAGACGGTCTCGATCATGACGGCGCCGCCCAGAAGCGTACCGATCTGGATGCCGACCATCGTGACCATGGGCAGGACGGCGTTGGGCAGCACGTGGCGGAATGCGATGCGGCGCGGCATCACCCCCTTGGATCGCGCCGTGCGGATATAGTCGAGGTTGTAGACCTCCAGCATCGAGGCGCGCATCAGCCGCGTGTAGATCGCCATGTGATAGAGCGCGAGGGTCATCGCAGGCAGGATAAGGTGACGGCCAACGTCGAGAATGCTTTGGAGCCAGTTAAATCGCCCGCCGATGGTGTACATGCCGCCAGTGGGCAGCCAGCCGAGCTTGACGGAAAACAGCACGATGCCCATCAGGCCGAGCCAGAAAAGCGGTGTGGCGTAGAACAGCAGCGCGAGCACGGAGATCACGTCGTCAGTCAGCGTATTGACGCGCCGCGCCGAGACAACACCGAGGAGAAGACCGGCGGTGAAGGCGACGAGGATTGCCGTGAGCATCAGGATCAGTGTCGCCGGCAGCCGCGCCAGGATCAGGTTCAGCACTGGCGTGGCGTTGCGGAATGAATACCCGAGGTCGAGCTGCAAAACATTCCAGAAGTACTGGCCAAGTTGAATATAGATCGGCTGATCGAGGCCGAAGCGGGCGCGAAGATCGGCCAGATACTGGGGATCGGCCGCGCCGAATTCACCGGCAAGCAGATCGACCGTATCACCCGGTGCCAAGTGCAGGATAATGAAATTCAGCACAATGATCGCGGCGACGGTTATGACACCGTGCCCCAACCGACGCATAACATAGGGGGCGAGTGATTTCATGCTATTGCGGCCTCGGTCCGGGGGTCGCACCGGCGCGCCGTCGGGCGCGCAACGGATGTGGCTCGTCAGCAAGTGCCCGGCCGCTTGGGCCGGCCGGGCACGCCTGACATCACTCTTCGATGGAAACGTCCGAGAAGTTCTCGTAGAGGCCGAGCGCCGTTGTGTTCAGGCCCTTGACCTTCTTGTTGTAGATCGAGAACCAGTCGATGTAGACGATCGGGAACGTCGGCAGGTCGGTCATCGCGATCTGTTGCATCTGCTTGTAGATCTGGCGACGCTTTTCCGGATCGTTCTCAACCATGCCGGCTTCGAGCAGGCGGTCCATCTCGGGATTGGAGTAGCTCGAGCCGTTCGAATAGGCCACGCCCTTCTGGATCGCCTTCGACCAGAAGAGGCGCTGGATGCCGATGACCGGATCCGCGATGTTCGACACCGAATAGATGTTCAGGTCGAAATCATTGTCGGTCCATACACGGCGGACATAGGTCGGTCCGTCCTGTGCGCGAAGCGTCAGGGTGATGCCGATCTTGGCAAGGTTCTGGCGCAGGATTTCGGCTGTCTGCCGGAAGGTGTCGCCGCTCGGCGAGTAGTCGATCGTGGCGGAGAAGCGTTTGCCGTCGGGACCGGCCTTATAGCCTGCCTCGTCGAGAAGCTGAGCCGCCTTCTTGAGGTCGAACTCGTATTGCGGCACGTCATCCGTATAGAAATCGGACTGCTTGATGGTTACCGGGCCGCCCTTCGCAGCCGTGGCGAAGTCATGCCAGATATTCTTGACGATGAAGTCCTTGTCGATGGCATGCGCGATGGCCTGACGCACGCGGACATCCTGCCATTGCGGCTTGCGAAGATTGAACTCGAAGTAGTTCACCGAGGTGTTGTATTCCCAGCCATCGGTGCTGACCTCAAGCGTCGGGTTCTTGCCCAGCCGCGCGACGTCCGACAGGGGAACCACATACTGCGCGCCATATTGCACCTCGCCGCTTTCAAGCGCGGCCGCGCGCGAGGCGCTGTCCGCGATGAAGCGGATGATCAACTGGTCCAGATAGGGCTTGCCTTTATCCCAATAATTCTCGTTGCGTTGCAGCAACAAATGGCTGCCGCGCACGAACTCACCGAACTTGAACGGACCCGTGCCGACGGGGGCGGTGTTGGCCGGGTTCCGCATCGGATCGCCGTCTTTGTAGATGTGCTTCGGCATGATGGGCGATTCAGCGCCGGCGAGCGCGCGCATCAGGTAAGGCGTCGGAGCGGCCAGCTTGAAAACAGCCGTATGCGCGTCCGGGGTCTCGACGGACTGGAGATTGGCGAATGTACCCTTGCCGCGCGGGTGCAGTTTCTTGAGGATCTCCATGAAGGTGAACTGGACGTCCTCGGAGGTGAAGGGTTTGCCGTCATGCCATGTCACCCCGTCCCGCAGCTTGAACTCGACGGTCAGGCCATCGTCGGACACCGTCCACGCGGTGGCCAGACGGGGGATCAGGTTGAAGTCCTTGTCGTAGGTGACAAGACCGTCGAACATTTTCGACGACACCACATAGACAGGCGACGCGCTGTTCAGCGCCGAGACGAGGATCGACGGCTCAGGGTCGAGGCTCATCGTCATGACCCCGCCCTGCTTGGGCTGGCTCATCGCGGGGGTCATCATCGGCGCGAGCGCCAGCGCGGCAACCGGAATGAGCGCGCTGCGCGCGAACGCGCGGCGGGTCAACTTGGCTTTCATGAGGTCAAACGGTGTCATTGGCAGGCCCTCTGGTTATCGGATCAAACGAAGTTGCCGTTGTTATTGGTGCGCGCCGGCGAACAGGCCGGCGGTTTCAGGCGCGAAGAGCTCATCAAGGCCAACCGGGCGATGCGAGACGCCCTGCTCCTGGCAGTATTCGAGGAATTTCGTGAGCGTGATCCGGTTGCGCGCCACGCCATAGGGCCAGAAATCCTGGCCGAAAAGAGCACGCGCCGCCTCGGCCTGCTCATACATCCATGGAAAGGGATAGCGCGAGACCATGCTGTCGGCCATGCGACGCAGACTGTCCTGCTTGGCGGCTTCGAACGCGTGGCACAAGTTCGCCGCAAGCCAGCGATTTGCTTCGTAGACATCGGAGCGAATGGCGACGACATGCATGATCGGGAAGATGCCGGTCTGGCGGTAATAATCGGCCTCGTCGGCCATCCCGCCGGGAAACAGGCGCACGAGCGATGGGGCGGCGCCGAGCGCGCCATCGGGTGTATGCGATGAGATGATTGCGTCGAGTTCGCCCGCGATCAGCATGTTGTTGAGCGACTTGTCCTTCGCCTTCGTCACTTTTAGACCTGCCGGCCATGCAATCGCGATATGGGGCGCATGGCCGGTGGCATTGACACTGCCCTCCACCCATTCGACCGTGTCGAGAGCGACGCCGCATTCATGGGCGAGGAACCCGCGCGCATAGACCCCCGCCGTATGGGACCAGTCCGGAAAACCGATGCGGCCACCCTTCAGGTCCGAGGCTGATTTGACCGAGCCGTCCCTGCGCACGAAAAAGGCGGACTGCCGGAACATGCGTGATGGAAACACCGGGATCGCGGTCAGCGATTTATCCCCCTGCGACAGCAGCGAGACATACATCGCCAGCGACATCTCGGAGATATCCCATTCGCGAAACCGGGTGAAGCGAGCAAAGATATCCGGAACCGGCAGGTTCTGAACGTTCAGCCGCGCGCCCTTGACCTTCACCGCACCGGCGCACAGCGCCTGGACATGGTCGTATTCGCCTATTGCGAGTGACAGGAGAACCGGGTCGGTCATCATACTATCCTTGCTGTGCCGCATGGTGGCGAATGTGGTTCACGGTCATTCAACGGCGGGACTTTTGGTCTTGGTCGTCGTCAAACCGCCGCAGGCGCACGAGGGCGCTGAGAGCCGCGCAGGCCTGCCCCAGTGACGACGTTTGGCGGTTCGCGGTGACCGCGTTGGGATTGCCGTTGAATTCAAGCCGCGGCTCCGTTTCAGCGGGCGCGAACCATGCCCCGGTCGCCATGACGACGACGCCTTCGCGTACGCTCTCCGTCAGCTTCGCGCGGGCGAGGCAGGCGCCGCGCCCGTTCTCGACGCGGACGATGTCGCCGTCACAGATCCCGCGCTGCCCCGCATCGGTGGGGTGGATCGCCACTGGCTCCCGGTCGCCGGCCTGCTGCACCTGGAAAAGCTGGCTGTGCAGCCGCTTGGGGGGTTGGTTGGTCACCAGATGCAATTGGTCCGGGTCCGCATTGCCGAGCCATTCATGGGGTTCAAGCCAAGCTGGATGTGCTGGGCAATCACGGTAGCCGAAACCCTCAATTCGCTTCGAATAGAGTTCGATGCGGCCAGACGGGGTAGACAGAGGGCTGGAGACCGGATCCTTGCGGAAGTCTTCCAGGAGCACTTCCGGCCTTTCCGGCGCGGGTACAGCGAAGAAACCCTCCCGCCAGAATGTGTCGAAGTCGGGCACGGGTACATTCTCGCGCTTGCCCCTGGCCTCGGTTTTTCTCCACAGCCGGCGCAGCCAGCCGAACTCGTCAAGACCTTCGGAGAAAGCCTCGCCACAATCGAGGCGTTCCGCGAGTTCTCCGAAAATCAGGAAGTCGTCGCGCGCCTGCGCGAGCGGGTCAATCAGTCTTGGCATTGCGAAGACGAAGGGATCGCGGGAGGAGCCGCCGAAATCGTTCCGCTCGACGGTGGTCGTTGCCGGCAGAACGATATCCGCGCGGCGCGCGGCCGGCGTCCACCACGGCTCGTGCACGATGATGGTGTCCGGCCTCTGCCAGGCTTTCTCCAGCGCAAACAGGTCTTGCGCGTGGTGGAACGGATTCCCGCCGGCCCAGTACACCATGCGGATATCGGGAAAAGTGATCTCGCGTCCGTTGAAATCGATCGTCTCGCCCGGCCGGGACAGCGCGTCGATCAAGGTCGCCACCGGTACCGCGCTTTGCGCCGGATTCGTAAGTCCATCCAGGGCCGGCACGTAACCGCGCCGGGCCGGAGCGCCGACGGCATTCATCGAGCCATAGCCGAAACAGAACCCGCCACCCGGAAGCCCGATCTGGCCGAGTATCGCGGCCAGGGCGATCAATGCCCAGAACGGCTGCTCGCCATGATCGGCGCGCTGGAGAGACCATGCGGCCGTCAACATCACGCGACCACGGCGGATCAATCCCCACAGGGCCTCAAGTTCCGTGATGTCGATGCCGGCGATACCGGCGGCCCAGGCGAAGGTCTTTTCTACGCCGTCGGTGTCCCCGCGCAGATAGGCGGCCAATTGGTCGTGTCCGACCACATGCTTTTCGAGGAAAGGCAGGTCGGCGCGGCCCTCGATGAAGGCGCGGTGAGCAAGCGCGAGAATCAAGGACGTATCGGTGTTCGGCCTCGGCGCGATGTGTACCGCATTCAGACCGGGCGGGGCATCCTCGCCCAGCGGCGAAACAATCACGAATTTGGTGCCACGTCGCACCGCAGCGTCAACATAGCGTGCCATGTGGTGGTGGCCGGCGCCGCCCGACGTCACGCGCCAATTCTTGGCATTAAGGCCGCCAAACGCGACCAGCACATCCGTTTCTTCGGCGATCGTGCTCCATTCCGTCGCGGCGAAGGCCACGGCATCTGCCGTGCCGAGCACATGCGGCAGGATCGCGTTAGCGGCGCCCCAGCTGTAGTTGCCCAGCTGATCGGTGAAGCCCCCCGCCGCCGCGAGAAAGCGGCGAACGAGGCTTCGTGCGTGGTGCAGGCGCCCTGCGCTCGACCAGCCGTAGGATCCACCAAGGATAGAAGCCGGACCGTGCAGGTCCCTGACCCGCGCCACTTCCGAGGACACGATATCCAGCGCAGTATCCCAGTCGACGGGAACCATCGGGTCCACGCCACGGCCCTTGCCGCCGGCGGCGTGGCGATGGCGCAGGAAGCCCTCGCGCACATAGGGGCGGTCGATCCGCAGGGGCGAATGAACCAGGCCCGGCAGCGCGCCGATCATATCGGGATCGGCCAGCCCATTCGCCCAGGGCCGCGCCGCAACGAGGCGGCCATCGGCCACCTCGGCTTCGAACGCGCCCCAATGGCAGAGGCTGATGGTGCTCGATCCCTGCATCCGGCTACTCGGCCGCGATGGCAGACGGCTTGATCCGGAAGCCGTAGCGCTCTTCCAGGCCGAGGTCGCGGACGGCGTTCAGGCCGATCTGCAGATGATCGGCGGGCACGGGCTGCAGCGGCTTGCGCAGGGGGCCTGCGGGCAGACCGATGACGCGCATCAGGGACTTGATCGCCACGGGATTGATCGCCGAATAGGCGAAATGCAGCATCGGCAGGTTGCGCAGCCACGCCTCGCGGCAAGCGAATGCGTCGTCGCCGTTCTTCCACTCCTTCGAGATGATCGCCATCTCCTGCGGGATGATGTTGCCGGTCATGTTCGCGGTGCCGTGACCGCCCAGCGCCATCGTCGGAATAACGAGGCCGAGGTTCGGCGAGCAGCAGCACATGATGGCCATGTCGGGTTTTGCCGCGCATACCTGCGCCACTTGGCCGACGCGGGTGGTGGATTCCTTCAGAACCACCATGTTCGGATGCTTGGCCAACTTGAGAATGTTGGTCCAGTGCAGATCCGTCGTAACGCGCGGCGGATTGTTGTAGAAGCCGATGGGAAAATCCACCGCATCGCAGACTTCCCACGCATAGTCGGTGATCGCTGCATTGTCGGCGCAGATATAGGCGGGAGCCGCGATGATCGCGCCATCGCCGCCCTCGGCCTTGGCGTAGCGGACATAGTCGATGGTGGTCTGGGTGTTGTTGCCGGTGCAGCCGTAATAGAACAGCATCTTGCCGGTCTTCATCTTCGCCGTGCGCGAGATGATTTCGCGGCGTTCGTCCGGCGAAAGCATCGATACCTCACCGGTCGACCCCATGATGAGGACGGCTTCCGTTCCGTTGCTTTCATGCCACGAAAGCAGCGTCTGAAAGCCGTCATAATCAATCGAGCCGTCGGCATTCATCGGCGTAATAAGGGCTACGAAGGAGCCCTTCGGCTTAATATGTGCCATCCCATCACCTCGCTCTAGACAAAGCTGAGGAAGGAAACGTGGCGCGGCCGACCAAAGCTTTTATCGACCTGGACACGGCTGCCGGCTGAGATTCAGGCCAGACACAACCCCACGTCTCATCATCCCGATCCGCCGTCCATCGTGTCGGCTGTGGGCGAAAGATCAAATACAATTTCCTGACGGTGCTATGTCGAGGAGTCATGGGCCGAGGCGCGTCACCTCGCCGAAATCGGCGAGCACGTCGGACAGATGCTGGCAAAAGGTTTCTGCCGGCCGGCTGAGCGGGGTATCAGTCGGTTTGAAGATGTGAAAATCGAACGGAATATCGGGCTTGAACGGCACCAGGCGCAAGTTGGCGCGAAACGCGCGCGGCGTCAGCGGATCGACGATCGCAATGCCGACACCGGCGGCGGCCAGCCCACATGCCGTGAATGATGGCTGACTTTCAACCGCGATCTGCGGCTGGACGTTCGCTTCGGCGAAGCTCTGCGTAACATAGCTCGCGACGGCCGTATGGTAAGACAGGGCCACCAGCGGATGGCCTTTCAGGTCACGCGGGGTGAGCACGTCGTGTCCGCTGAGAGGATGGTCCGGCAGCATCGCGCAGACACAGCAGGTTCGATAGGACGCGATCACATCGATATTGTGCTGCAGACCGAGAAACTGCCCTATGCCAAGATCAATCTGCCGGGTCGATACGAGATCGAGGATCTGGGGCGACCCGTACACATCGTGGGCAATTTTCATGCTGCCGACTTCCGCCAGAAGGCGCGCAATGGCCTTCGGCATGATCTCCAGACTTATCATCGGCATGGCCGCCACGTTCAGCACCGCGCGCCTCAGATCCCTGATCTCGCGCGCCACCTGCTCGAGGCGGTCCAGGCCATAGAACATGCGCGCCACTTCCTGCATGAACTGGCGGCCTTCGACCGTGGGCTCGATCTTGCCGCCCTTGCGCAGGAAGACGGGGAAGCCGACGCTGTGTTCCAACTCCGAGACGAGACGACTGACGGCGGGTTGGGAAATATTCAGGGCCTGCGAAGCGGCGGTAACGGAGCCGTGTTGCATGACAAGCTTGAAAGCCCGTATCTGTCGCTCATTCATTCCCATCGTCCACTAAGCGCGCTACGTTTGGCTTCCGCCCCGCGTCGAGGTCGTCCGCACGCCCCGTCCAGATCTCCACGAATCAACGTCTATATAATCTATAGGACATCATTCGGATGGGAAAATTCAAAATTCCCGTGATGACGCGGATTAACCGTGGTCCAATGATGCTGGAGCTTTGTATCAGTCCGCGTCGGCCGAAGCAGACCGAAATTTAGCCATTCTGATTGGGCCTTTGCGGGATTCCGGACGCGTATGGGGAATGAGGCGCGTATCGTGGGTTATCGCGACCAACGCTGAAGCCTCAAAAAATTGGTTCTGGCGCGGGCGTCATATCGGAGCCCTCGGTCATCACCACCGGGCCGCGTCCGCCACCGGTGGCTGATCACGATTTTCAGTAACTGCCAAGGCACGACCGGCGCGTTCAACCGCTGCCCGCTCAGGTTGGCGGTTCCCCCAAGCCAGGGTTTGTGGCTACACGCGGCTGTGGCGAGGCTCTGTATATGAATCGAAGGCTCAAATGCTTGCCATGGGTTGGGCGCCGCGGTCGTTCGTTCGCAAGGGAGAACTCAGGCGTCAGGCCATGATACTCAGGCCGCCATCGACATAGGTGGTTGTCCCGGTGAGCCGGCGCGCAAACGGCGTCGCCAGAAAGGCCGTTGTGAGGCCGACGTCGTCGATATCGATGAGTTCGTTGATAGGGCTGCGTTCCGTGGCCTCGCTCAGGAGAACATCGAAATCCTTGATGCCGGAGGCTGCCCTCGTCTTGAGGGGGCCGGGGGATACCGCATGCACGCGGATATTCCGGGGGCCGAGTTCGTAAGCGAGATAGCGCACGGCGCTCTCGAGCGCGGCTTTGACCGGCCCCATCAGATTATAGTTGGGGACGACCTTGTTAGCGCCGTGGTAGCTCATCGCGAGCAAGGTGCCCCCATCCGTCATGAGAGGTTCCGCCAACCGGGCCATTCGGACGAAGGAATGGCATGAAATATCCATGGCCACCTTGAAGCCTTCGGCGGAGCTGTCGACGAGCCGCCCGCGCAGATCGTCTTTTGGGGCATAGGCTACCGAATGGAGCGCGATGTCCAGTCGCCCCCAATGCCTATGGACCTGTGCGAAGACCTCCTCGAGCTCGCCGTCCACGCCGACGTCGCAGGGCGCGAAAATTTCCGCGCCAAGGCTCTGGGCAAGAGGTTCGACATGGGGTTTGGCCTTGTCGTTGAGGTAGGTTATGGCCAGCTCGGCTCCCAGTTGCCGAAAAACCCTCGCGCAGCCATAGGCGATGGATTGATCGTTGGCGATACCGATGACAAGGGCGCGCTTGCCTTGCAGCGCGCCGGACTGGACAAGAGTTTCGGTCGTTTCGGACATGACAGGCCTCAGATGCCGGGTGCAACGTCAGTCGACCTATAGATCGCTCTGCTGTCATTCTGTATGTCAGCGCTGCCGCGACTATCCGGAAAGCGATAGAGTTGCGCGGATGTGCCGCTCAGCAGGCTACGGAGCGTGGACAGCAAGGCCATCTGGTCAGCATTGGCATCAAACAGTTTTTCCAGACGGTCGAGAAGATCGAGGAGCGCGCGCCGCTCCGCGAATGTCGATAGCAGATCAGGCAGCGCGGCCAGTGCCTGCTTCGGCGCAAGCTCGACAATGGATGCCTGCTCCCTGATGATCGCGCGGGCCTGCTCCGTCGGGAGATCGAGGAGGCCGACATCCTTACCCGCGAGCTCTCTCACCCGCTTCATTGCGGAGAGCCTTCGCCTCCCTGTGCCGGCTTTCATCAATAAAAGCGCGGTGCGGACCATCGCCGTCGTCCGATTGCCTTCCTTTAGCCGGGCGAGAACGTCCTTCGCGGACGGTCCTGGGCTGGCGACATCGGCAGGCGCCTCCTGTTCCGCTGGTGCGCAAATGGCCGCGGTTCCGTAGGCTCTGTAGAACAGGTTCTCAAGCGAGGCATCGCGCAGATCGCGATAGAAATCCCATGTCGCGGTCGTCAAGGCAGCCCCTCTTTTTTCCAGTTGAGCCAAGAGGCCCTCCTCATCGCGCGGCAGGCGATTGGCCCTCGTCCAATCCGCTAGCCCCTTTAGCGGCAGCAGGAAGGGATTGAGGTCCGAGAGTACCCAGCGCTGCATGCGCTGAGGGTGAAGGGCTCTACGCATGGTGGCGCCGGAGGGCGAAATAAAAGCCGCAAACAGGGGATGCACATAGGCTTCATAAGCAGATGCGAAGACGTCGGATGTTGATTTCACAGCTTCAAAAGGGACCTCATCCTTGCGGCGATATTTTTGCAGCGCGTGCAAATCCTCGATGGAGCGCTCGGACAGTAGAACATCGTATTGGACCTTGCCGTCGCTCAGCTTCTCCTCGATCTGCATGCCATATAATCCAGGGGGAAGATGCTCGATATAGTCAACGAGATCCACAATCTGCTTGTGCTCCCGTTTGGCGATCTGGCCGGAGACGAAAATGCCGAGATGACCGACGCTCTGATGCATGAGGCCGACGATGACCTGTCCGTTGGCCTTCAAGGCTTCCGTTGTCGGATAAAGGTCGGCGACCCAGTTGAAGGCTTGCTGGGGAGGCGTGATGTTGTCGCCCAGTGAAGCGAAAAGGATGATGGGCGATTGGATTGCGCGCAGATCAAACGCCCGCCCCTCCGACCATTCCGCCGCGCCGTCGACGAGATCGTTGCCGACGAACAGATTTTCGACGATCCATTTGATTTCCTGGCGGTCCATCATGAAGAAGCCGCCCCACCATCGCTCGAATTCAAGAAATCGCTCAGGCTCGGTGTCGATTTTTGAAAATAGATTATAATATTTACTGAAATAAGTATTGGCTGGATTGAGGTTCTCGAAGTTCTGTACGAGATGGGCGCCATCGAATTTTCCGGCCCCCAGGTCACTCGCGAAAAGCGCGGGCCAGACGCCTCCCAAAAGGCCGCCGGAATAGCGCATGGGATTCTCGCCGTCGTTTCCAGCCCAGTAGGACATGGGAGCCCCATTGATCACGATGGGACCGACGGCATCTGGTTCAAGCGCGCCGACAAGCATGGAAGCCCAACCGCCCTGGCAGTTCCCGATCACGACAGGCTTTCGCGTCGCGGGATGCCGCTCCGCCACAATATGCAGGAAGTCGGCCTCTGCGCGGGATACGTCCGCCAGAGTTTGGCCAGGGATCGGTTCGGGAAAAAAGATGACGAAATAGACGGGATGCCCGGCCTTCAATGCCATTCCGACCTGCGAATCCTCCTTGAAGCCACCTATCCCGGGGCCATGGCCGGCACGGGGGTCGATGATGACGAACGGGCGCCGTTCAGGATCTGTCTTCACGCCCGCAGGCGCGATAATGCGCACCAGAGCGTAGTTCACCGGGCGTGCGAAGCTGCGCGCGTCCGCCACCATTTCCCACTGGAAGTGCAGCAAAGGCGGCTTGCCGGCCTTTTCATGCTCCAGCCAGTTGTTGCCCCGCTGGCGCAATGTATCCCAGAAGAGGATCGAGCGCTGGGTAAAGTCCAGCCAATAGTCACTGGCATCGCGCCAGAAGTCCTCAGTGTCCGGCCGCCGCTCCGAGCGTGGCCGCACAGCGGTCTGTATCGCATCGAGGTAGCTTGTCCAGGCGTCGAAATATCGGGTCTGAAGCACATGGGCGACAGTCATGTGCAGTCTGACAATCTCCGAAGGCGCGCCACCATCGGGCGATGCCCCCCTTTCAATAGGAGCGGGATCTCGTGACATGACACCCTCCACCAAAATTGCCGGCAGGAACTTGCTGTCTCCCTGTTTCGGGAAAAGCCGACATCGCCGGGCAGGCCACCATACCATCCGGCTGCGGGCATGGTTGCCTCGCGCGGAATTCCCGCCATGCGTTGAGTTCGGGGGTGCCCAGGTTCGGCGCATCCATGACATTGTTCTCCTGGTCTAGTGTGGGAGTGTGGCTGCGCTGATTACATCTCTCGTCTGTCGTGCGATAACCAGCTCCTCATTGGTCGGGATGACCCAGGCTGAGGCCGATGAGCTTGACGAGATCTTTGGGCCACCGGTCGAATTAGCTGCCTCGTCGAGCTCCAATCCAGCCCACGTGAGGCCGGCGACGACGGCGGCACGCGTAGCCGCGTCGTTCTCGCCAATGCCCGCCGTGAAAACCAGCCCGTCGAGACCGCCGAGCGCCGCGATGAGAGACCCGGTTTCGCGAAGAATACGATAGACAAACAGATCAATTGCTTTCCGCGCCTCTGTATTCGAGGGCGCGTGGGTCCGTAAGGTGCGCATGTCGTTCGACAGGCTGGAGACGCCGAGCAACCCAGACTGCGTGTAAAGAATTCGCTCGGCCTCATCGGCCGTGCAACCCATCTCGCGAAGCATATAAAAGACAATGCTGGCGTCGATGGCGCCACAGCGCGTTCCCATGGGCAATCCATCAAGAGCTGAGAAGCCCATTGTGGTGGCGACGCTCGTGCCCCCTGAGAGGGCGCAAAGGCTTGCACCATTGCCCAGGTGCGCCACGATCACCTTCCCGGCAGCCAGCCGTGGGTCGTGGTCTTTCAACACTGACGCGATGTAGTCATACGAAAGGCCATGGAAGCCATAACGCCTTACCCCGCGATCACGCATGGTCCTCGGTAAAGCGAACATCGTCGCGATCTCGGATTGGCTGTGATGGAAAGCGGTATCGAAGCAGGCCACTTGCGGTAGCGTCGGAAGGCGGCGGTGCGCGACTTCCATGGGCTTCAGATTATGCGGCTGGTGCAGGGGGGCAAGGGGAGCGAGCTTCGCGAGTTTCGCGACAACCTCATCGCTGACCAGCACCGGAGCGGCAAAAGCATCGCCACCATGCACAACGCGGTGGCCAATCGCCACCAGACTGCGTTCGTTGCGGTATTGCTGGAGCCAGGCGACCAGGTGCATCAATGCTCCTTCGTGGTCTATGCCTCTCTCCGCAGCCCACTCCGCCTGGTCCAGCAGGGCACCAGACTTCTGCGTCACGCGGAACCGGGCAGCGCGACCGAGCCCTTCGTATTGGCCCCTCCAGACGAGCTCCGGATCCGCGCGGTCGACCATGTCGAAAACCTGGAACTTCAGGCTCGACGATCCCGCGTTGAGAACGACAAGCGTGGGTATCATGTCAGATCTCACCCATCGTCACGCGATTGCCCTGCGCGTTGGCGAAAAGCGAGGCCACGGCGCAAGAGGCCAGACGGGCGATCGTGGTGTCCGCCCGACTTGTCAGGATGATTGGGACGCGGGCTCCAAGCACGATACCGGCGCCATCAGCGTTGGCCAGGAAGGTCAGGCTCTTGGCCAGCATATTGCCTGCCTCGAGGTCCGGGACCACAAGCACATTGGCCTGGCCGGCGACGGGAGACACGATTTTCTTGATCTTCGCCGCATCGATATCGATAGCATTGTCGAGAGCGAGGGGGCCATCGAGGATACCGCCCTGGATCTGTCCACGATCAGACATCTTGCACAAGGCGGCCGCGTCGATTGTGGATGGAACTTTCGGATTGACGGTTTCCATCGCGGACAGGATGGCCACGCGTACGGGGTCCGCTCCGAGAGCTCGGGCAAGATCAATAGCATTCTGGATGATATGAACCTTGTCCTCGAGCGTTGGAGCGATATTGATCGCCGCGTCGGTGATGATCAAAGCCCGATCGTGGCCAGGAACGTCCATCACGAAGCAATGGCTTATCCTGCGCGATGTTCGCAGCCCCGTTTCTCGCCGCACCACGGCTGCCATGAGCTCGTCCGTGTGCAGGCTCCCTTTCATGAGCGCATGGGCTTTGCCGGTGCGGACCAGTTCGACGGCATTTTCAGCGGATGCATGACTGTGGGGCGCGTCGATGATGGCGAGGCCTTTTGCCCTTGTCCCGAGCTTCTCCGCCACCGCTTCGATCCTGGCCGTCGGGCCGACGAGCAGCGGCTCGATCAGGCCGAGTTCCGCCGCCTCGAAAACGGCTCCGAGCGAGGCATCATCGCAGGGATGGGCTACCGCAACACGCAAAGGCGGAAGGGAACGGGCGGATGTCAGAAGTCGGTCGTATCTTTCATGCGAACGCGCTTGCGAGGCTGCGTCTGACGAGGAACCGGCATTCCTCATTCTCCCCTCCGCGTTATGAACGACGGCCTGCCATCGACGGCAGACAGAGTGGCTCGGTGCTCACAAGACCAGCATAAAACAAGGCTTAACACCTTGAGGATATAGTTTCGGACGGCCACGTTGCTTGACCGTTTGAGCCATCGATTTGACAGTTCTGGCGTGATGCCATCGGGAGGTGATGGCGGGCTTTGCGCTCGAGCAGGCGCGCGACCTCGTGCGCCAAGTGAGTGGGCTGCCGTGCGTGGGATGTATCGTCCCGGCAATCGGGATATCGACAAGCGCAGCGACCCGCGGTGATGACATCGCGCGGATTCAAAGGGTCGTCGCGCATAGCCAGCCTCAAAACCGTGTCCAGGCTGGTGTCAGTCCGGTCTCGAAGACCCCGCGCGCGATGTCAAGCTCTTGATCGATGGGAGGCCGCCATGGGTTTCGATATGGACCCAATGCCAGCTCGCACGTGATCGCCGCGCGGCGAGGGGACGCGCGTCAAGTCCTTTGGATAGGGGGCGAGAAATTCCCCGGCGCCCTCACACGCTCATTCGAACAAATCCGGATGATTTGCTTCCGTCTTCGGCAGGGCGCGAAGGATCTCTGTGAGGTGGTGGCGCATGGCGTTTTCGGCCTGTGCCGGATCTTGCGCATCGATCGCGGCCATGATCCTCCGGTGCTGCTCCACCAACGGCAGCATCACCTCGGCCCCGGGCAGGGTCAGTTGGCAGACACGATCCATATGAGCCTTGATGTCCCGGATGGCTTCCCATGCGAGAGGCATGCCGACCCCTTCCGTCAGCTCGACATGGAAGAGTTCGTCATAGCGTTGGAAGGTGTCATGGTCGTCGCGCCGCGCCGCGTTCTCCTGGACTTCGAGCAGGTCGGATATCCGCTGCCGGCTCTGGGGCGAGAACGCCGCGCAGGCCTCGCGCACGATCGCGACCTCGACCGCCTCGCGCACGAAGCGAGCCTCCATCATCTTACGGACAGAGAATTTGACGACGACCGTGCCGCGCTGCGGCTGCACATCGACGAGCCGCGTCCGCGCAAGCGCGATGAGCGCCTCGCGCACCGGCTGGCGTGAGACGCCATATTTTAGCGCGATCTCCTGCTCCGAGAGGCGTGTGCCCGGCGGCAGTTCGAGCGCGACGATCGCCCGGCGTAGTTCGGCTTCGACGCGGCCGGCTGCCGAAGCACCCGGAGCGAGGGCGTGAGACGCCAACGAAAGGCTCAAATCAAAAACCTCCAAGGCCTGTTGCCTACCATACGACAACATACTACCATACAATTCATGCCGCAACCGATGGGCGCGGACACCAAGCTTACGTTCGGCGCGCCAGCAAACAAGCCGGAAGCAGCATGGCGCTCGAATCCATGGGAGGACACACCACATGACCACACGTCGAACATTCCTTGCCTACGCGGCAGCGCTCGCATTCTCGGTCGCTGTCGCGCCCTCAGCCTCCGCCCAGAGCGTGACACTACGCTCGGCTGATATCCATCCGAGCGATTACCCCACCGTCGAGGCTGTCCGCTACATGGGCAAGCTTCTCGAGGAGCGCAGCCAGGGCCGTATCAAGATCAACGTCTTTCACTCCGCCCAACTCGGCCAGGAGAAAGACACGATCGACCAAACCCGCTTCGGCGTCATCGACATCAATCGCATCAACATGGCGCCGTTCAACAATCTGATACCGGCGACCAACGTCCCGTCCCTTCCGTTTATTTTCCGCTCAGTCGATCACATGCGGAAGGCGATGGATGGGCAGATCGGCGACAACCTGCTGAAAGAGTTTGAGAAACACGACCTGATCGGCCTCGCGCTTTACGATTCCGGATCGCGCTCCTTCTACAATTCCAAGCGTCCGATCAATAGTCCGGCCGACATGAAAGGCATGAAGATCCGCGTCCAGCAGTCCGACATGTTCGTCGCGCTTGTCTCGGCGCTCGGCGCGAATGCCACTCCTATGCCTTTCGGCGAGGTCTATTCCGCACTTCAGACCGGCGTGATCGACGGCGCCGAGAACAACTGGCCGTCCTATGAGTCGACCCGCCATTTCGAGGTCGCCAAGTTCTATTCGGTGACCGAACACTCGCTTTCGCCGGAAGCGTTGGTAATGTCGAAGAAAAGCTTCGACAAGTTCAACGCCGCCGACCAAGCGCTGATCAAGGCTGCGGCGAAGGAGTCCGTGCTCAAGATGCGCGAGCTCTGGGATGCGCGCGAGAAAGCGTCCGAGGCCAAGGTCAAGGCCGGCGGCGCGCAGATCAATCAGGTCGACAAGAAGCCGTTCATCGACGCGATGAAGCCGGTCTACGACAAGTTTGTCACCGATCCGAAGCTGAAGGAGATGGTCGCCGCCATCCAGGCGGTGAACTGAGCCTCGATCAGGCAAGGCGGCCCGGGTGGCCGCCGCGCCTTCGGCCCCTTGCCAGCCCGGGCAAATGACATGCATGCCTTCACCGCCTTCCTAACACGCCTCGACGCCAAGCTCAGCCTTATCGCGCTGATCGCCGCCGGGATCGGCCTCGTCCTGATGACCATGATGGTCGCCTGGGGCGTGTTCGGCCGTTATGTCCTCAACGACACACCGATCTGGGTCGAGGCCGGCTCGCTTTTCCTGATGTCCTGGTTCATCTTGCTTGGCGCAGCCGTCGGCGTCCGTGAGAGCGATCATCTCGGTTTCGAGGTCGGGCTCGTGATGTCGCCACCGCCTTTGCGCGCGGCTCTGATCGTGCTGGGCGAGGCCCTCGTCTGCGCCTTCGGCCTCGCCATGCTCGGCTATGGCTGGCAGCTCGCGGCCGGCACCTGGGCCGACCGGATGCCGATCATCGGTATTTCGCGTGGCTGGGACTATGTGCCGATTGCGGCGGGCGGCGCGCTGATCGCGCTGTTCGCGCTCGAAAAGATCCTGCTCTTCGTCACCAGCCAGCAGCAGGCGCCGCTCGGCTTCGTCCATTTCGGCGAAAGCCAGGAGGCCTGATCCATGGAACTCTGGATTCTGTTCGGCGTCTTCGCGGTTCTGCTGCTCATTGGCGTCCCCGTCGCCTTCTGCCTCGGCATCGCTTCGGTCGCGACCGTCGTCTATATGGGCCTGCCGCCCGTCGTCGTCTTCCAGCAGATGAATTCCGGCATGAACGCCTTCGCCATGATGGCGATCCCGTTCTTCATCTATGCTGGCGACCTGATGATCCGTGGCGGCATCGCCGAGCGCCTCATCCAGATGGCGGCGAGCCTTGTCGGCCATCTGCGCGGGGGGCTCGGCCAGGTCAATGTCGTGACCTGCACGCTCTTCGGCGGCATCTCCGGCTCCGCGGTGGCCGACGCCTCTGCGGTTGGCGGGCTGATGATCCCGCAGATGAAGAAGCGCGGCTACGACGCCGACTACGCTGTCAATGTCACAGCGAACGCGGCGATCATCGCGCTGCTGATCCCGCCCTCGCACAACATGATCATCTACTCGCTCTCGGCAGGGGGCAATCTCTCGATCGCGGATCTGTTCACGGCCGGCGTCGTGCCTGGCCTGTTGCTCTGCGCCGCGCTGATGGTTGCCGCCTGGGCGGTCGCGGTGAAGCGCGGCTATCCGCGCGAGCCCTTCCCCGGCTTCGCCACCGTCGGCCGCTACGTCGTGCTGGCGCTCCCCGGCATCCTGCTGATCGGTATCATCTTCGGCGGCGTCCGTTCCGGCGTCTTTACGGCGACTGAATCCTCCTGTGTCGCCGTGGTCTACGCCATCCTTGTCACCATCATCGTCTACCGTCAGCTCACCTGGACCGCCTTCGTCGAGGCGACGCTCGGTGCGGTGCGCACCACGGCGATGGTGCTGCTGGTGATCGGCACGGCCGGCGCCTTTGGCTGGCTGATGGCCTTCCTGCAGGTGCCGCAGGCGACCATCGCGGCCATGAAGGCGGTCTCCGACAACCCGATTGTCATCCTGCTGATGATCAACCTGATCCTCCTGGTGCTCGGCACCTTCATGGACATGGCGCCGATGATCATCATCTGCACGCCGATCTTCCTGCCGGTGGTGAAAGCCTTTGGCGTCGATCCGATCCATTTCGGCGTGATCCTGATCCTTAACGCCGGCATCGGCCTCAACACTCCGCCGGTGGGCTCGGTGCAGTTCGTTGCCTGCGCTATCGGCCGGATTTCCATCGGCGAGTCCATGCGCACAATCTGGCCTTTCTACGGCGCCAGCGTCGCGGTGCTCCTGCTCGTCACCTATGTGCCCGGCCTGTCGCTCTGGCTACCGCGCCTGTTCCACTAAAGGACACATCATGACCATCGAGATTCGCCAGGTTTCGCACCCTGAGACCGTAAGGGGCTTCGACACGGCGGAGCTGCGGCGCCACTTCCTGATCGAGGCGCTCTTCGTCCCCGGAGAGGTGAAGCTGACATACAGCCATCTCGACCGCGTCGTGGTCGGCGGTGCCATGCCGACGGCTGAGCCGGTCGTTCTGCCGACGCCTAAGGCGGTCGGCACCGATGCATTCCTCAAACGCCGCGAACTCGGCATCGTCAATGTCGGCGCTCCCGGCAAGGTTTCGGTCGACGGCAAGGATTACGCGCTCGCCAAGCGCGACGCGCTTTACGTCGGCAAGGAAGCTGGCGATGTCTCGTTTGCCAGCGACGATGCGGCGGAACCGGCTAAGTTCTACCTGCTCTCGACGCCCGCGCATGCCGTGCATCCGACCAGCGTGATCCGGGAAGCCGACGCCAAGACGCTCGCGCTTGGCGAGCAGGAAACCGCCAACAGGCGCACGATCCGCCAGTACATCATCCCCGGCATCTGCGAGACCTGTCAGCTCGTCATGGGCGTGACCACACTGGAAGAGGGCAGCATATGGAACACCATGCCCTCCCACACACATGACCGTCGCTGTGAGATCTACCTCTATTTCGATCTTCCCGCCGATGCCCGCGTCTTCCATCTGATGGGCGAGCCGCAGGAGACCCGCCATCTTGTCGTCACCAATGAGCAGGCGATCCTTTCGCCGGGCTGGTCGATCCATTCCGGCGTCGGCACCAAGGCCTATTCTTTCATCTGGGGCATGGGCGGCGACAATGTTGACTATACCGACATGGACATGGTTGCGACGGGAGATCTGCGCTGATGCGAACACCGTTTGATCTGAGTGGGCGCACCGCCATCGTCACCGGCGCCAACACCGGGCTCGGTCAGGCTATCGCGGTGGCGCTGGCTGCCGCGGGGGCGGGGATCGCCGCGGTCGGCCGTTCGGGCATGGCCGAGACGAAGGCGCTGGTTGCAGAGACAGGCCGCCCCTTCCATGAGATCAAGGCCGACCTCGCTACGTTGGCGCCGATAAGCCGTATCGTCGAGGAGGCCGAAACCGCTGCAAACGCCGATGGCTCGCGGCTCGACATTCTCGTCAACAATGCCGGCATCATCCGCCGGGCCGACGCCATCGACTTCACCGAGGCCGATTGGGACGCGGTCATGGACGTCAACCTGAAGTCCACCTTCTTCCTGACGCAGAGCGTTGCGAAGCGCATGCTCGCCGACGGCAAGGGTGGCAAGATCATCAATATCGCCTCGCTGCTATCCTTCCAGGGCGGCATCCGCATCCCCTCCTACACAGCCTCGAAGAGTGGGCTGGCCGGGCTCACGCGGTTGCTCGCCTGTGAATGGGCGGGGAAGGGAATCAACGTCAACGCGATCGCGCCGGGGTATTTCGTCACGAACAACACGGCCGCCCTTCGCGCTGATCCCGAGCGCAATGACGCGATCCTCGCGCGAATTCCGGCCGGGCATTGGGGCCAGCCGCAGGAGCTCGGCGGGGCGGCCGTTTTTCTCGCGTCCGATGCCGCCGCCTATGTCCACGGCGTCGTCCTGCCGGTCGACGGTGGCTGGCTCGCACGCTGAAGGGGAGCAACATGGACCGCAAGAACGAACCTTTCGCCCGTGATGCAGATCTCGCCTGGGAGCCCGCCGGCGAAGGCGTGACGCGCAAGATTCTGACCTATCGCGACGAGGTCATGATGGTGCGCGTGCGGTTCGAGGCGGGCGCCATCGGCCCCGCGCACAGCCATCCGCATATCCAGTGCTCGCTTGTCGAAACCGGCGTCTTCGACATCACCATCGCCGGCCACACCGAACGGCTTGTCGCCGGCGATAGCTTCACCGTGCCGCCCGATGCGATCCACGGCGCCGTGAATGTCCAAGCCGGCACCCTTGTCGATGTCTTCACGCCCATGCGGCGGGATTTCGTGATGCTCCCTGATGATCGCGGCTGATTAACCGATCCGTTGCGCTCGGCATTGTCCCGGAAATGCCCCGGGTAAAACATAACGCCACAATCAGATTTCGCCTCAGATCCGGACAGGGCGAGAATGTCCCTAATCGCCTTCGTCACCAGACCCCGGACGAACGCTGCAACGTCCCCGATTTGCCCCTCCTGCTATCATTACCCTGTCGTTCGCGGGGAGCCGTAACGTCGGAAGTGTGGCTTGAGCAGAATGGTGGCGGGGGAATCGTTCGCCCACCCCATGAGGTATCACCAACGGCATTACCGTGTTCCAGGTAACGATAGACTATTGTGTTCCATGGAGGATTGCATGACTCTCGTGAAACTGAAGTTTCATGCGAGTCACTATGAAGTCGAGAGACCGTTCCTTCCTTACCCGTGTGCGACAAGCTCTCCCGTCACTCCATCCGGCCGAACGCCGGCTTGGGGACTTCGTGTGCGATTTTCCAGGCGAACTTGCCAGCTATTCGGCGCAGGAGCTTGCCGCGCTCGCCCATGTTTCGAAGGCGACGGTCTCACGCTTCGTCCAGCGCCTCGGCTACGAGAACTATGAGGCGGCACGGCGCCATGCCCGTGCCGAGAAGCAGACCGGCTCGCGACTGTTCCTCTCCGCAAATGTCGATTCCGCCGCTGAGCAATCGGTTGCCGCCCATACGGCTCAGGCCGTCGCCAATCTGGAAGCAACGTTTCTCGCCATCACGGATGCGCAGGTCAGTGCCATCGCCGACGCCATCCTCGGCGCGCGCAAGAGCTGGGTGGTCGGGTTTCGCGCGAATGCTTCGTTCGCGAGTTATCTGCAATGGCAACTCACCCAGGTGGTCGAAAACATCGTCGCCATTCCCGGGGCCGGGCAGACATTGGGCGAGCACATGGTCAGCATAGGGCCCGAGGATGTGGTGATCGTATTTGGCCTGCGGCGGCGGATCGCGCGGCTGCCGCTGATCCTTGAGCAAATCCAGAAAAGTGGGGCCAAGCTGCTCTACGTGACCGATGAAGGGGAGAACTTCCTGTCCAGCGCGAACTGGCACCTGCGCTGCCAGACGTTGGCGCCAGGCCCGCTGTTCAGCCATGTGTCCGTGATGGCGCTGTGCCACCTGCTCGCCACGCGCTGCATAGAACGAGCGGCTTCCGCCGGCCGCACGCGACTGCGAGGGATCGAGACGCTGAACGATGCCCTCGACGAGCTGTGACTGATCTTTGAGCATTTGCCCGAAACCGGGCGCCATTATTCAGTCACGCGAGCTTGGATTTCACAGGCCTCCAAAGTGTAGATTTTTAACTAAATAACTGATAAATGATATGAAATCATAGTTTCATATAAACTGGCATGAAATCTGTATTCCCTTTGTCGAGGAAGTGCGGCGGGCTTTGCCCTCGACGGCGCTTCCACAGCGTACGCAGGAACCCTTCACACGCTCAATTGCCACGAAAGGCTACCCGCATGCCCAGGATGTTCATTTTCGCCGCCTTGTCCGCTCTCATGATTGCCCCCGCGAGCGCGGAAACCATTACGTTACGTGTGCTCGGCCAGCCCTCAGGCTCCGGCCTCATCGCGCAGCAGAAGGAACAGCCCTTCTTCGAAAAACTCGCGAGTAAGACCGGGCTCGACATCAAGGTCGAGTATCTGCCCGTCGATGTCGCCGGCATCCCGGACACAGACGGGTTACGTATCCTCAAATCAGGTCTGTTCGACATCGTGTCCATCCGCGGCCCGCAGGTCAGCCGTGATGAACCCTCCGTGCTCGGCCTTGATCTCGTCGGCCTGAACACATCCTACGACGCGGGCAAGAAGCATATCGCCGCCTTCATGCCTTTTGTCGACAGCCGGCTTCAGGCGCAGTTCAACGCCAAGCTGCTCGGGGTCTGGCCCGCGGGGCCCCAGGTCATCTTCTGCAAGCCGGAGGTGGCGAGCCTTGCCGGCCTCAAGGGTCTGAAGGTCCGCGTGGGCGACCAGAGCGCCGCCAATTTCGTGACCAAGCTCGGCGCCACCGGCATTTCCATGCCGTTCGGCGAGGTGCAGCAGTCGCTGGCGCGCGGCGTCGTTGACTGCGCCATAACCGGTCCCGCTTCCGCCAATTCAGGCGGCTGGCCCGAGGCCACGACGACTGTTCTGCCGGTTGCGCTCCAGCTCGCCGTCAACGGCTACGCCATCAACAAGAACAGCCTGAGGAAATTCACGCCCGAGCAGCAGGAGAAACTCGCGGCCGCCATCGGCGAACTCACGACGGACATCTGGGCATTCTCCGAGGCGCTCTATGAGGACGCCATGCGCTGCAATACGGGCGCGAAGCCTTGCGAGCGCGGTGTTTCCTACAAGCTGAAGCAAGCAGACCCCTCTGAAAGCGACCTCAAGGCGGTCGCTGCCGCGGTCGGCGAGGTGTCACTGCCGATCTGGGCCAAGCAGTGCAACACTGTCGCTCCCAAATGCGAGGAAACCTGGCGCGCGGCCGTCGGCTCGCAGCTCGGCCTCTGATCCCGCCTTGCCCGGAGAAGAGCCATGCAAACCTATTCACGCTTCCTCGGCATCCTGTTCGGGGCCTTGATGATAGTTCTCTCCGTGGCGATCACGGCCGAGACGTTGTTGCGTAAGTTCTTCTCCTTCACGCTGGGAGGTATTGACGAATTGGGCGGCTACGCAATCGCGGTCGCCGCCCCGCTCGCCTTCACCGTCGCACTCGTCGAAAATGCGCATATCCGCATCAATCAGCTGACGACGCTGTTTTCCAAACCGGTCCAGGCAGTGCTTGACGCGTTGTCCGTGGTCTCGATGGCCGTTCTGGCGGGCTATTTCTTCTTTTTTACCATAGAGACAGTGATCGATACCTATCAGTATCAGTCGATCGCGCCGACACCCTGGGCGACGCCGCTGATCTACCCGCAGATGGTCTGGCTACTCGCCAGTGTGACCTTTCCGATCGCGGCGATTATCCTGACCGTCCAGGCGCTACGCCTCATGATGCGCGGCGACTGGCGCTCCCTGATGCGCCGCTTTGGTCCGGCAACGCCCGAGGAGGAGTTGCAGGCCGAGCTGGACGATCTGAAGAAACGCGAGAAGGCCGCCCATCGGGAGATGCTCGCTTCCGACGAGCCTCTCGTTCAGGAAGGAGCAACACGATGAGCATCGCCATTGTAGGGGCCGGTTTCGCGGTCATGCTGCTGCTGATGTTCCTCAGCATTCCGGTGGCCGTCACCATCATCGCCGTAGGGGCCTATGGTGGTTACCTGATGTACGGCATGCCGCTCGTCGACATGATGGGCGGGGTGATCTGGTCCAGCGTCAACAGCCCCGCGATCCTAGCCATTCCCCTGTTCATGCTGCTCGGCGAACTCCTCCTGCGCGGGGGCATCGCCGACCGGATGTATGATGCCATGGCGGTGTGGCTGGCGCGTCTGCCGGGCGGGCTGCTGCACACGAACATTGCCACCTGCACGCTCTTCTCGGCGACATCCGGCTCGTCTGTGGCGACCGCCGCTACCGTCGGCACCATCGCCCTTCCGGCATTGCAGCAGTACAAATACCCGATGTCGCCTGCCCTCGGCTCGCTGGCGGCGGGCGGTACGCTCGGCATTCTCATTCCGCCCAGCGTGAATCTCCTGGTCTATGGCTCGCTGGCGAACACCTCTGTCGGCCAGCTCTTCGCGGGCGGCGTTATACCCGGCCTTCTGCTGGCGCTCAGCTTCTCGATCTACATCTTCATCTTCCACGGCAAGGCCGGCGCACAGGCAACCGAACTCATAGACATGCCATTGCGCCAGAAGCTGGCGCTCGGCAAATACCTCATTCCGCCGCTCGTGATCTTCGGCGTGGTGATGGGGTCGATCTATGGCGGCCTCGCCACGCCGACGGAGTCGGCTGCCATCGGCGTCATGATGGCGCTGGGTTTCGTCGCGCTGAACGGCAGGTTGACCTGGGACCTGTTGATCAACTGCTCAATCCAGTCCGCCAAGACGAGCGGCATGGTGATCATCGTGCTGGTGTGCTCACTGCTGCTCAACGTGACGATCTCCATGACAGGCGCGGCGCAGGCGATGACGCAATGGATCGCCGCATTTGACCTGACACAGTTCTCGCTGTTGCTGGTGCTGCTGGTGTTCTATGTGCTGCTGGGGACTTTCATGGATGCCATGTCCATGCTGGTGCTCACCGTGCCGATCGTCATTCCAGTCGTAGTGGCGGCTGGCATTGACCCCATCTGGTTCGGCATCTTCATCGTCATCATGTGCGAGATCGCGCTCATCACGCCGCCCGTGGGCATGAATCTGTTCGTCGTGCACGGCGTGCGCACCGATGGCGGCAGCTATTCGGATGTGACGCGCGGCTCCTGGCCTTATGTCGCGGTGATGATGCTGTTCACCATTCTCCTCATCGCCTTCCCGCAGCTCGTCATGTGGTTGCCCGACATGCTGGCGGGGCGATGATGGGTGATATGGGGACAGTCGGGCAGGCGGCTCGCGCGACGAGCCTCCTGATCATCAACCCGAACACCAACGTGCGGGTGACGGACAACATACGCGCCGCGGTCCAACGGATCATCGGTCCGGCGACGCGCGCGCTCGTGCTCAATCCAAGTGCGGGTCCGTTCGCGATCGAAAACGAGCAGCACCGGGAGGCGGCCGAGCCGCATGTGGTGGACCTAGTGCGCGGCAGCCACGCGACGCGTCATGACGCCTACGTGTTGTCAGCTTTCGATGACATTGGTTTATCGCGAGCCCGGGCCTTGACGCGTGCCCCGGTGGTGGGAGCGGTTGAAGCTGGCATTGCGGCGGCGCGGACGATGGCGCGGCGCTTCGCGGTCGTGACCACGGTGGAAGCGGCCCTGCCGGGGATAAGGGAGCAACTGCGCCGCCATGGCGCGGCCGACATGGCGAGCGTGAGGGCCGCCGGTATCGGGGTGACGGAAGCGGCCGACCGCGGATACGCCGCGCGCCAATGCCTGCTTCGATCGATCTACCTTGCCGTGCATGAGGATGGCGCGGAAGCCATCCTGCTCGGCTCCGGAGGGCTCACCGGATGGACGGACCTTCTTCAAGACGAGACCGATGTACCCATCATCGACGGCGTACTCGCGGCGGTAAAAATGGCGGAGGCGTTCGCAAACCTTTGTCCGCTCGGACAGGAGGACGAGATTACCGCGACATGAGAATGCTCAAGGTCCTGTGATCCTAGGATATACAAAGTAGTCTTGCTGTTTGGTATGATTTCTCGAATGCGTACAATGGAAGAAACTCGAATCTCGAGTGGAAATTATGTGCACCGGTGAAAAAATTCGGCGTTGGGATACCCTTTGCCGAGAGCGCTGAGCCGTCTGTTCCGCCGCGCATCGGCACGATCTTTGGAGCTATATTCAGAGTTTCCAACGCAGCATAAATCAATTCGACCGGGCGCCCATCAGCTTTTATAGATTGCGCGA
The DNA here is from genome assembly GCF_018398335.1 of Chelatococcus sp. HY11. Classification (NCBI taxonomy): domain Bacteria; kingdom Pseudomonadati; phylum Pseudomonadota; class Alphaproteobacteria; order Hyphomicrobiales; family Chelatococcaceae; genus Chelatococcus; species Chelatococcus sp. HY11. The sequence goes on from NZ_JAHBRX010000002.1 coordinate 1,498,574, forward strand.
TGTTGGAGTAAGTATCTGTTATGGCGCAACTTGCCTTTGCGGACGGATATTGCGCTGCCGTGAGGCTCACGGCCTCCTCGAGCTTTTGCTTGCGTTTCATCAACCCATCTTCGTCAAAATCCCGGAGCAGGACCGTAAGACGTGCCTCCTGATCGCTGGAAATCAGATTCTTGAACCAAAAAAAGCCTTGTCGGCCGTGCGTTCGCTCCGGCATATCATTCCGGTCGAAGCCCGCGATCAAATCGGTGGCCATCAGCAGAGGATTGACCAGAACGCCGTTCGCGGACATCGGGTGGGCGCTGACGCCCGTGAAGACGATTTCTGCCGAGGCCGCGTTGAAGGTCTCGAGAACGACCTCGCCCAACTCGCAGCAATCGATCGTATAGGCGAAGTCACAAGCGAAGCGCTCCAGATCAAGCGCCTTAGCGCCGCGCAGGCCGATCTCCTCGTCTGGCACGAAGGCGACATGAATGTCGCTGTGGTCGCGATCAGGCGGAAGCCGGGCCAGCAGCGTCATGATCACTGCGATCGCGGCCTTGTTGTCAGCGCCGAGCACGCTCGTACCATCGCTGACGATGATGTCATGCCCGCTCCATTGCATGATCTCGGGGTGCTCAGCGGTGCGCAACCAGATATCTTCACCCGCGTTCAGGCAGAGATCCACGCCCTGGAAGTGCAGGACCTGCGGCCGAATGGTCGGAGACAGCCCGACATCGACCGTGTCGAGATGGGCGATGAACCCGATTTTCGGCGAACTCGGACGTCTCCCCCGCCTCACCGCCGTAACGGTCGCATGATCGTCGAGAACGATGTCGTCCAGTCCAAGCTCCTGCAGTTCGCTCGCCAGCAAAGCCGCGAGACGTTGCTGCCCTTGTGTGGAGGGCAGGCTGGTGGAACGGGCATCACTCTGGCTTTCGATCGCGAGGTAGCGAAAGAAGCGTTGTTTCAGTTCATCGCGGATATCCATCGGGCAACCCTGTTGCGTTACTGACGACGGTCGACTGATATCATCCCAAATCGAACTGTCCGAGCCCATCGACAGTTTTGATGCGGGAGCCATATTCTGCGGATGAGCTTGCGACCCGGCTGAGAATGCGTTCCGCCGAAGCACCAGTTGCTGGATGCGGCACGAGCCGGTTCTCGATCTGGTCGTCTTGAAGCCCCTCTTCGCCGCCGACAATCAGCGGATGCAGCGTCAGCGACGTAAGCCGGTTGTCCGCGCCGAACGTGCAGTTCGCAACGACACTCTCCCAGACCTCCCTATGCTTCCATAGCGAGACCTCCGATTTTGTGTGAAAGATGAAATTGCCGAGACTGTGGAAGATCGGGCGTCCGCGATAGACTTCGATCGGTAGAAGGACGGGAACGCCGTGGCTCACGAAAACCGCCGCGCCCGCGTCGATGAATTGCCGCGCGAATGCGCTCATCCAGTCTGGAGATTGCAGCCAGTCGCTCGACCAGTGATGGTGATGCAGATAGGCGATGACCAGTTCTCCCGCGTCCGCCGCGGTTCGGATGGCTCTCAAATTGGCCTCGAGATCATCCTTGTCGATCCTGACGGTTCGCTTGAAACGGTCTGAATTGCGGAAGATCGCCCGCCCGATCCCGAGTTCTTCCGGCTCGAGCGGTGGTTCGTCATCCGGCTGATTGTCCATCAGCAGGTTCAGGGCGGAATATCCCGCCTTGTCGAGGATCATCTGCAGCTGTTGGAAGGTCTCGCTTTCAAGCTCGAGAATGCGTGACATGCGGATGCGGTTGACGCCGGGTCTCTCACTTCGTTCACCGATAGCGTCAGCCGCATACATGAAATCGGGCCCTGGTCCGCCGTCCATCGCGACCATGGCGACAGGTTTACCTTCGAATGAGGCGCTTGTCGGGCCTCGCGCCTCGCTCTTGCTGCGTCCGATGCCGGCATGCAGGAACCCGCGCCGGCCAACTTCGTCCAATGTTGAGAGAATGCCAGGCGGTCCAAGGTCGAAGGAGTGGTTGTTGGATAATGAGAGCGCCTTGAAGCCAATCTCGTCCAGCGCGTCGAGAACTTCGGGCTTGCTGCTGCCGAAATAGAAACCTTTCATGAGCCAGCCGCCATGCGTGCCGTAAATGGTTCCCTCGAAATTCGTAAAGGCGAGATCCGCGCTACGCACAAGCGCCTTGATACGGTCGAATTCCGGGCTTTTTACGGCTCTCGTGTCATGCTTGATCAAGGACTGGCCTGTAACGGCCAAGGTAAAATGGTCGTTCATTCGACTACTTTCTTTATGATAGGTCGTTGATGGGAGGAGCAACTACTGAGCGAAGATTTTCGGGCGCGCCTCGATCAGGTGCCGGGTGTAGGGGTTTTCGGATTGGCCGAAGATGAAATCGGATGAGCCGTAATCCTCGATCTTGCCATTCCGCATCACGCAGACCTCATCGCAAATGTCCTGGACGACGGCGAGATCGTGGGAAATGAAGATCATCGAGAGGCGGTTCTCGGATACCGTCTCCTTCAGCAATGACAGGATTTCCGCCTGCACGGATACGTCGAGGGCGGAGGTTGGTTCGTCCGCGATCACGATCTTCGGCTGGGCAAGCAGCGCGCGGGCAATGCAGACGCGCTGCTTCTGGCCGCCGGATAGCTGATGGGGGTAGCGGTCGAGATGGATTGGCTGCAGGCCCAGCCTTTCGATCGTCTCGACGACGCGGGCACGGACCTGCGCGTGGCTGGTATCGTATCCCGCCTGCGCGGTCGCCCGCACGCATTCGGTCAACGCCTGGGCCACGGTGAGACGGGGGTTCAGCGCGGACGCAGGATCTTGAAAGATCATCTGGACGCGGCCGAGCAGGCTCCCGCCTCGGCCGCGATGGCTGATGTCGTACGCCTTTCCATCAAGCTGGATGCTGTCCGCCTCGCCGGTTTCAAGGCCAGCCAGTATGCGGCCGATCGTCGATTTGCCGCTGCCGCTTTCGCCCACGATGCCGAGGACACCAGCGCGGGACAACCGGAAGCCGATATCCCGCAGCGCAAAGCGCGGTCTCTCAGCACCGAAAACATCGAGGATGCTCCCGCCGCCGAAAGTCTTCGACAGGTTTTCGACGACAAGTATAGGCTCGCGGACGATCGCGTCTTTGGTCGCTGCAGCGACAGGTGTGGTGCGCAGCTTGGGCACCGCCGCCAGTAGCTTCCGCGTGTAGGGATCCCGCGGGCTCTTCAGCAGCGAAACAGTCGCGCCCTGCTCGATGACCTCGCCGTCCTTCATGACTACCACCCGGTCGGCGATCTCCGCGATGACGCCCATGTCGTGGGTTATGAGAAGGATGGAAAGACCGTTCTCCGCGACAAGCCCTTTCAGGACTTGCAGAATCTGCTTCTGAACAGTGGCATCAAGCGCCGATGTGGGCTCATCAGCCACGATGAGGGAGGGGGAGCCGGCCAGCGCCGTCGCGATGACGATGCGCTGACGTTGTCCACCCGACAATTGGTGGGGATAGCTATGGTAGCGTCGTGAAGCGTCCGGGATGCCGACCCTTTCGAGAAGTTGGATAGCGCGCTTTCGCACCTCCGGACGGGAGAGTGAGGGCGAAAGCGCCGATATCGTTTCATCAAGTTGAGCCCCGACCGTCATGAGAGGGTCAAGGGAGGATGAAGGATCCTGGAAGATGCTGGCGATCGCCCGGCCTCTCAGCGCGCGTCTTTCCTTGCCATCAATGGCCTCTAGTGCGGCTCCGTGTAGCCGGATGGCGCCGTTGGTCTGCTCGATGCCTGGCGCCAGGAGGCCAATCACGGAATTTCCGATCGAGGATTTGCCGGCCCCAGATTCCCCGATGACGCCGAGCACCTCGCCGCGTTTCAGAGTGAAGCTCACGTCGCGGACAATCGGCGTGGAGCAAGATGTTCCCCGGTAGACAAGCGTTAGGTTGCTCACTTCGAGCAAAGGCGCCTTGTCGTTGTCCGCCGTCATAGCGTTCTGCTCCGTGGGTCCCAAAGCCGGCGGATGTCTTCGCCGGAAAAATTGATGGCGGCGATCAGCGTGAACAGAGCAATTCCCGGAAACAGGCTGATCCAATACTGGCCGGTCAGCAGGTATTGGAAGCCATTCGCCACCGTGGAGCCGAGCGAAGGCTGATCCATCGGCACGCCGAGGCCGAGGAAGGACAATGTAGCCTCCAGTGCCACCGCGTGCCCGATCTCGATCGGCAGCAGGGTGATGGCCGGTGCGATGCTGTTCGGCAGGAGATGGCGCAGGATGATCCGCCCACGCGACAACGGCATGGTGCGCGCGGCATCAATATAGGGTTTTCCCGCCTCGCTCAGCGCCACGCTGCGGACAACCCGCGCATAGGTTGCCCATTGCACGATGATCAGTGCCAGGATGATCCGGTCAACGCCCGGACCCAAGGTCACGATTGCTATCAGCGCTACAAGCATGGTCGGCAGGCTGAGCTGCAGATCGACGATCCGCATGATCACCGCGTCGACCCAGCCGCCGAAATAGGCGGCGGCAACGCCAAGCGTCAGGCCAAGGGCTGCCGCGATCGCGGCGCTGATGACCGAGACCATGAGGCTGATGCGCAGCCCGAAGAGGATGCAACTCGCGATATCGCGCCCAAGACCGTCCGTGCCAAGCCAATAGCGATAGCCGTTACCACTCATCGTGCCGGGTGGGGAGGAGGCTTCCCAGCCAAGGATCTGGAGGAGGTCATAAGGGTTCTGCGGCGCCAACAGCGGCGCTGCAAGCGCGGCCATCACGAACAATGCGAGGATCGCATTGGGCACGGTCAATGCCCGCCGAAACCGGCGAGGCGCGTGTGTCATGGCGTTGATGATTTCCATATCCGCTCTCCTCATCAGGCTGAGATGCGGACGCGCGGATCGAGCACCGCGTAAAGCAGGTCGACAGTCGCGTTGAGGACGACAAAGGTGAGCGCGACCAGGGTGAGCGTTGCCACCACGACGGGCCGGTCGAGAAGCTGGATCGAATCGATCAGCAGCTTGCCAACTCCCGGCCAGGCGAAAATGCTTTCCACCACCACCGCAAAAGCCAGCATTCCCCCGAACTGCAACCCGACGATGGTGATGATCGGCAGGCTGATGTTGGGTAGCGTGTGCCTGAACAAGATGCGCCTGTCAGAAATGCCCTTGGCGAGGCAGAAGCGCACGAAGTCCGCCCTCTGCACCTCGACCGTGCCGGCGCGCGCGAGCCGGGCGATCAGCGCGATGTTGGGAATGGCGAGGGCAAGGGCGGGCAGGACCAGATGTCTCAGTCCGTCGATGGTCAGGAAACTCCAGTCCCATCCGAGGATTTCGACGGTGCTGCCCCGGCCGCCCGAAGGAAACCAGCCGGTCGTGACCGCGCCAAGGAGAATGAGCATCATGCTGAGCCAGAACGAAGGAACACTCAAGGCATAGACGGTTGCCGCCACGATGATGCGGTCGATGCGGGTTCCCGGCCGGGTTCCCGCGAGCAATCCAAGCCCGGTGCCGGTCAACGTCGCGACAATCATCGCAAAGGCGGCGAGTTCGAAAGTGGCGGACAGCTTGCTGAGAACGAGATCGAAGGCAGGCTGATGATAGATGTAGGAAATGCCGAAGCTGCCGGTGGCAAGGTTTTGGATGAAGACGAAATACTGGCGCCACAGTGGCTGGTCCAAACCCAGTAGTTCCGTCGCTCGCCTGATGTCCTCCGGTGTGGCCGTGTCGATATTGACAATGTTGTAGACCGGATTGCCGACACTGTGTATGCCGACGAACCCCACCAGAGACATCACGGCAAGCAGAAGGAAGGCCTGGTAGAGCCTCCCCGCGATGACCTTGAACAACCCCATGATTCAGTTCGCAGCCGGCTTCGCCTGCATGGCTGTCGTCCAGCCGCGCGGATGCATGAGATAGCCGGTCACGCGTGGGCCGTAACCGGAAATATGGTGAAAATGGTAGAGCGGGATGATCGGCTCGTCGCCCATCACGAAATCCGTCAGTTCAGCCAGAGCCTTGTCACGCTCCAGACCGGCGTCCACCGTCCGGGCCTTGTCGAGCATCTCGTCATAGGCCGGGTTGCGATATTGCCCGAAATTGAGCGCGCCCGCGCCGGTCGCGTTGTCGGGCGACTTCAGTACGGCCTCCAGGCAGACATCCACTGCCTCACCGGAGCATCCTCCATACCAGATGCTGTATTCGCCGGCGGCCCGCTTCGTATTGAACACGGAGAAAGGAACACCGACGGGCCGCGCGGCTACGCCGATCCGCGCCCAGCTCTGGGCGACGGCTTGCAGCGACTCGCCGTCACCGGGATAGCGGCCCGCCGGCCCGTTGAGCACCACCTTGAAGCCATTCGGGAACCCCGCTTCCGCAAGCAGTGCCTTGGCTTCCTCGTAGCGTGCCGGTTGCGGAGCAAGGTTTGGCGACGTGCCTGCCAGGCCGTTGGGAAAGAATTGCGCAGCGGCGGTGCCGTAGCCGGAAAGAATCTTGTCGACGATGACGTTGCGGTCCACGGCCATGGCGAGCGCCTTGCGAACCCGCGCGTCGAGGAAGGGGTTCGCGATGGCCTTGTCCGATTTGTCGGTGACCCCCGGCACGGCTTCCTTGCCGAGCTCGAACTGGAAGAAGTTCAATCGCGCGGCGGGTACGCTTTCGACCTTCGCCCCTCTCTGTTTCAGTGTCTCGACATCCCGCGCGGGCACGAAATCAGCGATGTCGACGTCGCCGGCGGAAAGCGCGGCGACGCGGGCCGCGGGGCTTTCGACGATCCGGAAGGACACATTCGACCAGGCGGGGCGCTGGCCCCAATAGTCGTCGTTGCGCGTGAGGTCCAGGGTCTCGCCGGAACGCCAGGCCTTGAACTTGTAGGGGCCCGTACCGACGAGGGAGGTGCCCGCGTTGAGCTTCTCGGTTGTCGCGAAGCCATCTGTCCCGCGCGGCAGGATGAAGATCGCCGAGAGCGCGAGCGGCAGTGTCGGCTGACTGCCGACCGTCTCTATGACCACGGTTGTCGGGTCCGTGGCGGAGACGGAAGCTATGCCCTTCGTATAGGCCTGAAATCCGCCGCTTGGTGGTTTCAGGAAGTTGCGTATGCGTTCGATCGTGTAGACGACATCATCGGCGGTGAAGGGCGAGCCATCGTGAAAGCGGACATTTTCACGGAGCTTGAATTCCCAGCGCGTATCGGAAACGCGCTTCCAGGAGGTGGCAAGCCCAGGCTGCAGCGCCAGTTTTTCATCCTGATAGACGAGGCGCTCGAAGATGTGAGACAGCAGCGACGAGTTTTCGTTGAGGGTGGAAAAATGCGGATCGAGCGTCATCAGCTTGTATGACGTCGCGATGCGCAGGTCCTGAGCCGCGGCGGTTGTGAAACCCGCAGTGAACAGTGCAATTAATACCGAAGCAACCGACAGACTGCCGGCGCGAACACGCGTCGTGAAGTTCATTCCTGTTCCCCTATTTATCGCTTCGGATCACATGGAATTCGGACCCGAGCCGCTTCTTTGAAAGTCAGAAATCCTGATCTCAACAATTCAAAAATTCCGGGCTATCCGTCAATTTATTAAGTTTTTTCGCTGCCCTATTAGCTTGACTAATATCTGGATCCAGGGAGCTACGGGCGCATGCCGGTTGAGGGAAACGACGCATGGAAAAGCTGAGGGACGATAGCGGCATCGGGCTCAGACGCGCCGAGATTTTCCGAGAAATCGTACGTTCGGGTTCGACCCGGCGCGCATCCAAAGCGCTCAAGATCACCCAATCCGCTGTCAGTCAGCAGTTGAAATTATTCGAGGAACTGGTTGGAGAAAAACTCTTCGTAAGAGATCGGCGGGGTCTGATTCCCACGACCCGCGCCATCGAAATTTACAACAGGATAGATCGTTACTTCGATACGCTCGGCCATATCGAGCGGGAGATCCTGGGCTCTTTCAGTTCCGCACAAAATAGTCTGAGCATCTCGGCGCCGCATTTCGTCTGCCTTTCCATGCTCCCCAAGCTTGTAGCCGAGCTGGAACGGACCCGACCCTCGCTGGAGTTCTATATCAGGGCCCAAAGCTATGATCAGATTGCCCAGCATGTACTGACGGGCGAGGCGGATATTGGCATTTCCCGGTTGCCGCTCGACGAGCGGTTCTTCGAATGGAGGACCATATCCATCAGCAAGACCATCTGCCTGATGCGGGCCGGGCATCCCCTCGCGAGCAAGGAGCTGATCACAGCCGAGGACGTCTCCGCGGAAAGCCTGATCACTCTCGATCGTGAGTTCTCATCCAATCTGCTGGGATTGAACGCCTTTACCCACAAGGGGCGCTATCCGAACGTCAGGGTGCGCACGGATGCCATCGGCTTTGCCGCCGCGTTCGCCGCCCACGGCTCCGGCATCACCTTGATGAACGAGTTTATCGCGAGGCAATGCGGCATGTTCGATCTCAAGATCGTTCCGCTCCACCCCGCTATCACGTATGAACATGTGGTGTTCTGGCGCCGCGGCAGCGACAAGGTGATGCGGCAGTCCGCCTTGATCGAGACCATCGTCGAGTTCGCCAAGAGCCACGCGTCAGACCCGGCACAGGATTAGTCGCCGCGGCAAAGAAGGCTGGTCTCGCTGTTGGATCCGTCATCGATTACCCTGACTTCACGAGGTCCTCGATCGAGATCGGACAACGACGCGCTGCTGAGGGAACTTCCGCGGAAAAACTATCCTATTCGTTGATCGGAGGGTGACTTGGCATCATCACTTGGCAGGCCGCGTTTCGTCTGGACGCAACGTCAATACGCTAACACCATTACGAGTGACCGCGACCGTATGCTCGAATTGCGCTGAGAGCTTCCCGTCCGCCGTGACAACGGTCCATCCGTCTTCCTCGGCGCGAACCGTCCTGCGGCCCTGGTTGAGCATGGGTTCTATGGTAAAGACCATGCCTTCACGCAAGGTAAGGCCTGTCCCCGGCTTTCCGAAATGCAACACTTGCGGCGCTTCATGCATCGCGCGTCCGATGCCATGGCCGCAGTATTCCCGGACAATTGAGTATCCGTTCCGCTTCGCGTGCCGCTCGATGGCGTAGCCTATGTCGCCAAGCCTCGCGCCGGGACGCACGGCGCGGATGCCCTGCCACATGGCCTCGTAGGCGGTGTGAACGAGCCGCCGGGCGGAGGGGGCCACATTGCCGACGAGAAATGTCTTGCTGGAATCCGCGATGAAGCCCTCCTTCTCAAGAGTGATATCGAAATTAACGATATCCCCATCCTTCAGAATATCCTCGGACGACGGCACACCATGGCAGACGACTTCGTTCCTCGAGCTATTCAGCACGAAGCCATAGCCGTACTGGCCCTTGCTCGCGGGCCGCGCGCCGAGCTGATCGACGATGAAGGTCTCGACAAGGGCGTTAACCTGCAAGGTGCTCAAGCCCACGAGCGACTGCGCGTCTAGATACGTGAATACCGACGCGAGCAGCGCTCCGGACTTCGCGAGCAACTCAACCTCGGCCGGCGTTTTCGTCATGTGGCCGCGGCCGCAAGATCCACCGCATCGACGCCTGCGGTTTTAAGCTCGCGCGCCACAAGTTCCTGGAAGGTGAGACCAGGGTTCAGTTCGCAGAGCATGCCAACCTTAATCCAGAATGCGGCCTGGGCGTTGATCGACCGACAGCACGCCTTGCTCGCCCGCCGTAGCTGCTCGTGCAACTCATCCTCGATGTTGACGATACCCATTGCGCATCCCTTTATATACGATTCGTATATAAATCATATAATCGAATGCGGGTTCATCGCAAGAGCGAGCGCGGCGCGGCCTTTGATGGGCCATATCAGGTGCTGGTTCATCCCTATCTGGCCGTCGCATCTTAGCCGTCGTTTCCGCGGTCAGCACCAAAACCACGGTTTTAAAAAGAGCAACTCAAGCCGCCGTCAACGTAGATGACTTGTCCGTTGACGTAGTCTGAAGCCTGGGAGGCGAGAAAAACAGCAGTGCCGCCAAGTTCGCCCGGGTCGCCCCATCGTTTCGCGGGCACTCGCGCGACACGGTTTTGATAGAGCGGTCCATCTGCCATGATGGGACGGTTCATATCGGTCACGAAGTATCCGGGGCCGATCCCGTTCACCTGTACGTTGTGCTCAGCGACCTCCGTCGCCAGCGCGCGCGTCATCATGCGCAAGCCGCCTTTGGAGGTGGAATAGGGCACGATGAAGGGGCGGCCCAGTTCGCCGACCACCGACACGATGTTGATGATCTTTCCGGCACGGCGCTCGATCATCGCGGGCAGCACGGCGCGCGTTGCCAGGAATGGACCCTTGAGGTTCACGGCCATGAGCTCGTCCCAGGCCGCTTCGCTCACATTGGAGAATTCTGCCCTGTGCGAAATGCCGGCATTATTCACCAGTACGTCGATGCGTCCTTGGCGGCGACAGATCCTCTCCATCGTCGACGCAACCGCCGTCGCGTCCGTCACATCACAGATCTCAACTGACGCCTTACCGCCGGCATCCGCGATCGCGACGCGAGCCTCTTCCAGCGTTGCGCGCGTACGTCCGATCAGGACAACCCGTGCCCCGGCCTCTGAAAGCGCATTTGCGATCGCAGCACCCAGGCCGCGTCCCGCGCCGGTCACGACGGCCGTCTTGCCGGCAAGGCTGAACAGATGGGACATGAGGCCTCAGTGAAATGTTCGCCCGCCATCGATGGCAAGCGTGGCGCCAGTGACGTAGGAGGCGTCCTTGGACAGAAGGTACACGATTGACGCGGCGATCTCCTCGGGCTTGCCCCAGCGGCGCAGCGCATAGCGATCCAGCGGGACCGGCGGCCCGTCTTCCGGCGCCTTCTTCAACCCGGCGTTCATCGGCGTGTCGATCAGTCCCGGGCAGATGCAATTCACGCGGATGGCGGGCGCCAGTTCGGCGGCGAGCGCCTTGCTCAGGCTTTGTACTCCGCCCTTCGACGCCGCGTAGGCAGAAGCACCCGCAATCGGCATCAATGCTTGGGCGGAGGCAATGTTGACGATAGCGGCATCAAGCGTGGTGCGCATATGCGGTATCGTCGCCTGGCTGACGATGAATGTGCCCGTGAGATTGACGTCGATAACCTTGCGCCACGTATCAATGGTCATCTCGTCGACCGGGCCGAGCGCAACGATGCCGGCCGAGTTCACGAGACCATCGATCGCACCAAGCGACTTGGCGGCCGCGTTTATCGCGCGCTTTACGGCATCCGGATCGGTCACATCGACCTGCGCCGAATAGCCCGACAAAGGCAGGCTGGCGGCCAGAGCTGCAACTCCTGCCCCATCCCGATCCAAGCAGGCTACTCTTGCGCCTTCCACGGCGGCCAGCCGGGCCACTGCTGCTCCGATCCCCGAAGCCGCTCCGGTTACGACGATCCGCCGTCCTTCAAGCCGTGCGCCCATCGTCAAGCCTGCCTGTTCGCTGCGACGACTTGCTTCCAGTCGTCAAGGAGAGGTACCGCGACGTCCTGCATCGCGATCGTATCGACGAAGATGTGCTGTGTGGCAGCAGACATGTCGCGCATGCACCGGCCGAGATCGCTTGGATTCCGTAATGATTCGGAGCCACCCATCGTGTAACAGAACCGTACAACATCAGCCGCCACCTTGTGCACATAGATGACATTCTGTCGGAATCTCGCCGACATCGCGCGTGTGAGTTCGTTTCCGGATTCGATGTACCGTTCCGTTTCGTCGTAGAGCTCCATGGTGAAGGCTCGGGCCGCGCGATAGCTTGCCTCGTGATAGGCGAAGTCATGCCGGAATACCGGCTGCTCTCCGAGTACGGTCTGGTACGCCGGACGCTTCTTCTCAAATGCAATGCGTGTAATTTCTTCAAGCGCACGCTTCATCAAACCCAGCGCGACGCCGGTGTGTCCCGCACATGCGAGCCCAGGTATACCTATATCGTAGAGGCGCCAGTCGCGCAGGCCACGGCTGATCGTGCGTTCGTGATGGAAGCCGTTCGGCACGGTGACGTCCGTCAAACTATAATCAACGCTGCCAGTGCCCTGCAGCCCCATGACATCCCAGTTTTCGTCAAATTGCGCCTTCTCGCGTGGCAGCCAGCAGACGCGCACCTGCGGGTTGCCGTCCGGCAGCTTGCGGATCAGCTTGTCGTCCATGACGAGCATCCCCGAACCTAGCCAGGTCGCATGCAGGGACCCGCTTCCGAACCGGTACTTTCCCGTTCCTTTCAAGCCGTCTGGCGTCTCGACACTCGTTCCGCCGGGCCCGAGCATACCTGCCATGATCGGCAATTCAGGACCGCTGTACATTTGCGCGACAGCCTCGTCGCTACAGAAAGCCGTTGCGGCGGCCGTGCCTGTGGAATTCGCCATCAGCGACCAACCGGCCGATGCATCGGCCGCGGAAATCTCCTCCCAAGCCTCCATGCATTCAACCATCCTGGCCTGGGCGCCGCCGAGGTCCCGAGGAACGAGCATCCAGAACAGGCCCGCGTCCTTCATGGCAGCCAGCACTTTGGGCGTCATGGTTCCGATGCGCTCAGACTCGCCCGCCTCCGCACGTACCAGGGGCGCGATTTTTTTGGCCCTGTCGGGGATCGTATCGGTTGCAACCGTCCAGGCCGGGTTTTGTACGTTCATCGTTCTTCCCTAGTCGGCAATTGCGGTTCTCGCAGTTGGCGCGCCGCTATATCCTCTACCGTGGCCGTAGCATATGAGGCCGCTTTCCTCGCTGCCAATGCTGTCTCTGCGCGGCGCCAATACCTTGCAGGTATCGGCTATCCCATACCCGTTTCAAGGAGGTGTTCGATCTGGTCCGCATCGCCTGACAACTGATCGACCAGTTCGACAAAGCGGGGAAGAGCCGGGTTCAAGTTGGACCGCGCCCATGTCAATTCCAGGCCGACAGGCAAGGATAAATCGGCGATCGCCCGTAAAGTGACGCTTTGCGTATTAGGAATCCGGCACGACGAGTTCACAAAGGCGAGCCCCATCCCAGCCGCGACGAGGTTGATAAGAGTGTTCTCATTGTCGGCGAATTGCGCAACCAAAGGCGTAATCGCTGCTCCCCTCATGGCGGTCACCAGCTTCTCATGCGTGATCCCGTTGTTCCGGGGATTGGGCATGATGAGTGGCTGGTCCGCAAGATCAGCCAACGTAAGCGACGGCTTGCGTGCCAATGCATGATCTCTGGGTAACACCAGCACGAAATTATCCTGGCCCACGATCAGTGACTCGAAATCACTGCGTTCGCCCGCGTGGCGGAAAAGAAAGCCGGCGTCGATCTCGGAGTTGCGCAGAGCCTCGATTTGGCGCTGCGACATCATGACGTGGAGCTGCAGGTTAATGCTTGGATATGTCTCGCGAACCGCCTTGAGGAAGCGAGGAAATTCGCGCCTGCGGCCGGCGATTTCATTGAAGCCGATATGCAACGTTCCAACCTGGCCGAGGGCGACGCGCTGTGTACGGAGACGAGCCGCTTCCATTCGCTCCAGGATATCCCGGCAATCCTCCAGGAAGGACCGGCCCGCCTCGGTCAAGCCAATGCCCCGCGCGTGACGGTCCAGCAGCGGCGTGCCGACGTCACTCTCGAGATCGCGTATCTGCCGCCAGAGCGCCGGCTGGGATATATGGAGCCTGTGGCTCGCCCGGTGGAAGTTGAGTTCCTCCGCGACGGCGACGAAATAGCGCATCTGGCGAGTTTGCAGCATCACAATACCCAAGAAGCATCGTGAGTCCTCGATAAAGGTATTCGCGCGCCATGTCTCGATCGAGCGATAAATGTCCAATCGATAGTTGCATCGACAGGAGGAAACATGGCTGGGCGATTGTCAGGCAGGAGGATCGTGATCACCGGCGCTGGGTCCGGCATAGGACGCGCCTCGGCGCAAGCCTTCGCGCGCGAGGGCGCAAAGGTCGCGCTTCTTGACCAGAATGAGGCCGCTGCCCAAGCAACCGCCTTGGAAACCGGAGGGATCGTCGTGCCAGTCGATGTCACGGACGCGGCGGATGTGGAAAAGGCTCTGGAGCGCGCGGCCGAGTCCATGAGAGGTATCGACGGTCTGCTCAACTCGGCGGGCATACTCTCTTCCAAGTCATTTGGATCGATCGATCCGGAGCATTGGCGCAAGGTGCTCGACGTCAATCTCACCGGGACATTCCTCGTCTGCCAGGCGGCACTGCCCTACCTTCTCAAGGCCCCGGGCGCTGCCATCGTCAACATCGCGTCGGGTCAGGCCCTGCTGCCATCGCTGACCGGATCAGCCTATGCCGCCTCGAAAGCGGGTGTGATGATGTTCACCAAATGCCTGGCGATGGAACTCGCCCCGAATATCCGGGCGAATACGATCTGCCCCGGTGCCACTGCAACGCCCATGACCGACAGCGAAATTCCACCGGAGGACACCGTTCGCCGCCAGAAGCTCGCGGACGCCTATGCCATGAAGCGGCTCTGCGTCCCCGAAGACATCGCGAACGGCATCCTCTATCTCATGTCGAACGAGGCGTCGGCCGTTACAGGTATCGCTCTGGCCGTCGATAATGGCCGCACTTACCATTAGAGCGAAATGCGCGGCCTAGCCGCGCACTTTCCGCAACCAGTCCACCATGATGCGGTTGAACTCCTCGTCGAACTCCACATTCGGAAAGTGATAGCCGTCCTTGATCTCGATATAGTGAGCGCCCTTGATCTTCGCGGCAATCAGCTTGTTATCGCTGGGGGGCGTCGACAGATCGGCCGAGCCCGCGATGACCAAAGTCGGGATGTCGATGGTGTGCAGTCGATCTTCGACATTGTGGGTCAGGCAGGCGTGCATGCAGCCGAAATAACCGTCAAGCGATGTGCCGAGAAACGTTTCCCGCAGGGCTGCCCACCTCTTCGGGCGCCGGTCTCGATAGCCCGCACCGTAGCGGCGCTCCATATTCGCGGATACGATGCTTTCCAGCGTCCCCGACGCCTTGACGGCTGCGATACGGCCGAGCATGAGTTCAGTATCGCCATCCCATTTTGCCGCCGTGCAGCACGCCATGAGCGAGGCGAGACGTCCGGGATAATCGGCGGCGATCACCTGGCCTATCATGCCGCCCATGGACAGTCCGATCAGATGCACGCCACTGCTGAAGCCCAATGCGTCCAGCACGGATACGACATCTGTAGCTAGTCCTTCGATCGTGTACTCACCTTTGGTCGGCGTGCTTCCGCCGTGACCGCGCATATCGACGCGCAGGACCTGGAAGCCCTCGGCGAGGATCGATGGAACTTGCTCGGCCCACATCCCGTAGTCGGATGTGAGCGAATGGGTCATGCAGACAACCGGTGCATCAGGTGGGCCGATGAGATCGTAGTTGATCAGGGACTGGCCTGTGTTGTGAAGCAATTGTGCCTCCTAGTAGAAGATGCGGCCGCCGTTGACGACCAGCAGTTGACCAGTGATGCAACGGGCTTCCTGGCTCGCCAGAAAAGTGATCGCGTTGGCGATGTCCTCAGGCTCCGCGAAATGGCCGATCGGTATTTCCCTGAGCGCCTGCTCATAAGTCTCCTTGGGGAGTTGCTTTGGGCCACGGGTGTTGGTGACGCCCGGAGCAATAGCATTGACGTTGATGCCGAATGGCGCCAACTCCCGGGCGAGGCCGCGCGTAAAGCCGGTCACACCGTTTTTGGCCGCGGCGTAGTCCACAATGTTCTTGTCGCCGATCAGCGTCGAGTCCGACGAGAGGCTGACGATCTTGCCGAACTTCCTGTCGCGCATCCCCGGAGCGACGAGCCAAGTGACATACATCGTCACCATGAGGTTGAGATCGACGACGAAATCCCAGGTTTCGGGGACGGAGGCGAGGAACTCCGACGCGTTCTTGCGCGCGGTCTGCCCCACATTGTTGAGTAGGATATCGATAGGCCCCAGATCGGCCACGGTCTTGTCTATGGCGACCTTGACCGCCTCCCGATCGCGCATGTTCGTGACGATCGGCAACACCGTGCCGCCGGCTGCCCTGATCTGTTCCGCAGTCTCGCCAAGCGGGCCATCCTCAATGTCGAGAATAGCGACCTTTGCACCCTGCTCGGCGAATTTGATGGCGCTTGCGCGCCCGATGCCGTTCGCGCCACCGGTGACGAGTGCGACCCTTCCCGAGAAACGGTCGGTCATGTGAGATCCTTCCCAAAATGGACTGTCAAGCAATCGCCAAATGACGGTTGCGAATGGATTCGTCCTGATCGAAATCTTCCCAAGTTCCCGAAAAGACGACTGCCCCGGTTCCGAGCACATAGACGTTTGACGTGGTCTGTCGGCCGAACCAGATATTTTGCTCCACCAGCAGCATGGTGATGTCGAGGTCGGTGCAAATCTTGCCAACTATTCTGGCAAGATCCTCGACGATCACCGGGGCCAGGCCTTCGGTTGGTTCGTCGAGGAGCAAGATCTTCGGACGCGAGGCGACGGCGCGGGCGACACTTAGCATTTGCTGCTGGCCTCCGCTCAGCTGTCCGCCCAGGCGCGCGCGCAGGGGGCCGAGCATCGGGAACCATTCGTAGATCTGTTCTGGTGGAATGGCCGGGCGATCGGCGGAGGCGCCGAAGCGGCCGAGTTCGATGTTTTCCTCCACGGTGATGTGGGTGAATATCCGCCGATCTTCCGGCACGAAGGCGAGGCCACCTTTCGCACGCCGAAACCAGGCTTGCTTTCCGAGTGCCCGGCCTTCGAATTTAATCTGCCCTTCCACGCGCGGACCGGAATTCGCGATCGATTTCAGCAGCGTCGACTTGCCGGCGCCATTTCGGCCGAGCACAGTCGTTCGCTGGCCAGCGGGGACGTTCAGGTTGATATCCTGCAGGATATGGCTTTGCCCGTAATAGGCGTTGAGGTTCTCAACCCGCAGCATGATACATGTCCTTGCCGAGATAGACCTCGCGCACTGTGGGATCGTTGCGGACTTCTTCCACGCTGCCTGCTGCGATGACCTCTCCGTAGTTCATGACCATCACGGAGTCGGCCAGGGAGAAGATTACGTCCATATCGTGCTCGGTCATCACAACGGCAACGCCCTTCTCACGCCGGATCCGAAGGATCACTTCGACGATCCGCATCCGGTCGGCGGGTGCCATTCCCGCGGTGGGTTCGTCCAGCATCAGGATTTTCGGCTCGAGAGCCAGCGCGAGCGCAAGCTCCAGCCGCTTCTTGTCGCCATGAGATAACGTCGCGGCGGTTTCACCCCGCAAGGACGCTATGCCGAGTTGATCGAGCAAACCAACAGCTTCCGCCAGCAGGTCGGGTGGGGGCGCCGTATGCCACCACGCGCCCGTGTGTTCACCCCGGCTGCGGCGACGGGATTCAAGGGCGACGACGACGTTTTCCAACGCAGTGAGCTCGAGGAAAACACGAGACACTTGGAAAGTGCGGCCCATTCCCTCGATCGTGCGCTCGTGCGCCGGCATCCTGGTGACGTCCTTGCCCGCGAAATTCACATTGCCCGAGCGGCAGTTGACTTCCCCCGTCAATGCCTTGAACAACGTCGTCTTACCCGCTCCGTTCGGGCCAATGATCGCGAGCGCCTCTCCGTCCCCGACCGACAGGCTCACGCCCTTGATGACTTCGAACGCGCCGTAGTTGACGCGCAGATCTGCCGCTTGGAGCAACAGGCTTTGTGCGTTCACGCCCGGCCTCCCTTCAAAAGGCGAGCGCGAAGCTTGCCGAGAATTCCGAGGACACCCGTCGGTGCGACGAGGATGATGACGACGAGAACGCCGCCGACCAGCATCTCCGACAAGCCGGGATAGTTACGCGTCCAGTAGTTGATCGACGTGAAGACGACAGATCCCACGACAGGCCCCCAGAACGATGTGAAGCCGCCGAGCAGCGAGTTCAGCATGGGCTGGGTCGAGGCAAGCCAGTTGACCTGATCGAGCGTCACGATGCGGGTCCAGGGCGCTGACAGGGCGCCTGCAAGAGCGGCGGTTCCCCCGGAAATCATGAAGGATATGACCCGATAGCGCGCGACATCGATCCCGATGAACCTGGCACGGTCCGCATCCTCGCGAATAGCCCGAAACGTCCGGCCGAGGCGGGAGTGAATGACCCACCACAGTCCCCCGATAATCAGCAGGCATGCGATCAGGAGGAACCGATAATAGGCGTTGCTATGGGTGAGATCGAGGCATGTGACGCCGAGGTTTATTATCGGTCTTGGAATGTTTCCCAATCCATCCTGTTCGCCGAGTGCCGGAGTAAAGCCGATGATCTTGCCGAGTGCTTCCGTCAGCGCCACTGTCAGGACGGCGAGGAATATTCCTGTCAATCGCTTCAGCGCGACGATGCCGATTCCATAGGCGACAAGCGCCCCAAGGATGCCTGCGACGAGCAGAGTGACGACGAAGGGCAGCGGAAATCCGTATCGCAGTGACGCGCCGGTAAAGTAGGCGCCGATCGCATAGAAGCCCGCATGACCGAACGAGGCGAGACCGGTGTAACCGAACAGCAGGTTCCAGGAGAGGGCAAAAACCGACTGGATGAGCGTCATGCCGATGATGAACAGAAGCCCCGGATTCACGAGTTCCGGCGCGAAGAACAGCAAAACGACGAGCACGGCGCCGAAGGCAGAGAGCAGATACTGATCGGTAAAAGATGCCGTCTGGCCAGACCTGGTCCAAGATGCGTCGGTCATGTCACAATGCTCCTTGCGGAGGGAACAGGCCTTGCGGACGCGCGATCAGGAAGACCGCCAGGAGAACATAGACGGCGATGCCACCATATTCGGGCAGGAACGTCGCGTTGGCGCTTTCGACCAAGCCGAGAAGTATACAAGCGACGAATGTCCCACGGATACTTCCAAGCCCTCCGATCACCACAGCCAGAAATGCATAGAGGATGAAAGAACTACCGACATGGACGGAGAGTGTCTGGTTGGGAACAAGAATTCCCCCGGCAAAGCCGGCTAGAGCGAAGCTCGCAACAACGCTGAGCATCAGCACCATGGGTACGTTGATGCCGATCGTCCCAGCCATCCAGGGATCATTGGCGACGGCGCGCATGATCTTTCCGGCCCACATGCGATTCATGATCAGTTCCAGAACAGCAAAGGCCGCCAGACCAATGACAATCACGAGGATCGTGTAGAGAGAGATGTAGGACGATCCAATCTTGACCGCCGTATCAACCTCCGGCGGCGGCATGACGGAATAATAGTCCGAGCCCCAGATGGCTTTGGCCACCCCTTCGCAGAAGAGCATCAGACCGAAGGTGGCGATGAGAACATAATGGTAATCGACGTTCCGTAACCGGCCGAGCACGAATTTATCGGTAACCAGCCCCATTATTCCGATGGCGATGGCCGCGAGAAGCGCAACACCAATGAATGTCCAAAGGGAGCTGGGAGAAGCGCCGCCGATCGTATAGGCGATATAGGCGCCCAGCATGAAAAAGGCGCCGTGGGCGAGGTTCAGGATCTTGAGGATCCCGAACACCCAAGTCAGACCGGCGGCTACCAGGAAAAATGCCATTCCCGACGCCAGACCGTTGAACAA
Source organism: Chelatococcus sp. HY11 (assembly GCF_018398335.1). Lineage (NCBI taxonomy): Bacteria > Pseudomonadati > Pseudomonadota > Alphaproteobacteria > Hyphomicrobiales > Chelatococcaceae > Chelatococcus > Chelatococcus sp. HY11. The sequence goes on from NZ_JAHBRX010000002.1 coordinate 1,518,011, forward strand.
TACAAAAACGAACTGATTGATCATTGTGGAAGATCTTTGATGTCGAACTTCACGCCGGGGGTTGCGGGTTCGATCATCTGCGACGTATCGATCTGCGCCATCTGGAGGATTTTGTAGAACGGGTCTGTGTCCGACGGCCCCATCTGCGAATAATAGCTTGTCGCGATCATCTGGTGGTCTTCCTTGCGGAAGCTGCATGGACCACCCGGCGTGTCGAAGGTGAGCTCCTCCATGGCCGCGATGACGGCGTCGGTTTGGCTCGATTTCGCTTTCCGGACACCTTCGAACAGTGCCATAGCGCTGCGTTGTCCCGCCATGACAAGCGCAGGCGGGAATTTGTTCCCCGTCGACTCGACATAGTCTTTGTAAAGCTGTTGGCTGAGCGGATTACTCTTGAAAGGCTCAAGGTCGTTGTTCCAGTATGAAATCGACCACAGGTTGGGATAGGTGTTGCGGCCCATCGCCTTGCCTGTGACCTCACCGTTGCCGACTTCACCGATGACCCTGAACTTGTCGTAGAGACCGACACCGCGAGCTTGCTGGAAGAAGCTGATCTGGGCAGCGCCCGCGACGCCGATATACAGCCCTTCGGCTCTTGAACTCATCAGGGCGTTGATCTGGGTGCGGAAATCCGTCGCCGTGCCCTGGGTGAAGATGGTATCGAGAACAGTTGCGTCCTTTCCAGGAGCATATTTCTTGACGGCATTGCCGAAGAACAGTGCGGAATCGCGGCCGAAATCGCCGTCCGGAGCAATCGATATCCAGGTTTTGACCTGGGGGTGTGTCTCGATCAGTGACCGCCCGAAAGAGCTGTACTGCGTATAGTTGTTGGCAACTGTCCGGAAGATATTGCGGTTGAAGAGTTCGTGGGTCACCGGCATGCCGGCCGCGCCGGCAATGATGACCACCGCGTTGAGCTCGGGGGCAAGCGGGGCGAGGCCCAGCGCGGTCACTGTTTGAGAGCCGCCGATCAACAGATTGATGCCAGCACCCGCAAGTTCACGTGCAACCGCTACGGATTCCGCGCTATTGTACTTGTCATCACGCACCACCAGTTCGATCTGGCGACCGAGAAGACCGCCGTCGCGGTTCACTTGCATCGCGGCGATTTCGGTCCCCTTCATGAATTGGGTTCCGACTGGGGCGCCGACGCCGCTCAGCGCGTAGGACACACCTATTCTCAGCGGTCCTGACTGCGCGCGCAGATAAGTGGATCTCATGCCGAGTGACAGACTCGCGCTGGCGGCTAGACCCTTGAGCAAAGTTCTTCTTTTCATTTCTTTCCCTCCAAACACGGCCTAACTTCTCGTTAGGTCCGACGCGCATTTTTATGCCCACAGACCGACGCTGGCAAAGATCAGAACGCGACGTCCGCGCCTCCCTTGAGGTGAAGGATCTGACGCGCCTCTTCAGGCGTCGCGATGCGCAGGCCAAGCCCCTCGATGATCATGCGCGCTAGCCTCACCTGCTCGGCGCTTGATTCCGCCTTGCGCCCGGGGCCGGCCCATAGCGAGTCCTCCAGGCCGACGCGCACATTCGCCCCCATCGCGGCGGCCTGGGCCGCGATACGCAGCTGGCTGGCGCCGGCGCCGAGTACGGACCATCGATAGTCGGCGCCGAACAATCGGTCCGCGGTGCGCTTCATATGGGCCACGTCTTCCGGATGGGTCCCGATCCCGCCCAGGATGCCGAAGACAGACTGGACGAAGAACGGCGGCTTTACGAGACCGCGCTCCGCGAAATGGGAAAGATTGTAAAGATGGGAGATATCGTAGCACTCAAACTCGAAACGTGTGCCATTATCGCCGCAAGTATCGAGTATGTATTCGATGTCCTTGAATGTATTCCGAAAAACAACATCGCGTGTCGCCTCGAGATGCTGGCGCTCCCACTCAAACTTGAACTCAGGATATTTCTCGAGGAGCGGGAATAGGCCGAAGTTCATCGATCCCATGTTGAGCGACGCGACTTCCGGCTTCAGTCTGGCGGCAGGGAGAACGCGCTCCTCCAGCTTCATATGGGGGCTTCCGCCCGAAGTGATGTTGATGACGGCGTCGGTCGATTGCTTAAGCCGCGGCAGAAAGCGCATGAACGCTTCGATTGTCTGGTCAGGCCGCCCGTCCTGAGGATTTCGCGCGTGCAAATGCAGGATCGATGCGCCGGCCTCCACGGCCCCCAGAGAATCCGTGATGATCTCTTCCGGCGTGATCGGCAGGAAAGGCGACATGGTTGGCGTATGTATACCGCCGGTCACCGCGCAGGTGATGATGACAGGAGATCTTTCAGTCATGTCAGCTTGGCATCCTATTCGTCCAGCATATCCCTGCGGAACTTTGCGACCTCGATCAGATTGCGGTCTCGCCAGATGTGGCGATTGTTGAGATCTGTAAAAGGCAAGGCTCCGCGTCGTTCGGCTTCGATCGTCTCCAGAACCGCGCCGGTCCAATCAGCGGACTTGCGCATCGTGTCCGTCATTCGGCGGAACATGGCTTGATAACGTTCGACATAGTCGCGTACCCCGCCGGGGGCGTTGAGGTCGATGGTCTCGAAGGGCCCCATGAATATCCAGCGGGATGCGAGACCATCGCGTATACACGCATCCACATCCGCGGCACTTGCATATCCGCCGTCGACAAGCCGGAAGCACTCGTCAAGCACTGCTGCCTGCAGCCGGTTCAAAAGAAAGCCGTCGATCTCTCGCTTGACCAGCACCGGTTGCTGTCCAAGCGACTGCATCAGATCTACCGTCCTCCTGACCGTTTCTTCCGACGTCCACGACGCCGGAACGATCTCCACCAGCCTGATCAGATGTGGCGGGTTCACCGGATGAGCGACGACGCAGCGCGCCCTCCCTTTCAGGGCTTCCGTAAACGCGGAAGGAAGCAAAGACGAGGTCGATGAGGCGATTACGGCATCGGGGGGAGTGTGCCTGTCCAGGTTCGTGAAGAGCGCAATCTTCAGATCAAGGATTTCCGGCGCGTTTTCCTGCACGTGGCAAACGCCGTCCAACGCTTCTTCCAAAGTGGGCATCGAGGCGATGCGCCGGGATATCTCGGCGGCGTCGTGACCATTGAGTAGATCCGCGTTGGCGAGATCAGGCAGGATCGATGCGATATAGTCCTTGGCGGTGGCCAACGCGTCTTCCCGCGGGTCCCACATCCTCACCTCGTAGCCACATCGCGCGTAGGCAATCGCCCAGCCGCGGCCAATGAAGCCGGATCCAATGATGGCGACAGCCGAAGCCAAAAGCTCCTCCCAATCTTTGTGACGAGGTGTCGGGCACCGCGTCGATCTTGGCTGAAGCATCTCCGGCAAAACCACGCTTGTCAATATCTCTGATCTGTGATCACAATTTGCAGGGCGCGTCTTTCGTGCTATGCCGCATCTCACTGGCCGCATACCGGCGTCGGGAGCGAGAGTAGATGGATGTCAATCTTGGACAGATCGAATCGGCAACGATTCAGGTCCAAGTCTACCGGCGACTTAGAGAAGCCTTGTTTACCGGCATGTTTGCGCCTGGAGAGGCGCTGACTATACGCAGGCTCGCTGATATTCTCGGCACGAGCCCGATGCCGGTGCGTGAAGCCTTGCAGCGACTGGTCGCCGAGCATGTCCTGGTGCAGATGCCGAATCGCACATTTCGGGTCACTCCATTTTCTCCCGAGATGTTCCGCGAGCTTGTTCGTGTACGCATGACGATCGAGGGGTTCGCCGCGGGCGAGGCGGCGCGGCGCGCAACACCCGCGCAACTGACGCGGTTATCGGAGCTCAATGAGAAGATGGCGGGCGCCCTCGATGTCTATGCGCCGGCAGAGGTCATGACCGCTAACCGCGAATTCCACTTCGCGCTGTACGAGATGACGGAAATGCCGCAGCTTTTGGATATCATCAACGGGTTGTGGCTACGGGCGGGCCCTTATTTGATGAACGCCCACAAGAGCTTGGAGAATCCAAGAGCGTTTTTTGCCTCCGGGGTGAAGTTCCATACACGTGTCATCGACAGCTGCGTAGCACGGGAACCCAGGCGCGCCGCCCGCGCGTTGGCTTGCGACATCTGGCATTCTGCCCGGAACTTTCGCTTGGATGTCGCCAGAATTAACGATCCCGGGCAGATTGAGCGGGAGAAACGTCGCCGCGCCGAGACGGCACGTCAGTTGAAAGTATAATAAACGAGGACGGCAAGCGATGGATCTTTCTGGAAAGACCGCAATCATTACCGCCGGAGCGGGAGGGATTGGCCTCGCTATTGCAAGACGGTTCGCCAAATACGGCGCTTCAGTCTGTATTTGCGATATTGCGGAGGAAGCACTCGCGGCCGTGGCTTCCGAACTACCTGACGCGCTGATTGTTCGCGCTGACGTATCCCATGCATCCGATGTGGAGAGGCTCTTCGAGGCCTTCCAGAAGCGCTTTGACCGCCTGGATATTCTCGTGAACAATGCCGGCGTATCTGGTCCGACCAAAGCTGTCGATGAAATCACGGACAGCGAATGGCAATCGACCCTCGACGTCAACATTACCGGTATGTTCTACATGATACGTGCCGCCGTACCGCTCTTCCGAGCGCAGCATTCAGGCGCTGTCATCAACATGTCGTCAGTCGCTGGGCGCCTCGGAATGCCCCTGCGTACCCCGTATTCGGTCTCGAAATATGCGGTGCGCGGATTGACAGACGTGCTCGCCATCGAACTTGGCGAAATCGGTGTGAGGGTCAACGCGCTTCTCCCGGGTCTCGTAGACGGCCCGCGCGGACAACGCGTGCTAGCGGAGCAGGCTGAGGCACGCGGTATGGATATTGCGAAGTACGAAAAACTGTTCTTGCATAACATTTCCATGCATACGAAAATTCAGATGGATGAGATCGCGGACATGGCCGCCTTCCTGGGATCCGACCTCGCCCCGCATATCAGCGGACAATCCATCAGCGTCTGCGGAAATTTTGAGAGTTATCGCGCGCCGCTTGTTCTCGGCGCCTAGCACCCGGCCGGAAAGGCGCCTCGATCCATCGGATGGCCGGGACGAGCCCGGCCATGACAACTGAGAATGCTGAATGTCGATTGAACCTGGGGCACAAGGCGCGGGCGCGGATGCGTCCGGCATATGTCGCGGGAGCGATCGGCGCCGACACCTCCTCAAGCGTCTGCCGCGCCGCGTTTTGAGCGAAGAGCAGACTGTAGATATGATCGCTTATCTCACGCGGTCTGGAGTGAGGCGTACTTAACGCCGGAAGGATTTGTTGAGCGACTTGAAAGGCACGGTCGGGTTCGCCGGTGTGAACCGGTTAATGGCAAACCGCCCCAGTCCGAAGGACAGGGGCAATGGGCGGTTTCTTTTTATCCGACCGGTGAACCCCTGGACTCAGTTAAGAAAGTCTACACGGCCTGTCGCCACATCATGCATGGCTGCGACGACCTTGACATCTCCTGCTTCGACAAGATCGCGGATGATGACGCTGCGATCGAGGATCATCTTTGCTGCGAGTTTGGCATTCATGTCGGCAACCGCCTGAACGAAAGCTCCATTATCCGCGGTGCGCTTTCCTTCGAAACCGCGCATCGCAACCACGGCAGGCTCGATGTTGGATAGCGTCGCGGTCAGATTACCCAGTTGCGCATTGCTGATGGCACCTCTTATCGCTCCACATTCCGTGTGGCCGAGCACCACGATCGCTCTGGCGCCAGTGATTTTGGTCGCGAACTCCAAGCTGCCGATGATGTCCGTGTTGACGAAGTTACCCGCTATGCGCGCAGCGAAAACGGACCCGATACGCTGATCGAAGACCAACTCAGGTGGTACGCGCGAATCGATGCATCCGACAATAGCCGCAAACGGCGCTTGCCCGGTCGCGGTCGCGCGAATCTGTCCGAGAATATCGCAGTTCACGGTCTCCCCGGCGAGAAGACGCGCGTTGCCGGCCTTGAGGCGCGCGATGGCGTCATCTGGCGTGGTCGCGGCTTGGCGGGCCTGGTCAAAAACCACACATGTATCAGCCACCGCGCCTCCCGCCATGAGCGAGGTAAAGCCTAGAGCCGCGGCGCCACGCAGGAACCCTCGCCGGCCGCAGCTGCATCCGGCATGGCCGGTTGAATATTGAGTATTCATCTGAGTTCCCCCCATCGGAGCGGTATTAGAATGCGTCGATATTAATCAGCGCGCAAGCGTTACTTATCGAGGAGGGGGCGTTTTGTAAAAGGGCAAATGGGATGCCGGCACACGGGTTTATTGAGATAGGATTATTTGCCGAGGAAAGCCTTTCCACCGGAAGTGATGAGCCGGCCGAGGCCGCCCATGATCAACAGGATGATGGCTTCCCTGACTTTGCCGTCATCGCCGTCATCGCCTTGCGCAAACGGCGAGATCAGCGCGCGGGGGTAGGGATGCTTGATTGTGGCCGGTGGCGCTGATCGTCAATGAAGCCGCAATGACAAGCCGGAGGGTCCGATCGGTTTCCATCTTCGGGTTCCATCAGGCGCCTCGTTGGCGTGGCCAGTTACATATCCAGGGGCCACAGGCATCGGGGGCCCCTTTTGTTAGCGCCAAGCACGACCACAGGTCGTGATCGCGCCTGGCGCTAACGTCCTGTATCAGGCTGCTGCTGCCGCAACGGGATCGACCGCGTGCTTGGCCAGAGGATGGACGTTGATGTCGTACATCCAGGGGTGCGCGGGCAGACTGGTTATGATTTCATGCAGCTCCGTGGCGTCCTTCGCGCGCCAGATACCCCAGTTTTCAAAGCGGCAAGGCACCCGCCACATGCGTACAAGATGTCCTTGGCGTGCGAGTTCTGCCGCGTGAGCACGCTCTTCACGCGTAATCCTGTCGCGCAACTCCGGATCCATGTTGTCGGACCAGCGAAGCTTGATGTTGACCAGAAATTCCATGGCTAATCCTTGTATGTATAGGCGGAAGCGGGGACGGTTCCCTGAATGTCGGCGAGAACGGCGGTGCTGGCGTTGAAGCCGGGAATGCCGGTGACGTACCCCCCCGGCCAAACGCCCGAGCCCGAGAGGAAAAGCCCGTCGAGGGGGGTTTTGTAGGCATGAACGGCGGCATGAGGGCGCGCACCGAAGAGGTTGGCAGGCAGCATATCTCCGTGGGTGATGTTAGAGGCGACGAGGCCGAGTTCCTCCTCGATGTCGTTCGGCGCCATGAAGCGATGCGCGACGATGCGATCTTTGAGATCCGGCATGAGACGGGACAGCACATCGACACACCGCCATCCGAAAACGTCGCGCATATCGGACCAGTTACCATGCGCCAACGCATAAGGCGCATGCCAGGCGTTGATGCTGAGCAGATGCCGTCCTGGTGGCGCGAGCTCTGGAGACGTCACTGTGGGAATGAGCCCCCACATGATCGGCTCGTGGGAGGGAACACCGCTCAGCCCTTCGCTGACGGATCGTTCGATGGCATCGAGCGAGGGGGCGACGCGGAATTGAACGCCGGCAACATCGGCCGCGCCGACGTCCGGCAGGCCCGCGTAGCGCGGCAGACCATCGATCGCCAACACGATCTTGAAGGCTGAGCCGCGCATGGGAACGGCCGCAATGTCCTGACGCAGTGCAGCGCCGACGGCCGCGTCGTCGAGCAGATCGGCAAACAGAGTCTTCGGGTTTATGGCTGAAATGACGCGTGCGGCCCGATATTCGTCACCCGCTCGCGTCACGACACCGGATACGCGCCCTCCCTCATGCAGGACGCGTAGCACGGGAGCATTGGTCAGCATGGTGACCCCGAGGCTGCGGCAGCACCCGGCCAGTGCATCGATCACAGCCCCCATCCCGCCCAGAGGCAGGCCGCTCGAGCCACGCAGGGGCACCCGGCGCGGGTCGTCCGGCGAAAGGGCTGGTGTCGAGGCAAGTGAGAGCGGGCGCATCATCAGCCCGATTGCCGTCCCTGGCGCGGAGGGTGGCGCGAGCGTCGCATTGAGGGCGACGATAGCCAGCAAAGCCTTGGCTTCCTCGGAGACAAGTTCCTCGTCGAGCAATTGGCGCAGGCTTCCGAAGAAGACCCGCTCGAACAATCGTTGCAGCTCCGCGGGAACGGCTCGCGCGATTGTTGACAGGCTGGGGGAGGGGGCGAATACCGAAGCGCCAAGGTGACGGCCCAGTTCTTCGAGACGCGCCAGCAGCTGAAAGTAACGGTCGGCCTCACCGCGCGCGAAAGCGTTGAGTTGCCCTGCTATGCGGGCTCTGTCCCGCCACCCAATGAATGTTCCCCGTGGGAAAGGATGAACAACCGTTGGGTTCGTCGGCAAGAAGCGCAGCCCGAAGCTCGCGAGGTTCAGTTCATCGACGAACCGGGGCTCGAAACTGCCCGCCGAATTGGTAAAGGCGGTCCGGTACCCGGGCATGAACTCATAGGTACCGCAAGGGCCCCCGAGCGAGCCGCGGGCCTCCAGAACGGCGACCTTCAGGCCGGCGCGCCCAAGATAGGCGGCAGCGACGAGTCCGTTATGGCCGCCGCCGACAACGACGACATCGAATGTATCTGCGCGGTCGGTCACGTGAACGCTCTCGCCGGATTAAAGATGGGAAGAGGGCGCGCGTGCGGCGCGCCCCGACGCGTGATTACGACAGAGGGACGAAGCTCTCGCGGAAAAGCCGCAGCCAATTTCCACCGGCAATCTTGCGGATTTCCTCGAGCTGGAAGCCTCGACGCTCAAGCCCTTCGAGAATGTTGGGGAAATCCGCGGAAGACTTGAACCAGGACGGCCAATCAGAGAAGCCCTTGATCGGAACGGCGCTCTCGCGTGACCAGCGGCCCGCCCGCCACCACATGATCTCGCTTTCCGGCCAGCCATCGTAGTAATCGGTCCCGAAGCCGACGCTGTCGATGCCGATGAGATCGACTGTCCAGGCAACCATATCGAGGAAGGTGTCGAGCGTGCAATTCGAGCCGTCCTTCATGATCTTCGGATACATGCTGAGGCCGATGACGCCGCCACGCTCAGCAAGGCGACGGATGAGCGCCGTCGATTTGTTGCGGCGGTTCAGCTCGATGTTCGTGCCGACAAACTCCTGGGGATTGGCATGCGTGACGGCGATGGGACGCGACGAATATTCGATGGCATCGAAGCAGGTCCGCTCGGTGCAATGAGAAACATCGACCAGCATTCCAAGTCGATTCATCTCGGCGATGACATTCCGCCCGAAGAATTTCGATACGCCATTCTCATCGGGTTCCCAGCATCCTGATGCCACGCGGTTCTGGACATTGTAGGTGAGCTGCGCGATGCGGACGCCGAGCTTATAGAACGTCTCAACGAGCTCGATATCGTCCTCGAAAGGCGACGTATCCTGGAAGCCATAAACGATCGCCGTGCGACCCGACGCCGCGATCCGCTCGATGTCATCAGCGGAGGTCGCCAAGGCTATCAGATCGGCATTTTTCTCGAGCAGACGATTCCACTCTCCGAGTGCCGATAGAGTTTCCCGCGCCGATTCCCAGATGGCGACCGTTACGTGAATGCAACCAACACCACCCGCACGCCATTCCTCGAAACGTGCCCGCTCGGGTTTATTGTACTGCAGTGCGTCGATGATGAGAGAGCCGCGGGCAACCGCGCCAGTCATGGTCATGTCGAATACCTCCGAATTGAGCCGCTTGGTGTGCTTGAGCTAGTTTGCGAACGGATCGGCTGCCGGGCCGTAGTCTGTCACGACAGCTTTGATCTGCGAGAATTCTTCCAGGGCCTCGATGCCGTTCTCACGCCCAAGCCCCGATTGCTTGTAACCACCAAAGGGGACACGCAGATTGATCGCGCGGTAGGTGTTGATCCAGATCGTCCCGGCTTGCAGCTGGCGTGAGACACGCCGCATGCGTGCGGCATCGCGGGTCCAGAAGCCGGCTGCCAGGCCGTATTCTACCCCATTGGCCAGAGCGATGGCTTCGTCCTCGTTTGCGAAGGACTGAACAGTGACCACCGGGCCGAACACCTCCTCCCGGCAGATGCGCATGTCGCTGCTCACGTCGGTGATAATGGTGGGTGAAAGCCAATAGCCGTCCGCGAAATCCGCCTCGACGTCGGGTCTGCCACCGCCGAGCACGATCTTGCCGCCGGCGGATATGGTCTCGTCGATGAAGCCACGTACGCGCTCATACTGCCGACGCGATGCCAGCGGTCCGATGTGGCTCTTCGCCGATGTCGGCGGACCAACACGGATTCGACGCGCAGACGCGATATATTTTTCAAGAAACGCGTCGTAGACGGAGGCCTGAACGAGCACCCGCGAGCCCGCGACACAGGTCTGCCCGGCCCCCGAAAAGGCGCCTTGGGTGGCAGCTATCGCCGCTGAGTCGAGGTCCCCGTCGTCGAAGACGATATGCGCCGACTTGCCACCTGCCTCGCAAACGAAGCGTTTCAGTGCCCCTGTCACCTTGGCGCCGAGAATTCGCGCGGTCGCGGTGCTGCCGGTAAATGAGACCATGGCGACATCCGGATGCGTTGCCAGCTGCTCTCCGAGCACGGCATCGCCGATGACGACATTGACGACACCGGCGGGAAAGCCGGCCTCGATGGCGAGCTCGGCCAGCCGGATACTGGAGCCGGGCGCTTCGGCCGGCGGCTTCAGGATCACCGCGTTGCCCATGGCAAGCGCCGGGGCAAGCTTCCAGGAACCCAGCGACAGCGCGCCATTGAACGGCGTGATCGCGAGCACTACGCCGAGCGGCTCGCGCAGAATCTTGGCATCGACGGTCCGCGAGACCGAGCGGTGGATGTCGTCGTGCACGTCCATCGCGTTAGCGTAGTAACCGTACCACTGCGCCGTCGCGCGGATTTCCGCTGTCGTCGCCACATGGCTCTTGCCATTGGCCAGACTTTCCAGACGCCCGAGCTCGGGCGCGTTCGCAAACACGAGCTCGCCCAGGCGTCTCAGAAGATCACCACGCTCCGAGCCCGTCAGCGACGACCAGGATGGCGCCATAAACGCCGCCTTGGCGGACGCTACAGCCTGAGGCACAGCGGCAGCATCGAGGCATACTACGCCCCACGCCCGCCCGGTTGCCGGGTCGATCAGCGATTGGCGATTGCCCGTGGGTTCGAGCGCGACGCCCCCGACGAAAGACGTGAATAGATTTCTGAGGTTATCTGCCATAGTCACAGCTTCATCCGGTGACGCACGATGCAAGATCGCGGCTCACGCAAAGAGTGGGGCTTCGTATCGTGCCTGTTTCAAGAAAGATCGATCTTGGGGTTGAAATAGGCGTATAGAACATCAACCAGGAAGTTTATAAGAACGAAAGATATAGCAAGAACAAGAATGCCACCCTGTATTAACGGAATATCGCGCGTGGATATGGCCTGATACATGGCAAGTCCGAGCCCAGGCCATGAGAAAACTGTTTCGGTCAGGACGGCGCCACTTAGCAGGAACCCCATCTGCAGGCCGATGACGGTGATCACGGCGGGCAGCGCGTTTGGCAGCGCATGGCGCAGGACGATCCGTGTTTCGCCGACGCCACGGCTGCGTGCCGTCCGGATGAAGTCGCTGTTGAGGACATCGAGCATGGAAGCTCGTGTCATCCGCGCGATGACCGCGAGTGACCAGGCGGCCAAAGTGATGGTCGGCAGGACCATATGCGCGGCGATGTCGAGCACGCCGCCGTCGCCTGTGGGGTCCGACATGCCGCCGACGGGCAGGAGTTGCAGATCGAGCCCGAAGATGATGATCAGTACCAGCCCGAGCCAGAAGGACGGCATGCTGTTGAAGAAGAGCACCACCACTGAAAGGCTCTGGTCCCTCACGGCACCGGGTTTGAGCGCCACCCACGTTCCCGCGAGGATTCCGACTGCCGTGGCCAGGATAATCGCCGCGAACGACAGTATGGCTGTGTTGACCAGCCGCTCGGCGATGACTTCGCTGACCGGCTGCGCAAACGTAAACGATTGCCCGAGATTGCCTTGCAGCAGATCGCCCAGATACTGGGCGTATTGAATCCAGATCGGACGGTCGAGCCCGAGCGCCAGCCGCAGCTGCTGCCGCGCTTCCTCTGACGCGCCGCTGCCCAGCAGCACATCGGCCGGATCGCCGGGGATGATCTGCGCCAGAAGGAAAGTTGCCAGAGTGACGCCGATGATGACCGGGATGAGCTGAAGCACGCGGTTGATGACGAAGTTGAGCATTGGCGTCACTCACCCCGACGTTTTGAGCGTGGATCGAAGATGTCCCGTGCCGCGTCGCCGATAAGATTGAAGCCGATCGCCAGCACGACGATGGCAAGGCCAGGGATCGTCGCCACATGGGCGGCGGTCGCGATGGCCGTGCGTCCACTCGACAACATCTGCCCCCACTCGGGCGCAGGAGGCTGTGGTCCGAGGCCGAGGAAGCTCAGGCTCGCGGAGAGGATGACGTTGCGGCCGGTTTGCAAGGTTCCATAGACAATCGCCGGTCCGAGCACATTTGGCAGGATGTGGCGAAAGACAATGCGAACATCGCGGAAGCCGAGCGAACGGGCGGCATCGACGAAGAGTTCCTGCTTGACGCCGAGCACCACGCCGCGCACGAGGCGACCAAATGCCGGGATCGTCACGACAATCATCGCTATGATCATTGAATTCAGCCCCGGCCCGAGGGCCGCGCTGATGCCGAGCGCGAGGAGAACACCCGGAAACGCGAACATGACGTCGAAAACACGCATGGCGACCGCGTCGAAGAAACCGCCGAAGTAACCCGAGAATAGCCCGATCACGGCACCAAGGCAGAGGGCAAGGATGGTCGGCACGAGCGCCACGAGCAGCGCATATCGAGCGCCGTAGATCAGGCGGCTGAGAATATCCCGCCCCAGTTCATCGGTGCCTAGCAGATGCGGACCGGACAGGGGCGGTAAGTAGCGCTGCAGTGGATTGGCAAACAGCGGATCAAACGGAGCGATCCATTGCGCGAACAGGGCCATGACGACGATGCAGAGAACAATGGACAAGCCGGTCATGAGCGCAACGTTCTTCATTGCGCGCCGAAGCACTGGGTTCATGCTTCGTTTGGAAGAATCTGGCGAGGCCATGGTAATCATTATCGTCTTCACGCCGTTCGGGTAATGGAACTTGTCCGAAAGGATGGGTGTGATCTCTTTTCGGTGACAGGCGTCCCGCTTGATCGTCCCGTTGGATATGTGTCCGCGCGGCGATTTTACTTCGCGCGAATTCCGGGGAGGGCGATCCTAGGCGACGGACCAGAGCTTCCCGAGGTTTGGAATGACATCCGGCAGGCCGAGGGTCCGCAGCGCCCGCCACAGCGTCGCCTGGTTGCTGCTAACGACGGGAACGCCGGTATCCATCTCCAGATAGGGCAGGATCTCGAAGGTCCGATAGGTGCCGCATGAAATGAGGATGGCGTCAGCCGTGTCCGCCGCACGGAAGGCATCCCGACCCAAGCGGTAAGCACTGTCAGCGTCATGCACACTGGCGTCGAAGGGATCGAGAATTTGCAAGCCCTTCATCGAGGCAACACTGAAGCCGCATGCCTCCATGTAAGTGGCCATCTTGGCATTCACCTCGTCCGAATACACGGTCGCGACGGCGATATTCTTCGCGCCAAGGGCTTTCAGTGCGTCCATTTGCGCTGCCATCATCGTGATGGCGGGAATTCCGGTTGCCTCCTTGATCTGGGCGCAAACCTCCTCGTCATGGCCCTTGCCACGCAGAAAGGTTCCCGGAGCACCGCATTGGACGATGAGATCGACCTTGGCCGTGGCGAGCTGACGCGCAGCCTCCAGCACCTGGCTCATCATCACCTTGAGGCCTTCCTCGTTCACCTGCGGAACGATTGTCCGGGCATCGGCGAAGGCGACGCCGACGGGAGCCACCGTGCGCCACTCCTCGGCGCCCTCAATCGCAGTTGCGGGGCGCATCTGGCCGATACGTGCGCGCCAACCTAACATCATGGCCACTCTCCATCATAACGAGGCTTCAAAAAAAACGGGTCTCAACGTACGGCGAGGCTGGGGTAGTCCAGAAAGACAGAGCGTGCCGGCACGACGCCTGTCACGCGGCTGCGAATAATGCGCGGCAGGCGATCCTGGTAGAGAAAGATCCAAGGTGCATCCCTGGCGATCAGGTCGGCTGCCTGGCGGTAGAGCGCATTGCGCTTTGCCTCTTCGGTTTCGCCGCGAGCCTCATCGAAAAGTTTGTCGACTTCCGGGTTGCGATACCAGCCACGGTTGACACCTTGAGGGGGCTGCTGAGCACCGCTGAACATGCGCTCCAGCCAGTAAGCGCTGTCCGCGCCCGTTGCCCAGCCATTGAACGATCCCTGCACGTCGTCCTTGTAGCCTGGTCCCTCGGTCGTAATAAGCGTGGCGAATTCGAGAAACTGTACCTGGAGATCTATGCCGACCGCCTTCAAGTCCTGTTGCAGCAGAGCGAGGACCTGCGGAGCCAGCGCGAAACCCGGGCCGCTGTTCGGCGCCAGAAGCTTGATCGTCAAAGGTGTCTTCACGCCGGCTTCTTCAAGCAGCTGGCGGGCCTTGGCCTGGTCGAAACGATAGCCCTGCCCGGGTGCCGCGGGGGGCAGTTCGTTGCCGACCGGCACCGGACCCACGGCGGCGCGGGTCTGGCCGTCGAACAACGCGGTCACGCCCTCGCGGTTGACGGCATAGTTCAGCGCCTCGCGGACCTTCGCTTCGTTGGTGCCGGCAGCCCGTGTATTGAGGCGGACGAAATATTGATTGGCCGGCTCTGGATACTGTACGGTGATCCCGGGAACCGCCTTGAGCTGAGCGATCTGCTGTGGGCTGGCACTCGGAATGATATCAACCTGGCCGGTCTGGGCGGCAATGGCCAACGCCGTCGGATCGGTGATCGGCCTGAAAATCAGACGCGCGACCTTTGGCTTGTCGCCCCAGTAGCCATCAAAGCGCGATAGCGTAATTTGCTGGCCCTGCTGGAACGACGGCAATGTGAAAGGACCCGTGCCGACGGGGCGCTGACCGAGCTGGTCACCCTTGAATTCATTGAGGGCGCCAGGACTGATCATGCCTACGCGACGATCGCTCAGAAGTCTCGGAAAGCCTGAGAACGCCTCCTTGAGCTTGATTTCAAAAGTGTTCGGATCTTTCGCCGACGTGCTTTGGATCCAACGCGTCAGGAAGGTCATGTTTCCGCTGGCGCGGCTGTCGAAGACCGGCGAGTCCTTGTCCATCATCCGAGCGAAATTGAGCTGGACGGCTGCGGCGTCAAACGGCTGGCCGTCATGGAAATTTACACCGCGGCGCAGGTTGAAAGTATAGGTGAGACCGTCCGGCGACACGCTCCAGGCTTCCGCCAATGCTGGCTTCAAAGACGGCGCGGTATCGGTCTCCTTGCTCAGATCCTCGCGAATGAGTGGATCGAAAATGGCGTCGATCACGCGCAATCCAACGGTGCCAGTCGTGCGCTGGGGATCCAGCGGCGGGATCGCCCCCTCGGATCCAATCACCACCGTGGATGGTGCCTGGGCCGCCGCGGGCATTGGCGCCGTGATTTCCAGCAGCCCCAGCAATCCTGCGCCGATCACGCAGTGCCAGCCATATCCCATTTCAGTTCTCCATTCCCCTCGGCGCCCGTTTCTAAGCGAGCTTCTTGTGCGGTGCTGGACTGTGGGACAGCACGTTTTCCTATGCAAATTTTTTTAATTGCCCTATTGATCAGGAAACCCAATTAATAGGACTGGCGACCGTGTCTCAGCAGCCGCATGCCATGGCTCAGAAGAGCCAGCAGTCACCGTCTCTCAATGCGACGATCAAACATCTGCGCGCCTTTCTGAGCGTGGCACGCAATAGAAGCTTCACGCGTGCCGGGATCGAACTGCATCTGTCGCAGCCCACCTTGACCATGATCATCCGGCAGCTTGAGGATATCGTGGGTGCTAGCCTCTTTGAGCGCACCACCCGGACGATAGCCTTGACCCCTGAGGGCAGCGATTTCATGCCGACGGCGGAGCGTCTTGTCTATGACTTCGACATGGCCATTCAGGATATACAGGCCGCTGCGACGCGACGCAGTGGAAGAATTGGCGTTGCGCTCGTTCATGCCGTTGCGACCAAGGTTATTCCGGATGTGTTGCGTTTCTTTACTGTTGATCATCCACGCATTCGCCTGCATCTCCGTGACGGGAATTCATCCGAAGTGCGCCGCCGCGTGAGGCGCAACGAGGTCGATGTGGGCTTCTGCAGCAAGGGCGAGGATGATCCGGAACTCGATTTCAAGCCTCTTTTCCGAGACCAGATGGGCCTTCTTCTACGAAGGGACCATGCAATCGCGAAAGTCCGGCCGCCCTTGCGATGGAACGATGTCGAGGGGACGGACTTCATCGGGTTGACACAGGATACCGCGACGGCCTCGCTCCTCACTCAACTGCCGGCGCCGACCACATTGATGTCATCACCACGCTTCCAAGTGTCGATGAACTCGACGCTATGGGCGTTGCTGGAAGCCGGGATCGGTGTCACGACGGTTCCTGCCCTCGCCGTCTTCGGCGGCGCGGGCGGAAATCTTGTCTTCAGACAGATCAAGGATCCAATTGTTTGGCGTACGGTGTATGTCGTCACGCGGCGTGGAAGATCGCTGTCGCCGCCGATTCACGATCTCATTGCGCGCGTACGCGATCGGATCTCGGCCATCAGTGCCACTACCCCCCTTGTAGAGGTCCTGTCGCCTGTCGACCGGTGATTGCAAATTTCTATCGGATCGGGCTTTTGGTTGCGGAAAGTGCCCACGATGCGGAATTTCTATCAAGATTGATATAGAATAAATACATATTATATTATCGGGGGGATTATTTTATGAAAATCTAGAAATTTCACATTAGTTTTATGAATCGATTTTCCAAATCATTCCGATTTGCAGAATGATTTGTGTAATACTAAGGGGGTAAATTCGTTGTCGGCCGATGCGCAATCTTGGTGGATGTGTTCAGCGCTGGCGCGCGCGGAACGATTCCCGGCAGGATACGCCGACGCGTCTAATACGCTCCATGCCTGTGCGGTTCGGCACAGGATCACTCTCGCGCGCCATCCTGCGCCGACGCAGGCTGTGGTGGTTCCCGCTACGGTCCGCATGATCGGTGGCGAGACGCGGACACAATCCGGTTCATCCGCGTCTGTCCAACCAGCGCGTCGATAGGCCTGCAGTAGCACCAGGCGCGCACTCGGGTCAGTTGACCAGCCGCTCGATCCGTGACTGCATGGAAGCGGCCGCATCCTTCGGCGATTTCAAACCGAGCACCGCCGCCTGCGATTCTTCGCGGAAAATCGCTGCGACCTCGATCGAACGGTCGAAGTTGGAAGGAACGATTTGCGCGATCTTCAAGGCCTCAGCTTCCGCTTTTGTATAAGGTAGTTTCTCCTGCAGGCGTATATCGGAGTAAGCGGTCGGATCGACCGGGCCGTTACCATTGAGCGCGATCCGAATAGTCGCTTCTTTCCCGGACAGCGCGCGCATGAGCGAGTAGGAAAGATCCTTGTTCTTTGCGTTGCGAGGTATAGCCATCGACCAGATCTCCGTGATCGCGGTCCCCTCAGGATTGACTGCTGACGGTGTCACAACAACGTCTATCTGGCCGGGGAATTTGGAACTCTTGGGGTTATTGTAGACGGCATAACGTGCGAAGGGGTCGATCGCCATTGCCGCCTGTCCGTTCTGAACGGCGGTGATCACGTCATCAATGGTCATCGTCGCGTAGTTTTGCGAGAGCACCCCTTCCTTGTAGAGCTCTGCCATGGTCGTCAGGCCCTTGATCATTTCGGGAGTATTGGCCGTGACTTTACCCTTGTCGTCGAATAGGCGAGCGCCGAATGCGGACAGCAGGGTCAGCACCGCGACATGCTCGTCGCCTGAATTCATAACAAGTCCTGCGACACGCGTACCGTCCGGGCGCGTATAGCTCATCTTCCTCGCGTATTGGAGCAATTCGTCCAGCGTCTGCGGAGCGCGGTCCAATCCGCGTTCGGCGAACAGCGCCTTGTTCCAGTGCAGGCCGGTCGTCGCGTGGCGGAACGGGATCGCCGTCAGCTTGCCGTCGTACGTGAGCGCTTTCTTCAATTGCGCGGGGATAACATCGATGATCTCGATCGGCGCGGCCTTCATGTGGTCATCCAGCGGCTCGAGCAGTGCCGCGATGCGTGGCGTGTGAAACTTGTTGATGACGAAAGCGAGATCGATCGAGCTTTCGCGCAGCGACAGTTCGCGGCCAAGGCGGTCATGAATCGGATCGATGTTGCCGGTGATCCAGTTCAGCGTCGCCTTGTTAGCCCCCGCCCACTCGCCGGCGACGTCTCCCCCGGTCGTCCCGGCGACGAGCCCGCGGGCAACGTTCTCGTGCACCTTATGCGACAGGATTGTCACGGGCGTCTGCGCGACAGCCGGTAACACCGCGCAAAGGCTGACGGCCACCCCGGCTGCGAGCGCGGTCCGTTTCATGAAATCCATGGTTTTCTCTCCCCACTCGTTATAATTGGATCCAGTGCATTGGATCCAATCAGGAAAATGCGATAAGGTCAACTGCCGCGCGCAACCTGGGCTCTTCTGGGCTGATAAACTCTGCTGCAACTCGGCGAACATATTGATTTATTTAGTACTTCAGCCTCAGGGACCAGGCGAAAAGGGATCATCGGACGCCTAATGAGACCAATCCGGATAAGAGTGGCCGGTGCGGGATAACCGCACAGCGCTTCTGGACAAAAGGCGGCTCGACACCTAGGTTTTTGGATCCATAAGCCGGATGACCGTTAAGTCGGCGGCCAAAACCGGAGATCTTTCGTGGAACGGGCTATTCGATTCAAGAGTACAGCGGATTACGCCACCTCTGAGATCCAGCGCATGATCCTGGCCGGCGAGCTTGCCGCGGGTGAGCGGCTTGACCAGGTGCGACTGGCCGAGCAACTCGACGTCAGCCGACATCCCATCCGGCAAGCGATCGAGCGCCTCGCCGAGCGCGGCTTCGTGCTCCTGAGCCCGCATCGCAGCGCGGTGGTTTCGGCGCATTCGATCGCTGATCTGGTCGAACTCTATTCATTGCGCGAAAGCCTGGAGGACATGGCCCTGCGCGCGAGCTGGTCCAGCCTGACCGCCGGGGGGCTTGATGATGTGGCGGCCATCTACAAACGCCTGACCGCGCAGGATCCGGAAGCGGATCTCGAGCGATACATGCACGAGAATCGTGCGTTTCACCTCGCCTTCTATCGGGATTGCGGCAATCGTCATCTCCTGCGCACCATCACGACGCTATTTGATCTCTCAGAGCGCTATCAAAGAACGGCATTGACCACTTCGCACCGGCAAAATCAGTCGAGCGACGAGCATGCGGGGATGATGGCCGCGCTGCGCGCCGGCCATCTCGAACTTCTGAGCCAGCGCCTGAAAGCGCATAACCGCGGAACGCAGGAGCAGGTGCGAGCCCTGCTCTCCACGTCGGCCCCCGCAACCGTGAAAGTCTGAAGGCGAGCCAGGATTTTTTTTCTCCCGGCATCAGCGGGTGCCGTCAAGCACCGCGCCTTGTTCCCTTAGGACCTGGCGCAAGCGGGCGACGGGGATGTCGCGCAGCCGCGCGTGATTGCTCTGCGTGATGGCCATTGCGGTGAGGCTGCCGGCGGCCTGCCCCATAGCCATACAGCTTCCCATGACACGCGCCGAGCCCTGTGCCTCGCGGCTCGCCGACAGACACCGTCCTGCGATCACGACATTCTCGAGGCCTCTGGGCAAAAGGCTCGCTATAGGAATATCGTACGATCCGCCGTCGGAAACCGGGATGCGGATCTGCCCCGTGCCATCCTGGTGGATATCAACATGATGGCAGCCCTTGGCGACGCCGTCGCCGCGCTTTTTCGCCTGGAGCACATCCTCCTCGGTGAGAACGTAATCGCCAAGGACCCGGCGCGTTTCGCGAATCCCGATGCGGGGGGACATGCCGGAGATACTCGCCTCGCTGAAGCCCGGCACTGACTTGCGCAGAAATTCAGCACATTGGAACACTTGCGCGGGTAGCACCCTCATCGCGGTTGCCATGTTGTCCGACCGGGTCGGCTCATCGAGCGTGATGCGCGTCGCGTTGATGCAGACCTCCCGTCTTTTCTCGGACGTCGGCTGTATCATCACCAGCGCGGTAGCGAACATATCGCCGCGCTGGATGGCGCCGCCGAGAAGCGGGCCGTCGCCTTTGAAGAAAACGCAGGGTTGTCCCTGTCGGAAGATTTCCTCGGTGATCTCTCGGTCCGTGCGGCCGTCACGGATGGCGTCGCTCTCACCGACAGCGACGCATTCGGGATGCTCGCGCACATAGGAGAGCAACGCTCCTGTATCGACGCCAGCCATGCGGAACATCATCGACATCGGCTGGGGTTTCTCGCCGCTTTCAACGCTCAGCATGTCGCTTCCCGCCATCGCGCAGAGGTCGCCGTCTCCCGAGGCATCAACGAAGGCGCGCGCGGTCAGCAATTGCCGCCCGCCCTTGCCAAGCACGACGAGACCGGTGATCCGGCCGCCGTCACGCACTGTTTCCTCCGCGAATGTCTGGAGGTGGACGGTCACGCCCGCATCGAAAACGAGACGCGGGATGGCGATCTTCATGATCTCCGGATCATAGGCAATGTAGCGGATGAGCCGCCAGTCATTGAGCTTTGCGACGAAGCCTCCCATGTCGCGGCATAGCTGGAGCAGATCGGTGAGGACCCCGCCGACGGTATCCTCGCCACGGCCATTGATCGCGCCATCGATGGTCATACCGGTGAGCAGTTCGCCGCCCAGCATGGGGCCAGCCTCAACCAAGGCTGTTCGCGCGCCGTTGCGCGCTGCCGCGACAGCCGCGGCGATGCCCGCGCTGCCGCCGCCCAATACGATCACATCGTAGTCCTGGCTGTTCACAACCGATCTCCCTCGCTTCAGCGTTGAAACCGTTATTGCCTTTTTGGATCCATGATGCAATATGCGAGATGCAATTTGTGACGAGGAGATCCGAATGCAGTGGGGGAGGCTCAGCCTTGCCGGCGCGGCCGCGCCGGCAAGCGAAGGCGTGCCAGTAGGCTGGTTGGGCGTGGATGATCCGGCGACCGGCGAGGCGGTCGGGCAAGTGCGCGCGTTCTCGGCAGACGATACGCGAGCCGCCGTCGCATCGGCTCATGCGGCCTTTCCAGCCTGGTCAGGTGAGACACGTCAGGCCCGGGGCGCGATCCTCAGCCGAATGTCGCAACTCCTTCTGGATCACAGCGAGGATCTCGCAACCCTGCTGACCGCGGAACAAGGTAAGCCGCTCGTCGAGTCCCGCGCCGAGGTCGCATCCGCTGCTGGATATTTCAGCTTTTTCGCCGGAGAGGCCCAGCGTCTGAATGGCGAGATCATTGCCTCCCCGCGCGCCGACAGTCGCATCCTCGTGCATCATAAGCCGATCGGCGTTGTCGCGGCGATCACCCCTTGGAATTTCCCGATCTCGATGGTCGCGCGCAAACTCGCGCCAGCACTGGCGGCTGGCTGCACTGTTGTGCTCAAGCCGGCGCCGCAGACCCCGCTCTGCGCCTTGGCGCTGGCCTATCTGTGCCGGGAGGCGGGCCTGCCCGCGGGCGCTCTGGAGGTTGTCAGCGGCGACGCGGTGACAATTGGTTCAGTGCTGACGCAGGATCCGCGCATCGCCTTCCTGAGTTTCACCGGTTCTACCGCGACGGGGCGGATTCTCTACGGCCAATGCGCTGGCACCATCAAGAAGTTGGGCCTCGAACTCGGCGGGCACGCTCCCTTCATTGTTCTACCGGATGCTGACCTCGAGAAGGCAGCAGCTCTTGCCGCGGCGGCCAAGTTCCGCAATGCCGGCCAGACCTGCGTCTGTCCAAACCGCTTCTTTGTCCATGATGTGGTCTATGATGACTTCCTCTCCCGTTTTCTCGTACAGGTCGATGCCCTCGTTCCGGGAGACGGGCGCGATCCCTCCAGTACGCTCGCGCCGCTGATCGACGAGGCGGCACTGGCCAAGGTCGAGCGCCACGTCACGGATGCTGTCGCCAAGGGCGCGCGACTGACGCGCGGTGGACGGCGCGCCGCCGTGGGGCGCGCATGGTACGAAGCAACGGTTCTGGAGGATGTCGGCAACGACATGCTCGTCGCATGCGAGGAGACCTTCGGGCCGCTCGCGGCGATCACGCGCTTCACGGACCTCGAGGGGGTGAAGGCGTCAGTCAACGCATCGTCCTACGGGCTCGCGGGATATGTCTTCGGACGCGATATCTCAAGCGTATTGCGAACCGCCGAATCTCTCGATCTCGGCATGGTCGGCATCAATGCGATCCATCTTGGTCTGGAGATGGCTCCCATCGGCGGTGTCAAGCAGTCCGGCCTCGGGCGGGAGGGCGGACATGCGGGCATTCTTGAATACTGTGAGCAGCAATACCTGCTGATAGGCATGTGACACGGCCGCCCCAGGTTTGCCGAACAGACGACTAACGACGAAATGGAAGCGACATGCACTGTCAGCCGCGCCTGACTACCTGGCTTTATCTATCGCCTCTTCACTTCTTGCTGCTTGCCATTCTGACTATTCCATCAATCTACGTGCTCTGGCTGAGCCTGAACCAGTCGAGTTATGGCACCGGCCTCTCTTGGGTCGGGTTCCAGAACTACCACGCGGTCTTCACCGACCCCTATTTCTGGCGCGCATCCGTCAACACGTTCCTTGTCGTCAGCTGCGTTGTCCTTGTCGAACTTCTGATCGGACTCGCTGTCGCGATGCTGTTTGTGACAGGTGTCCCGTTTCGCGGCGTCATGTTCGCCTGCATTCTCATGCCCTACGCGATTTCGGAAGTGGTGGCGGTTCTCGTCTGGAAGATGATGATGGACCCGAACATCGGAGCCATCGCCCGCACCATCGAGGAGATGGGCCTTGGGCGCGTCAACTGGAGCGCCTCGCCGACGACGGGACTGGTCCTGGTCGGCGTCATCAATATCTGGACCCATCTACCGTTCACGTTCCTCATGATCTATGCGGGCTTGCTAGCGATTGACGGCTCCCTCTATGAGGCCGCGCATATCGACGGCGCGACGCGCTGGCAGCGGTTCCTGCGGATCACGCTGCCACTCCTGGTACCGACATTGCTGATCACACTGATCTTCAGGCTGATCTTCGCATTCCGGATGTTCTCCGAGGTTTGGCTGTTGACCAAAGGCGGGCCGGTCCGCATGTCTGAGGTTTTGGCCGTTTACCTGTATCAGCATGGTTTCCGCTACGGCGATTTCGGCATTGCCGCGGCGACAGGGTGGCTGATGGTCATCGGCTCGCTGCTGATGGCGTCTGTTTTTCTGTTTGCGATGCAGCGCGGAATGAAGGGTGAATAATGCACCACACATTCTCCCCTCTCGAGCGCCTCATGCGTGGCCTGCTTCTGGCCTTCATGTTGGTATGGTCGGTCACGCCGATCCTCTTCATCGTCACGTCGTCGTTCAAAAGGCAGGTGGATATTTTTGTCTATCCGCCAAGGTTGATCTTCAACCCGACCATCGACAATTACTTTCAACTGGTGACCCAATGGCAGGGCTATTTCCACGCGATCGGTAACAGCGTGATCGTGGCGCTCGGGGCGACCGTTCTGGCCGGTTTCATCAGCTTCTTCGGCGGTTATGCCTATTCGCGCTATCGCAGCCGGCTCACCGCATGGACGGCCGTCTACATGATCGCGGTGCGGGTGCTGCCGCCCATCGTGGTGACGCTGCCCCTGTTCCCCGTGGCTGACGCGCTCGGCCTCAGCGATACGCATCTCCTGCTGATCCTGCTCTATGCCGCGTTCTGGGTTTCGCTCAACACCATGATCATGAAGAACTTCTTCGACCAGATCCCGTACGAGCTGGACGAAGCCGCTTACGTCGACGGTGCGTCGGAATGGCAGTTCGTCACGCGCATTCTTTCGCGGCTGACGCTTCAGGGCATGGCCGCGGGGTCGATCTTCGTTTTCGTCTATGCATGGAATGAGTATCTGTTCGCCATGATCTTCACCACCAACCAGGCCAAGACCGCGCCGCTGATCCTGAGTGAATTGATGGGCGCCGTCGACGGCACCGAATGGGGCGTCCTGTTCGCCGGCGTGACCGTGCAACTCATCCCCGTGGTGCTGCTGGTTACGCTGGCGCGCCGTTACCTGATCGCCGGGCTGACCGCTGGTGCGGTCAAGGGCTGAATGGAATGGGGCCGGCAATGGCGAAGACGATGCGTGAAACCGAGACATACGACTATATCGTGGTGGGTGGCGGCTCAGCCGGCTGCGTGCTTGCGTCACGGCTGAGCGAGGACCTCAGCGTCTCGGTTCTGCTGCTGGAAGCAGGGCCGGCCGACCGCAATCCCTGGCTGCATGTGCCATCCGGCTTCTTCAAGACGATCAACAATCCGCGCTACGACTGGCGCTATCAGACCGAGCCTGAGCCCGGGTTGAAGGGGCGCCGCGTCGCGTGGCCACGTGGCCGCGTTCTCGGGGGATCGAGCGCTATCAACGGGCTGATCTATATTCGGGGGCAGGCCGACGATTTCAACGACTGGGCCCAACGCGGCAATCCAGGCTGGAGCTGGTCCGACGTGTTGCCCGCGTTCAAGGCCGTCGAGGCGCAGGCGCGTGGCGAGAGTGAATACCACGGCGCGGATGGCGGCCTCGGTGTTGAGGATCCGGCGGTCGATCTCGAGCTCGTCTCCCGCTTTGTAAAAGCCGGACAGCAGGCGGGAATGCCGTTCAACCCGGATTTCAACGGCGCCACGCAGGAGGGTGTCGGTCGTTTCCAGCTCACGACCCGGTGCGGGCGTCGCTCCTCCAGCGCGCGGGCTTTCCTCGGCCCCGCGGCGCGCCGTCCCAACCTGCGCGTTCTGACCGGCGTCGAGGTGCATAAGCTTGAACTTGAAGGCCGGCGGGTGCGCGGCATTTTCGGCCGACGTGCCGGTGAGGCGCTTCACCTGCGTTGTCACCGAGAGATCGTGCTGACTGCCGGAGCCATCGGCTCGCCGCAGATCCTGCAACTGTCCGGCGTCGGCGATCCGGAGCGCCTCGCTGCAGCGGGTGTAGCGCCGGTCCACGCGCTTTATGGCGTCGGGCTACATCTTCAGGATCATCTTCAGTCGCGGCTGATGTTGCAGCTCAACCTGCCTATCAGCCTCAACAACCTGACGCGCGGACCATGGCGCAAGATTTTGATTGGCATGAGTTACCTGCTGCGCCGCCAAGGCGTGCTCAGTTTCGGCGCGTCCCTGGCCGGCGGGTTCGCCCGTTCGCCGCTTGCCTCCGACCGGCCCGACATCCAGTTCCATTTTCAGCCGCTCAGCCTCGACAGCTACGATGGCGGCCTGCACGCATTCCCTGGCGCAACGATCTCGGCTTGCCAGCTGCGGCCCGAGAGCGAGGGAACGATCTTCATCACATCGCCTGACCCGTCAGCGCGGCCGGAAATCAGGGCGAACTATCTCGCGAGCGATCTCGACCGGCGCACAATGGTCGAGGGCTTTCGCTATGCGCGCCGAATCGCCGCCGCGCCGGCATTGGCCGAACTCGTCGCCGACGAGCACCGGCCAGGGGCAGCCGTTCAGAGCGACGAGGAGATCCTCGACTACATCCGCATGACCGGCAGTTCGATTTATCACCCCAGCGGCACGTGTCGCATGGGACCGGATCCCACACGCGGCGACGTGGTCGACGCCCGCCTCCGCGTGCATGGCCTGTCTGGTGTCAGGATCGCGGATTGCTCGATCATGCCGCGCCTGATCTCGGGCAACACCAATGCCGCCGCCATCATGATCGGTGAGCGTGCCGCCGCGCTCATCCGCGAAGATGCTGCTAAATCTAAAGGAACCCGCCCGTGACTTCTTTCTAAAAGAGGTTGCGAGAGCGGGGCTTGTCAGCGGCGGCGCCTCGATGAGACTGCAAAGGAGTTGCCTGCGTGCGTGCAGCAAGCGCCGGCGAGCAGCCGCATCCGCTGTCGGGCGTCATTGCAATGTCACGCACCACGCGTTATGAAGAAGTTAGCGGACCGGGCCCCTCTGGCGGAGCATTATGCCCCGTGATGTCGGCCGCATCGGAATGATCCGATGCCGCGATGGTCTGTTGTCCAGCCAGCCAAGCTTCGTTCGTTCCGATCGATTGATGTATCGAGAGGAGCGTTTCCTTGGATTTCCTTTTTACTGACTGGCTCGGCACGCCCGCCTGGTTCTGGCTGACGTTCATTATGCTCGTGGTCGCGCTCACGGCCTTCGATCTCGGCTTCCTGAACAAGGAGGACCGGGAGATGGGCATCGGCGAGAGCCTGAAGCTCTCGGCGTTCTACATCGGCGTTGCGATGGTTTTCGGCCTCTGGCTTTGGTACGCGCGCGGCCCCGAACCCGGACTGCAGTATTTCACGGGCTTTTTTATCGAGAAGGCGCTGTCAATCGATAACGTCTTCGTGATTAGCTTGATCTTCTCCTACTTCGCCATCCCCGCGAAGTACCAGTACCGGGCCCTTCTATGGGGCATCATCGCGGTCATCGTGCTCCGCGGCATCATGATCGCGGGTGGTGCGGCGCTCGTCCAGGAGGCCTATTGGGTTCTCTATATCTTCGCGGCCTTCCTCGTTTTCACCGGCGTGAAAATGTTCTTCGCGGGTGACGAGCCTATAGACATCGCGAACAATGCGGCGATCAAGTTTATCGCCAACCGGATGCGGGTGACGCGCGAGCATCACGGGCAGCAGTTCTTCGTCAAAGTGGCGGACCCAAAGACGGGCAAACTGGTGAGGGCTGCAACCCCGCTGTTCCTGGCGCTCGTCGTCATCAACATCGCCGATCTTGTTTTCGCCATCGACAGCGTGCCCGCGATTTTCGCGATCACGACAGATACGTTTATCGTCTATACGTCGAACATCATGGCGATCCTCGGCCTTCGCGCCTTGTATTTCGCATTGGCGGCCATGGTTCATCGCTTCCACTACCTGAAGTATGCCCTTGCAGCCGTGCTGATTTTTATTGGGGCGAAGATTTTCGTGGCGGACTTTGTTATCGACGGTGGCAAGTTCCCGCCTGCCATCAGCCTTGGCGTCACGCTTGTCCTTATTTCCGCAGGCATCGGCTACTCGCTCTGGAAGACGCGCGGCGTCGTCAACAGCGTAGGCCCCGGGGACGTAAGGCCGGGGTAAAGCGAGGTCCTGGCGGCTGGATGCACGTGATCGCTGGTCGCCGTATCACCTGACCGCGGCGCATGGCTGGCGAGGATATGTTGGAATGTCCTCGCAGTTCAGCGCGCTGGAATTCGAGGTTCACGGCGGGTGAGTGAGACTCGCCCGCTGTTCTAAGCGAACGTACCGGCCGGCAAAGCCTGAGCTAGAGCCGAGTTCCACCCGTTGCGTCAATCGACAGTCCCGTCGTCCAGCGCGCCTCATTCGACGCGATGAGGGCGATGATGTCGGCCACATCCTCGGGAGTGCCCACGCGCGAGAACACCGACATGGCTTCGGCGCCGGCGCGCGCCTGCGGATCTGCCAGCCAGGCCGCATTCATGTCCGTTTCGGTGACACCCGGCAAAATCGCGTTCACCGTGATCCCGCGCGCACCGAATTCGGGGGCAAGCGCCAAAGTCAGCGTTTCGAGCGCGCCCTTCGAGGCGGCGTAGGCGGGATGGGTCGGCGCCGCGACGCGCGTAAAGCCCGTCGAGATGTTGATGATACGCCCATTGTCGCGGATGAGTTCGGCGAGCGCCTGGATCAGGAAGAAGGGGGCCTTCAGATTGATCGTCATCAGCTCGTCGAAGGCGGCTTCCGTGGTCTGCGCCAGTGATGTGGCCGGAGCTATACCAGCGTTGTTGACGAGAATGTCCAGCGAGGGGGCCCCGGTCGCTGCAATCGCCGCCGCCTTGAACTGTTCCTTGATGCTGTCCGTCGCTTCCTTGCCTTTTCGCAAATCCGCACCGATGGCGACAGCTTTTGACCCAAGGGTTTCGATCTCTCGGATGGTGGCCTTGGCAGCATCAATGTTGTTGGCGTAGTGCACGCCGATAAGGGTTGCCCCTTCCCTGGCGAACGCAAGCGCTGTCGCTCGGCCGATACCGCGCGAGCCTCCCGTTACGAGGGCCACCTTGTTTGACAATCTTCCAGGCATCGATCGCTCCATTGCGATTTTCATAGCGATCGATATAATAAGAATCGAGAACGACGTGTCAACGTTTATTATAGCGATCGATATAAAAATGAACGAGCCGGCTCGCAAACGCGGTAGACCGAGGATCCTGGATCGCGATGTCGGGCTGGAGATCGCGGCGCGACTTTTTTGGGAGCGCGGGTATGAGGGAACCTCGATCGCCGACCTCACTCATGCGATGGGCATCACGCCGCCTTCCCTGTACGCGACCTTTGGCTCAAAGGAAGATCTCTTTCGGCAGGCGCTTGACCACGCCATCGAGCGTGAGAGCAAGCGCCGCTCCGAAATGCTGTACGCACAGATGCCTGTGTACGAAGCGCTGACCTTCTATCTCTACGACATCGCGGAGGGACATACTGATCCGACCAAACCACGCGGCTGTATTGTCTCCACCGCCGTTCTCCAGCATTCCGAGGAAAATGCGTCTGTCGCCCGAACGACTGCCGCGCTGCGGGAAGCTTCAATCCAGGTCCTCAAGGCGCGTTTCGACCGCGCTATCGACGAAGGGGAACTCCCGGCGGGGACCGACGCCGATATTCTCGCACGCTTTTACGGGGCGATCATTCAGGGAATGTCGGCGCAGGCCTGCGACGGCGCGTGCACGGAAAGACTGAAACGATTGGTTGATATCGCCCTGTCGGCTTGGCCGGGACATACGGCATAATTTGAAGTGCCCCCTGCGAGAGGAGGCCCCCACGGGATGCGCCTATCCCGGATGCGCGTTGATCCGCCGCATCGGTGCTGGACAAGGACGCTCCTCAAATCGGAGCTGAAGCGCGCTCTATCGATATGGGCAACGAGCTCAGAGATGGCTCCAACGCCGGGCTGTCATCGAAGTCGTCAAACCGCCGTCTATTAGCTAAGCGATCCAGCGGGGCTACCCTTGGATAGTCATCCGGACGATCATAGTGCTGGCCCATGGGACGCGGTGTTAATGACAAGGCTGTGTTACGCTCGATGTTGTCACCAGCCGATCACTGCGGAGGCTCCGTGAGTGTAGCCGAAGTCCCAAGGAGTTCCAGCCTCTGGCCGTCCTTCCCCGTGGACCTCAGCTGGCGCAACTGGGTGTTTGCATTACGCACGGCAGTTGCCGGCGTGGTTGCGCTCGCGATCGCCTACTGGCTGGAGATGCAGGATCCACAGTGGTCGATTCTGACGGTCTATCTGCTGGCGCAGCCTACGTCCGGCGGGGCGCTCGCCAAGAGCACCTATCGGATCGTCGGCACCATTGCCGGTGCCTGTGTGGGGCTCGTCATTCTCGCCCTCT
This sequence comes from Chelatococcus sp. HY11, assembly GCF_018398335.1. Classification (NCBI taxonomy): domain Bacteria; kingdom Pseudomonadati; phylum Pseudomonadota; class Alphaproteobacteria; order Hyphomicrobiales; family Chelatococcaceae; genus Chelatococcus; species Chelatococcus sp. HY11. The sequence goes on from NZ_JAHBRX010000002.1 coordinate 1,547,369, forward strand.
ACGCGCAGGCCCCCATCCCACTGGTGGGCGCTGTAGCGCTCTGGCTGGGCGCGTCATTCTATGTTGCCGCCCGGCTGCGCAACTATGCGTCCTACGGCTGGATGCTTGCGGGCTACACGGCACTTCTCATTGCGTTGGAAGGCGCGGCGAATCCGCTGCAGGCTTGGTCGATCGCTGTCGATCGTACGGGCGAAATCATCATCGGTATCGCCTGCGCCACAGCGGCAACAGTGTTGGTGATGCCGCGCTATGCAGGCGTCCTGCTCCGTGAACAGATGGCGCGCCTTTTTTGTGATCTTAGCCACTATGGCGCGGTAGCCCTGCGTCGTGGAACGCCACCGGAAACTTTTGCTACGCTTCGACGCGCCATGGTGGAAAAGATCGTTGGCTTTGATGCCCTTCGCTCCTACGCAATGTTCGAAGCACCGGAGATGCGAGCCGATGACGTGCTGATGCGTCGGGCGGTCCGCGAGTTCCTCGGTGTTCTCGCCGTGGCGAGAGGGCTCTACACGCGTATCGATGACTTCAAGGGCGAAGCTTCAGCGCCCGTCGTTGCGCATATGCAGCCTGCCCTCGATGAAACGGCGAAGACCCTTCAGCTTATCGCCGAAGACCCGAAGGCGTTTGCCGATCCGCACCGGGTGCGCGCCGCATTGCTGAAGACACTGGCCGGCCTCGGCACCGCCGCGACGGGGCTGGAAACGCTTGCGGGTCGCGTTCCCTTCGAGACCCTGACCGACGGCGTGCTGATCCTGCATCGCACCGGTGACCTGCTGCATGGCCTCTCAATGGTCATGGTGAGCGAGGCGGCAAGCTTGCGCCGGCGGCACGCGCCAAGCACACGGCGGCCTCTCGAAGCCTTCGCCTCCTCTTCACATGTCGAGGCGGCGCTGATCGGAGCTCGCGCCGCACTGGCGATCATTCTCGGCTGCGTCGTCTGGGCCGCGACTGGATGGAAATACGGCTTCACCGCCATGACCGGCATGGGGCTCGCTCTGTTCTTCGCGGTCAACCAGGACCGGCCTGGCAAGCTTGGCCTGCGGGTCATGCTATGGACCGTTCTCGCCATTGTCGTCTCCTACTGTGCCATGGTCTTCGTTCTACCGCGGATCGAGGGATTCGAGGCGCTGGCTCTCTTTCTAATCGCCCTCCTGATACCGGGCGGGCTCATGGCGGGCACACCACAGACCATGTGGTCAGGCGTCATGTTCGCGGGCTTCATCGGCGCGCAGCTTGGGACCGGTAACAGGTTCCAGCCCAACGACCTGACTTTCTTCAATTCCAACATGGCCTTTGTCCTGGGCGTTTCGGCCTGTCTCGGCCTGATAGCGCTGCTTCCCGTGACCTCAATGGCGAACCGCGCGCGCTTCTGGAGACAGACGGTCGGCCGCATGCTTCCGGATGCGGCGCGCGGCACGCGCCATGAGCGCAAGACTCTCACTGCGATGATCGGCATGTTGGCGGAGCTGCTGCCGCGCCTGTCCCTCGACAGGCCGGGGGATGAGGATTTTCTTCGCGGCGCACTCGGCGCGGCCTCCATGAGCCTGGAGCTCGGCCGCCTCAATCGCGTGAAGCAGTCGTCAGACCTGGCGCCGGAGGCCGCGGCCATTCTCCGCGACTTCCTGGACAATTTCGCCACAGCGCTGGAGGCAACGCCGCGAGCCGGCGAAAAGCAGGCTGCACGACTTACGGACGCCGAATGTATGACGCGATCTGCCCGCGCCGCTCTCGGTGCGCTCCCGCTGGAACCGGGTCCATCGGCGGCTCTGGTGATCCGCGCGGGTGCCTCGCTGCGGTTCATCGCGGATCGGTTCGACATAGACCGCACCTTTCTCGCCCATCCTCCTGTGGAAGCGTGAGCCATGCTCTCCATGTCGACCGCAGCCTTCTACACGCCCGAGGCCTTCGGCTTCTACCTTCCGCCATTCATGATATGGGCGGTCTTCGCGCTGTTGCCTTTTCTCGCCCTGCGCTGGTTGCTCGGCGTGGCTGGTTTCTACCGCCTGATTTGGCACAGGCCACTTTTTGACGCAGCTCTTTACGTCATCATGCTCGGCATGATCATCCTGGGCTTGCCGGCCGTTGCGGGAGGAGAGGGATGAGACTGGGATTGCCGGTTGTAAGGGTCGGAATGACGTGCCTTGTTGTCGTCGGGGCGCTCGTCGTCGGCTGGCGGCTTTGGGCGTATTATACGCTGGCGCCGTGGACCCGCGACGCTCGCGTGCTCGCCAATGTCGTCGAGATCGCTCCGGACGTGTCCGGCCTCGTATCGTCCGTCAATGTCGTCGATAACCAATTGATCAAAAAGGGTGACTTGCTGTTCGTCATCGACCGGGAACGTTTCAGGGTCGCGGTGGAGCAGGCAAAGGCAGAGGTTGCGGCGAAAGTGCAAGCGCTGAAATATGCGCAGGATACAGCAAACCGTGACGCCAACCTCGCGCGCAGCGACAGCGGGGCCATTTCGCCGCAGATGATGGAACGCACGGCGATCTCCGCCGCCGAGGCGCAGGCTGAACTCGAGGTGGCGCAGGCGGCCCTCGCGACGGCGGAAATCAATCTCGCTCGGGCGGAGGTGCGCTCGCCAGTTGATGGGTGGATCACCAATCTCAACGTGTTTACCGGCAACTACGTGACGACCGGGCAGGCCGCGATGGCGCTCGTCGATCGCGACTCGTTCTATGTCTATGCCTATTTCGTCGAGACCAAACTGCCGGCGATCCGCGTAGGCGACGCTGCCCGGATCGAACTCATGGCGGGAGGGGTGGTCATCGATGGAACAATCGCCGGCGTGAGCCGAGCCATCGCCAACACAACCGACCAGAGCGGTCTTCTGGCCAGGGTCGATCCCGAGTTTGACTGGATCCGGCTTGCCCAGCGCATCCCCGTCCGCATCAAGCTTGGGCAACTGCCCCCCGACCTCGAACTTGCCTCCGGCATGTCGGCGACGGTGGTGGTAACACCGAACAAGTAACTACGGCATTGGGGTGAAGTGCTCTGCAGATGCCGAGCAGCTTATCTGGCTCGCATCCAATTTCTCCGGAGCGGAGCCGATGTATTTCACTGTGTTGGGGATAAGCATGTCTCGCGATCAGCCAATCCCCGATCCGTCCGCATCCATTGCCAATGCTTTCCATGATATAGCTCTCAACCTGCAAGCCAGTTGGTGCCGTCAGCGATAAGGCCCGAAAAGGAGTCGTAAGACACACTTTTTTAAGAGCGATCCACACAACCGGGAGTTCGAGGCAGCCTGAGGCGGAGCGATCTCGACATTGCGTGGATCGCGGTATTATTGTACGCGAATAAGCGCAATTGCTGAGCGAAACGAGAGGCTTGAGCGTGGCAGACGCGTCGGGGTCCAGGCTTCCGTCGTTCATCTTGATAGGCGCGGCCCTCGGCCTCATGGTCGGGCTCGGCATCGGCGAGCGCGCGGCGGTTCTCGAACCCCTTGGCATCGCCTATGCCAAGATGCTGGAGATAGCGGTTTTTCCGTATCTGGTGTGCTCGCTACTGGTTGGTCTCGGCGGACTGGCGCGAGAGCGTGCCGGCCGTTTGTTTCGCGCGAGCTGGGGCGTCTACGCGGTCGGCTGGGGGCTGACCTTTTTGACCATCCTGCTTCTTGGCGCGTTCGTCCCGCCCGCGCCGCCGCCGAGCGTGCTCACGCCCGATACAGCACGTATCGCGACTGACATCCTGGACCTGTTGATCCCCGCCAATATCGCGGTTGCGCTCGACCGTAACTTTGTACCGGCGATCGTCGTGTTCGCAATCCTGTATAGTATTGCCATACAGACTATCCCGCAGAAGGTGACCCTCCTTGAAAGCATGGAGGTGCTGCGCAAGGCTAGCGTCACCCTTTGGATGTGGATCGTTTATTTCGCACCAATCGGCGTCTTTGCACTGTTCGCCAGCACTGCCGGTACGGTCGATGGTGCGGCGGCCAGCGGCTTGGTGGTCTATTCCGTACTTTTTCTCGCCGGCACCTTTTTCCTGGGCTTCGTTGTGCTGCCGATATTGCTCAGTCGTCTTGTGCCGCTGCGCTATGGCGAGATCCTGAGTGCGCTGCGCCCGGCACTCACGCTCGCGCTGGTCACGACCCTCTCGGTTGCTGCCCTGCCGTTCATCCAGAAAGCGGCTGAAGACATATGCCGGCGTGAAGGGATTGACGGGGAAGAGGCGAATGACGTTGTTCGTGCCACACTGTCCATTGCATATGTGCTGAGCCAGCTCGGCAATTATTTCATCGCCCTTTTCCTTATCTACGCTGGCTATTTCAATCGGATAGCGCTCACCCTGTCGGATTGGCTGATCCTGCCCTTCATGACGCTGCTGTCGGGCATTGGCTCGCCAAGCGCGTCCGTCGACGCCGTGGCCTTTCTCGCCGCCTGGCTCAAATTGCCAGCGACGACGATCAATCTTTATGTGGAGACGATGACGGTCACGCGTTATGGCCAGGTGGCGGTGTCTGTGATGGGCTTCGCTTTCGTCACCCTGGCCGTGACAATGATCTATTTCGGCCGGGCGCGCCTGCGCGTGCAACCCATCGTGGCGGCCTTCTGCGCGGTGGGCGTCCTGTTCGGCGGGGTAGCCCTTGTCGGGCGCCACTTCTCGGACAGGCTGTTTCCGCCACCGACCGATGAAGCGATTATGGCTCGCACACTCGATCCGTCAGTGGTGGCGGCCGTCGATGCCATTGTCCATCGTGCGCGACCGGCGGATCTCGCGTCGCTGCCAGGCGCCGGGACTTTCGATGCCATCAGGTCCCGCGGCCGGATCCGCGTCGGCTATGGCACCGATATCATTCCCTTTAGCTACTTCAATGGCGCGGGGCATCTCGTCGGCTATGATGTCGCAGCCGCATACCGCTTCGCGCGAGATCTGCATGTCGGCATCGACTTCGTGCCGATCGACTGGGCAAGGCTGGAGGCGGATCTCGCTGCGGGCATGTTCGACATCGTGATGGCAGGCGCTTACGCGACACCTGATCGTCTGCGTCAGCTGAGCGTGTCCGAGTTTTATTTGGTCAATCCGGTGGCGTTGATCGTCAAGGCGGACCATGCCAGTCAGTTCCGATCCTATGATGCGGTGTCGGCGCGCTCCGGCCTGAAAATCGGAGTGTTCCAAGATCCTGTGCTTGAACCCCTCGTCAAAGGGCTGTTTCCAAAAGCCGAGATCGTGGTACTGGGGTCCTATAATGAGCTCCCAGGGAAACCGGATATTGATGCGGCGATCTGGACGCGCGATCAGGCAGCCGCCTGGACGAAGGCGCGCTCAGGCTATACGGCAGTCGTGCCCGCCAATATGGGCGCGCCGTTGCCATTCACCTATCTCATGCCTCCCAGATCCGATGACCTGCAGCGTTATATCGACTTATGGCTGCGGCTCGAACAAGCCAGCGGCATTCGAGAACACGCGCGGGATTATTGGATGAATGGGGCTGAACGCGCAGACCGAATCAGACGCTGGAACATCTTGGACGACGTCGTCATGCCTGCTCTCGGCCAATGATCCCTATGCGATATTCCTGCCAGCGGAGTTCGAGCTCACCGCAGTCATGCAGGTGTTCATCGACCGTATGCTGGCACTTTCGTGAGCGCCAGGATCCGTTTCGCTCCGAGCTCGAGGCCCGCCTCGATATACCGGCTTAGACCCCGAGCTCGACCAGACAGGTTCTGGCCCGCGCGCTGTTCAGCTTCCGCTCAGGCGAGATGTCGCTTGAACCAGGTGATGGTTCGCTCCCATGCCAGCTTGGCCGCGGCCTCGTCGTAACGCGGTGTGGAGTCGTTGTGGAAACCGTGATTGGTCCCGGGGTAGATGTGCGCCTCGTAGGTCTTGCCGTGTTCCTTCAAGGCCGCCTCGTAGGCCGGCCAGCCGGCGTTGACGTTGGTATCATTTTCGGCGTAGTGCAGCAGCAGCGGCGCTTTGATATTCGCGACCTGGTTCGCCGGGACTTGCCGACCATAAAACGGAACCGCCGCCGCGAGCTCGGGATAGGCGACCGCCGCGGCGTTCGACACGCCCCCGCCGTAGCAGAACCCGATAATCCCGACCTTGCCCGTCGACGCCTCGTGGCCGTTCAGATATTCCACCGCCGCGAAGAAATCATTCATCAGCTTGGTCGGATCGACCTTCTGCTGGAGCTCCCGGCCCTTCTCGTCATTGCCGGGATAGCCGCCCACTGACGTGAGGCCGTCGGGCGCCAGCGCAATAAAGCCGGCTTTGGCCAGACGGCGCGCCACGTCCTCGATATAGGGGTTGAGGCCTCGATTTTCGTGAACCACCACGATGGCGGGCAGCTTCCCCTCCGCTTGAGCCGGACGCACGAAATAGCCGCGCACCTCCTCATGGCCGTTCGGCGAAGGATAGATGATGTAGGTAGCGACAATATCCGGGTCGGTGAAGGACACCTGCTGCGCCAACGCATAATTCGGGCTAAGGGTCGCGAGCAAGGCTGCAGCGGTCATACCGCCGACGGCGAAGGTCGCCGCCTTGTCGAGGAACTCGCGCTTGCTGATCTTACCGTGTACGTAGAAGTCGTAGAGTTCGAGGATCTCCGGCGGAAAATCCTTTGCCGTCAGCCGCCCCGTTCCTTCTTGCAGCACGTTCTGACCACTCATCGTTTCGTTCATGTGTTCGCTCCCACAGATCCGGCCATGTTATTTGATGCGGGTTATCCTTCCGATCAAATCTGTGAGAGTGAGCTGCAGGTGGCACTGGGAATAGGTCAGCATCACTGGCAGCGAGGAATTGGGCCGCTAAACGTCATCCTCACCTGCGTCGGCGACACGACCTCTACCGAGGTCAATGTCGCGACTTGCCCGAGGGGGGCGCCGCGCGAACACTCTTATTAAGAATGAGATCGATCGTTCACGTCATCGGCGGTGAGCGGCGTGCCATCGTGCCACTTGACGCCTTCGCCCAGATTGAAGGTCCAGACCTTGGCATCCGCATTGGTCCCCCAGGATATCGCGAGGGACGGCTCGACCTCCAGCTTGTCCTTGGTCCAACGTGTCAGGCCCTCCGGTGAACCTGAACCCGGAGACCGCGGCGACGGCTACTCATTTTAGGCCGCAGAATGCGCCGCTTCAGACAACTCATCCGAAAGCGAGTAATTACTCATCAGGCTCTCAAGCAAGTCTGAGGCTCGCGACCAATCATAGGTCCTGTAAGAGTGGCCTTTGGTCACGAATGTCGCTCCGGCGTAGAACATCTCGTACTGAGTATGCCGGGACGCAAATTCAGAGCCGACCGCGTCCCAAGCGAATTTGTAGAATTTTACCTTTTCCTCTGCATTCGCGGCGGGAGATTGCTGGGTCTTGGCGATAATGTCGGCGATCTCCGGGTTTCGGAAATCGTCGATTGACGAGGGAAGCATGATCATGCCACCACCCGCGAGTTCGCGCAGTGTTTGCAGGACCTTTGGATAAAGCTGCTGCGTGAGGGTCTGGGCGGCATAGAGCGTATGCTTGTCGGGTACGAAATATGGCCCGCGTTGAGTGCCCTTCGCCTCCATCGCGGCAACAAAAGCATCTACCATACCGGCCTCCGCCGCCAACTGCCCAAGCATCTCCTGCACCTGGGGAAATGTTGAAATGCCATTTATCTCCACTATACGCCGAGCTACACCGAGAAGAAGGCGTATCTTCACTGATAAACGAATCATCGCTTGGTAGTTCTGGTAAACGTGGGCCGGCGTTGCGTGAAACTGCTTCTGGCACATTTCTATGCTGTCATGCACAAAAACGCGATCCCACGGCACCTTGACGTCCTCGAAGTAAAGGACGGCGTCATTCTCGTCGAAGCGATGCGCGAGCGGATTGTCAAACATCGAAGGCGCCGCGAGCTCGTAGGACTTCCGGGACAGTATTTTCAAGCCCTTCGCGTTCATTGGGATCGCGCAAGAGATTGCATATTTCTCATCGCCAGGACGCAATGGCTGAATACAAGTGACGAAAACCTCGTTCGCCATGATCCCCCCGGTCGCCAACATCTTGGCTCCCCGGAGTGTAATACCCTCTGCATCGCGATCGACGATACCTGTCGTGAGAAATTCATCCCTCTGCTGACTCGCGCTCTTGGAGCGGTCAGCTTGCGGATTGATGATTACATAAGTGAGATAGAGGTCGTTATCGCGTGCATAGCGAAAATAATCAGCGAGAGCCGCGGCGCGGTCTGGGTTGTAGGCTTCGAAGACGTCGAGGCCCATGTACATTCCGGCAATGCACGAGGCGACATGGTCTGGCGCCCTTCCCATGAAGCCGCCATGCAACTCGCTCCATGCCTCGATTGCCGCTCTGCGCTCCTTCAACTCGCCGTAGGACGCAGGCAGTTGCCAGACACGACAAGCGCGTGTGCCGCTGTCAGTCTCGAAGGTCATCAAGGATCGGTTCGCTGCCTCACTTTGGAAGTCGAAGAGTTTTCCGATGGAGCCGACTACATTCCTGAAGGCAGGGGCAGTCGTCACATCATCAATACGCCTCCCATTGAGAAAGACGGTTCGTCCATCGCGCAGTGATTCAACGTGTTGTTGTCCATTCTTGATCATCGGCGTGACCCATTTCTGCAGGGGCTCTTAGTAGTGAAGCGACAGTGGCCACTCCACCGCTGAAGCCCCATTCTCAGCGAGGCTCCGATAACTCCCGTCGAGAAAAATCAGGGGAGGGCGGTCTGCCTGGTATGCGTAACGTTGAACCTCGCCAACCATGATGAGATGATCGCCTCCCTCATAGTGAGCATAAGGCACACACTCGAAATGTGCGACCGCATCGAGAAGCAAGGGTATGTTGGCGCGTCCTTGGCCGTGTGAAACACCTTGCCATTTGTCGCTCGATGCCTTGGCGAAGCGGTTTGAGAGATATTCTTGATGGTCAGCCAACACGTTTACCGCGTAGGCCTCCGCGCTCAGGAAATGCGGCAGACTTCGCGCCCGCCTATCGACGCTGAATAGAACGAGTGGCGGGTGCAGTGATACCGTATTGAACGATGTCACCGTCATTCCAACGCGAGTGCCTTGTGCGCAGATCGTAGTCACAACCGCAACGCCCGTCCCGAACCGTCCGAGCGCTCGGCGAAAATCACGCTGGTCGAACGGCGTATCAGCTGATGTCGGGGCAGAGAACGCCGGGCGGCCCGCGGTGACCATGTTGATCTAGATCCCCATTTCTATTTAATTGACTAACTCATAAAGCTATATAAATTAGCGGTCAAGGTTGCAGTGAAGCTACCACATGCCTCATGTGTCGCCGTGGTGATACTCCGATCGCTGCTCGCAGCTTTTGTAAAAAGCTTTATAATTGGCGCATCGAAGCATTGCCTGGGAGGTGCTCTTGAGTGGGAGAAATAACGAGTTGACCGTTTCTCGGCCTGAACTTCTACGAAACGGCTCGGATAGCGTTTTTCGGCAGTTTATTCATGACACACTGGCGTTCGCCAGTCGTATCGAGCAGATTAGCAGCCGATTCGGTAAGGTTATTGGGTTAACTGGAACGCAATATCTCATTCTGATCGCAATTCGACAGCGGCAAAGCGAAGAGATCGGGGTCAACCAGATCGCGGAGCATCTGCATCTAAGCGGCGCATTCACGACAATCGAAGTCAACAAGCTGGTTAGTCTTGGCCTCGTGCGAAAGGAGATCAATCCGGACGATCGTCGTCGGGTCGTGCTCAGCCTCACGGATGACGCGCGCGCTCGCCTTAAGAAGCTGATCGTGGTGCAGAGGCCGACAAATGATGTGCTGTTTGAAAGCCTCAGCGCAAAGGATTTCGAGCGTTTGGTCGGCCAGATGGCCGCTCTTGTCGAATCCGCGGATAAGTCACTTGTTTTATTAGATTATCTTTCCCAAACGATGGACGTCGCAGCTTCATCCTGAAGCGCTTCGCGAGAGACACTCATGCCCTCATTGATGACGCCAGAAGGCCTGGCACTCGACATCGCTATTGATTGCTTAATCATCGCGGGCTGGGCTGGCCGCGATGAAAGCGCGGTGGAGCATCACATACAGGAACTTGAGGCGCTTGGTGTTGCTCGCCCCTCAAATGTTCCTTGTTTCTACAGGGTCGGCCGGGAGACCCTGTCGACATCCGAGACCATTCAGGTTCTTGGGGCAGACAGCTCGGGCGAGGCGGAAGTCATCGTTCTGAGTGATGCGGACGGTGTGCATTGGGTGGGCGTTGCCTCCGATCATACGGATCGCGTCATCGAGGCCTACTCGGTGCCTGTGTCGAAGCAGGCTTGTCCAAAGCCCCTTGCGCCCCTTGTATGGCGGCTCGACGATGTGGAAGGCCATTGGGACGAGCTTGAGCTTCTGAGCTATGCCGTCAATGGGGGCGAGCGTACGCTTTATCAGCAGGGAAAAATCGCCAGTCTGCGCAGTTTCGGCGACCTCGCTTCGAAATTCACGGGTGGGTATCCCAGGCTTCCGCCGAAAATGGCAATGCTCTGCGGGACCCTCGCTGCTATCGGCGGTATTCGTCCGAGCGATGCATTCTCCATCGAGTTGGTCGATCATCGGCTTGGGCGGGCAATCCGGCACAGCTATGCTATCGAACGCCTGCCTGTCGTATCATAGCGCCGCCCGTTCTTTCCGGAGCGCACTCTGCTGTTCGGAATAGGCGAGATAGCTTCTAAAGAAAGATATTTTTACAAAGCTATTGATCGGAGCTTCGTTCTAAAGTTAAATTCCCTGCAAGACGTCGATCCTGCAGCGATAGAAGCGAGTTCGGATCAAGAGGGGTTTGGTGTGCGTTTGACCAGCATCTGATGCGCGATCGATTGTCACTCTTGACGGGGTGCGGCTCGTTCCCGGCTCAAGAGTGCGAAGTCTATAATTCGCTGATGATGCATTGCCCTGGTAAATCAAGAGCATTTCGGAGGTCGTGACGTGACAAGATCTGCGAAGCAGATGCATCTGCTGGCAATGTGGCACCCGCCGGGCTCCCACTGGGCTGGCTGGCGGATGCCGAATGCTATACAGGGAACTGAGACGACATTTGAGCACTATGTCGATGTGGCCCAACGCGCCGAACGCGCGAAAATGGATGCATTGTTCTTTGCTGACGTAGCCGTTGTCACTTCCGTTGATCTCCTGGAGAAAGGTGACCCGAAGGCGGGGCTTTATGCTCACGCGCGCTCGATTGAGCCGATGACACTTCTGCCGGCATTGGCGACGCTTACGTCGCGTATTGGCCTCGTCGCGACCGGTACGACAACGTACAATGAGCCCTACACTCTCGCGCGACGCTTCGCGGCTATCGATCAGATCAGTAAGGGGCGCGCCGGATGGAATTTGGTGACTTCGCAGTTCGAAGCGGAAGCGCTCAATTTCGGCTTCGAGGCGCATATGCCACATGCGCAACGTTATGAACGCGCCAGCGAATTCTATGATGTTGTCACGGGTCTTTGGGATAGCTGGACCGCCGACGCGGGCATTGAGGACAAAGAAGCGGCGATGTTCTTCGACGCTGACAAGGTGCGGCTCCTCAATCACAAAGGTAAGTTCTTCAAGGTGCGCGGGCCACTCAATGAGGCAAGGTCACCGCAGGGGCGCCCGATCATCTCGCAAGCCGGCTCTTCCGGACCGGGAATGGAGCTCGCGGCCCGCAGCGCAGATGTGGTTTTCACCGCCCAGTCGGAATTTGGCGAGGCGAAGACATTCTATGATGATCTGCGGGCACAGGTCGTAACGCAGGGCCGCGCAGCCGATGACATAAAAATCATGCCTGGTCTTCTTCCCATTGTCGGCCGCACCGAGCAGGAGGCCGAGGAGCACTATCTTGAGCTGCAGTCCCTCATCACGGACGAGCAGGCGCTGCGTTCGATGCACCGGATTCTTGCCGGTGTCGACCTGACAAAGTATCCGCTTGATGGTCCCCTGCCAGACCTGCCCATCACGAATGGCGCTCAAGCGCGGCAACGGCGCCTTATTGAGATGGCGCGTCGCGAGAATCTCAGCATTCGGCAATTGGGTCGACGTTACGCTGAATCCCGCTCGCATCACCTTGTTTGGGGAACACCCCAGAAAATTGCCGATGTCATGGAAGACTGGTTCGTCCGCGAGGCATGCGATGGTTACTGCGTCGTGTTCCCGTATTACCCGCGCGGGGTGACCGATTTCTTCGACCTTGTCGTACCAGAGCTCCAGAGGAGAGGGCTTTTCCGCAAGGAGTATGAGGGTAAGACCTTGCGGGAGCACTTCGGCTTGTCGTTACCAAAAAGCCAGTTCGATAAGCAAAGCCACTAAGATAATTGCCGAAAAATCGGCGCTTCCGGGGAACTGTTTAATGATGCTGAGACGGACGTTCCTTCAATCCACGCTCTCTGCAGTCACCTTGGCGAGCAGTGGCCTCCTCGCCACGCGCACCGCCTTGGCGCAGAGCAGTCCAGCCGACATGGTCGAAGCCGCGAAACGCGAGGGAAAGCTCACCTATTATTCCTCGACAAATCCCGTCTTATCCAAGCAGCTTGTCGACAGGTTCAACGCCGCCTTTCCCGGTATCACGGTCGATATCGTGCGTCTGGCGACCGGGCCCCTGTCCCAGCGTTATGCTGCGGAAATGCAGGCGGGAACAGTCATCGCCGATATCCTGCAGATGGGAGATCCCATCGTTCTCGAGGATGGCTTTGCTAAAGGCTGGTTCGCGGATATCTCCGGGCTACCGGCCGTCGCGGCTTGGCCTGCGGCCTTCAAGACAGCGTACTCGGCGACGGTATCTATCTTCCCGGATACGATTACGTACAACACCAGCAAGGTAAAACCTGGTGATGTTCCGAAATCCTGGGAGGATGTGCTTGATCCGAAGTGGAAGAACCGCATCCTGATGGCGGATCTTCGCAATGTACCGCAGCTGATATCCTGGGCCGCCCTGATGCAGGATACGTTTGGCGCAAACTACCTGTCACGTCTGCGGGAGCAGAATCCCAAGATCGTTTCCAGTACGGTGCCGGGCTCGCAGATGCTGGCCGCTGGCGAGGGCTTCTTGCTGCTCCCGAACCTGCGCATGGTATCGGCGTCGCTGATTGAAAAGGGCGCGCCGCTGGACGACGTCACGCCAACGCCGGCCACCGGATGGGGCGCATCCCTTGGAATCAGCGCCAAGGCCCCTAGTCCAAATGCGGCAAGGCTGTTTACGAGCTTCATCCTGTCGAGAGAAGGACAGGAGGTTCTGAGTAAGGGCGTCGCAGCGTCACCGCTGCCGGATGTGCCAGGCGCTCTTCCTCTGGCCGCCGATTTTCACCTCGCGGATATCCGGGTGGCTATGCGCCGGGCGCCTGAGGTTCTCAAAGCGATGGGCCTTGAGTAAAGGGACGCTGATGCAGGTCGTCGAAGCCGATAGGGGTGGGGCACGGCGGGACATCTCGCAGGCGCAGTCCAGACCGCGGATTGTCGTGCGCAATGTCACGAAGCGCTTCACGACAAAGCGCGGATCAGTGATGGCGCTTGACAATGTTTCTCTTGATATCAACGGCAATGAACGCGTCGTTCTGCTCGGTCCCAGCGGATGTGGGAAGACTACACTTCTACGATGCATTGCTGGTCTCGAGCGGCCGGACGAAGGGGAAATCCTCTTTGACGGGATGCCGGTGTTCTCGTCCAGTCAAGCCGTTTTCGTGCCGCCCGAAAAGCGGGACATCAGTATGATGTTCCAATCCTATGCGCTATGGCCACATATGACTATTGCCGATAACGTGGCTTTTCCACTTGAAAACCGGGGAATTGGCAGGGCTGAGATCGCGACACGCGTTGACGCGGCTCTGACGATGGTGGCGTGTTCCGGCTTGCAGGCTCGCTATCCGGCGCAGCTTAGCGGGGGCCAACAACAGCGTGTCGCCTTGGCGCGGGCCATCGTTGCCAACGACAGCGTCATTCTGTTCGATGAGCCCCTGTCGAATGTCGACGCCAAAGTACGTGAGCAGCTCAGGGTCGAACTCGTTGCGCTGCAACGGCGTTTTGGTTTCTCCGCTCTCTACGTCACTCATGATCAGGTCGAGGCCACGGCCGTTGCGGACCGCATCGCAGTTTTCAACAGCGGACGGCTCGCGCAGATCGGATCCCCACGGGAGATCTATCAAAAGCCAGTAAGCGCTTATGTCGCGGAGTTTGTAGGGTCGAGCAATACGTTGCCAGGCTCAAGGAAAGAGCACACGGACGGCTTGCTCTCGATAGCGACCACGATCGGCGAGGTGCATGCGAAAGCTCCGCAGCATGAACTGCCGTCGGAACTGGTGCGTTTGATGTTCCGGCCCGAGCATCTCAGGATTGAACATGGCACCGCCGGTCCGGGGCAAAACCGCTTCCCCGCGACCGTGGAGACTGCCATGTTTTTGGGTACAAGCACGGAGTATGCGGTTCTAATCGCCGGGCAGCGCTTTATCTTGCGCTCCATGGGGCATGACGTCTTTTCGGAGAACGAAGCCGTCGCGGTCAGTATCGACCCGGCGCATGTACTCGTCTTTCCTGACGTGACATGATGTATACACGAGAGCTTGGCAGGTGAGCACGAGGAACCACGCCGTCCGGGCGGTTGGGCTTAATTAGGGGTATCGATGTCTCTTGTATCGGCCTCCACCGGCAGCGCTGCCGCGTCGTCAACGCGCTTGTTCAATGCCTTGGCCGTCGTCCTTCTCGTCGCGATGCTGGCACTTGTCATCGTGCCGATCGGCGTCATGCTGGCGAGCAGCTTCATGGCCGGGGACGGCGCTGCTGTCTCGCGCATGGCGGATGCCATCGCGAGCCCTGCGATTCTGAAGGTTCTGCTCGATACTTTCATCGTGGTGATCGCGAGTACGACGCTCGCGCTGTGCATCGGCGCCACGTTCGCATGGATCAATGAGCGAACGGACGCGAACCTCGGTTTCGCGGCAGATATCCTGCCTCTGGTTCCGTTGCTCGTGCCACAGATAGCGGGAGTGACCGGCTGGGTCACGTTGCTTTCACCACAGGCGGGATTTCTCAACGCCGCATTACGAAACGTCCTCGCGGCTTTTGGCTTCGAGTTTGACACGGGGCCAATCAATATTTTCAGTTACGCCGGCCTCATCTGTGTGATGACGCTTTATCTCGTGCCCTATGGCTATCTCATCATCTCAAGCGCCCTCCAGCAGCTCAATCCAAGTCTGGAAGAGGCGGCTCGTATCAGTGGTGCTTCGCCGTTCAAGACGCTGC
This sequence comes from Chelatococcus sp. HY11, assembly GCF_018398335.1. Classification (NCBI taxonomy): domain Bacteria; kingdom Pseudomonadati; phylum Pseudomonadota; class Alphaproteobacteria; order Hyphomicrobiales; family Chelatococcaceae; genus Chelatococcus; species Chelatococcus sp. HY11. The sequence goes on from NZ_JAHBRX010000002.1 coordinate 1,562,527, forward strand.
GGCGTGTCACATTGCCAGCGATCAAGCCGGCGATCATGAACGCCGCTATTATCGTGTTCATCTTCGGCATATCGCTCTTCTCGGTGCCGATTGTCATCGGGACCGGCGCCGGGATAGACCTTTTATCGGTCCGCATCTATCGGCTGCTGTACAACTATCCGCCCCGCATGGAGCAGGCTATCGCCCTGAGCTTCATCATGATGGTCGTCGTGCAGGCAGCCGTGGCGGCGCAGGTGCTGGCGATACGCAGCCGGACCCACGCCGAGATCGCGGGCAAGGGCCAGGCCGCGTCGCGCGTTGAACTGGGGCGCTGGCGCGGCGTTGCGATGACTTCGGTAATTATTTACCTGTTGCTCACAGCTGTGTTGCCATTGATCGCGCTGGTTATTGTGTCACTGCAGCCATTCTGGGTTCCCACGATATCGATAGATAACCTGAATCTGCAAAACTTCGTGTTTGTTCTGTTTGAAAATAATTTGAGCATACGCGCCCTGGTGAACAGCATTGGGCTTGGCATCGTGGCGGCCACTCTCGGTATGCTTCTTTCAGCGATATTCGTAACATACGCTCGTAGCGTCGGTACACGCGCCCAGGCAATGATCGAAGCGCTGACGGCACTCCCGGCGACCATCCCGCAGACAGTGACCGGTGTCGCGATCGTGGTGACGTTTTCCGGTGGGATCATAAATCTTCATGGTACGCTCGCGATATTGCTTCTCGCTTACCTCCTGATTTCCCTGCCGCAATCGATGCGGTCGGCACGCGCGGCGGTGTCTCAGGTCGGTCAAGACCTCGTTGAAGCAGCCAAGATGGCGCACGCGTCGCAGTTTCGCATATTCCGTCGCATCATGTTTCCGCTAATGCGTCCCGGGCTTGTCGCGGGATGGGTTATTCTTTTCATCTATACCAGCGGAGAGCTCACCGCATCCGCTCTTCTTGCCGGAACGGGCAATCCGGTTGTCGGCATAGTCCTCCTGGATCTTTGGGAGAATGGCTCGTTTCCTCAGCTCGCGGCGATCGCCGTCATCATGACAATTCTGGATATGGTGGTGGTTGGCGGCATTCTTCGGTTTTCCAAGTTGCGAAGTGCGATATCCTGAGTTCATTCCCTGTCCGTTCTGCGTGAAGGAATAGCCGCTCGCGTTGAATGACGGCTGTTCTGAGTACGCTTTGCTTGTTCGTTGAATCAAGTCCATCCAGTTTCAGTTTTCTCAGGGCGTGGGCCGCAACGAGCGCGCTCCTGGTCATGCCGAAAACAGGGAAGCAGATCTCCGGCGTAGAGCAGAAGATGATCGGATGGACCCGAGGCCGATACTTGGCCTGCTCCATCCGACACCCGCTCGCAGCCTTGAAGTAACGCGCGCTTTCAAGGGAGTAAGGCGTTCGATGGCGCGTTAAGAGGCGTCGAGTTCGCAGGTCGTCCGCGCGGGGCCGATGCTTTGCGGCAGATGTATCGACGGAAAAGCGGGCTGCGCGGGCAGGCGATCGATTAACGCCTCAGTCCACCCCTGCAGTAGCGCAGCATGACCAAAACAATAATCGTGAATGTCATCGTCACCACGATCGACATGGCCGCCACCTGCGGGAAGGAGCCATTCTCCCAGAGATCGAGGAGAACAAGTCCCACGACAGGGTTATTGCTGGCGGAAAGCAGTGCTGACGCTGTCAGCTCTCCGGCGCAATGGACGAACAGGATAACCCAGCCGGCGACGAGGCCCGGCATCATCAATGGCAACTGCACCCGTCGGAAAACTGTCAATGGCGAGGCGCGTGAAATGGCAGCCGCTTCGACTAGCTCCCTTCCGACCTGGGCAGAAGCTGCCGATGCTGAGCGCACCGCCTGCGGCAGATACATCACCAGATAGACGATTAGCAGGATCGCAAGCGTGCCGTGAAGATTGAGCCAACCCTGTCCAAAGGCAAAGAGGAAGCCAACCCCCATGACACTATGGGGAACCGCTGCCGGAAGCACGGTCATGCCATCGATTGGTCCCTGTAACCACGTGGGGCTGTTGCGCACGGTCAGCGCGATCAACGCCGCGATCAGCATTCCGATCGTTGCGCCGGCCATGCCGAGCATGAGGCTGTTCTGGAGCGCGTCGGATGTCATCTGTCGCTCAAACAGAATATGGGTGTAGTTCGACAGGCTGAGGCGCCCCCAAACGATGCGCGCGGTCCACAGAGGCTGGAGCGATACGATGAGCAAGCCGACGACAGGCACGAAGGAGGTTGCGAGGAGATAACCGATCATCGCCGAGCGCACGGGAAGCCGCCACCGTCCGAGGCGAATCCGTGAGGCCGCTGAGCCTTTGCCGCCGATCGTCGCGAAGCGACCTGACGAGGAGATCCAGCGCTGTAAGATCAACGCGGTCTGTGCTGTGATCATCATGAACAGGCTCATGATGATCGCGAGATCGACCTTTGGCGGATAAGCATAGAGAAGCTGGTAGATCCTGACCGAGAGGACGTCGATGCCCGCGCCTGTGCCAAGCACGATCGGTACGGAGAAATTGGCAACGCCTTGAATGATCAGGACAAGGGCCGATGCGGCGAGTGCGGGCCTGATCGACGGCAATGTGACTTTCCAGAACGTGCGTAGCGGAGACGCGCCGGTTATCCGTGCCGCTTCCTCCAGCGCCGGATCCAGGTTGCGCAGCGCCGCCGATATGATGAGATATGAGAATGGGAGCAAGTACAGGAACATCACGAAGACGAAACCCGTGTATGTGAATATATTGACAGGGCCTCGACGAATGTTGATACCCACCAGCGAGAAGAGGTCTCTCAGAAGTGCATTGAGCAACCCGGCTTGAGGGGATAACAGCGTTACCCAGCCAATGACGCAGGCGATGGTGGGAATAAGCAGCGGAATGAGCGGAAGTAGCTCGGATATCCACCCTGCGTCCGCGTCAGTACGTTCGTTCAGCCAGGCGAAGAGAGCGCCGACCAACAACGCGAACACGCCGCTCACACCTACTACGGATATGGTATTCAGGATAACTTCGGCAACGGCGGGGTCGGTGATGAGTTGGACAATGCCCTCGACGTCCAGACCGGACTCGCCGAAGAACGCGCGCTTGATGATGATGATAAGCGGATAAACGACGAAGAACGTGCTGAGAGCAACCACCGCCAGCGTTAAAATACCAAACCAATTCAAAGAATGACGATGAGCGCTGTACGTCAGTCGCATAGTTTTTCCGCCTTTGGCCACGCGCTGAAAACGAGAGATGCCCCGGTGCGGATAGCTCATCCACACCGGGAAGTAATCCGCGCTTCTCAGTTCAGTCCAAACTTGGCGGCCAACCGTGCGCGCTCCTTGATGCTGTTTTCGAGATCAGCACGCCGAAACGATTGAGGCAGCTTGTCGGTGTTCGGCACGTCGGGGAGGGCGGATGAATTGACATGCATGTTCAGCGCTTCCTGTCCCTCCATGGTCATCATGAACTCAAGGAAGAGCTTGGCGGCGTTCGGATTCTTGGCGCCCTTGGAAATTGCGACAAAGGATTCGTGAGCGACCGTGGGCTCAGCCAGAACGTCTCCAACAGGTCCCCCCTTGTCGATAACTGGAAAGGTGACCTGTCGCTGATTGGGAGCGAGAATCTCAGCTTCACCGGCTGACATCAACTGTGTTCCAGGTACCGTGCTCGCGACAAAACGAATGTCTTGTGCGGCGAGCTTATCGACGAACTCCGGACCGTACGTCTTCTCCATGAGCACCAACCAGTCGAGCGTAGCGGGACTGTGCCGTATGTCGGCCATCAAAATCTGCCCCTTGAAGCGTGGATGCAGCAGATCGGTCCAAGCTTTCGGTATCTCCTCGCCCTGGACGAGATCCGTATTGTAGCTGATGGTCATCAGTGAGATGGCGCCGACGACATAAAATTCATTTTTGTAATCGGCGGGCCATGCGGCAAATCCTGTTAGATTGTCGACAGGGCTGAGATATCCTTTTGCAGCGACGTCACGGATCAGCAATGGATCGGCGAGTTGAAGCAGATCCGCGGTGACATTGCCTGCCTCCGCTTCGGCTGCATAGCGCTTGCCGAGTGGGCCCGTAGCCAGTCGCACAACTTCAACGGATATTCCCGGATAGGTAGCATTGAAGGCTTTGACCAACCTTGCAGTCAAATCGGGATGGTTCGACGCATAGAACGTCAACTTTCCTTCAGCCTTCGCGGCCGAGGCGAGTTCATCGCTCGACTTGGCTTCGACCATCGAGGTACAGGAGGCGATTATCGCGATGCAAGCGATGGCTCGGATCATTCGCTGCCGGAAATTGAGACCCTTCATTTCATTGTCCTCATCTGGAAGGCTCCTCTTGGAGCTCTTGTGGTCGATTTAGGTGACAAAACGGCTGGTCGGGCACCCTGCATGACGTGTTGAGATTGCTTTTATGGAAAGTTAAATGACAAATATAATAACGCAATTAAAAATTTGGCCAGTGCTCCAGGTCGAAGCCTTACCCAGGCCAAGGCTCGGCTCGCCATCCGCCAACCTCGTCACAAGCTGCTGGCTGATCGCAGGCTCAAGGACTTCTGGCGCATCACGCCCGGTACGACAAGCGCGCATCCCCCGCTAAGTCATATCGAACGGAGAAGCGTTTCGCGTGCGGATCGCATATGTGTTCGCACTGCCTTGTCCAGACCTTCGCCATCATCTGCTTTCAACGCGCTGATGATTGCAAGATGTTCATGGAGAGCGACCTCGTTGCGCTCCCGCTCGTCGTGCTTGGCCCATTGCAGATGATAATGGAAAATCAATGATATCACTTCGTAGAATTCCGTGATGAAACGGTTGTTCGAGGCATCGTTGATGGCACGATGAAAGGTCTCGTCCAGGCCGGAGAACTGGTGAAAATCGGTCTCTATTCTCCGCAATAGATCACGATGCTCCTTCTCCAGCTCTTCCAGCTTGCGGCGGCCGTGTTCGTCGCGCAGAGCCCGCGTGAAATGGTGGATGGATCGCATCTCGAACATTTCTCGAATGTCGCAAAGCTCCAGCGCGAAATCTCGCGTGAAGCCTTGAAACACCCAGCTCGCGTTCGGACGACGCTCGATCAGTCCATAGCGACTGAACCGGTTCAGGTATTCGCGGATCCCGGATGTCGAGACATTGAAAAGCCGGGAGAGTTCAAGGCTGCTGATCGCGTCTCCAGGCCGAAGATCGCCCGCGAGCAGCCATTCCTTCACGCGGCGCTCGATGAGTTCAGAGCTCGTCTCCGTCTCCGCCTCGGGGAAATACGCGGCGCCGCGAGGATGCCGCAAGACCCGCTTTTCGCGCCCGTGCACACTGAGGATGCCCGCGGCGTTCAGCGCGGCGAGTATCGCTCTGACTGTGGTGCGGCTTACGCCCAGTCGTTTCGCGAGCGTCGGCTCGGACCCCAGGAGCGCGCCGACAGAAACCTCTCTCACGGTGTCGAGGCAGGCATTGTAGGCCCGCTTGTAAACGGAATTGTCTTTCACGGCTGCGTCTCTGTCTGCCTCGCGAACTGTTCATATCTGAAAAATTATCGGTAAAAAACATTTTGACATCGGCTCGCTAGCGGCTCAAGTGTGTTTTACCGATAAGAGACAGATATGGCGGCACGCCGCAGCCACCTGTCCCTGAGATGCCCGCATGCCGCCGTCCGTCGCGTCGCAGGCGTGCCAGATGTAGCCACTGACCGTGCAGGACCTTGCGATGAAATCAATTGTATGTCGCGCGCCCCATGATATCGCCCAGGAGGAGAGATCAGCTCCGGGGGACCTCGCGGAAGGTTGGGTCCTCCTTGACGTCAGTTACGTCGGCATTTGCGGCACGGACTACCACATCTATGAAGGGAAGCACCCTTTTCTGGAGTACCCGCGAGTGATTGGCCACGAGATTTCGGGCGTGGTTTCCAGGGCTCATCCATCTTCCGGTTTCGTCGCCGGGGAAACTGTGGTGGTTAATCCCTATTTGTCCTGCGGGGTTTGCGGCGCCTGTCGTAAGGGGAAGCCCAACTGTTGCGAGCGCATCGAGGTTCTTGGCGTGCATCGCGATGGCGGCATGTGCGAGCAGATCGCGGTTCCTTCCATCAATCTCTACCATGCTGGCAGCCTTTCTCCGCGCGATGCGGCCATGGTCGAGTTCCTGGCGATAGGTGCCCATGCGGTGCGTCGAGCCGGAGAGACGAAGGGGGCGGCACTCGTCGTCGGCGCGGGACCGATCGGCCTCGGCGTCGCGATCTTCGCGCGCATCGCCGGGTTGGACGTGACGGTCGCCGATGTCGACGTGGGGCGGCTCGCGCAGGCGCAAGCGGTTCTCGGGGAGGTGCGTTCGGTTGTCGTCGGCGACGCCGATGCCCTGGCGCGCGTGAAAGCTCTCGAGGCGGGCGGTTTCGATGTCGTTTTCGATGCGACCGGAAATGCCACGTCGATCATGGCCGGCTTTGCCTTCGTCGCTCATGGCGGAACCTACGTTCTTGTCAGTGTCGTTAAGGACGACATCACCTTTTCAGACCCGGAATTCCATAAGCGCGAGATGGCGTTGATCGGCAGTCGGAATGCCACCGCAGTTGATTTCGAGCATGTCATTGCGTCGATCGGCAGGGGAGCCGTGCCTTTGGACGCCCTCGCGACGCATGAGACGACGCTCGACACAGCGGCGACGGATCTGCCGCGATGGGCCCGCGAGAGGGAAGGACTGATCAAGGCCCTGGTCAGGATCTGAACAGGCATGGCGGCGTCATGCGCCGCCATCGATCATTGGGATTTAGGGCCGCGTTGGTGCGGGAATGGTCGCCGGGCGTGCGAGGCGTGCCTGCGCGGTCAAGCGAATGCCGGCGTTAGCGGCGCCGTATCCGCCATATCCGTCGCGTTGTACGACCTCGAAGAACAAGCCGCCATCGAGGGTTGTCGTGTAGGCCTGATAGAATGCTCCCGCGTCATCGCGATCATAAAGAATGTTGAGCGCCTTCAGCCAGCTGAGCTCGTCCGCTGTGAGCTCGAATCGTGCTTCAAGGTCGTCATAGTAGTTTTCGGGAATTGGCAGCATGGCGACACCGTTGGCGATAAGAGCCGCAACCGTTGCCTGAATGTCCGCCGTTGCGAAAGCAATGTGCTGCACACCAGAGCCGAAGAAGTCCGTGATGAAGCGCGCCGACAATGTCCTGTGACTTTGCGATCCATTGAGGATGAGACGCAAGCCGCGTCCCACGCTGCCGTTCAAGCCGCTTTCGATCACCTGGCTCTGGACCACGCCGCCGGGATCAATCACGGCTTGGCTCGGCGCTTTCGTCGTGTCGAAGAGCGAAGAATAGAACAACACCCACGTCAGCATTTCCTCATAGTGCATACTCTGCGAGATGTGATCGACGGCAATCAACCCGACCTCCGCTCCGGTCTCGCCAGTCGGCGCGAAGTCCACATCCGCCCAGCGCCCTAATGCGGACGCGTTGTCGAGGAAATAGAGCAGACTTCCGCCAAGGCCGCGCACAGCTGGAATGTCAAGCTCGCCAGGCCCCGCCGCGCCGGCGTGCGGCGTATCGAGCAGGGCCGTCGCCCGCTGAATGGTCGCTTGCGCGTCCGCTACTCTGAGAGCGATGGCGCATACCGACGTACCGTGGGTGATCTGGTAGCTATGGGCAAAACCCTCGACGTCGCTGTTGAGCACGATGCGGATATCACCCTGCCGCCACAGGCCGACGTCCTTGGAACGGTGGGCACCGGCGTGAACGAATCCAAGCGCCGTGAGCAGTCCTTCAAAAGTCGGTCGCAGTGCCTCGGCGACTGCGAATTCAATGAATTCAACCGCCTCCACGGATAAGGGAGGTGGCATCGGCACCGCGCCAGGAACAGCGTGGTCCAGCTTTCGCGATGTATCATCCAGCAGCCATATGAGGGAGCGATGCCCATCCAACGCCACTGATCGTGCTGATCCTGCGCGGAACCGGTCATTAAAAATCTCCAGCGAGAGAATGCCATCGTAGCCCGTTGTGGCGAGCGCATTCATGAATCCGGCAAGGTCAAGGTCGCCCTGACCCGGCAGGCAGCGCCAGTGCCTGCTCCACGACAGATGGTCCATCTGCAGCCTTGGCGCGTCCGCCATCTGCACCATCGCGATCTTGTCCGGCGGTATGGTTGTCATGGCCGTGAGGTCAAGACCGCGTGACAGAATGTGGAAGCTGTCCAGAACGACGCCGATATTGTCGCGGTTGGCGCGGCGGACGATCTCCCAGGCGTCCCGGTAGTCCCAGACGTGCCGCCCCCATGCCAAGGCTTCAAAGCCGATCCGCAAATTGCGCCGGGACGCCCGCTCCCCGAGTTCGGCGAAATCCTGCGCGAGCCGGTCTATCCCGCCAAGGGATTCGGGAGAGACGCTGGAGCAGACGAAGAGAAGATCTGTGCCGAGTTCCTGAAGGAGATCGAACTTGCGTTCCGCGCGATCGAAGGTGCGGGTGCGCCGTGCGTCCGGCATACCCTCAAAATCGCGAAATGGCTGACAGGTCGCGATGGCGAGGCCGAGGTCCGCGCATATCCGACGCACCTCCGTCGGCGAGCCGGGAAAGGCGATGAGATCATTCTCGAATATTTCCACAGCGCGAAAACCCGCCGCCGCAATAGCCTCAAGTTTCTCCTGAAGCGTTCCGGATACACAGACCGTTGCTATAGAGGGTATCATGATGAAGCCTCCTCCCGTGCAAGGTGGGCAACCGCACGTAGGTCATCTGATGTTGTTGTTGGGAAGCCAAAAAATTCGAGATAGGCGGGGATCTGCTCGAAGAGCATGTCGATTCCGACCTGATAAGCGCAGCCGCGCGCGCGAACGGCCTCAAGAAATGGCGTGATGTCCTGCTTCATGACAACCTCGCCGACGAAGGCTGATGGCGCGATACGCGCGACGTCGACAGGCAGAGGGTCGCCGGCCCTCATCCCGAGCGGCGTCGCATTGATGATAATGTCAAAGCCCTCCGGATCATTGCCGCCGATCGACACCACCAGCGCGGGATAGTGGCGGCGCAGCCGCTCGCCCAAGGCTATAGCCGTCGGCAACTGCGTGTCGGACAGCGCGACCTCGCTCACTCCCGCTTTCGCGAGCGAAGCGGCGATCGCCGAACCGACACCACCTGCGCCAATGATCAGCGCCCGCGCGCCGACGATCGCGCGTCCCTTTTTCAACACCCCTCGGACGAAGCCTTCCCCGTCGAACATCTCTGCGACGAGACGTCCGTCGCTCTCGACCCTCACGGCATTGCAGGCCCCGGCTATGGCTGCTGTGGTCATAACCTCGTCGACAAGACCGATCGCCGTGACCTTGTGTGGCATGGTGATCAGTGCACCGTGGGCATTGGAGAGCCGGGCGAACACCTTGAGGAACGTGGGAAAATCTGGCGCTTTCACGCCCATCGGCACCACGACCGCATCGATGCCCCGCCGCGTGAAGTAGGGATTGTAGATCATCGGCGCCCTGAAGCTTTCGGTTGGGTGACCGAGATGCGCGATGAGCTTGGTCGTGCCACTGATCATGGCGGGCTTTCTTTCCATTCAAGCGATTTTGATCGCCATACCGGTGCGGGCTGCATGTTTGACAGCCTCTATGACTTTGAGCGTGTTCAGGCCCTCACGCCCTGAAACGATTGGCGCGGCACGTCCACGGATGACGTCGCAGAAATGGCGGATCTGCAGCTTGAGTGGATCGTCAGGCAGGAAAGGAATACGCTCGCGCCGCAAGGGCTCCCGCCAACTGCGCTCGCCGGGGTTGGACCAGAGTTCCAGTTGCGGGATGGTCAAAGCCCCGTGCGACCCGCCGATCTGGTAACAGCTTTCCCCTTGACGGGGGTAGGCGGGATTCTCGCCGGTTGTCAGCTCCCAGCTCCAGGGAGCGACGACGGCATCGGAAGCGCTGATCGTCGCCAGTATTCCGTTCTCGAAGAGCAGAATGACCACGGCAGTTTCCTCGACCGAATGGCCGCGAAACGCGTTCGATTCCTGCGCTTGGACGATTGCGATCTCGCCGCATAAGTAACGAAACAGGTCGATGTCATGGATCAGATTGATAAAGACAGGACCCCCGCCCGGCGCGCGTCGCCAGGCCGTGTCGAAATAGTCATCGGGCTTCATCAGCCAGAATTGGCCAGCGAGCGTCAGCACCTGGCCGAGCTGCCCGGAATCGATGATGTCCTTTGCCTTGCGGATCATCGGATTGAAACGCCGGTGATGCCCCACGAGCAACGGAACTCCCGCATCTTCCGCGGCTTCGACGAGCCTGGTGGCGGCGGCAACATCATCCGCTATGGGTTTTTCGACAAGCGCTGGAATCGCAGCGGCCACCGCCTCCAGCCCGTTGACGACGTGAAGCTGGTTCGGGGTTGCGATGATGACGCCGTCGGGCCGGTCCGTCTTCAGGCATGACTCGAGGTTTTTATACCAAGCGGTGCCCAGGGAGTTTGCTAGTGCCTCGCCCGCCGGGGCGGGATCGATGATCGCCGATAGAATAGCTCCCGGATCAGCGGCGATATACTGCGCGTGGCGGCTGCCGATCAAGCCAGCGCCCATGATTGCAAGTTTGACTGGCTCCATGATGCGCTCCTCACACCGCAGCTGAGCGTCAATCCGGCGTCGTCTCGGCGATGCGCGCGATGCGTCGCAGGGCGAGTTCATAGCCCTGCGTGCCGAAGCCGGCGATCACACCATCGGCGCGCAACGATACGAAGGAATGATGACGGAAAGACTCGCGCTTATGAACGTTCGAGATATGACACTCAATAACCGTTCCATCAAAAGCATTCAGGGCATCAAGGATCGCGACCGAGGTATGTGTGAACGCTCCCGGATTAATAACAATGCCGGTTGCCTCCTCGCGGGCTTCATGGATCCGTTCGATGATTTCATATTCACGATTGGACTGGTGGAAGCTAAGCCGGAGGTTCAATTGCTCGCTCAATGTCCGGCACGCGACCTCCACATCGGCCAGCGTCTCATGACCATAGATGTGAGGTTGCCGTTTTCCGAGAAGATTAAGATTAGGGCCGTTAATCACATAGACGAGACGGCTCATGGCAGGCTCCCATCACTTTAATGAGTCTCAATGCATGTTGAGAATTTCACCGAGAAACTTCCGCGTGCGCGCATGATGTGGTGCCGTAAAGAATTCAGCGGGTGGCGCTTCCTCGACGATTGCTCCTTCGGACATGAAGATGACGCGATCAGCGACTTGCCGGGCAAAGCCCATCTCATGGGTGACGCAGATCATCGTCATGCCTTCCTCCGCAAGACCAATCATCGTGTCGAGGACCTCCTTGACCATCTCCGGATCGAGCGCCGATGTCGGCTCGTCGAACAGCATCACCTTCGGCCTCATGCAAAGCGCGCGGGCAATCGCGACGCGCTGCTGTTGCCCGCCAGAGAGCTGTGCCGGATATTTCTCCGCCTGTTCCAGAATTTTGACGCGCCCAAGAAGCTGTCGCGCGGTCGATTGAGCCTGCTCCCTCCCGACGCCAAGAGATCGCATGGGCGCGAGCATGCAGTTTTGCATGACGGTCAAGTGTGGGAACAGATTGAAGTGCTGAAATACCATGCCGACTTCTCGCCGGACGGCATCAGTCGTCTTGGCTACATCCGTCAGAACGATGCCGCCTACGCGGATCTCACCCTTCTGGTAGGCTTCCAGGCGATTGATGCAGCGGATCAAAGTCGATTTACCCGAGCCTGACGGTCCACACAGGACGATTCTCTCGCCCTGGCCGACCGTCAGGTTGATGTCACGCAACGCCTGAAAGGAGCCGTACCACTTTTCGACCGCGATCATGCTGATCATGGTCTCATGCCGATCCACCGGTGTGCTTGGCGCGGAACTCATCAAGGCTGCCATGAAAAATCATGCCTCAGCTGGCGGTGAACGGGATACCCTCGAGGCTGTCCGGGAACTTGTGGACAGGAACTTTCATCCACTTGTCATAGACCTTCTGGAGTTCACCATTGGCTTTGATCTTGTCGATGAATGTATTGAGGGCGGTGTTGATCTCCTTCTCACCAAGCCGCGTGCAAGCGCCGTTATAGAGGTTTTGGAACTCGAGTTTGTTTTCGAACTCGCCGGGCCGTGCCTGCTCGATGCGCTGGAGATAGAAGATGTTGCCGCCAAGCGCCTGCACCTGACCTGAAACCAGGGCCTGGATCGAGGGCGCGTCGCCGTCATAGCGTCTGATGACGGTGTTGGCGGGGGCATTCTTGGTGACCTGGGTGTCCTGCGCGGCGCCCTTGGCCACGCCAATGGTGAAATTACCCATGTCGGCATTGGTCTTGATCTGAGCCGACTTGGGTCCGACGAGGACAATGGTGTTGGCGACATAAGGCTTCGAGAACTGCACCGCCTTGGCTCGCTCTGGCAGCATGGCCATCGTCGCGAAGAGGACATCGACCCGGCCCGTGGTGAGCGCGGGTATACGATTGTTCACCTCCAGGGGGACGAACTCGACCTGGACGCCGAGCTCCTTCCCGAAAAGCTCGGCGATGTCGGCATCAAGGCCTTCCTGCTTGCCGGCGCTGTTGACGAACCCCCACGGTGGATTGTCGCCCTGTATGCCGACGATCAGCTTGCCGCGCTTCTTGATGTCCTCGGGGGTGATGGCCCAGGCGGGACGCGTGATCAACGCCGGTGCCGCCAGTGCGAGCGCTCCGCTCAGCAATACATCGCGGCGATTCAGCCTGTACTTCCTGATCTCTGTCATGACCGTTTCTCCCTCTCTTGACCTGGCTTTTTGCCATTCACGTGATGCTGTCGGCGCGTTCAACGCGTGGCGAGCGCCAACTGCCGCTCGAGCCGCGCGCCAGCGAGCGACAGCGGCCAGCACATTAGAAAATAAAGTATTCCAACGGTGCCGAATACAAGTATTGGCTGGAATATTTGATTGGATATGATGTTTCCAGCTCGCGTCAGCTCCAGGAAGCCGACAATCGAGGCCAGAGATGTTCCTTTGATCAGCTGAACCAGAAAGCCGATCGTGGCGGGCAGCGAGATACGAAGAGCCTGCGGCACGATCACATCCTTCATGCGCGACACGTAATTGAGGCTCAGCGCCTTCGCCGCCTCTGTCTGGCCCTTGGGCACGGCGTCGATGGAGCCGCGCCAGATCTCGCCGAGATAGGCGCTGGCGTGCAGAGTGAAGCCAATCGCGACAGCAACCCAGGCATCGAGCTTTAACCCGATGAGAGCGAGGCCGTAGTAGACGACGAAGAGCTGCATCAAAAGAGGCGTGCCCTGGAAGACAGCGATGTATCCAGCCGTCGCGCGCTCCAGCCAGGGCAGGCCGGAAGTTCGTGCCAAGGCGACCCCCAGCCCGGTCACGCCGCCGCCCGCGAAGCCAACCGCTGACAGCAGCGCTGTCCATTTCAGCCCTACCAGGAGGAAGATGAATTCGCTCGGCCCCATCCGAAATCTCTCACTTGACCGGATAACTGAAATAGTGCGCGGAGATCATGCCGAACATTCGCATCAACAACCACGACATGATGAGGTAGCAGATAGTGACAACTCCATAGACCTCGAAACTCCGAAAGCTGTTGGACTCGATCTGCTGGGCGACCGACGTGAGCTCGTAGGCCGATATGGCGGATGCAATACTTGTTGTGAGAGTGAGAAGTATGAACTGGCTGGTGAGCGATGGAAAAATCGCCCGTAGAGCCGGCTTCAAAACGATCAGCCTGAAGACCTGCGCTTTGTGCAGGCCGAGCGCCAGTCCGGCCTCGATCTGCCCTCGGCTGATGGACTGCACGCCGCCCCGGATTATCTCGATTGCATAAGCGCCGCCGTTAATTCCAAGGGCGATGATCGCTGTGGGGGTCGGATCAAGGCGCAGCCCAGTCAAAGGTAGAGCGAAATAGATAAAGTAGATTTGCACCAGAAATGGTGTGTTGCGGATCAGTTCAACGAAGGAAATCACCAGCCAGCGGAAGGCCTTGATATGTGAGTCTCGCAGAACAACACCGCCGATGCCGATGATGATGGCGAGCACCATTCCCCCGAAAGCCAGCCAAAGCGTTCCAAGGCATGCGATCAACAGGTTGGGCAGGCCATCGATGACGGGGGTGAAATCGAGCTGATAGTTCATTCATCTCCCCTCGTTGCCGACCTTCTTTTTCTGGGTCGATCCAATCCGTGACCGTCGCGCCGTTTATCGCGGTCCAGTTGCCTTGGCGTCACTCCCAGGACCATGGACATTAATTGTACGATCTGGTTCAATTGGTCAAGTGAAATTAACCGCCTCGTTCAATCGAGGGGCGCTTCGACTGAATGATGGTATGAAAGGGTTGTCATGAATAGCGTTGCTCCGTCCCGGCCATCGCGGATCAAGGGTGGTAAGAAGTCCGCGAGCTGGACGCAGGATCCCGAGGGAGTCAGGCAGGGTATCCTGGCCGTTGCTCGCGAGGAGTTCGTGGAATACGGGCTGAGCGGCGCGCGTGTCGATGAAATCGCAGCCAAGACTGTCACCAGCAAGAGGATGATCTATTACTATTTCGGCGACAAAGAGGGGCTCTACCAGGCCGTGCTCGAGGAGGCCTACGATCGTATTCGCAGATTCGAGCGCAGCCTCGACCTCGCCGCCTTGCCTCCGCTGGAGGCCATAGCGACTCTCGCGGGCTTTACGTTCGACTATCATGCCGACAATCCGGATTTTGTTCGCCTTGTCATGGTGGAAAATATTCATCATGCCCGGCATCTGAAGAACTCATCCAAGATCTGTGATCTCAACATGTCCGCAATCGAAATGATCCGCGAAATATACAATCGCGGATTGGCAAGTGGCATATTCCGCGAAGGACTTGATCCTATTGATATTCACCTGACCATAAGCGCACTCAGCTTTTATAATGTGTCAAACCGCGCGACAATCCAGGAAGTCTTCGGCCATGACATGGCGGATCCTGCCGCGCGCGCGCGTCGACGGAACAGCGCGGTCGACACAGTCCTTCGTATGCTCTGCCGGTGATTGTCGCCCTGTAGGCGGAGGAGCCTGAGGCGCCACGGCCACGGCCTTTTACCAAGAGCCGCCTAACCCCGCGACACCAGGCCGGCGACTGCCTGTAGAGCAAGTTCGTAGCCAGCCGCGCCGAGACCAATGATGACACCAGTCGCGGTGCGCGAAATGAGTGAGTTGTGGTAAATGCTTTCGCGGGTATGAATGTTTGATAGGTGTATTTCGATTTTTGGCTTATCAAATGTCTTGAGGGCGTCGAGCAATGCAATCGACGTGAATGTATAAGCAGCGGGATTTATCACAATCCCACAAGCTTTTCCGCGTGCTTCCTGGACGCTCTCGACAAGTTCGCCTTCGAAATTGGTTTGACGGAAATCGATCTGAAGGCCGAGTTTCGCGGCGGCTTTTTCGCAGCGTTCGCGGATATTCGCGAGCGTCGCTGTGCCATAGATCGCAGGCTCCCGTTCGCCCAGCAGGTTGAGGTTCGGTCCATTGAGGACATAGACGACATTGTTCATGACGTGCTTCGGCAAATGGTGTGTGGTCTGTGGGGCACCACAGGCGACCGATCTTCAGGGGCTTCCATTCTTAACGCGGTCGTGTCGCCGGGTGAGGAATACTTTCGCTAATCGCAGCTCAAGCGTGGACGTTTCCGCACGCAACTTCTGTGTATTGTTGAGCTGGCGGTTAAGATCGGCGCGTAAATGCCTCCTCCCTATACTGCAATTCCGGCGGTTCCGAGCATGTCCAATGCACGCCGGTTCGCCGGAAATGCTCCAGGTATTGTGCTGGCAGATCGTCTTCACGCGAAGTGGCATCCACATCGCTCGAAAACGCCAGCCCTCTACAGAGCACCCAAATAGTCAATCAGATGAACCAAGACAGGCGCGACACTGCGTAGACGCGCCGCAGTGTGACTAGTCGCTGTGGGTTTCTTCGTTGACCATAGGTTGGGGGCTCGCGCATATCAACAGATATAAGTAGAATCGTCAGTTATTTTTTATATTAGCATATGATAAATGGACTTGGCTTGCACGGGGCCACCGGTACGCCTTGAGCGGGAGTGATGGACCAAAGCCATGGCTGAAATGGTATCGGACATGTCGGGCGAGGATGGCGCGGTCGCTTCGGCCGGCGAGCAGGCCTATGCCCGTATTCGCGCTGATATCGTCTTTGGACGCCTGAAACCCGCGCAGCGCTTGACGCTTGAAAAATTGCGACCCGCCTATGGTGTCGGGATCAGCACTTTACGGGAGATTTTGAGCCGGCTGACCCCGGAGGGGCTGGTCGTCGCGGAGGGGCAGCGGGGCTTTCAGGTCGCTCCATGTTCAGCGGAGGATCTCAAGGAGATTGCAGCATTGCGGCTTCTTATCGAGAAGCATGCACTGGCGCGGTCGTTTCAAGCGGGGGACATGGAATGGGAGGGCAGGGTGGTTGCCGCTCATCACAAGCTCGCTCGCATGGAGGCCGCTCTTCTGGCCGGTGACGCATCCGGGACCGAGCAATGGAAGCGCTACGATTGGGAGTTCCACCAGGCGCTGGTGTCGGCTTGCGGTTCAAGGGCGCTTCTCGACATTCACTCCTGCATATACGATCGATATCTGCGCTATCAGATGGTTTTCGTGATCTTTCGCGGCGCCATCGCGACAGAGGAACACAAGGCGCTGCTCACCTGCGCGCTCAGTCGTAACATCGAGGAGGCGCAGCGCGTGTTCGAAAGGCATGTGCAAGGCTGCCTGGATTTCGCTTTTCAGAACAGATTGATCACCTGAGTCTCATGTCCGGCTTGTCCCGGCGCCAGAGGCGGGTGAATGGCGATGCTCCATTGGCAGGCGGGTCGGTTCGCGCGCGCTTTTGGGGGCGACGTGCCTCAGCTGATCGCGCGATAAGATATAACTCCCAAGCTATAGATCATCGCCACTTTTTCATTTCCTCCCGGCAAGGGGATTTGCAAAATGTCAGGCGGGGCAATCGCACCAAGCGGTGTCCCAACGCTGTCCGATTGAGGGTATGCTTCTGACAGCTTTGGGGAGGACTGAGATGAAAAAGCTGGCCTTACTTACGCTGGCGCTCGCCATGAGCAGTGGCGTGGCCGTCGCCGATACCATCAAGATTGGGGTGGTTGGCCCTTTCTCGGGGCCGGCAGCACTGCAGGGGCGCAACTTCCAGGCGGGGATTGATGCCTGGCTCGCGCTCCATGGGAACAAGATCGGCAACAATACCATCGAGATCGTCTACCGTGATCTGCCCGCCGCGGATCCGGCCAAGTCCGCCGCCGTGACGCGCGATCTCATTGTTGGCGAGGGCGTGCAATATCTCGCGGGTTACTATTACACGCCCGATGCCATGGCCGCAGCTCCGATCCTGGTCGAAGGCAATGTGCCTATGGTCGTGTTCAATGCGGCCACCTCGGCGATCATGAACGCCAGCCCCTATGTGGTGCGTACGTCCTTCACGACGTGGCAGACGTCAACGCCGATGGCGAGCGTCGCGCGTGAGCGCGGCATCAAGAAGGCTATCACGGTGGTGACTGACTACGGCCCCGGCGTGGACGCGGAATCGGCCTTTGTCAAAGGCTTCAAGGATGCGGGCGGCGAGATCGTGGCCTCGGTGCGCATGCCGATGAACACCAATGACTTTAGCCCGATCATGCAGCGCATCAAGGATTCGGGGGCGGAGGCCGTCTTCGCCTTTCTGCCTTCCGGGCCTGCGACCCTCGGTTTCATGAAGTCCTTCGCCGAGAATGGGCTCAGGAAAGCGGGCGTCACCTTGCTGGCGCCGGGGGATCTCACGCAGGAGTCGGATCTGCCTGCGCTGCGTGACAGCGCCTTGGGAACCTTGACGACGTTTCACTATGCGGTGAGCCACGATTCGCAGGAGAATAAAGCCTTCGTCGAGGCGGCCTCGAAGGCCATTGGCGATCCGGCAAACCTGAGCTTCCCCGCCGTGGGCGCCTACGATGGTATGTATGTCATCTCGAAGATGATCGAGGCGACCGGCGGCAAGCAGGACGCCAAGGCTGCGGTCGAGGCCGTGAAGGGTCTGTCTTGGACGAGCCCTCGCGGGCCGGTGACGATCAATCCGCAAAACCGTCATATCACACAGAACATCTATCTTCGCGAAGTCGCCGAAGACAACGGTAAATACATCAATAAGGAAATCCGGACTTTCGAAAAGCAGGGGGATCCCGGCTGGAAGGCGCCATGACCAGCGAAGCCTGATAGGCGTCGTCCATATGTGGAAGCTGAGGTGCGATGCAAACAATTCTCTCCATCGCGGTTGATGCCTTCGCCTATGGTATGGTGCTCTTTGTCATTTCCATCGGTCTCAGTGTGACGATGGGGTTGATGAAGGTCGTTAATCTCGCCCATGGCGCTTTCGCGATGATGGGAGGCTATTTAGCGGCCTTCGCGACCCATCAGCTCGGCGTGCCCTATGGCGTCGCCATCGTTGTCGCGGTGGCCGGCACGGTGCTGGCCGCCGTTCCCCTGGAGCGATGGCTCTATCGCCGCATTTATGGTGCGCCTGAACTCACCCAGGTACTCATGACCATCGGCGTCACCTTCGTGATCATTGGTGTCGCCAACTATGTGATGGGACCTTCGCTCAAGACGATACCTCTGCCGGCGGCGTTGGAAGGGCCTGTCGATATCGGCTTCCGGTCGATCGCGGCGCACAAGCTCTTCGCCGTGGCGACGGGACTTATCGTCGCCGGCGCGCTGTGGGTTCTGATCGAGCGGACGGCATTTGGCGTGAAACTGCGCGCTTCCGTTGACAATGCGGCGATGGCAGGGGCGCTCGGGGTGCGTACGAAAATCGTTTACGCGGTCAGCTTCGCGGCAGCGGTGGGTCTCGCCGCCCTCGGCGGCGTTGTCGGGGCTCAATTGCTGCCCATCGAGCCCCACTATGCCTTGCGCTACATGGTGACGTTTCTTGTCGTGGTGTCCGTGGGCGGCGCGGGCTCGATTCCCGGAGCCTTGCTGGCCTGCCTGCTGCTGGGGGCTGTGGAAACGACAGGACGCTATCTGATGCCGGAGTTTGGAGAGTTTTTCTTTTATCTCGCCGTCATCGCGATTGTCTGCCTCTTTCCCCACGGCTTGCTGGGGCGCGCGGGATGACGGACGCTGTCCTTAAGGCGCGGAGCGTCGCCGGTCCCGCGCGGGCGCGCCGCAGTGCGGCCGTCGATGCGGTGGCGGTACTGTTTATCGTCGCCGCTGCTGCCTTTCTCTACTTTTTCTTTCCCGGCAGTCTTGCGTTGTTCACGCGTATGATCGCGATCATGCTGCTGGCGCTATCGTTGGATCTCGTCACGGGTTTCGCTGGCATCGCCACTCTTGGGCACGCGGCTTTATTCGGGGCGGGCGCCTATGCGGCTGGCATTCTGGCCTCCAAATTCGGATTGACAGACCCCTTCGCCATGCTCGGCATCGGCGCCGTTGCGGGAGCGCTGGCCGGTACGGTGTCGAGCCTTGTCATTCTGCGCGGCCGTGGCCTTGGCCAGCTGGTTCTTTCGATCGCCATCGTCCAGCTGGCCCATGAGGCGGCCAACAAGCTGTCGGCGTGGACGGGCGGGAGCGACGGTCTTTCCGGCATCGTTCCGGCGCCAGTATTCGGCCTTTTCCGGTTCGATCTGTGGGGACGAACCGCTTTCATCCTCGCGGTCGCGATCCTCTTGGTGGCGTTTGTCGTGCTGCGCGTGATCGTGCGTTCGCCCTTCGGGATGCTGTGCCGGGGCATCAAGCAGGATCCGATC
Organism: Chelatococcus sp. HY11; assembly: GCF_018398335.1. Taxonomy (NCBI): domain Bacteria; kingdom Pseudomonadati; phylum Pseudomonadota; class Alphaproteobacteria; order Hyphomicrobiales; family Chelatococcaceae; genus Chelatococcus; species Chelatococcus sp. HY11. The sequence continues at coordinate 1,582,215 of NZ_JAHBRX010000002.1, forward strand.
CGCGTCAGCGCGATGGGAGCGCCGGTCTATGGAACACTCGTCAAGCTCTACGCGATCGCCGGTGCGGTCGCCGGGTTGGGTGGGGCCTTGTCGGCCATTGCCACGAAGGTCGTGGGCTTGGACAGCCTCTCCTTCACGCTCTCCGCCGAGGCCCTTGTCATGCTGGTCCTTGGCGGCGTTGGGAAGCTGTTTGGAGCCTTGCTCGGTACGTTCGTATTCATCTGGTTCGAACACCTCGTTTCGGCGATCAACCCTTTCCATTGGCTGACCATCGTCGGGGCGATGCTGATCGCTGTCGTGCTTTTCGAACCCAAAGGATTGACGGGCGCATTGGAGGCGCTCTGGAAGCGGGCGCGCGGAGGTGAGGGATGAGCCTTCTCAAGGTGCGCCAGCTCAGCAAACGCTTCGGGGGGCTGACTGTCACGCGTGACGTGTCGATCACCCTTGAGAAAGGCGACCGGGTCGCGTTGATAGGTCCAAACGGCGCGGGCAAGACAACTTTCGTCAACCTTGTGACGGGACATGTCCGCCCCGACGCCGGGAGTGTCCTCCTGGATGGCGAGGACGTGACGCGCTGGTCGCCGACCCGGCGTGTCAAAGGGGGCCTCGTCCGCAGCTTTCAGGTGACGCGCCTCTTCTCGGAGATGACACCCGAGGAGCATGTGGCGCTCGCCCTGCTCCAGCGACTTGGACGATCGGGGCGTCTGTTCACCGATTTCCGCACCATGCCGGATGTCGTTCGCGAAGCCGAGGAGATCCTGGTGCTCTTCAACTTGAACGGGATAGCGCGGGTTCCGGTCGGGGCGATTGCCTATGGGCAGCAGCGGCTGCTTGAAGTTGCGCTCGTCATGGCGTTGCGGCCCAAGGTGCTGCTGCTCGACGAGCCGGCGGCGGGCGTTCCCAGCGCGGATATCGTCCTGATCGAGCGGGCGCTTGCGCAACTGCCCGCTGACCTCGCGGTCCTGATGATCGACCACGACATGGATTTTGTCTTTCGCTTCGCCCGCAAGGTGATCGTGATGGCGGCGGGCGGCGTCATCTTCGATGGCACGCCGGAAGCTGTGGCCAGCGATGCCGCCGTGCGCCAGGCTTACCTCGGGAGCTATGCTGATGACCGCAGCGTCGCTTGACGTCGAGGGCCTGAGCGCGGGTTACGGGCCGACGCGCATCCTGGAAAACGTGACCTTCCACGTTCCCGCGGGAGGACGTTTGGCTGTCCTTGGTCGCAATGGGGTCGGCAAGACGACGCTTTTCGCCTCGATCGCAGGGCAGACAAAGCGCTATGCCGGACGTGTCATGATAGATACGCTCGATCTGACGTCATTGGATGGCGCGGCACGGGCGATCGGCGGTCTCGGTTATGTGCCGCAGAACCGGTCGATCTTCCCGTCCCTGACGGTTGAAGAGAATCTGCAGGTCGGCCTCAAACGACGTCCCAAATCCGCAATAGAGGAAAGTTACGCGATGTTTCCCCGCCTTAAGGAGCGGCGGAACAATTTGGGCTCGCAACTAAGCGGAGGCGAGCAGCAGATGCTGGCGACGGCGCGAACCATCCTCGGGAAGCCAGCAGTGCTGCTCCTGGATGAGCCATTGGAAGGGCTGGCGCCCATCATCTGTGATGAGCTCATGGCGGCCCTGACAGCACTGGCTGCGACCAGGACAATGACAATCCTGCTGGTCGAGCAGAGGATCAAGGCGGCGCTCGATTTCGCCGACGACGTCATTATTCTCGAACGTGGCCGTATCGTCTGGCAAGGAGCGCCCGGGACGCTCGCCACCGAGCCGGGGCTCGTGGAGCGTCTCCTCGGCGTCGGGCCTTGAAGGCCGTTGCGCGGGACAGGAGGGCGGAGGATCAAGCGGGGAACCCCGTATAGTTCTCGGCAAGGCTCATCTGCGCGGCGGTCGATTGCGTGAGATAGTCAAAGTCCGCGCGCTGAATGCGGCGCCCAAATCGTCCAGTCTCGGGGAAAGTGTGCAGCAGGCTTGTCATCCACCAACTGAAGCGCTCGGCGCGCCAGATATGGTGGAGGACATCGGACGAATAGCTCTCGATGCCTTTGGATGATTTCCCGGCATAGAATTCGATAAGGGCATCGGCCAGCGACGCCACATCGCGCATGGCGAGGTTGAGACCTTTCGCACCCGTGGGTGGAACGATGTGGGCAGCGTCGCCAGCAAGGAACAGCCTGCCAAACTGCAAGGGCTCGGCGACGAAGCTTCGCAGCGGCGCTACGGATTTCTCGATGGAGCTGCCGGTCTCGACGGCCGCCGCGATGTCCGCGGGCAGGCGGGCCCGCAATTCTTCCCAGAACTGGTCGTCAGACCATGCTTCCGCATGTTCGCTTGCCGGTACTTGGATGTAGTAGCGGCTGCGCGTCGGCGACCTTTGCGAGCACAGGGCAAACCCGCGTTCGTGATGGGCATAGATGAGCTCGTGGGCGACCGGTGGCTTGTCGACAAGAATACCGAGCCATCCGAACGGATATTCACGCTGAAAGCTGGTGAGCGAACCCGCTGGTATGCTTTGCCGCGAAACCCCATGGTATCCGTCGCAGCCGCAGATGAAATCGCAATCGAGACGGCGGGCCTCACCATCCACGCGATAAGTGATCCAAGGCCGAACCGCATCAAAGTCGTGCAAGGCGACGTCTTCAGCGCCATAGATCGTGGGCGCCTCTCGCGCCTCCATGAGGTCGCGTGTGACTTCGGTCTGACCGTAGACCACCACGTGACGGCCGATCAGCCGGGAGAAATCGATGCGGTGGCGATCGCCATCGAAGCAGAGTTCTATGCCTTGATGAACAAGCCCTTCGCGGTGAAGGCGCGATCCGGCTCGCGCGCGCTCCATCAGCGCGACAGTGTCCTGCTCCAGGACGCCGGCGCGGATTCGGCCAAGGACATAGTCGGCGCTCTTGCGCTCCAGAATAATGCTGTCGATGCCGGCAAGTTCCAGCAACCGGCCGAGCATCAAGCCCGCCGGCCCTGCGCCGACAATAGCGACTTGCGTGCGCATCCGCTCCTCCCCGTTTTTAGGAATGCTGCGCGCAAAGCCACGGGAAGCCAATGGACGGAGCACGCAAACTGTTGGACTATCCGACCATGGAAACAATTCCGATCTATGCGCTTTTCGGCGAGGCGGTCCCGGACAGGGAGCATGAATGGCTCCATTGGGAGACAATAGTCTCGCGCAGCAGTCGGCATGATTTCCGGATCGCCCCGCATCGTCATGAGCAGTTCTTCCAGATCCTCGAGGTGACCAGCGGAAGGGTGCGGGCGACGATCGACGGCGCGACATACGACCTTGCCGGCCCGGCGATCGTGGTCGTACCAGCGCTGACAGTGCACGGCTATGTATTCAGTCGCGATGTCGTGGGTGTCGTGCTGACGCTGATGGAAAGGGATGTCCAGAATGCTGGACGAGACGTCGGCGAAATCAGCGCGCAGCCGCGCGTTCTCAGCGGGTTCGGCATGGATGACGTCCACGCGGCGATTGCCGATCTGATCACCGAGGCGGACCGGCGGGAGATCGGCCATGGCGTGGCCATGCCGGCCCTGATTACGCTGCTGCTCGTCGCCTTGGCCCGTGCAGGCAGGATCGATGATCACGCCGACCCACGGTTCAACCAGGCGGCGCGGCATGCGACTGCCTTCCGTGCCCTAGTCGACAGGCGTTACAGGTCCACGCGTGTCATCGGCGACTATGCGGAGGCGTTGGGGATCAGCCAGCCCCATCTCAACCGCATCAGCCGCCAGGTGCTCGGCATTTCCGCGCTGCAGATCATCGAGCGGCGTATCGCGCTGGAGGCGCGGCGGCAGTTGCTGTTCTCATCGCTGACGATCAAGCAGATCGGCGCTGAACTGGGCTACGATGACCCCGCTTACTTCACGCGGTTCCTGACGCGTATGCTGGGCGTCGCGCCGAGCCAGTACCGCAAGACCGCAAGAACCTCGCTTTAGTCGCGCAGCTTCGATGCGGCGTCACGCACAGCCCCCATGAGCGCCATGGCCGAGAGCGAGAGAGTTGTATCGGTGCGGGTGGTGAGCCCCACGGGGCCTGTGGTTTCCATGGTATCGACAGGCAGGGCGACGAGCAGCCGCTCTGCCATGTCATTGGCGACCACGCCTTCGGAGATAATCCATATGGCGTCGGTCTGCCGCGTATAGGCGCGGCCGAAGGCGTTGGAGACCGTTTCGACATTGGCCTTGAGATCGGCGATGCCGTTGGCCATCAGCATACGGTCTACGAAGGGTCGGATCACCGAGTCAGGTGTCGGCATGAGGGTCTGGTAGTTCTCGATCATGGCGAGGTCGAATTCGCGCTCAAGAAGCAAGGGATGGCCAGGCCTGACGACCATGACGACCCGTTCGGAATAGAGATGCTCGAAGGCAAATCCGAGCATTGCGTCCGGTTCAGCCATCCTGCCGATGACAAGATCGACGTCGCCAGTCCGCAGGAGAGACAGGAGATGGCCGTTGGGCCCGGTTATAATACGGGCGCGCGCGCCAGGGCCTTGGGATGAGAACGCTTCGACGGCCGCCGGAAGGATGCGCGCGGAGACCGTGGGCAGGGCACCGATTTTGACGGTTGTGACGGCGCTGGTTTGCCGCGCCGCCTCGATGCCATGGCGCAACGCAGCCAGACTCGTCCCGGCGTAGCGATAGAAAACCTCACCCAGGGGCGTCAGTGCGAGCATGCGTCGGCTGCGATCAAAAAGCGTCGCGCCGACAAGATCCTCCAATTCCTGGATGGTCTTTGAGACTGCGGGCTGGCTGATGTTAAGCGCGTCGGCCGCTTTGACGACGCTGCCGAGGCGCGCCACCTCCATAAAGCACGAGATGTGGCGAAGCTTGATGCGCGGATCGATCATGGGACGAGACATCTTCGACCTCTGGTTATGGATCGTGGCGGAGATCGATGGCTGCGTCGATCGCAGACCTCGTCCCATAAGCCATAGGTTATAGAGGCGCGTGAAGTAATCATTTTACTCGCGCCCCCTCCGCATCTTAAATCGCTCCAAAGAGGCGAGCATGGCGTTTGCACAGATCAACGACATTCTGGTGCACTATGGAGACTACGGGCGTCGGAAGGCACCGGTTCTGGTTCTGGTGAATTCGCTGGGCACCGACGCGCGTATCTGGGAGGCGGTCACGGCTCGGCTGCAAGATCGCTACCGGATAATTGTCTACGACAAGCGTGGGCACGGACTGAGCGACGCACCCGAGAGGGACTATTCGCTCGACGACCATATCGGTGATCTCTCCGGACTGCTTGACCATCTTGGGGTCGAGCGATTTACGCTGGCCGGGGTCTCGGTCGGCGGCCTCATCGCCCAGGGCATGGCCCTGCGGCACCCGTATCGGATCACGGGTGTCGTTTTATGCGACACCGCGGCCAGGATCGGCGCGGAAGCCATGTGGAACGAGCGGATAACGCTGGTGCGAAGCGGCGGCATGCAGGCACTCGGTGATGCCGTGATGATGCGCTGGTTCACGGAGAGATATCGTCAGGAGCGGCCTGTCGAGATCGCGGGCTGGCGCAACATGTTCCTCCGGACGCCGGCGGCGGGCTACGCGGGAACATGCGCCACGCTCCGTGATACTGACCTGCGTGAGCAGGTCGGGTCGATCGCTGTTCCGACATTGATGCTGGTTGGCGCGGACGATGTCTCGACCCCGGCTGAACTCGTGCGTGACACGGCCGCGCTCATTCCCGGCGCACGCTTTTCCGTCATTGAGAACGCCGGCCATATACCCGCGATCGAGCAGCCGCGCGTTCTGGCGGAGCACATCAGCACCTTCCTCAATGAGGCCCACCATGGCTGACACGTCCCGGTTCGAGCAAGGCATGGCGACGCGCCGATCGGTTCTCGGCGATGTTCATGTCGATGGGGCCACGGCCCACAAGACGCCTTTCGACGAGGATTTTCAGAGTTTCATCACCGAGGGGGCGTGGGGAACGGTCTGGTCCCGGCCGGGGCTGAGCAAGCGTGAACGGTCCATGCTGACGGTAGCCTTGCTGGCCGCCCTCGGGCATGATGAGGAACTCGCGATGCATATACGCGCCACCGCGAACACAGGGGCCACGCCCGAGGATATCAAGGAGGCGCTTCTGCATGTGGCCGTCTACGCTGGCGTCCCGGCCGCGAACCGCGCGTTCAAGATCGCCAAAGGAGAATTGGCCAAGGGAGAATTGGCAAAGGAAAAATGGGCCAACGGGGAATTGGCCGAGGGACGGGGAGGGGACAGGTGAACGGTATCATACTGCCGGGCGATGATGGAGGCGCGCTCTATGCGCGAGATCGCGCGTGGCAGCCGCACGCCAATACGCCGGGTTACAAGAGCACGACTTTCCGCGCACCACGCCACGCGCTCCTGTCCCTTCCAACGACAGCTTCCGAGCTGACGGGGCCGACGTTCGGCGAAACGTCTCTGGGGCCGCTCGATAACGACCTTATCCGCAACTACAGTCAGGACGGCGGTGAAGCGATCGGCCAGCGGCTCATCGTGTATGGTCAAGTGCTCGACGAGAATGCCCGCCCAGTCGTCGGCACTCTGGTCGAGTTCTGGCAGGCCAACGCCGGAGGCCGCTATCGCCACAAGCGTGAAGGCTATCCCGCCGCGCTTGATCCGAATTTCGGTGGCTGCGGACGCGCGATAACGGATGAAAACGGCTTCTATTCCTTTCGTACTGTCAAACCGGGCGCCTATCCGTGGCCCAACGGCGCGAATGACTGGAGGCCGGCTCACATTCACTTCTCGATATTCGGAAATGCGTTCGCTCAACGGCTGATCACACAGATGTATTTTGAGGGTGATCCGATGATCTGGCAGTGCCCGATCGTTAGGAGCGTGCCGGACAAGGCGGGAATTGAGCAGCTGATTGCGAAGCTCGATCGCCACAACACAACGCCGATGGACGCGTTGGCCTATCGCTTCGACATCGTTCTGCGCGGCAGGCGCTCCACTATGTTCGAGAACAAGTTGGAGGGGAACTGATGCTGCATCCCGTCCCAACCTTGAAGGAAACGCCGTCACAGACGGCGGGACCTTATGTTCATATTGGCCTGACGCCCAACTTTGCGGAAATCAAGGGTGTCTATGACGCAGACCCCGGAGCGACGATGGTGTCGGCCGATACGCGCGGTGAGCGGATTGTCGTATCCGGGCGGGTCATCGACGGCGCCGGCGCAGCCGTCAGCGACGCGGTGATCGAGATCTGGCAGGCTGACTCGGACGGTTCCTACATCGTGCCGATGGGGCGAACCTCGAATTCGCGACCTGCCTTCACGGGATGGGGCCGGCGGGCGACCGACAGCGAAGGCGGCTTCCTGTTCGAGACGATCAAACCCGGGCCGGTTCCTGGTCCCGACGGAGCGCCTATGGCGCCGCATATCGCGCTGTGGATCGTGGCGCGGGGTATTAATATCGGCCTGCAAACCAGGCTTTACTTCGCTGATGAAGAGGCGGCCAATGCCAAGGATTTCATCCTAGGCCGCATACCGGATGCGAGGCGGCGGGCGACGTTGATCGCTCGCAAAGAGGACGGCGACTTGCCGCGATACGTGCTCGACATCCATCTGCAAGGCGACAAGGAAACTGTATTTTTCGATATGTGATGGAATTCGTCGGGACGGGAATAGAAACGCGGATACGATATAATCCATGCCAATTCTTGCCTCGCTTGTCGGCGATCGTGAAATTGAGGGGCTGCTGTCTGATGAGGCGCAGCTTCGCGCGATGCTGCGTTTCGAAAATGCGCTGGCCGGAGCGGAGGCGGATGCGGGGCTCATTCCGTCGGAGGCAGCCGAGGCCGTCGCGGCTGCGATATCGGCTTTCCAACCGGATTGGGACGATCTGGCGAAAGGTGTAGCCCGTGATGGCGTCGTCGTCCCTGCATTGATCAAGCAGATCCGCGCCGGCCTACCCTCACGGTTCCAGAACGCCCTGCACAAGGGCGCCACAAGCCAGGACGTCATCGACACCGCACTGATTCTCCAGTTCGCGGAGGTTTTGCCAGTCCTTGAAGCGCGCCTGTCGATCATACTGGATAAGCTTGCCGCCATCAGCCGCCTCCATGGCGCGGAGCCGCTGATGGCTCACACGCGCATGCAACAGGCCCTGCCGTTCACGTGGCATGAAAAACTGAAAACCTGGAGCGACCCCCTGGGGCGTCACCTCGTGGCGTTGGCTGAGGCTCGCGTCTCATGCCTGGTCATTCAGCTCGGAGGGCCGATTGGTGATCGTTCGAGCTTCGCGGGGCTTGGTGATGCGATAGCCCGCGACCTCTCACATCGCCTCAGCCTCGCCAATGCCTCTCCGTGGCACGCCGCGCGCGATCGGATCGCCAAGCTGGGTTCGCTGCTATCGCTGATCAGCGGTTCTTTGGGCAAGATCGGCGCTGATGTCGCTTTGATGACCCAGAATGAAATGTCCGCTGTCCGGCTCTCGGGGGGCGGCGGATCATCGGCAATGGCGCATAAATCGAACCCGATATCGGCCGAGATACTCGTGACGCTCGCGCGTTACAACGCCGGCCAGACCGGACTTCTTCATCAGGCGCTGATCCATGAGAATGAAAGATCCGGGGCCGCCTGGACGCTTGAATGGATGACCCTGCCGGCGATCGCGATCGCGACAGGCGCTGGCCTGCACCATCTCATTTCTCTGTTGGATCAGCTTGTTATTGACAGCGCTGGCTGACCGTCGGCGCGCTCGCCAATCGCTGCTCCGTGTTTTGATCCGCACGATATCGCCGACCGACAGCTGCCCGCCCGAGCTCTTAGAACCGGGCAACGACTGAAGGCAGCTCGCGAAGGAAGATTTCACGCGTCCGGATCCCGGGGCTGATCGCCTCACGCTTTTCGTCGTGAACGAGACGCGCAAAGACGAGCGTCCGGCCTTCCTTGACCATCCAGCCAACAAACCATCCATAGCTCTGGTCGGGCTCACGGGAGCCGTCAGCCCTGCGCACCGGGCCCGCTCCCGTCTTGCCGTGAACGCTCCAGCCATCCACGTCCTGCAACGCGGTGATCTTGCTCGTCATGACATAGGCATGCGGGCTCACCGGCAACTCGCGGCGCACAAGCTTTCTTAGAAACGCGATTTGCTCGAGTGGGGATATCTTCAGGGACGAGCTTAGCCAGGCGTTGGTCAACCCGTCATTCTTGCCGGGATCGCCGGATACATCCTGGTTGCCATAGTCGAAGCGATGGACATAGTCGCGAAAGCGTTGCTCGCCCAGCGCTTCGGTAACCAGCCGCGAATACCAGACGACAGAATTCTTCATCCAGCTCGATGGATCCGTATCCTGCTTCCAGGCCGGGATCCAGGCGGCATATCCCTTCTTGAAAGGAAGGGACGGGTTGTGCTCATCCTTGAGAAATCCAGCATCGAAACCCATCAGACTGATGGGGAGCTTGAAAGTGGAGGCTGGTGTGACGCGTGTTTCACAAGTTCCTTCTCTAAGCACCAATTGGCCCGTCGCAGCGTCCGCAATGACCGTGCAAAGCGTTGCGGCTTGCACCGGAGATGTTCCGGCCAAGCTACCCGCCGAAATACTCGTCAGGACAACGAGGAAACCGGCCACTATGCAGCGGCGCCAGCAATTCCTAGGGCGGACTTCAGTCGTTTGAACAGTCATCGATCACCATTTCCTGCGACAAGCGGCCTTTGGGGCAGCGGTCCCAGCATGGCGGCGGATTCAGACCTACTCGTTAACGAAATCCATCCGGCACGTGTTCTCCGCCCTTTCAACAGGCCGCCTTTCAGACAATCGTCTCGCGATAGACGCGCCGCGCCGCGCAAACGGCATCGTGGTTGTTGTCCGCCCAGGAGATCAGACTGCGCAACGGAATGAGCAGCGAGTGACCCAGTGGTGTGAGGGCGTAGTCCACCCGCGGCGGTATGACCGGATAGAGCGTCCGCGACACGAACCCGTCCTGTTCAAGCCGCTTCAAGGTTCGCGCGAGCATGTGCTGCGAGATATCGCCGATCCGACGTTTCAGCGCGTTGAACCGCAGTGTTCCCGGTTCCAACGCCTCCAAGACGAGAAGGCTCCACTGGTCACCTATGCGGTCCAGTACATCCCGGATAGGGCACGGCGAGAATGAAAACTCACCGTCCACAGCGTCCAAACCCATTTCGGCCGGCCTAACAACCACGCGACATTCCTCTTTGTTTCCGATCCCTGCAGCCGGCGCGTCGGATGGCCCGAGCGATGCGGACAGTAAGATGACGCTGACCAAGGGTCATTCCGATGACTTCTTGTCACGAATCCCGAACCGCCTATGTTAGCGCTCGATATTCGCAACTAAGTCTTATATCCGAACTTGGTCTGATAATGAACTATGGCGTTGAAAGGCTGATCGGCGGAACGGGTCCCCTATCCGCAGTGCCGCCGAAAGAGCTGACCTATCTTTATGATCCGCTGTGTGGATGGTGCTATGGCGCGATGCCGGCCCTAGAAGCTCTGCGGGCGAAGGCCAGGATCACCTTCTTACCAACCGGCCTTTTCGCCGGCGAGGCGGCCCGTGTCATGGATGCGAGCTTTGCGGCCTATGCCTGGGAGAATGATCGGCGGATCGCCGCCCTGACAGGACAGCCGTTTTCGCAACTCTATCGCGAGCAGGTGCTGCGACCCGGCACAGCCTTCGATTCTGCAGCCGCTACGCTCGCGCTTGTCGCTGTCGGCCTGGAGGTCCCCGAACAGCTTTTCGCGGCCTGCAAGGCCATTCAGCATGCGCGCTATGTCGATGGGCGCGATACCTCCATTCGCCGGGAGGTCGCCACGGTGCTCGACGGGATCGGGCTGTCCTCGGCCGCGACCAGACTTCTGGCTGATGATGCGGATGTTCTCGCAGCAGCACGTAACGAGGTCGCTACTGGCCGGCGCCTCATGACGGCCCATGGCGCACGTGGCGTGCCGACAGTGGTTCTGTCCACCAACCACGGCGATCGTCTCATTCCGAACCAGCTTCTTTATGGCGATCGCGAGACCTTGCTTCGCCAGCTCGACCTTGTCTGACACCAACTGTTCACAACCGAAAGGAACGAAGACGATGAAAGTCGCTCTTATAGGCGCTAGCGGTAACGCCGGCTCGCGCATTCTCGCGGAACTCACGCGCCGGGGGCACAGTGTGACCGCCATTGCCCGCCATCCGGAGAAAATCCCCGCGGAGCAAAATGTCGCGCCTAAGAAGGGAGACGTGTTCGATGGCAAGGGCCTGGCGGATCTCCTGAAGGAGCATGATGCGGTCATCAGCTCCGTCCATTTCCTCGCTAGCGACCCTGATCTCCTGATCGAGGCCGTCCGTGCTTCGGGCGTCAGGCGCTATCTGATCGTCGGCGGGGCCGGCAGCCTAGAGGTCGCACCCGGCGTGGCCCTGGTGACCACGCCTGACTTTCCCCCGGCCTACAAGGCCGAAGCCACCAAGGGGGGCGACTTTCTAAAGAAATTGCGGGGGATTGACGATCTCGACTGGACGTTCCTGTCACCGTCCGCACTCTTTGTTCCCGGAGAGCGTACAGGCCAGTTCCGCCTCGGCAAGGACGAACTGCTGACAAATGACAAGGGAAGCAGCATCTCCTTCGAGGACTACGCCATCGCCCTTGTCGATGAACTGGAGAATCCGGCCCATATCCGCCAGCGTTTTACCGTCGGCTATTGACCGGATCGGTACGGTGACGGGGCGTTCGGATGATTGAGCGCCCCGCATAGCCGCGGCGCGGAAGCGAGCTCTGAGCTGGCAAGCTCCCGGCAGTATCAGCGCGATGGAGCAGCCGGTGGTTCGGAGATCAGGTTGCGCCGGTTCACCTCGCTGCGGTGAGTGGCTGTTTCGCTGAAACGCCTGCGCAGGCTTGGATTTCGGGCGACAAACTGCAGAAAGTCGCGCCGGCTCATCGTCAGGAGTTCGCAGTAGTCGAGCGCGGTCACGTCTGCTGTGCGGCGGCTGCCGGAAAGGAGCGCCATCTCACCGAAAAAGTCTCCTGGACCAAGGGTTATGTCGCCGGCATCGGTATCAACCACAGCCTTGCCGGATGAGATGAAATACATCCCGTCCGGCTTGTCGCCTTTCTGGATGATGCGCTCGCCGGGGTTGGCGCTTTGCGGCCGAAACAGAAGCAGGAATTCCTGGCGCTGTTCGGGATCGATATCCGCGAAGATCGGGAAGCGCTGCACCACTTGCTGCACCTCGAGAGCGTGCGCGTGCTCCCTTTCATGGGCGCGCGCCTGAGCCGCCTCGATATCGGCTTCCAACGCGTTGTAGCGATGCTCGCCGTGGGTGGCGAGCGCCTTCCAGACACCGAGCCGGCTGATCAGCCTCGGCGCGACGACAAAGGCGAGCGGGTTCAACGTGATGGACAGCAGAGCACCCGCGAGGATGAGGTCGCTGCCCTCTTTCGGGAGAAGGCCGAGAGCGACGCCGAGGCCACCGAGGATGAACGAGAACTCGCCGATTTGCGCGAGGCTCGCGGCAACGGTCACCGCCGTCGCCAGGGGGTAGCCGAGCACGAGAACGATCAGCATGGCTGCGAGCGACTTGCCGACCATGATGATCGCCAGTACGACGAGCACCGCCAGTGGTTCGCGGATGAGGATCGACGGGTCGAAGAGCATCCCCACCGAGACGAAGAACAGCACGGCGAAGGCGTCCTGCAAGGGCAGGGACTCATGGGCGGCACGATGGCTGAAGCGGGATTCGGACAGCACCACGCCCGCGAAGAAGGCGCCAAGCGCGAATGAGACGCCGAATATGGCGGCCGAGCCGTAAGCGATACCGAGCGCCACCGCGAGTACCGAAAGCGTGAACAGCTCCCGCGAACCCGTGCGAGCAACCTGCCCGAGAATCCAGGGAACCACCCGCGGTCCGAGTGCGATGGCAAGCACGACGAAGCCTGCCACTTTCAGGAGGGTAAGGCCCAACGCCATGGCCAGGCTGGTATCCGCCGCGGCCTCCGCGCCATGGCCACCGGCCGCGTGGCCGCCCAGCGTTTCCGCGAAGGCTGGCAGCAGGACGAGCGCGACTACCATCGCGAGATCTTCGACGATAAGCCAGCCCACGGCAATGCGGCCGTTGGCTGTCGGCAGCATGTTGCGCTCTTCGAGTGCCTTCAGCAGCACCACGGTACTTGCGACCGAAAGAGAAAGGCCGAACACCAGGCTGCCGCCAAGGCTCCACCCCCAGAGTTCGCCGACGCCCACACCTATCAGTGTCGCGAGGACGATCTGGCCGACAGCTCCGGGGATGGCGATCCATTTGACCGCCATCAGATCAGAAATCGAGAAGTGAAGGCCCACGCCGAACATCAGCAGAATCACGCCCATTTCGGCCAATTGGCCGGAGAGGCCTGCGTCCGCAACAAAGCCGGGCGTGAAGGGCCCAATGAAGATGCCGGCGACGAGATAGCCGACCAGGGGGGGCAATCGGAAGCGATCGGCCAGGAAGCCAAAGATGAAGGCCAGCACGAAACCCACTGCAACAGTCGCGATGAGCGTGGTCTCATGCGGCATGAACAAACCCTCCAGACTTAATCCTGACCAGCAGTCCTGGATCTCTCGGCAACGGCTGACCAACGAGGACGACAGTCACACATCCAGGCGGACTGTCACCCGCGAAAGGGCGGCCGAGGCGCGATCACTCTCGAAGTCGCTGTTTTATACATGGATGCCACCACGGCAACACACGAAAAAAGCACGCCGCCTGAATATCCGTTCAAACGGGCGCATCCCATGTGTTCCCTTCGGCCGCATCATTCGCCGGCACGCTTGAAAAGCGCGCCGTACTGGGCCTCGTGAAGCCGCTGGTAGGCCCCGCCCGCCTTGACCAGCTCGTCATGACGGCCCTGCTCGACGATGCCGTGGTCATCAACGACGATAATACGGTCCGCATGCTGGATGGTGGCGAGGCGATGGGCAACGACCAACGTCGTGCGCCCCTTGGACAGATCGGTCAGGGAGCGCTGAATGGCCCGCTCCGTTTCCGTGTCGAGAGCGGATGTCGCCTCGTCCAGAATGAGGATCGGTGGATCCTTGAGAAACACGCGCGCGATGGCCAGACGCTGCTTCTGGCCGCCGGACAGTTTGACGCCGCGCTCGCCGATGATGGTGTCATAGCCATTCGGCAGGCGGGCAATAACCTGGTCGAGCCGGCTGCGGCGCGCGGCTTCCTCTATCTCCGCATCACTGGCGTCGAGGCGGCCGTAGGCGATGTTCTCGCGAATGGTGCCGGCGAAGAGGAAGACGTCCTGCTGCACGATGCCGATCTGTCCACGCAAGGATGCAAGCGTCATGGATCTGATGTCGATGGCATCGATGCTGATCTCGCCACTGTCGATTTCGTAGAAACGCGGCAGGAGTGAACAGATGGTCGTCTTGCCGGCTCCCGAAGGGCCAACGAAGGCGACCATTTCACCGGGGCGAACTTCCAGGTTGATCCCCCGCAACACGGGCCTGTCCGGGGTGTAGCCAAAAGCGACGTTGGTATAGCGGATATGCCCCTTGAGGCCGGAGACGGCCTTGGCGTCTGGCCTGTCCGCGATATCCGGCTCCACAGCGAGAAATTCCATGTAGCGACGGAAGCCGGCAATGCCCTTGGGGTACGTCTCGATGACCGAGTTGATCTTCTCGATGGGCCGGAAGAACACCCCGACGAGCAACAGAAAGCCAACGAAACCACCATTAGTCAATTCACCCTTGAGCACGAAATAGCTGCCGGCGATCATGACGACCATCTGCGTCAGCCGCATGCTGAAATAGCTGAGTGACGTGGTGACCGCCATGAGACGATAGGCGGCCAGCTTGGTGCGACGATAGTTCTGGTTGTCGGAGGCGAACAGCCTGCGCTCGTGGTCCTCATTGGCAAAAGCCTGGACGACGCGGATACCGCCGACATTGTCCTCGATGCGGGCATTGAAACTGCCGACACGCTCGTAGAGTTGCCGCCAGTTGCGGCTCATGCGGCCGCCGTATCGCGTTGTTACCCAGACGATCAGCGGCACGATGGCTGCCGTGATCAGCGCGAGCTGGGGATTGACCATGAACATCAGGACGAACGCGCCGATGAGCGTCATCACCGCGATGAAGAGGTCCTCCGGACCGTGATGGGCGATTTCACCGATTTCCTCCAGATCCTTGGTGAGCCGGCCGACGATATGGCCCGTCTTCTGATTGTCGAAAAAGCCGAAGGATAGTTTCTGGAGATGATCGAAGCTGCGCCGGCGCATCTCCGTTTCGATGTTGATGCCCAGCATGTGGCCGAAATAGACGACCACGGCCATCAAACCGGTATTGACGAGGTAAACCGCGAGGAGTCCTGCCGACGCGAGCATGATCAGCATCCAGTCGCCGCTGGGCAGAAGGCTATCCACGAAGATCTTCACAGCCAGAGGAAAGCCGAGCTCAAGCAGCCCGGACGCGACCGCGCAGGAGAAGTCGAGGGCGAACAAACCCTTGTGTGGTTTATAATATGAGAAGAAATTTCGGAGCATGCGCGGTCGTCAGGCAGTGAATCGGCGCCGCACCTTATCCCCGTTGACCGGGAAAGGCCCGATGAAAAAAGGTGATAGCCTCAGAATCGACCTCAACAATCCCGGCAGGCGGGCGCGTTGTTGAATGCTTCATGAAATACGCCCAAAAGAGCCGCCGATCGGCCGACGACCCCGGGCGAACAGGGCGGTTACCAGCATGTACGGCTCGACGCGACCGGAAACTTCAGAGGCGCCTCACTGGCCGGCGGGCAAACCGTCGGACCAGAGGAATTCCGATTTCTTGCCCTTACGTGTCATCGACATCTGATATTCATAGATATCGGGCCGATAAAGAGCCTCAAGAAACTCGACCGGCTTTCCCTTCTGGTCGCGCACGAGGCGGCGGATGCTGAGCAAGGCCGCTCCGATATCGACGTCGAGCAATGGCGCCACCCGCGTGTCGGCAAGCTTCGCCGTGATGGTCTGGTCCGCGCGCGCGACTTTGATGCCCGCCTTCTCGAACAGGCTCAGCAAAGGTCGTTCAAGCAGCTCGCCCTGGCTGTAGCTGCGTCCCACAGCCTCGGGCACGTGGGTCGTGAGAAATGAGAAGGGCGTGTCCTCATGGCGCCTGACGCGTACGACGCGCTGTACGACGGCGCCTGGTTCCAGCTCGAGCCTTGCTGCGATCTCCGGCGATGCCGGTATATAGTCGAACTCGACCAGATCGACACGGGTCTTGAGCCCCATAGCGAGCAGGTTCTCAAGCATGCCCCTCAGGCTGGTATCGATAGGCGGCGGCGTGATGACCGGCTGGGCGAAATTGCCCTTTCCATGGCGGCGTACGATCAGGCCTTCCGCCGCCAAGCGATCCAGGGCACGTCTCACGGTAATGCGTGAGACGTTGAACAGATCCTCCAGTTTGTGCTCGGAAGGCAAAGCTTTGCCCGCCGGGTAGTCGCCGTCGACAATCTGTTGACGCAGCACAACATAGACCTGATGGTGCAGAGGGGCCGCAATCTCCTGCCTCAAGTCTTTCGGCCGCCTGGTGATGCCGGTCGTCATCGCTTCTCCTCGTCCCCCACGATGATGCGCCTCTTTCCTACCGCGAGCCTTTACGCAACCCGATCGGGAGATCAAGCTGCTTTGCAATAGCGCTCAAGCAGCCGTCACACCCCCATCCACACACAATATTTGCCCGGTGATGAAGGAGGCGCCCGCGGAGGTGAGAAAGCGCAATGTCTCCGCCACCTCGGTTGCTTCTCCGAAACGCCCGAGCGGGATGCTGCTCACGAGTTTCTGGGCGCGTGCAGTGTCGGCTCTCGCCACCGCCGTCATCGGTGTCGTGATGGGGCCGGGTGCAACCGCGTTCACGCGCACGCCGCGCGGCGCCAGTTCGAGCGCGAGGGCCTTGGTCAGGCCATTCAGGCCGGCCTTCGAGGCCGCGTAGGCGGCGGCGCGTGGATGCCCGATCATCCCGATCTGGCTCGATACGAAGGTTATCGCGCTGGGCGCACCGGAAGCCATCGCAAGCGCGCAGTCCCGGGCCAGGGTAAAACCGGCCGTGAGATTGATGTCGAGCACGCGCTGCCAGTCTGCCAGCCCGGTCTCAAGCCCCGGCCGATGATCGAAGATGCCGGCGCAGGACACGAGGCCATCAAGGCCGCCAAGAAGGTTGACCGCAAGCTGTACCCATCCGCTGGAGCGCTCGAATTCGGTCAGATCGGCAGCGATGATATGCTCCATCGGGAGATCCGCGAGACCATCCTGGCGTCGCAGGGCATCGCCCTCGGTGGCATCGCGCACCAGCGCGACACAGCGCGCGCCATCCGCGAGCGCCAACCGGAGGAAGGCTAGCCCGATGCCTGAGCCAGCACCGGTGACAAGCAGGCGACGGTCAGCCAAACTTGTAATACTTGTCATATTCGACACCTTTTGCATGATGATTCGAGGAGACGTCCCCGATGACTACGCCTCTCGATTTGACAGCGCTCCTGTCCGGCATTCGTGCGAAGCGCGGCTATCTGCTGCCGCACCACGGACTGATGGCGATTACCGCGCCGGCGTTGCTTGACGCTTATGACGCCGCCTATACCGCCATGGCGCTCGACGACCGGGTCTTGAGCCATCACGATCGCGAATTCGTCTGGCTCGCGATCCTGATCGCCACCGATGAGGCGATCGCCACCCACCACATCGCCAAGTTCAAGGCAGCTGGCGGCACCGATGGGGAGGTGGAGGTCATCCTGACGGTGACCGCGCTCGCCCTCGGCTTCGAATCCTACCGCTTTGTCGAAAAGAACTGGCTTACCCATCTGCCCGCCTGCGATCCGCGGGCGATCTACTTGCGAGCGCTGCGCTCCGCGGCAGCCAGCGTTCCGATGCGTCTCGTCCATATGGCCGCGGCGGCTGTCTTTGTCTGCAAGGCGGGTTGGGACGCGGTCGCCCTGCAGATCGTCGCCGCCTACGAGGACGCGGTTCCGGAACTCGACCTCGCGGAAGCCGTCTCGCTGACCATGTTCCCCGGCAGTGTCCCGCATTTCGTCGAAGCCGCCCGCGTCTGGCAGGAACTCATCGTCGAGGGGAAGGTGCCGGCGTCTTCGACGTTTCGTGAGTGGGCTGAAATGTCGGGGCAAGGTGGATTCGACGAAGCCAACCGCGCGCCGCGCTGAAAACATGGTGCGGCGTGCGTGCGTTGTGCTGCTCACGACGCCTCTCCGAGGATGAAATCGCTCGCGCGCTCGGCGATCATCATCGTCGGCGCATGTGTGTTGGAAGAAGGCATGCGCGGCATGATGGAGGCGTCGACCACGCGCAGGCCAGGAATGCCATGCACCTTGAGATGCTGGTCAACAACGGCCAGATCGTCCGTGCCCATCCGGCAACTGCCGACCGGGTGAAACACGGTGTCGGCGACGCCCCGCAACCAGTGCTCGATGTCAGCGTCCGTGACGACATCGGGACCTGGAGCGAGTTCTGGCCCCCGGAAGCGATCAAAAGCCGGCTGAGCGAAGACGCGACGGAGGGCCTTCACGCCCTCACGCAAGACATGAAGATCCGCCGGGTCGGAGAGGTAGTTGGGCCTGATGCGCGGCGCGGCGAGCGGATCGGCGCTGCCGATCGTGATTTCGCCACGGCTATGGGGGCGCAACTGATAGACATTGGCGAAAAAGCCGTGGCCGTCGTAGCGACCGCTGGCCTTTGCCAGGAACGGCAATCTAAGGGCTGCGGTCGAAAGACCGGGGAGGAAATGCGATTGCAGGTCCGGCTCGTCGAGGGCGGGGTCCGACTTGAAGAACGCGCCGCCTTCAAGCGGGAAGGAGGCCGCAGGCCCGCTTTTGAGAAAGATCGCCCTAAGGAGGGCAAGCGCCGCGCGATCGCCGCGCAACGTGCTATACAGCGTGACCGGCTCCAGGCATGCATGCTCCACCCTGGCCAGAAGATGGTCCTGGAGGTTCTTGCCCACGCCTTTGAGATCCCGCACGACGGGAATTCCGTGGCGGCGAAGCAGATCCGCATCGCCGATACCGGAATGCATCAGGGCGGCAGGAGAATTCACCGTTCCGCAGGATAGAATGATATCCCGCTCAGCGCGGATCGATTGCCGCTCACGCCCCGTCAGGATCTCGACCCCGGTCGCGCGCCCGTTTTCTACGATAACCTTCAGAAGGCGCGCATCCGTCCGGATGACGAGATTGGGACGTTGACGCGCGGGGCCAAGAAAGGCGCGCGCCGCGCTCCAACGCTCTCCATTCTTCGTGGTGAAATCGTAACGGCCGAAGCCTTCCTGCGTTTCGCCGTTGAAATCCAGATTGAACGGATAGCCGGCTTGCTGTCCGGCCGCCACAAAGGCGTCAAACAGAGGGTTGGGGGTATTCGGCCGGGAGATGGGCAGCGGCCCGGCTCCGCCATGGAAGGCATTGGCGCCAGGCTGGTAACTCTCGCCGCGCATGAAAGCGGGCAAGACCTTGTCGAACGACCATTCCGGCAAGCCCATCTGGGCCCAGCCGTCATAGTCCAGCCGCGTGCCGCGGGTGTAGACCATTCCGTTGATGGCTGATGAACCGCCGAGGACCCGCCCGCGCGGCCAGAACAGTTGTCGGTCGTTGAGATGGGGTTCCGGCTCCGTGCGGTAGAACCAGTTGGCGTAGCGGCTGCGGAGCAAAACGCCGGTCATCAGCGGAACGCGGAAAAGCGGATTCCAGTCGGATCCGCCAGCTTCCAGGAGAAGCACACGATGGTGGGGATCGGCGGACAGGCGATTGGCGAGGACGCAGCCGGCCGAGCCGGCGCCGACAATGATGAAGTCGAATCCCACGGAAGCCCCATTTGACAAATTACTTGTACTTTGTTTATAACAAGAATAACAGAGGTTGACGGGAATAACAACTTGTAATGGCCGCGGGGATGTGAGGGCGAAACGGCCTGCGTTCATCGCGGGGGAGAGCGTTGATGCAGCATTCAGCGGGGCGGCCGCTTTCAGGGCAGGTCGCGCTTGTCACAGGCGGTGCGCGTGGTATCGGGGCTGCGGTCTGTCAGGCTCTCGCGCAGGACGGGGCGACTGTTTATGCCGCGGACTTGTTGTCCTGTGAGCAAACCGTGGCTGCGATTGCCGAGGCGGGCGGCCTGGCGCATGCGCGCAAGCTTGATGTTTCCGATCGGAATGCCTGTGTCGCCCTTGCTAACGAGATCGTGGCGGCCAAGCAACGTCTCGATATCCTTGTCTGCAACGCGGGGATCTGTCCGCCCGGCACGGTGGCTGGCGACTGGGAGCAGTGGGACCGCGTCATCGATGTGAACGTAAACGGTACCCAGGCCTGTATCGCCGCCTGCTGGCCGCATATGATTGCGTGCGGCTATGGACGGATCGTGCTGGTGAGTTCGATGGCCTATTATCAGGGCGGTGTCATTGTCGGCACGGAGTATTCCGCGTCGAAGGGCGCGGTCGCGGCTATGACTCGTCATGTTGCCCGTAACGGCGGTCCGCATGGAATACTCTGCAATGCCGTGGCGCCTGGCGTGATCGCGACAGACATGACGGCCAGTTTCTCCAAGCCTGATCCGCAAGCTATCCCTCTACGGCGCGTTGGAACGGCCGAGGACGTTGCGGGGCCTGTCCGCTTTCTCTGCGGGCCCTATTCAGCCTACATGACCGGTACAATTTTGAATGTCACGGGCGGCATCGTGCTCGCGGCGTGAGGGAGCGATATGACCATGGACCATGTGGCCGCCAAGGTCGGGATCGAGGCTGACGAGCGTCTGTTGGCGAGGCTTCCGCTTGACGCGGATACGCTGCATGAGCTCGGCGGGAATTTGCTGGCGCGTGCGCCGGCTCCGTTATCCGCGAAAATCGTGTTGGGACGTCGTACCGTCCTGATGCTCGCCAAAGACGGTACGGGTCTCGACAACGAACGTTTCCTCGATCTCAAGATCAATACCGTATTCAATTGTGGACATAGCTCGCTCTGGTGGTTCCACCACCTGCGGGCGACGGGACGTAGGCTTGCGGATGTCGCATGGGCAGATCCAAAGGCTGTTATCGACATGGGCGGTGGTGTCCCGCTTTTCGCCGGCACGCAGCTTGTGGGTGCACTTGCCGTGTCGGGGCTGCCCCATGAGGATGACCATGCGCTGATCATGGAAGCTGTGCGGCGGATGATCGAATCTTGATAGAAATATTCAGTTTCTAGAAATAACGCCATAAAACTCATAATGCATAGGGGATCGTAATCATGGCAAACAAGGCAGACTTCTCCCGTCGATCGATCATGGTGGCCGCTGGCGGCATTGCAGCAGCGAGTTTTCTGCCGAAAAACGTCTATGCGCAGGCGTCCATGCCTGAGCTGACAACACTCCGGTCCACATCGAAATCTTGGCTTTGGGCTGCTGAAGATTATGCAACAGCGGCTGGATTCTTCACGGAAGCCCGCGTGAAGGTCAATTCCAATGCGTCCAACCGCGGCACCAATGTCGCCGCGCTGCAGGGAGGTGGCGTGGATATCGTGCTGGGGGATCCCGGTGAGGTCCTGCGCGCCCGTACGCAGAACCTGCAGATCCGTACATTCATCGCGACGGTCAACCGTTATGCGAGCCATGTTCTCCTGAAAAAGGACATTCTGGCGAAGCGAGGTGTTGACGAGAAGTCACCGCAGGACAAGAAGGTCGAAGCACTGAAGGGACTCAAGCTGGGCACGACCGGGCCGGGCGCGGCGCCGGACGCGCTGTTCCGCTACCTTGCCTCGACGGTCGGGCTCGATGCGAACAAGGACTTCCAGCTGGTGCCGATCCAGGGTGGCGGGCCCGCGATACTGGCCGCCTTGCAGCAGGGTGTGATCGAGGGCTTCTGCCTCTCGTCGCCAACCGCCGACATGGCGGTTCAGAAGCAGGATTGCGGCTACCTTTTCCAGATGGCGCTCAACCCGCCCGCGGAGATGAAGGAAGTACAGTATATCGTCGCGTCCGCTGGCGAGGCGACGATTGCCGGCAAGCGTGATGCGCTGGAGCGCTATACGCGCGGTATCGCCTTGGCTCTGCGCTCCATCAGGAACGAGCCTGAAAAGTTCAAGGCCTGGGCGAAGGACTGGTTCGAGGGGCTGGAGCCGGAGACGTTCAACCTGGCCTTTGCCAACAATGGCGCGATTTACTTCGAGGATCCGACGCCGAAGCGCGCGTTGCTCGAGAAAAACATCGCCTTCATCAATATCGTCAACCAGCAGATGGGCGCTCCCGCGCTCCCGACAACTCTCACCTTCGAAACCGTCAGCGATCCCTCAATAGCGGACGCAGCGATGAAGGGGCTGTAATGACTGCGGCAGCCATCAGCATCGAGCGGGTAGACAAGCGCTATGTCGGGCGAGGCCGCGAGGTCGTTGCACTGGACCATGTATCGCTGACGGTCGACGAAGGCGAATTCGTCGCCTTCGTCGGTCCGTCCGGTTGCGGCAAGTCCACATTGCTCAACATGATCGCCGGGATCATCCCGATGACCTCTGGCACGATCGTGCATGAGGGGCGAAACGTCACCGCGATCAACCGGCGTGTCGGCTATCTCACCCAGGCCGACAGTGTGCTCCCCTGGCGCACCGTGGAGCGCAACGTCGGCCTGCCGCTCGAATATCGCGGTATGCCGACGGCCGAGCGGCAGAAGCGCGTCGAGGAGATGCTGGCGCTCGTCGACCTCAAGGGTTTCGGAAAGGCCTTTCCGAAGGAGCTCTCCGGCGGCATGCGCAAGCGTGTCGCGCTCGCCCAGATGCTGGCCTATGGCCCCGATACGCTGCTGATGGACGAGCCATTCGGCGCCCTCGATGCCCAGCTCAAGCTCGTGATGCAGCAACAGCTCCTGCGCATCTGGCAGGAGCAGAAGAAGACGATCGTCTTCGTCACCCATGATCTCGCCGAGGCGATCGCGCTCGCCTCGCGCGTTGTCGTGTTCTCCGGCCGGCCAGGGCGCATCAAGTATATCGAGAAGATCGACATTCCCTATCCGCGAGATGTCTTCAAGGTTCGTTTCCTGCCCGAGTTCGAGGCGGCCTATGATAACCTCTGGCGCGAGCTCTCGCCGGAAATCGCCAAGGGAGAGGACCTGTGAGCGGAGGACGCGCCATGCAGATCGATGAAGGGGCCGCGGTTGGGACGGGCGCTCCGTCGAAAGCGGTGCGGGACTTCGAGGCCGGGCTCGTACGGCGCAAGGTTCTGGTCTACGTGTGCCAGCTGGCTTTCGGCGTCCTTTTCCTCGCATTCTGGCAGTGGGCATCGGGCCGCCTGATCGATCCCTTCTTCGTGTCATCGCCAAGCGCTGTCTTCGGCAAACTTTACACATGGCTCCTGAACGGCGAACTCGTTCGCCATCTTTCGATCACGCTCTATGCGACGGCCATCGGCTTTCTGATCGGCTCGGCGATCGGCTTCGCGCTCGGACTGATCTTCGGCAAGTTCGCTTTCCTCGCCGAGGTGCTCGACCCCTATATAACCGCGCTCTACAGTATCCCGAAGCTCGCGCTGGCACCTCTTTTCATCATCTGGTTCGGCATCGGCATCGAATCAAAGATCGCCGTGTCGGCGTCGATCGTGTTCTTCGTTGTCTTCCTCAATACGTTCTCCGGCGTACGCGAGGTCAACCCTATCTACATCCACGCCACGCAGATCATGGGCGCCTCCCAATGGGGCGTGATGCGCACGGTCATCATTCCCTCCGCGACTGCCTGGGTCATCACCGGGCTCAAGGTTTCCGTCCCCTACGCGCTGGTTGGCACCGTGATCGGCGAGTTCATGTCGGCCAACCGCGGCATAGGCTTCATCATCGCCCAGGCGACAGGCCTGTTCGACACGAATTCCGTTTTCGCCGGCATCATCATTCTGGCCGTGGTGGGCGCCATCATCAACGGGCTCTTGAAGGTGACGGAAGGGTGGCTCCTTCGCTGGCGGAGCTGAGGCGATGTCGCGAGACAATGAGGTGCCGGCCGAGCTGAGGGAGCGCATCGAGACGCTGCGGCGGGGGCGCGGATTCCTTCTGCCACACCACGGGGCGATGGCGGTCGCCGCGCCGGATCTGCAAGATGCCTATTTCGGCATGTACAAGGCGCTGACGCAGACCGACAGGCACCTCACGGGCTTCGAGCGTGAGGTGGTCTGGCTCGCCATCCTCATCGCGGCGAAGGAGGCGATCGGAACCCACCATGTCGAACTCTTTTTCAAAGAGGGCGGCACGCACGATCAGGCGCGTTTGTTGACACGGCTTGCTGCCTTCGCGCTCGGCGCGGAGGCTTTCGCGTTCATGGACCGGAGCTGGGCGTCTTCCTTCCCGGAGCTCGCGGGCGAGGGCGCTTATCTCGCGGATTTCGAGGCCTTGGTCGATGAAAGCCTTCTGCCGGCCGGGCTCAGCCACCTCGCCATGGCGGGAATGCACGCCGCGCTCGGGCATAAATGGGGCCTCGCCGCCCATATCCGGGCAATCTATTGCCGGGGCGTTTCCGAGGATGCGCTCGTCGAGGCCATGAGTCTCATCATGTGGCCCGTGGGCGTGAATCATTTCCTTGATGCTTGCGACGTATGGGTCGACCTGATGGCACGCGGCGAGGTGACACCGTCGCCGCGCTACCGAGCCTGGGCGGAAACCCCGCGCCAGGGCGGACATCCCGAACGCGGATAGCGAATCACCCCGAAGTTGTATTCATCGCTCCTGCGTGCCGCAGCACGGATGAAACGAGAGGCGCTCGATCACCGTATTGAGCGCTCGGACGGCCATACGCGCCTGTTCGTCATCAAGCCTTACAGGGATGATTTATCGTAAGTGGATCAGCTCGGTCTTCGCGCTTGTCTTGAAGGTACGGCGCTTCTGAGGCCGGGTCGGGTGTCGGCGGAAACACGCTGAGACACGCCCGCTTCGAATGGTCGCAGCGATATGCGCTCATTTTACAGGAGATGGCTGCGGTTTAAGCAAAGGGGCTTCTTGAGAATAAAAAAGTGGAATCTATAATACCTCTTTACGGGCGACGTGGCCCTCGGTGAGGACGAATGATGCTAGTGGCGAGCGACCCACGGCCAATTTTGCCGCGCTTTGATCACGATCAAGGCGCTCGGCAAAGTTTTGGAGACATTCCATTTGTCTTTGTCGCCATGCTCTGGTTGGGGGTGCTGTTCGGCGTATCGTTCCTGGCGACACCCGTGAAGTTTCAAGCGCCATCGCTCGATTTGCCGGTGGCGCTCGATGTCGGTCGTGTCACCTTTGCGCTGCTCTCGAAAACTGAGTGGGTCTTTTGCGCCATACTTTTTGTCACAACGCTCTTCACGCTGCGATCGCGCAGGGTACGGCTTGGCGTCGTCGCCCTGCTGGCGCTGCTGCTGCTCGTGCAGGCCTTGTGGCTGCTGCCAGTTCTCGACGCGCGCGTCAGCCAGATCATCGCTGGCATGACGGTGTCAGGCACAAGTCATCACATCCTCTACATCGGCGCCGAGGCATTAAAATTTCTTTTATTACTTGGGCTTTCAATAGAGGCGTTATGGACGCTCGCCGGTTCGAGGAAGATCCAGCGATGCGGATGACGTTTCACACGGACTATGCGATTAGAATGCTGGTCTATGCTGCTCTGCGGCCTGACGGTGTTTGCACGGTCAACGACATCGCGATGGCGTATGGCCTCTCGCGCAACCACCTTCTCAAGGTCGCGCTCACTCTTCGCAATCTCGGATTCATCGAGACGATACGCGGGCGCTCTGGCGGCATTCGCATTGCCGTGGCGCCCACAGAGATCAACATCGGCGCCCTGGTGCGTTCGACCGAGGAGGATTTCTCCCTCGTCGAATGCATGCAGGGCGCGGGCGGGTCATGTGCGATCTCTCCGGCCTGCAGACTCAAGGGCGTATTCGCTGAGGCGCTCGCCGCCTATCTCGCTGTTCTCGACAAGTACACACTCGCCGACGTCGTTCGCAACAGGGCCGTTCTGCAGCCGTTGCTTGGTATCAACGAAGCAATCGCCTGAACCTGGGGGAAGGGGCAAATAAATGGTCTCAGGACTAACGGTTTCGGAGCGAAGGCTCGCCCTTGTGGTGTCGGGGCTGCTCGCCGTTTGCGGGCTCGCCATGGCCGTCGTCGGGCGCAACGATCTCCTTGGAACGCACGGCTTCGTCGTGCTGGCGTTCAGTCTCGGGATCATCGCCCTCGTGGCTAGCCGGTATCTCGACCCGGAGCCTTCGGAAGAGCGCCTGTCGCACTACTATGATGAGCCGACCAAAGTCGGCATCGTTCTGGCGATGGTCTGGGCCGTTGTCGGCATGTTCTTCGGGGTTTGGGTGGCGGCCCTTCTCGCCTGGCCCGATCTGACCTTTGATGCGGCATGGGCCAGTTTCGGTCGTATCCGGCCCGTCCATACCTCGGGCGTCATCTTCGGCTTTGGCGGCAACGCCCTGATCGCGACGTCATTCCACGTTCTCCAGCGCACCACGCGGGCGCGTTTGCCTGATCAGTTCAGCCCCTGGTTCGTGCTGATCGGCTACAACCTATTCTGCGTGCTCGCCGCCAGCGGGTACTTCATGGGGCTGACGCAATCAAAGGAGTATGCGGAGCCTGAATGGTATGCAGACCTTTGGCTCGTCATTGTCTGGGTCGTGTATTTCCTGATCTACATCCGTACGCTGCAGCGCCGCAAGGAGCCGCATATTTATGTGGCGAACTGGTATTACATGGCCTTTATTCTGGTCGTGGCGATCCTCCATATCGTCAACAATCTCGCGGTGCCGGTATCGTTGGGGCATGCCAAGAGCTATTCGCTGTTCTCCGGCGTACAGGATGCGATGACGCAATGGTGGTATGGGCATAATGCGGTCGCCTTCTTTCTGACGGCGGGCTTCCTTGGCATGATGTATTACTATCTGCCGAAGCGCGCCGGACGCCCGATCTTCTCCTACAGGCTGTCGATCATCAGCTTCTGGGGTATCACCTTCATGTATATGTGGGCTGGGTCGCACCATCTGCACTATACGGCGCTGCCGCAGTGGGTGCAGACACTTGGCATGACCTTCTCCGTGGTGCTGCTGGTGCCCTCCTGGGCTTCCGCGGGCAACGCGCTCGCGACTCTGAACGGCGCCTGGCACAAGGTGCGCGATGACGCAACGCTGCGCTTCATGATGGTCGCGGCCGTCTTTTACGGCCTCTCGACTTTCGAGGGCTCGTTCATGGCGATCCGCGCCGTGAATTCGCTGTCGCACTATACGGATTGGACCGTCGGCCACGTCCACGCCGGCGCGCTCGGCTGGGTGGCGATGATCACCTTCGGCTCGCTCTACGCGCTTGTTCCCTGGATGTGGAAACAGGAGCGGATGTATTCTCCGGCCTTGGTCGAAGTGCACTTCTGGCTCGCCCTGACAGGCACCATCATCTACGTCTTCGCGATGTGGAACTCCGGCATCATCCAGGGGCTGATGTGGCGCACGTATAACGACAGCGGCACGCTGGCCTATTCCTTCATCGATAGTCTGGTCGCGATGCATCCCTACTACATTGCGCGAACCGTCGGCGGACTGCTCTTCTTCGCCGGGGCCGTCGTCGCTTCCTACAATATCTGGATGACGATCCGCATGTCGCGACGCGCAGAACCGGCGGTGCAAGGCGCCGCCGACATGCCTGCTGCCGTCGCGATCGTTCCGGGGGAGTAAGACGATGCCGAACTTTCATCGAAAACTGGAGCGCAGCGCCATCGGTTTCGTCCTGGCAATCGTTGGCGTGTCGGCGATCGGCGGCTTCGTCGAGATCGCGCCTCTCTTCACCATCCACGAGACTGTCGAGAAGGCGCCGGACATGCGGGTCTACACACCCCTGGAAGTCGCCGGGCGTAACATCTACATCCGGGAGGGCTGCTACGCCTGCCACTCCCAGATGATCCGCACGCTACGCGATGAAGTGGAGCGTTATGGGCCGTTCTCGCTGGCGGTGGAATCTCAGTATGACCACCCCATGCTGTGGGGGTCCAAACGTACTGGCCCTGATCTGGCGCGTGTCGGCGGCAAGTATTCCGATGCCTGGCATGTGGCGCATCTGATCAATCCGCGTGACGTCGTGCCGGAATCCGTCATGCCGCGCTACGCATGGCTGCAACGCAACGCGCTCAAGACGGACGATCTTGGCCTGCACCTGGCCGCGCAGCGCACCGTCGGGGTTCCCTATACGGACGAAATGATCGCCAATGCGCCTGCCGACGCCTATGGCCAGGCCAACCCCGACAGCAGCTATGCCAGCGGCGTGACGGCACGCTACGGCGACGCGACCAATGTGCGCGCTTTCGACGGCAGCGCCGGCCGATTGACGGAGATGGACGCGCTCGTCGCCTATCTGCAGGTGCTCGGTCGCCTGACCGACGCAGCGCAGAAGACCGCGACGGCGACAAAGGAGTGAGGCGATGGCGTTCGATCACCAAACGCTTGTGGCATTCTCCAAGAGCTGGGGCCTGTTCTACCTGATCGCGCTGGCCGCTGCGGTGCTGGTCTATGCCCTGTGGCCTTCGAACCGGAAGCGCTTCGACCAGGCGAAGAATAGCATTTTCGATAAAGATGACCGGCCGGGGGAATAAGCGATGGGAACGGAAAAAAGAGATCCCGTCACGGGGCGTCTTACCACCGGCCATGAATGGAACGGTATCGAAGAGCTCGACACGCCTATTCCGCGTGTCGTCCTCTTTTTTCTCGGAATCGGGATCTTTTTCTCGATTATCTACTGGATATTCATGCCGGCTTGGCCCTCGGTGAGCTCATATACGAAAGGCCTGCTCGGCTTCGACCAGCGTGAGGTGGTCACGCGCCAGGTCCAGGAAGCCGCGGCGGCGCGCGCCAGCTGGACGGACAAGATTGCCAATACGGGTTTCGCCGAGATCGCGGCTGACGAGGCCCTGATGCGCCATGTCCGTGAAACCGGGCCCACGCTCTTCGCCGACAATTGTGCCGTCTGCCACGGCGTGAAGGGAACGGGCGGGCCCGGCTTCCCCAATCTCACAACTGGTGCGTGGCTCTGGGGCGGCGATCCCGATACGATCGCGCAGACAATCCGCGTCGGCATCAATTCAACCGACGATGGCACGCGTGTCTCGCAAATGCTGGCCTTCGGGCGTGACGGTATCTTGACGCCGGCTCAGGTTTCGAGTGTCGCCGCCTATGTCCGTTCGCTGTCGGGCCAGACACTCACGGCGAGCGAGCAGGCCCGTCTCCCCGCCGGCCGGGACGTATTCAAGGCCAATTGCGTGTCCTGCCACGGTGAAAGCGGCAAGGGCATTCGTGATGTCGGCGCGCCGGACCTGACCGACCATCAGTGGATCTATGGCGGCGACGCGCAGTCGGTCTACACCAGCATTTATGGTGGCCGACAGGGGCACATGCCCTATTGGCGGGATCGCCTGTCGCCCTCCGACATCAAGTTGCTCACGCTCTATGTCGGCACGCTGGGCAAGGACGCCACGCTGGGCAAGGACAAGCCATGACGGGAGCTCCCACGGCAACACCGCGCCCTGCGCGCGTCAACGGACGCCTTGTAGCCTTGGCGGTGGCCGGAGCGTGCATCGCGCTGCTCATCGCGGCCAATGCGCATCTCGTCTATGTGGCGGTCGTCTCGCAGCCGGACTGCGTACCCCACGAAAAATCGACAGGGCCGGGTGGAACGTTCCGCGCGGCCCGGTCCGCCTGCTGAGGGAGGGCAGTATGGGAACGAAGGATACGATCGAGACGGTGCCACTGCCGCTCGCCGCGCGCCGTCGGCGAAACCTGCCCGCCAGTGCCGCCCTGGATTGGTTGGCCAAAGGGTGGAGTGATCTCTGGCACACGCCTCTACCGAGCCTGGCTTATGGATTGGCCATATTCGCCATATCCATCGTTATTGTCTGGCAACTGTTCCAGCTCGCGCTCGACTATATTCTCTTCCCCGCGTTGGCCGGCTTCATGGTGGTCGGCCCGCTCATCGCGATCGGCCTTTATCAGAAAAGCCGCGATATCGAGGAGGGACGGCCCGTCAGTCTCGTCCGCATGATTTTCGTCAAGGCGGCCTCCGGCGCCCAGGTATGGTACACGGGCGCGATCCTGTGCCTGCTGATGCTGGTCTGGATGCGGGCGGCGGTGATCATCTATGCCCTGTTCTTTGGGCTACGGCCGTTTCCTGGCCTCGACGGCGTGGTCTCGATGCTGCTCACGACCCCGGAGGGATGGGGCATGCTGGTTGTGGGCACCGCCGCCGGTGGCTTGTTCGCGGCCTTTTCCTTCGCCATCAGTACCTTCGCCATTCCCATGCTGCTCGATGAGAAGACCGATGCCTTCACGGCGATGGGCACGAGCATTTCGCTGGTGTGGAACAATCTGCCCGTCATGCTCGCCTGGGGCGCAATCGTGCTCGCGCTCTTCATCCTGAGCCTGGCAACCGGTCTCCTCGGCTTGATCGTGGTGTTCCCGCTGCTCGGGCACGCGACCTGGCACAGTTACAGGGCGATCGCATGACCTGTTGCGCGCTGCCGGTCGACAAGCTGGCGGAGGTGGCCCGTATTTCGGCGCGGGAGGAGTTCCGGTTGGCGAGCCGGGACCTGGGTGAAGGGCTGTATCAGACGGATTTGTCTGTGCCGGGCGTGCGTTGCGCCGCTTGTATCCGGACCGTCGAAAACGGCCTCCTGCAACTGCCGGGCCTTGAATATGCGCGGGTCAATCTGTCGACGAAGCGCGCAACCGTGAAATGGCGCGGAAGCGAGCCACCGAACGTGTTGGAGACCTTGGATCGACTCGGTTTTCCCAGTCATCTTTCCGAGGCGGAAGGAGGCCGGAACGACCCGGAACTGGGGCGCCTCATTCGCGCGCTGGGGGTGGCCGGCTTCTCGTCCATGAACATCATGCTGCTGTCGGTCTCCGTGTGGTCGGGGGCCGATGCCGAAACCCGCCAGGCCTTTCACTGGATCTCGGCGGCGCTGGCGCTGCCCTGCCTCATCTATTCCGGGCGTGTTTTCTTTGTCTCGGCCTGGGGGGCACTACGCCACGGGCGCACCAACATGGACGTGCCGATCTCGATCGGCGTCTGCCTCGCCTTCGCTCTCAGCCTCTATGACACCATCCACAATGGGCGGCACGCCTATTTCGACGCCGCCACCTCACTGATCTTTTTCCTCCTGATCGGCCGCACGCTCGATCACCTCATGCGGGAAAAGGCCCGCGCCGCTGTTCGCGGCCTGGTGCGGCTGGCGCCGCGCGGCGCGACCGTGCTGCGCGCGGACGGCAGCCGGGACTATCTGCCTGTCGCCGATATCGAGCCGGGGATGCGCATTGCCCTTGCCGCCGGTGACCGCGTGCCCGTGGACGGCGTTGTCGCGGATGGTATGTCTGACCTTGATTGCGCCATCGCGACCGGTGAGGGCGCTCCACAACCTGTCCAGCCGGGCTCGCCGGTTCAGGCTGGGACGCTCAACCTTTCGGCGCCACTGACGATCATCGCGTCGGTTCGCGCGGACAACTCCTTCCTGTCGGAGATGGTGCGCCTGATGGAGGCGGCGGAGGGCGGCCGAGCCCGCTATCGCCGCCTGGCCGATAGGGCCGCCCGGCTCTATTCCCCTGTCGTCCACGCCACCGCTTTCCTGACCTTCATCGGCTGGATGGTGGCGACCGGCGATTGGCACCGGGCGATCACCATCGCGATCGCCGTGCTCATCGTCACCTGTCCCTGTGCATTGGGGCTCGCAGTCCCGATCGTGCAGGTTGTCGCGGCGCGCCGCCTTTTCGACAACGGCATCATGGTCAAGGATGGCGCGGGGCTCGAGCGCCTGGCGGAGATCGACACAATTGCCTTCGACAAGACCGGGACCCTGACGCTGGGTCGGCCCCGCCTTTTGGGCAAGGAGGCTGTCGATCCCCAGGCGCTCGCTATCGCGGCCGCGCTCGGCACGCGCTCGAACCATCCCTATTCCAGGGCGATCGCCGCTGCGATGCCAGGGGCGGCCGTGCCCCTTGCCGAAAGTGTCGAGAGGCCGGGCCTCGGTATCGAGGCGCGCATCGATGGCGCGCTCTATCGACTGGGGCGGGCGGAATGGGCACTGTCGGATCGCGCACGGATGGATGGCGTCCGCGCGGATGCGCCCGGCACGGTGCTCAGTCGTGACGGCGCGCTGGTCGCGTCCTTCACCTTCGAGGACGCCTTGCGTCCTGGTGCTGACGCCGCGGTCGCCCGGCTCCGCGGCGAGGGTGTCAGGCTCTGCCTGTTGTCGGGCGATCGCGAGGCGGCTGTTGCCGCCGTGGCGCGACGGCTTGGCGTCAGTGATTTCGCGGCACGCCTTTTACCGGCCCAGAAGGTGGCGCGGCTGGAGGCGCTGGCTGATGCCGGCCACAAGGTGTTGATGGTCGGCGACGGCCTTAATGATGCGCCGGCGCTCGCCAAGTCCCATGTCTCCATGGCGCCTGCCACGGCCGCCGATATCGGGCGAAACGCTGCCGATTTCGTCTTTCTCCGGGACAGTCTCGACGCCGTTCCGGTGGCAATGGCTGTCGCGCGCGAGGGCGGCCGGCTGATACGGCAGAATTTCGCATTGGCCATCATTTACAACGTCATTGCCCTGCCCATAGCCATCGCGGGCTTCGTCACGCCTTTGATCGCGGCGCTGGCGATGTCGCTGTCGTCCGTCATCGTCGTCGCGAATGCCTTGCGCCTTGGGGCCGGAAGAGGCGCCCGGCGGGGAACACGGCAGGTGACTGGAACGGGCGCGTTCGAGCCGGCATTGGGGCCGGGTCGATGAGCAGCCTCGCCTTTCTTATCCCCCTGGCGCTGGTGTTCGGCGGTGCGGCATTGGCCGCCTTGTTCTGGTCGTTGCGCAGCAGCCAGTATGACGATCTGGATGGAGCGGCCGAGCGGATTTTCCTCGATCCCGACGACGACCGGGCCGACGCGGATACTCTTGGCTTGCCTCCGGGACAGGTTGCACAGTCCGCAAAAGCTGTCTCCCAGCCCGGAGAGATTTGGCCCGCCGTACAGAAAGGTCAGGACCCATGAAAGGTCGCCCGGTGCCGATGCGCACGATCCTGGTGGATGGCAAGCCGCTGCCTGACATTCTCGACGAGGCGATGATCCACGCCGTCGTGCATGGCTTCTATGGCCGGATTCGTGAGGATGCCTTGCTCGGACCGGTGTTCAAAGCGGCGATCGCGCCGGCCGCCTGGCCCCATCATCTCGACAAGATGTGCGATTTCTGGTCGTCAATGCTGTTGCGCACCGGTCGTTACGAGGGCAGGCCGTTGCCTCCGCATCTTGCCATCCCGGGACTGGCCGAAGAGCATTTCCGGCGTTGGCTGACACTGTTCCAGGCGACGGTCAATGCGCTCTGCCCGCCGGAAGTGGCGGAGCTTTTCCTGGATCGCGCCTTGCGCATCGCCCATTCCTTTCGCCTGGCGATCGCTTTCAGCCGTGGCGAGAATTCCATGGAGGTTCATCCGATCCTCCAAGACAGCCTTTGACCCAATCGCGCGATGCGGCAGCCGCCATCTAGCGCTCCCTGAACGATCTGCCCGCGCGCTTGCTCGCCTTGGCGTCCGATCGTGCCTTCATTCGGCGGCAAGGAACGATTGGAGCGGCGGGACCACACAATCGAGAAATGCCCGCACGCGTTGCGGCATGCGGGAACCACCGAGATAGAGGGCATGGATCTCCTCTTCATCGACCTGCACGACATCGCCCAGCACCTCAACGAGACGCCCGGCGGCTATGTCGGCGCGCGCGTGGTAGTCCCCGAGCCTGGCGAGGCCGATGCCCGACACCGCCATGCGGCGCACGGTTTCTCCATTGTTGGCCAGGAGGGACCCGCGCACGGCCCGATCGACGATCCGTCCACTTTCCTTGAGCGGCCAGACCGGCGACGACCTGCGGAAATTGAAACCGAGGCAGTTGTGCCGAGCGAGATCCTCGATTGTGTGGGGAACACCGTGTCGCTCGAGATAGGACGGTGAGGCAACGATCTTGCGGCGCGCTATGCCGATGCGCCGCGCCATCATGCTGGAGGCGGGCAGGCTGCCCGTGCGGAAGGCGACATCTGTTCTGTCGAGATAAAGATCGATGATCTCATCCGACAGTGAGAGGTCTACGACGATATCAGGATAAGCCTTCCAGAAAGCGGGCAGAATCGGTTCCAGCCCAATGATTCCAAACGCGACGGACGCATTGACGCGAATGGTCCCGCCAAGGCTTGCCGCGCCTCGGGAAAGGCCACGCTCCATTTCGTCGAGCTCGCCCAGCAACACCTGGCTTCTCTCATAGTAGGTCTGCCCTTCCGCCGTCAGCGATAGTCGACGCGTCGACCGCTCAAGAAGCCTGGCTCCAAGGCGCTCCTCGATGCGCGCTATGAGCTTGCTAACGGTAGATGGGGTCATCCGAAGCGCTCTAGCGGCTTCCGAAAAGCTGCCGGTCTCAACGACCCGGATAAAGACCTGCATCTCCCCGAACCGATTATCCATATGCGCCTCATCTGTGAAATCATTTCACTGATGATGTGGAAAACTAGCGGATTATCAAGCCAGTCCCTCCGAGCCATCTAGGGCGTGGGTATCCGACGCCTCCGACTCAGATTGCGCCGCCTCAATCATCCAACGGACAGACACCATGCAGACCATTTTGGCGCACGGCGCCCGTATTCCCGCCCTCCGATTCGGCCTGTTCCGCATGTCCGATGCCGAAGTGGAACGCGCGATTCCGGCAGCGCTGGCCGCTGGCTTCCGCCATTTCGATACGGCACAGATCTACGACAATGAAGCCGCGCTAGGTCGGGCCCTTCAGGGGGCAGGGGCGCGGCGCGAGGATATCTTCCTGACGACGAAGGTGTGGGTCGACAACTATCGACCCGAACGCTTCGCTGCGTCGGTCGAGGAAAGCCTGGAAAAGTTGAAGGTCGACCGCGTCGACCTTCTTCTGCTGCATTGGCCGGGAAACACCGTGCCGATCGCCGATCAGATCGCGATGCTGAACGCGGTGCGTGAGGCGGGCAAGACCGACCACATCGGCGTCAGCAACCAGAATGTCGCGCAGTTGAAGGAGGCGATCACGGTGAGTCCGGCGCCGATCGTCGCCAACCAGATCGAGGTGCATCCCTATCTGGATCAGCATGCCATCGCGGGAGTGGCAAGGGCGGCCGGTGTCGCGATCACCGCCTATTTCGGCATGGCAGACGGCCGGGTGCCGCAAGATCCGGTTCTACGAGAGATCGGTGCCCGCTACGGCAAAACCGCCGCGCAGGTCGCATTGCGCTGGCTGGTGCAGCAGGGATTCATAGCATTGTCCAAGACCGCGCGGCCAGAGCGCGTCGCCGAGAATGCCGCGATCTTCGATTTTACATTGAGTGTTGCCGACATGACGGCAATCGGTGGGCTCGCCAGGCCTGATGGCCGGCTCGTGAGCCCTGACGGCCTGGCGCCGGATTGGGACTGACAGGAAAGAACGCATCATGGATCTCTGCACAACCGCCGATGAGGCATCCGCGGTAGCCGATCGGTCACGGTCACATTCATCCTGGCCCCTACTGGCCCTGGCAGTGGGTGCGTTTGGGATCGGGACGACGGAATTTGCGCCCATGGGACTGCTTCCGGTCATTGCCGAGGGTGTGGGCGCCTCCATTCCGGAGGCAGGTCTGCTCGTCAGTGCCTATGCGCTCGGTGTGTTGTTGGGGGCGCCCCTGATGACGCTGGGGTTGGGGCGGGTTTCACGCAAGACCGCGCTGATCGTGCTCATGGCGATCTTCACCGTCGGCAATCTCCTGTCCGCGGCCGCGCCCGGCTATGGCACCTTGATGATGGCCCGGCTCGTGACCAGCCTGGCCCATGGCGCGTTCTTTGGCCTGGGGTCGCTGGTCGCAGCCAGTGTCGTGCCTCCAGGCAAGGGTGCGAGCGCGGTTGCGACCATGTTCCTCGGTCTCACGATCGCCAATGTGGGTGGTGTGCCGGCCGCGACCTGGGTCGGGCAGCAGATCGGTTGGCGCATGGCATTTGCGGGAACCGCGGGGCTCGGGTTGCTTGCGATGGCCGCGTTGGCCTTCGCGCTGCCACGGGGCGAACGTGGGCAGATGCCAGACCTCCGTCGCGAATTGAGTGTTCTCAGCAGACCAGCGGTGCTGACCGC
Organism: Chelatococcus sp. HY11; assembly: GCF_018398335.1. Classification (NCBI taxonomy): domain Bacteria; kingdom Pseudomonadati; phylum Pseudomonadota; class Alphaproteobacteria; order Hyphomicrobiales; family Chelatococcaceae; genus Chelatococcus; species Chelatococcus sp. HY11. The sequence continues at coordinate 1,618,273 of NZ_JAHBRX010000002.1, forward strand.
GTTCGCGACCACCGTTCTCGGTTCTGGCGCAATGTTCACGCTTTACACGTACGTGGCTCCGGTTCTCGCCAATCTCAATGGTGCGCAGCCCGGTTTCATCACGATGATGCTTGTGTTGATCGGCATCGGCTTCACCGTCGGCAATATGGCCGGAGGGAGGCTCGCGGATCGCTCGCTGGACGGCAGTCTGTTGCTGTTCCTCGCCCTGTTGGCAGCGATCATGCTGGTCTTTCCGCTGTTGGCGAGAAGCGAACTCGGCGCTGCGGTAGCGCTTTTGGCTTGGGGCGCCGCGACCTTCGCCGTGGTGCCGCCGTTGCAGATGCGCGTGATGCAACTTGCGGTCGAAGCCCCCGGGCTAGCCTCTTCCGTCAATGTCGGCGCCTTTAATCTGGGGAATGCCCTCGGAGCGGGCGTCGGTGGCGCCGTGATCGCCCTCGGGCTGGGTTACGCGGCAGTGCCGATTGCCGGCGCTTTCCTTGCGGGCGGCGGTCTCCTGCTTGTTCTCGCTGGACGAGCGAGCCGCCCCGCGCGCGCTTGACATAAGTCGCCCATGGCGGGGCGCGGAACCCTATTACGGAGGCCGCGCCTGCGCCTGCTTAGCCGACCGTGGCATCGACTACGCTGATCCGGACCTTGCCGATGCTGCGCTTGTCGAGTGAGACGATACCAAACCGAAGACCTTCCAGCTCCAGAGTTTCGCCAATGGCCGGCAAATGTCCCAAATGCGTCAGAATATAGCCGCCGAGCGTGAAATAGCGGTTCGAATCATCAACCAGATCATGTCCAATCGCGCCGCTGAGCTGGCGTATGTCGATGAATCCATCGACCAGCCAGGAACCGTCCTCCTGGCGATCCACCGCTGCCGCTTCCTCGTCCATGTCGGGAAACTCACCTGCGATTGCCTCAAGGATATCCGTCGGTGTGGCTATCCCTTCGAAGGACCCATATTCATCAACGATCATCGCGAGCTGCACAGGCGACCCACGCAGCTGTTCCATGACCTTGAGCACATCAGTCGTTTCATGGACGATGACCGGCTGACGTGTGACCCGTCCCCAATCGATTGGCTTGCCGTCGATCAGGATGTTCAAAAGCTCCTTTGTGATCGCAACGCCAACGAAATCGTCGACCTTCTCGCGCGCCAGGATGACGCGGCCATGCGTGAGCTTCCGAATTGACGCCTGTAGCTGCTCGGCGCTCTCGTTGAGGTCCAGCCACTCAACCTCATTGCGCGGCGACATGATGGAGCTGACGGGGCGCTCTCCGAGATCGAGGACGCCGCGAATCATTTCCTTTTCCTCGGGCCTGAACAGGTCGCTTTGTGCGGCCTGCTCCGCGATGACGTCGATCGTCTCTCCCATCGGCGCCTGGCCCACGCGGCCACCGAGCATGCGAAGTACGGCTTCCGACGTGCGTTCGCGGAGATCCCCGGTGCTGATCAGTTTTTCCCTGTTGTGACGCCCGACCTGATTGGCGGCCTCGATCAGAACCGAGAAGCCGATCGCCGCATAGAGATATCCCTTGGGGATATGCATGCCGAAACCTTCGACCACCAGGCTGAAGCCGATCATCAGCAGGAAGCCAAGACAGAGGATGACGACGGTCGGATGCTTCGACACAAAGGCCATCAACGGCCTCGATGCGGCCATCATGACGGCCATGGCCACGCAGACCGCCACGATCATGACCCAGAGTTGGTCAACCATGCCGACGGCGGTGATGACGCTATCGAGCGAGAAGACAGCGTCGAGCACGACGATCTGGACAATCACCTGCCAGAAGACCGCGTGGACAACTTTGCCTTCTTTGGGCTTGTGCGCCCCTTCGAGCCGCTCGTGGAGCTCCATCGTCCCCTTTGCCAGGAGAAACACGCCGCCGACGATCAAAATGAGATCACGGCCCGAGAAGGAGAAGTCGCCGACACTGAAGATCGGCCGCGTCAACGTGACGATCCAGGAGATCGAGAACAGAAGCCCGATGCGCATGATGAGCGCGAGCGACAGGCCGATGACACGCGCTTTGTTGCGCTGGCTGGGTGGCAGCTTGTCGGCCAGAATCGCAATGAACACGAGGTTGTCGATGCCGAGAACGACTTCCAGAACGATAAGCGTGACGAGGCCGATCCAGATGTTCGGATCTGCGAGGAATTCCATCGTGAGGCCCTTATAGGGTATTGGGTAAACGCAAAAAGCCCCGGATTGAATATCCGAGGCACCCGTCTTCCAAATCGCAGCTTAGGACATGAGAGTTACGCTGGCGGCGCAAAAGCGGCACCAGCCACGATCGGTATCGACTGTCGTCTGTACTGTCGTCGTCGTCGGGCATGCTCTCAGATCATCTCGTAAGGCGCGCTGATAGTATCACTTTGATGGTTAGCACACCGCTCCGGGATAGGAAAGAACGTGCCCGTCCGCTAAGGGCTGATGACGCTCTCGTGTTCCGACCGATTGCCGGCGGAAGCCCTTGAAGGGCCGGTTGAACGAACATATTTCAATTATCCACGGATTTTCGTTGGGCATCCAGAATTACACATCATGTTTGTGTTTATTTGCGATCAAACGACGGAACGCCTGAGAAGGTATGATTCTCCGCTCAACGATCCGGGACCTGAACGAAGGGACTCCCAATGTCGCATTCTCGTCGCCTTCATCTTGGTGCCTTCATGCGGCCGGCCAGTATTCACACCGGTGCCTGGCGATACCCTGGAGCCTATCCCGATGCCAATTTCAACCTGAGGCATCTCGTGGCTTTCGCTCAGAAGCTGGAGCGCGCGAAGTTCGATGCATTTTTCATGGCCGATCATCTGGCCGTCCTGAACATGCCCCTGGAGGCGCTGAAACGCAGTCACACGGTGACTTCATTCGAGCCTTTCACGTTACTCTCCGCCCTGGCTATGGTGACGGAGCGTATCGGCTTGGTCGCGACTGCGTCGACGACATTCGACGCGCCATTCCATATCGCGAGGCGCTTTGCCTCGCTTGATCACATCAGCGGCGGCAGGGCCGGCTGGAACATCGTGACGACCGCCAATCCGGATGCCGCCCTGAACTTCGGGCTGGAGGAACATATCGCCCATGACGAGCGCTATGTGAGGGCACGGGAGTTCTACCAAGTTGTAACAGGGCTCTGGGACAGCTTTGCCGATGATGCTTTCATCCGGGATGTGGAGCACGGCATCTATCTTGATCCGGGCAAACTCCATGTCCTTGATCACAAGGGACCCTATCTCACGGTCCGTGGCCCTTTGAACATCGCGCGTCCTGTCCAGGGTTGGCCGGTGATCGTGCAGGCCGGCTCTTCGGAGGCCGGACGTCAGATTGCGGCCGAAACCGCGGAGGTCGTCTTCGCCGCGGCCTCCACGCTGTCCGAGGGGCAACGTTTCTATGCCGATGTGAAGAGCAGGGTGGAAAACGTCGGGCGCGATCGTGATCATCTCAAGATCCTGCCGGGAGCCTTCGTCGTCGTCGGCGATACCGTCGCCGAAGCGCAAGCCAAGCGGGCGCATCTTGACAGCCTCGTGGACTATCAGAGCGCGATCGCGTCGTTGTCGATTGCCATCGGCCAGGATGCTTCCCTTTTCGATCCCGACGCGCCTTTACCGGATATCCCGGAGACAAACGCGAGCAAGAGCGGGCGCGAGAGAGCCATAGCTCTAGCGCAGCGCGATAATCTGACGGTCCGGCAACTGGCCCAACGCATGGGGGGCTATGCCGGTCTTGCCTTCGTGGGCACGCCGGCCACCATCGCCGATGCGATGGAAGAGTGGCTTGTGTCGGAAGCCAGCGACGGATTCAACGTGATGTTCCCCTATCTTCCGGCTGGGCTTGACGACTTTGTCGACAAGGTTGTTCCAGAACTGCAGAGGCGCAATCTGTTCCGGACGGACTACGAGGGGACGACGCTCCGCGAGAATCTCGGCCTCCCTCGGCCCGAGAACCGCTTCTTTAGCTGATCGGATGCCTGCGGCGCGGGACGTCACGGGTCTCATCGCGCCTTCTCACCTCAAGCCAAAGCCCAGCGCGTCGAGAGCGGCGCGCATGCGATCGCGGCCGGACAGCGAATGAGCGCCGCCGACACGCTGGAGAACGCGTTCGGACCAGGGAACCTGCGCCATCGCCTGATCCCGCTGAAAGCTCAGCAGGGTTTCGTCATAGTCCGCCACATAGTCCTGGGCGGCAGCAACGTCGTATTGCTCGCGGTGCAAGACAACACGCTGATCGAGCCGGGGCTTGACACCGGATGTCCGCGCCGGGTCGGGGTAGCCGATACACAGCCCGAAGACCGCGAAGACTTGGCTCGGCAGCCCAAGCTCCGCAGCCACTTCGATCGGCTTGTTGCGCATGGCTCCGATGTACACGCCGCCCAGGCCAAGACTCTCAGCCGCGACCAGGGCATTCTGCGCCGCCAGGGCGGCATCGACGATGGCGACGACCACCATCTCGAGATAGGCGAGGCCATCGACGGCGCGCCCGCGCTCGTCCCCGAGCCGCTGAAGGCGGCTGAGGTCGGCGAGCCAGACAAGAAGGAGCGGCGCCTCGCGCATCGCATTCTGGTTGGCGGAGAGCGCGGCCAGGCGCGACTTGCGCGCGGGGTCGGTGACGGAAAGCACGCTCCAGGTCTGCAGGTTCGACGAGCTCGATGCCGATTGGGCGGCGGCAACAAGAGTTTCCAGGGTGCCGTCCGGCAGCGCTCTCGGGAGATAGGCCCGTACGGAGCGATGGGCGAGCATCGTGCCGATCACGTCGTTCCAGGGAAGCGGCGCCTCAGGCAAGGCTTGGCCATATCGTGCGCCCAACAGGCGTTCGCGCGTATCCCCCGCCTGGACGTCCGAGAGACGGGCTGCGGGAATGTCATCGGTTTCGGGCGTGTCGACGCTCATGACGCGAGCGCCGATGGTCCGTGGCGTCCGGGCTTTGCCCTGGATTCGCCTGTGATGTGATCGCGCATGGGGGAGCCACCCGTTCAAACATGAGCCGCGAGAAAGAGCCATTCAGTCGCCTGCCGGCTTCTCCCAATGCCGATAGCTCGATCACATCAAGCTGTCGATCCCGATATCCTGATACTCGCGGGCGGGTTCCGGCTATCTCACGGGTTGCGCACTCCCTTATTATGACTGGCGCGTCGATCCTCCCGATGCGAAAGATTGACGGGCAACCATAGCTGGGCATCCGAGCCTAACGGCGGCCATACCCAGGCAGTGGACGCCTTTGGATGGAAACGATGGAACAGACCTATGAGCGATCATTCACACGATCTTCCGTATTCTCACGGCCATGCGCACGGGGAGGATCAATGGAAGCATGATGGCGTCCGGGTCATCAAGGGCGACCAGCTCGACGCCAATACGGCCCAGACCCCGGGCATGTTCCGGCAGGCGGCGATCAACCATGCGCGCGTCGGCGCGCAGAAGATCTGGGCCGGTACCGTGACGATCCAGCCCAACGCGAAGACCGGCGTGCATCATCATGGCGAACTGGAAAGTGTTATCTATGTCGTGCGCGGCAAGGCGCGCATGCGTTGGGGCGAGCGGCTGGAATATGTCGCGGAGGCCGGGCCCGGCGATTTCATTTATGTGCCGCCGTATGTGCCGCACCAGGAGATCAATGCCGATCCCGCGCAGCCGCTGGATTGCGTGCTGGTGCGATCGGACAATGAGGCCGTCGTCGTCAATATCACCGACGTCGATCCGGTGGAGAAGCCGGAGGAGGTCTACTGGATCGATCCGATCCACAAGGAACCTGGGGTCTGAGCGGCGCATTGCCTATTCGCAAGGGCCGGCGCTACGCCACGGCGCTTTCGATATTGGTGTCGCGGCATGAATGAAATCACCTCCGCTACTCGCCCTACGCGCGTGGTCTGTGTCGGCACCACGACAATGGACTTCATCTTCGCGCTCGACAATTTTCCGGTCGGGCCGTTGAAATTCCGCGCCAAGAGCTTCCACGCCGTCGGCGGCGGCAATGCCGGCACGGCGGCGGTGGCGATCCAGCGCCTCGGAGGCGAGGCGCATCTGATGGCGCGGGTCGGTGACGACCCGATCGGACGACAGGCGCTCGACGAACTGAGGGCGCGCGGAATCAACACCGCGTTGATGATGGTGCATCCGGGGGCGAAGACGACCTTGGCCTGCATCATGATCGACGGATTGGGCGAGCGACAGATCGTCAGTTACACCGATCCAGACCTGCCGTCGACGGTCGCGGATGTAGACCTTCCCGAAGGCACCGACGCTCTTCTCGCCGACGCCCGTTGGGCGGAGGGGGCGCTCCACATGATGCGCCAGGCGCGCAAGGCCGGAATCCCGATCGTCCTCGATGGGGACATTCCTGTTATCCCGGACGCCTTGCTCGTGCTGTCGAGCATCGCCGCTTTCTCACGGCAGGCGCTCGCGGAGAACACCGGGAGCCCGGACGTGGAAGAGGGCTTGAGGCGGCTCGCCAAGCGTACCCCCGGCGTTCCGGTGGTGACGGATGGCGCCAATGGGCTCTACTGGCTTGACCAAGGCCTCCTACGGCACATGCCGGCCTTCAAGGTGGAGGCGCGCGACACGCTTGGCGCCGGCGACGTCTTCCATGGTGCGCTGGCCCTGGCGATCGGCCGCGGCGACAATGTGGAGCAGGCCTTGCGCTTCGGCTCCGCCGCGGCCGCTGTCAAGGTGACGCGCTTTGGCGGACGTGAGGGCTGCCCCAAAGCGGGCGAGGTCGAGCGCTTGCTTGCGGAGCAGCCTGGAACTCACGCGGACGTCAGCTGACGCGGTCCTGTGTCAACAGTTCCGCATGGGGGAAGAGGGCGGGCGACCCGCCGCAATGGACGAACAAGACTTTGCTGCCCTTGGCGATCGAGCCCCGCGCCACGCAGTCGAGAAGGCCGGCGACGGCCTTGCCGGTATAGACCGGGTCGAGCAGCATACCCTCGGCGCGGGCGGCCTTGGTGATCGCGGCGTTGCCCTCCGGGCTGGGGATCGCGTAGCCCGCGCCCACATAGCCGTTCTCGATGCGGATATCGGCCGGCTCGAAGCGCTTGTCGAAGTCGAGCAATTCGGCGCCGGCATTGGCCATCACGGCAATGCGCTCCGAGAAGGGGACGGCGCTGCCGCTGACGGCGATGCCGGCGACCTTGGTGTCCGGCCAGAAGAGCGCGCACCCGATCAGAAGGCCGGCGAGCGTGCCGCCCGAGCCGACGGGCGCGACGATGAGATCGGGCGCGGTCTCCCCAGCGGCCGCATATTGCGCCGCGAGTTCTTTTACCGCCGCGACATAGCCCATCGCGCCGAGCGCGCTCGCCCCCCCGAGGGGAATGATATAGGGCTTCTCGCCACGGGCTGTGGCCTGATCCGCGTGATACTGCATGCGCGGATTGATCTCGGTGAAATAAGCGTCCGGATCGAGGAAGTCGATCTCTGCCCCGAAGAGATGATCGAGCAACAGGTTGCCCTGCAACACCGCCGGACTGTTGCCGCGCAGCACGAGGATAGGTTTCATCCCGAATTTGCGCGCGGCAGCGGCTGTCATCCGCGCGTGGTTGGACTGGTGCCCACCCGTCGTGATCAGGACCTTCACATTCTGGGCGACCGCATCGGCCATTAGAAACTCGAGCTTCCGGACCTTGTTGCCGCCACCGCCGAAGCCCGTGAAGTCATCGCGCTTTACCGAGAGGTCGATGCCGTATTCGGCGCTGAGTCGCGGGAGCTTTTCTATCGGCGTCGGGAGAAAGCCGAGGGAGAGACGCGGAATGTCTTCGAGTTTCATGGAACGTCCTCGGGAGCGCGCGGCATATAGACCCGCGTCAAGAAGATTGAAAGAGGATATATCATATATCTATCCTGTCAAAGACAGGGCGGCCTTCGGAGTTATGCAGTGTCCTTTGGTTGGAGATGTCCCTAGAGATACGGCAGGGCGGTTCCGATGCCGCGCGCTTCCGCCTGATCCAGCACGCGGGCAGCGAGCGCGATGTCGAACAGGTTGAGGCCGAAGCTGGAGAAATAGAGCGAGGCCCCGGCCGGCGGTCGCCAGCCGTTCACCACCAAGCTGGTGAGATCTGCCGCAACCTGGTCCGGCTTGAACTGGCCGGCACGGTACATCTGGAAGAGGCTTTTCGCGCTCCTTGCGGCGAAGTCCCCCCATAGGTCGACCACGACCACGTCACTGGCGGCGATCGCGGCGAAGGACACCTCGTGATAGCCGACCTGCACGACCAGCCGACCGGGTCGCACCGCATCGTCATCGAGGATTGGTTGCGGCGCGGTCGTGCAGCTCAGGATGACGTCGGCATCCGCGATGGCATCGGTCTTTTCCGCGCATCGGACAAGCGCCACACCGGCGGGAGAGGGCGTGTCCGCAAGAAGCGCATCCAGCTTGTCCGCGCTTCTGTTCCAGAGCCGGATTTCGTTGACGGACGGAAACAGTGCCAGCACCATGGCGAGGTGAGCCTTCGCCTGGGCGCCCGCACCGAGAATGGCGATGCGGCTGGGTGGTCTCGGCAGAAGGCTTTCAATGGCGAGAGCGGAAACGGCGGCTGTCCGCATCCGCGTCAGCAGCGCGCTTTCGACCAGCCCGAGCGGACGGCCGTCGCTCAGGCGATTGATGAAGGTGGTGTTGGTGATGCTGGGCAGGTCGCCCCGGCTTTCCGGTAGATGCACGGCCCATTTGAGGCCCGCCGCATCATAACGGCCGCCGACGAAGGCCGGCAGGCCGTAGGCGTTGGCGCGAGGATCGCCGCCCATCGGCATGACGCTCTCAGCCTCCATGCCGGCCTCTCCCGCCCGCAGCAGGCGGGTGGCTTCGCGAACGTCGGCGAGCGCCGACGGCCAGTCATCGCCGCCGGCGGCGATGACATCGGCGCGGGAGAGATAGCGCAACGTGATCATGAGCTCGCCCCCGGCGCGGGCACCTTTGCCACTTCGGTCAGCCAGATCGCGATGGATTTGAGGAAACGCTCGAAGCCTTCCAGCGTCATGAATTCATCGATGCCATGGGCATTGCCGCCGCGCCCCGCGCCCCCGATGAGAAACGAATCCGCGTGGCGTGCAAAGGCATAGCCGGGCGCCGCGCCGATCGCCCAGGGCCAGATTTGTGGCGGTGTTGACGTCGCGGCATAGGCGGCGAGCAGGGCGCCGACGCCCGCCGCGTCCCGGGTGAAACGCGTGCCGGGATAGGCATCTGCGACATCGAAGGAGACACCATCGAGGCCCGCTGTCTGCAACGTCTCGCGGAAGCCCGCGAGATACTCGGCGGGGTCGAGGGAGGGCGGACACCGCAGGTCGAACGTCGCGCGCGCGGCATGCGGGATGATCGCATCACCGGCGAGCGGCTCCGTCGCGAGTGAATTGATAGTGGCTGAAGCGGTCGTCAGCACGCGTGTCAGCAGGGCGTCCGCATCGCCTTCCAACGCGAAGCGGTCCGTCTTGCGGAAGCTGAGCTCCGCCTGTGGATCGAAGCTTGCCGCGAGGTCGGCGACGATGGCGCGTGCTTCCGCGTCGAGCGTGATCCTGCCGAGTCCGCCGGTCGGCGATCGGCCGAACAGGGCAAGGGCCGCGATGAGACGGCTTGCCGGGTTGGCGATCCACGGCGCATTGCTGGAGTGGATGGCCGCGCGCGGCCCACCCCACGCGCCTCCCTCCACGCTGACCTCGCCCTTGGCGATGCCGGAAAAACCGAGATAAACGCGTGGCGGTCCCCCACCATATTCGCAGAAGGACGGGAACAGGCCGCCGATGCTGGCGCGGAGCGGGCAGGCGGGGTCGAGGAGATAGGCGCGCAGCGCGCCGCTGCCGCTTTCCTCCTCGCCCTCCACGAGGATCTCGACATTGACGGCCAAGGCGCCGCTCTCGGCCATCTGTTTCAGGACAGCCAGCATGCCCGCCAGCGGGCCCTTGTTGTTCTCCGCGCCGCGCCCCACGAAACAGGCGCCGATCTCAGGCAGATCGACGATGCCACCGCTGAAGGGGGCAACGGACCAGCCGGCGGGATCGGCGGGCATCACGTCATACATATTGTAGAGGATGACCGTATGGGCCGCGCCGACGTCGAGTCGCGCGTGGATAATCGCTGGCCGGCCGTCCCGGCGACTGTCATTGATGATCGTGGCGCCGAGCTCGCGGCTGAGCCAGTGGCTGACGGCCGCCGCCTGGCTGTCAAGCGCCTGATCGTTACCCCTCACGGATGGAATGCGGCACCACGCCTCGGCAAGGTCGAGGGCGTCCTGGGCAAGAGGGGAGAGCGGCTGGGTCACAGCCTGATCCTCGGGTTGAGCCAGAGATAGGCCAGGTCGACGAGAAAATTCACGACGACAAACACGAAGGCGGCGAACAGGACCACGGCCTGGACCACGGGGAAGTCGCGGTTCTGGATGGATTCCACTGCGAGCCGCCCGATGCCCGGCCAGGCGAAGATGATCTCGGTCACGAGCGCGCCGCCAAGCAGTGATGCAAAGTATATCCCCTGTACGGTGATCACCGGGATCAGCGCGTTGCGCAGGGCATGGTGGACGACGAGGGACCAGCCCTTGACGCCCTTCGCGCGGGCCGTGCGGATGTACTGCTCGCCCAGCACCTCGATCAGGCTGGCGCGCACCAGACGCGTGATCGCGCTGAGGTAATAGGCGCCGAGCGCGATCGACGGCATGATCAGCTGCTTGAAGGTGCCGATGCCGCTGCTCGGCAGCCAACGCAGATTGAGCGAGAAGACGATGATCAGAAGGAGGGCCAGCCAGAATACCGGAATGGCCTGGCCCAGCAGCGATATCACCCGGATCGCGAAATCGATGGGGCTGTCCTTGCGGACGGCGGCAATGGTGCCGAGGACGAAGCCGAGCAGCGAGCTCCACAGGAGTGCGGCGCAGGCGAGAAGCGCGGTGGCGGGAAGGCGCTCGATGAGAAGGTCGAATGCCGGACGCTGGAAGCGGAGCGAATTGCCGAACTCGCCGGAAATTACGCCGCCAAGGAAGCGACCGTATTGAACCCAGATCGGGTCATTGAACCCCATCGCCTGGCGGAAGGCCTCGATCTCGGCGCGTGAGGCATCGGGCGGCATCATCAGGGCGGCGGGGTCGCCCGTGAGGAAAAGCGCGAAAAAGACGATGGCCGATACGCCGAGCAGCACGATCACACCCTGTGCGGCGCGATTGGCGATGAAGATCAACGCCTTCACGCTGTGGCGCCCCTGCGGTCGGCGCGGCGCACCAGCCAATCCCCAAGGAGATTGCAGCCGACGACGAGGCAGCCGATGACAAGCCCGGGATAGAGCACGAGCCAGTTGGCGAGAAGAATGAAGGACCGGCCTTCGCCGATCAGATTGCCGAGCGTCGGCGTGGGCGGCTGGACGCCAAGGCCGAGAAAGCCGACTGAGGCCTCCAGGATGACAAGCCGTGGCAGGTCGAGCGTGACGAGGACGATCTGCGAGCCCGCAATGTTCGGCAGAACGTGCCGCAGGAGCACCGCGAAGTCCGAGAGGCCGATGGCCCGCGACGCGTCGATATATTCGAGATCGCGCACCTCGAGCGTTCTGGCGCGGGCAACCCGCGCGAAGATCGCCCAGCCGGTGACACCGAGCACCACGATGAGATTGAGCATCGAGGGACCGACCACGGCGACGATAAGGAGGATGAGCAGGATGAAGGGAATGGCGAGCTGTATGTCGACAGCGCGCATGATCACCGCGTCCAGCCAGCCCCCGTAATAGCCGGCGATCATGCCGAGCAGCGTACCGAGGACCACGGCGATGACGGAGGCGAAGAGAACGATCCCGAGGGAGATCGCTGTGCCCAGGCCGAGCCGCGCCAGGAGATCGCGGCCGAGCTGGTCCGTGCCGAGGGGGTGCAACTGGCCCCCCACGACACTCATTGGCGGCTTGAACGTCGCGGTGATCTGACCACGGATCGGGTCGACCGGCCAGAAAAGCGGCACCAGAACGGCAAGCGCAAGGACCGCGACCAGAAGACTGATGGCGAAGACCGCGTCCGCATTCCGACCAGCGTTCCAGAACCGCGTCATCGTTCAGCGCTTGCTCATCTCGAACACCGGGATGCGCGCATCAGGCCTTCCCTCGAAATTGAGGGTCTTGGCTTTGCCATAGAGCGAATCCTCCTGATAGAGCGTGATCAGCGGAACCTGTTCGGCGGCAAGCTTCTGGATATTGTGCAGAACCGTCTTGCGCGCCTCGGGGTCAACGATCTTGCGGCTTTCGTCGAGGAGCTTGTCGAGCTCCGGGATGGACGCCGTGGAATAGGGCTCGCCGGTCCGCAGGATGGCATAGACGGCCGCATCAGCATCAAGGGTCTGCGTTGAACCCCAGCCGAGCATGAAGATCGGGCCCTTGCGCGGCACCTGCTGCACATAGACCGACCAGTCCAGGACCTCCTGATCGATCTTCACGCCGATGTCGCCGAACTGCTGGGCGATGGCCTGGGCGACCTCGCCGTCCTTCATGTAGCGCAGGGTCGACTGCATCTTGATGCGGAAGCCATCCGGGAAGCCGGCCTCCGCGAGGAGCGCCTTCGCCTTCTTCGGATCATAGGCTGGCGGAGGAATGTCGAGATAGCCGAAATCGGCAGGGCCGACCTGCGTGCCCTTCGGCGTCGCCATGCCCTTCAGGATATTGTCGACGATGCCCTTGCGGTCGATCGCCATGTCGAGGGCCTGGCGGACCTTGACGTTGTCGAGCGGCTTGTCCTTCATGACCAGCCCGAGATAGATCGTCAGACCGCCGTTCTTGACCTGCACGAGGTCGGCATCGGAGCTCGACGAGATCATTGGCGCGAGATCGACCGGCACACCCTCGATCAGGTCCACTTCCCCGGTGACGAGCGCCGTGATGCGGGCCGTTCCGTCCGGGATGGCACGCCAGGTCACCTGATCAATCGACGGTTTGCCTCGCCAATAGTTTGGATTGGCCTTCAGGATGACGTGCTGATCGGGAATGAAAGCCGTGAGCTGATAGGGGCCGGTGCCGACCGGCTTCGACGCGAAGCCGTCATTGCCGACCTGCTTCACATAGCCGGGCGGCACGATATAGGCCGGATAGCGGCTCATGCGGGTCGGCAGGAGAGGATCTGGTTCGGTGGTCCTGATGCGCACTGTGTAGGGATCGACCACATCCACGCCCGCCACGGTCCTGATGTAGGAGAGGGTCGGGGATTTGGCGGCGGGGTCTATGATGCGGTCGATCGTGAACTTCACCGCCTCGGCGTTGAAATCCTCGCCGTTGTGGAATTTGACGCCCTGGCGGAGCTTAAACTCCCATGTGGTGTCGTCGATCGATTTCCAGGACTCCGCAAGCCCGGGCACGAGCTGCATCGCCTTGTCACGCATGACAAGCGTGTCGAAGATGTTGTCGACGATTGTGGCCGCCTCGCGCAGGAACCCGGGGTCCATCGCGGTGGTCGAAACCGGCCGTGCTATCGTGATCTGGCTGGCTTGGGCCCATGCCGCTGATCCCGGCAATAAAATGGCTGCCGCCAAGGCTAACGCTTTCAGTTGTCTCATGACGGTGACCTTTTCTCTGGTGGCTGCAGAAAGCTGCGCGACAAAAGGCAGAAAAGTCTGTGAGTGTCGGAACGATATATGATATATCCGGTGTGCACAAGGTGTGAGCGGTGAGGAGGCCATGGTAAAAATTCAGGCAGCCATCCGAAGCATGAGGGTGTTGTGAGCATTGGTTCTTTCAACGCGGCCCCCCGCAAAAGCCTCGTTGGCTATGTCGAGGAAGAACTGCGCAACGCCTTGGTCGAGGGGCGTCTGGAGCCAGGCACAAGGCTTGTCACCAAGGAACTCGCGGATACCCTCGGGATGAGCATTACCCCGGTGCGCGAGGCGCTGGTGCGCTTCGCCGCGTCGGGCATCCTGACCGCCGAGCCTGCGCAGTCCTTCCGCGTCCCGGCGCTGAATGCCGCGCAATATCTGGAGCTCTCGGAGGTCCGCAAGGCCGTTGAGGGGCTCGCGGCGGCAAAAGCGGCACTGCGGATCGCTGCCGCCGACATCACGCGGATGCAGGAGCTGCTCGCTCAGTATCTGGCGGCGAAGTCTGCCGGTGATCCTCATTCCGCTCTCATGAGGAACAAGGAATTTCGGTTCGTCCTCTACGGCGCTGCCGAAATGCCGACTTTGCTCAGCGTGATCGAGACCTTGTGGTTGAGGGCAGGTCCGGGCTTCAACTATCTCTATCCCGAGGAACGCAGGCCTCTTACAATCCATAACAACTACAATGAGTTGCTCGAGGCCTTGCACCGTCGCTCCGCCGACGCCGCCCGGGTGGCGATCGAACACGCGATCGATGATGGCGCCAAACGTGTGCTCGCGGCGATCAACGCGCGCGAGAGTTCCAGCGCGGCGTGATCCGTTTCACCGGGGCGCGAAACGGATCGTTGCTCCATGCGTCAAGGCCGGATCGGGCTCTGGCTGGGGTATCGTGGTTGCGATGACTGCCTCGAAGAGGCCGGGGCTACCCTTGTTGACCGATAAATCTTCAAGCACATCGATCCAGCCGGTGCCAAAGCCGATGCGTGTCGCCGGACGGCCATGAGCCTCGGTTTCTGACAGCGAGATCGTCTCTCCGAGGATGCCGCGCAGCGTTGCGATCACAGTGGCCACCGAGGAGGTCGCGACCCTGATGCCCGCGATGCCCGCCGCCCCATTCCGGTGCCGCGTCGCTGCGGGAATGCGATGCGCGCGGCCGGCGCGATCCTCGACAATGAAAGGCAGGGCGTCATCGCCACCGGCGCCGATGCCGGTCATCAAGAGGTCCAGTGACCAACGGTCGCCACTCGCGACGGAGTTGGAAACCTGGACCGGCCCGCGCGTTGGCGCGTGTAGCGACTGAAGGCGGGCTGTAATCTCCTCAATCCCCTCGACGACGAAAGAATAGTCGGCCCAGCCTTCGCCTCTTTGCAGCAACGGACCGAGGCGGTGCTTATCCGCTGCGGCGGGATCCGCAAAGGCACTGAGAAGCAGGTATGAGCCGTCCGCGAAGCTTATGAAGCGGTTAAGCATGGATCCGGCGACACCGTCATGCCGCTCGGTGACGGTAAAGCCCAAGCTTTCAAAATCGCGCGCAGCTTTGTCGAGATCATGGACGAGGACGATGAGATGATCGAAGGAAGCGCGCACGGCTGATCCTCGTTCGCTTGTGGAGGTCGTTAAATCAGGGCGATCAGATCGTGCTGTCGACGTCGTTCGCCGGACCGGTGGCCGCCTTGGGCAGGTCGTCGCGGCGTCCCCACTCGTTCCACGAACCGTCGTAGATCGTCCAGTCCGTCTTGCCCATGCGCAGCAGCTGGAAGGCGAGCACCGCCGCCGTCACGCCAGACCCGCAGGTCGCGATGATCGGCTGGTCCGGGTCAATGCCGGCGCTACGGAAGGCCTCGTCAGCTTCTTCGGGCGAGATGAAGCTGAAATCACCCTCCTGCCGCATCATGGCTGTCCAGGGCAGATTGACGGCACCGGGCATATGTCCTGGCGCCAGTCCTGGATACCCGGAGGGAAGCGCGCCGGAGAAGCGGTCGGGCATGCGTGCATCGACGACCTGGGCCGTGCCTTCGCTCAGTGCGATGGCGACATCGACCCAGCCCGCGATATCGGTGACAGGCGGCTTTGCCTCGAAGGTTCGCGCAATGGCCGGACTTGCCTCGCCGCTTTCGAGGCCTCTGCCTTCCGCCTTCCAGCGGCGCAAACCGCCGTTGAGTATGAAGACATTGTCGTGACCGAAGCGGTGGAACATCCACCACACGCGCGCGGAAACATAGCCCGCGTCGTAGATCACGACCGTCATGCCGTTGTCGATTCCGAGCGCGCCGACAATGGCTGAAAACTGCGCCGGACCCGGCATCATGTTCGGATAGGGCGACGTGCCGTCCGAGGCGGCGTTGAGGTCGAAGTGGCGAGCTGTTGGAATATGCTCCGCGCGGAAAGCGTCGAGGCCGGTCTTGCCGGCCTCCGGCGCAAACCAAGCGCAATCCAGCACCGCCAGATCATGTGAGCCGAGCTTCGCTTCGAGCCACGAAGGCTCCACGAGAAAGGTTTCCACGCCACGCCTCTCAATGTCGGATCGATCAATATATCATACATCGACTCGAGGAAAGGCCATCCGCGTCCGGAGATAAATCGGGAATGCGGGGTGGCTGGCGGCGGTCAAGCCGTGATGTCGTAAAGGGCCTCCCAGCCCTGGGCGCGCGCTCCGTTCTCGATGCTTTCCACGGTCGTCTTGAGGCGCTCGAGATGCGGGACGCCCACACCGGCTTCTTCCGCGATGCGAATGACCGCCCCCACTTGCCATTCCACCTCTGTCTTGCGGCGATGAATCTTCAGGTCGCGCCAGACGCCGGTGTGGGTATTGTCGTGGCTCTTCCAATAGACGCGCTGGGCATCCCAGGAAGCGGCCTGAGCCGCGTCATCGGTCGGCCGGTCCAGCCGAAACACCTTCGGGTCGAAGCCGTCGCAGTTTTCCGTGCGAATGCCGATCGCGTCCGCGACGCTGACCGCCTCGCCCGCCAGAATGGCGAGGACGGCCCGGGCGCGTGGATCATCGTAAATCTCAAGTACAGGCGCGTCGACAATGGCGGTGCCAAAATAAACCGAGCCCAAGGCCATCTTCGACCAGAGGTAACCGAAGATATTGTCTGTCACATCGATATTTTGCTGCGAAGACAACGCTTTTTGCAACGCCGTGACGCGTGATGATGTCCCGCGGCCGTCGATTTCCCCGATCTTGAAGCTTCCGGGGCCGCCATAGACGATATGGCCTGGTTCCTTGTAGTAGCCGCCAAAGGTGAGATAGGCGCCAATCGTGCGTTCTTTCCCGACGATGGCCGCGATCTTTTCTTCCTCAAGCCCATTCTGGAGCGACAGAACATAGCCGTCCGCCGCGATCCGATCGGCATAGGGGGACAGGCCGGCGATCGTATCGCGCGACTTCACGGCGAGAAGCACGCGCTCCATCGGCCCGTCATAGGTCGATGGCGCGTGAATGGCGGGACGGACCAGCGCGTCGAGATGTCCGCTGATCCTGAGGCCATTGCGCCGGATGGCATCCGCATGTGCCTCGTTGGCCTCGATGAAGACGACCTCGTGTCCGGAGCGGATGAGATGAGCGCCGACAATGCCGCCGATCGCTCCCGCGCCGACAATGACAAAGGGAGAGGTCATCAGCGCATGTTCCTCGAGAGGGGCATATGGGTGCGGCCGCAGTGGGAGCCGCCGGTGACCTTCAGGATAGATCCCGTGGTCCAGGGCGAGGCCTTGGAGGAGGCGAGGAACACGACGGCCTCGGCGATGTCGTCGGGATGGCCGGTGCGGCCGAGTGGCGTGCCCTTCAACATCAGATCGGCATAGGGATGCAGGTCCGCCCCGCTGTCCTTCGTCCAGACCTCGTCCATGACGAGACCGGGCGCCACCGCATTGACGCGAATGCCGTGCGGCCCGAATTCAATCGCCATCACCTCGGTCATCATGCTGACCGCCGCTTTCGAGCCGTTGTATCCCGCCCCACCCGCCCGCGCGGAGGTGGCGGCCCCCGATGACAGGTTGACGATCGAGCCTTTGACCCCCCGGTCTATCCAGCGCTGGGCTATCGCCTGCACGGGCAGCATTGTCCCGCGGACGTTGATCGCGAAGATGCGATCCCAATCTTCGACCTCGACCTCGAGCAGCGGAATATTGGGGAAGATTCCATGCGCGTTGATGAGGACATCCGGCAGGCCGAGCTGCTCCTCCGCATCGTCGATCATACGCAGGACGTCTTCCTTGGAGGACACATCGCCCGCGACTGCCGCCGTGCGTCCCGAGGACGCGAGCTCTGTCGCGACTGCCTTGGCCGCGGCCATGTTCAGGTCCGCAATGACGACCGCCGCGCCCTCCCGCTGGCATGAGCGGGCGATTGCCCGGCCAAGACGGCCGCCGCCGCCCGTGATGAACGCCGTCTGTCCTTCGAGAAGCATCGCGATATTGTCCTATTGCGCCGTGGCGCCAAGATTTTGAAGGCAGGTTTCGATAGCCTTGATGGCGTCAGCCAGCGCCAGGGCGGTGCGGTTGTGGGCGCGCATCATGCCCACATGCAGAAATCTGGCCGCGTCGCTGTCCGGATCGAGCGCTGCGAACTGCCGGATGGGTTGCAGGCCGGGATAGGCCTGCTGCGCGAGGGCGGGATCCTGGGTGAAGCGATCTTTCTCCGTGTAGTCCACCGGCACGAGCGCGCGTGACACCGCTTTGAGCGCCTCGTTGATGGTTGTGGCGTCTTCATCGCTCGCCACCTCAGAGACGGCCTTGAGCCGGGTCGCAAGCTGTTCCAGACGGCTGGCGCGAGATTGCAGCAGGCTGAGGTCAAAGCGGGCGCCGGCGGCGTCCTGCAACTCGCGCAGGGTCGCCGTGAGATAGCGGGCATGTTCGGCATAGTCGAGCGGCAGGATTTGGTCGGTGAGCAGCCGCCAGACGGCGTGCATGTAGATCTTCGTGTCGCGCACGAGGATCGTCTCGTCGATCTTGTCCAGGGTATCGGCCGGATTGTGCCACCACCACCCCGTGCCGTGGCCCACCCGGTTACCGCCGCCGAACACCGAGGCGGAGGCATTCGTTTCCGCGTCCGGCGAGGCCGGCTGTTCGCTCATGTTCTGGAAAATTCCAGGCACGCCGATGCCCCAGAACGACTGATCGCCCGCCCTGTTTTGCCGTCTGTTGTTGAACGTCTGGCCGCTATAGGCCATGACCGCCTCGGCCGCGAGCGGGCGCAGCTCGGCTGCGCAGCTCGTGTCGCCGACGATCGTATTGCCCAGGCCGCCCGTCGAGTCCACGTTGACATGGACCAAGGCGCGTCTGTCGATATCCTCCCAATGCGCATCCGAATACCAGGATGAACTGGAATATCGCCCTTGCGAATGCCCGGACCAGAAGACGACGCGCAGCCCGCGCCGCCATGCATCGCGATTGAGGGCCGCGATACGGGAGACCTCCATCATGGTCGCATTCGCGCCGCCGTTGTCCATCACCCCGTAGTACCAGGTGTCGTGATGCCCCGTGTAGAACACGTAGGGTTGTTCGTGCGGGTCTGATCCCGTCATCAGGTCCGCCACCAGTATCGGTGTCTTGCGCCATCCGGTGTCGACGTCGGCGTGCAGGGTGACTTCGAGTGAGGCATCATCCTTCAGTCGCTGGCGCAGTACCTGGCCTTCATCGAAGGGGATCTGGACAATGACTGTCTTTGGCAGGCGATCGACCGTCTCATGGGTTGGGCTGCCCCAGACGGAGGACACGCACATCTCGTGAAGATGCTCGTGCGGGCTGATATGGATCTGGCCGGCTGCGCCCGCCTGCGATGCGCGTAGCGCCGCCGCGGGATTGGCGATGCCGTCGATCAGGACAATTTTGCCGACGACGGCCTGACGCGCGAAATCGGCGGCTGTCCCCGCCCCGAGGTCGATGACTTCAGCCGTGAGGCCCCCGGCGGGGGAGGATCGCGAGAAGGAATGGGTGATCGCGCGCAAAACGCGACCGTCGAGAACGACCTCGCCCTTGAGCGGAATGCTTATATAGGCGTCGTGAAGAATAATCTCCGTGGCGAAGCCGTAGGATTTCATCTGCTCTTCACAGTAGCGCAAACTGTCGAGCTCGGTTGGCGTGCCGGCCACCTTCGTATAGCGATCGAAAAGATGCATGTGTTGCATCATCAAGGGGCCATCGACGGCCGCGATGACGGCTTCCATTGAAGGGGCGCTCATGCCGTGGTTTCCTTCCGAGAGCCGCCGACATCAAGTGGCAGCTTCTGATTGCGCAGAACAAGGCTGAGCCCGCCGATGATGGCGACCGCGAAGAGGATGAGAACCGTCGACAGCGCGGCGATTGTCGGATCCTGCCACTTCTGCAGATAGAGGAACATTTCGACGGGCAGCGTATTGTCGCCCGGCCTGACAAGGAAAAGCGTCGTCTCGACCTGGTCGAATGATGTAACGAACGCGAAAACGCCCGCGACTACGACCGAGACCGAGATTTCAGGAAGGATTACGCGAAAGAAGGTCTCTAGCGGACCCGCGCCGAGATCCATCGCCGCTTCCTGCAGCGTCCAGTCAAAACTGAACAGGGCCGCTGTGATCAGGGATATCACGAAGGGCAGGACAACGAGCATATGGGTGAAGAGGAGGCTCGAATATCCACCCAGAGTGCCGATGCGCACGAAGAACATGAACAGAGCAACGCCCAGCACGATCTTCGGCATGACGATGGGCGACAGCATGAAGGCCTTCACCACGTTGGGCATGGGCAGGCGGTAGCGGACGAGCGCATAGCCGGCCATGGTGCCGATGATCAAGGCGCCGATTGTCGCCAGGGAGGCGAGGACAAGGCTGCGCCAGGCGCCGGCGTAGAACGCGGCCTGGCCCGCGAGGTTCTGATACCAGCGCAGCGAAAAACCCTCTGGCGGGAAAACATTATAGGCGACTGCCGAGAAAGAGTTGACGACCACGACGAACAGCGGCGCTATGATGAACAGAATGCCGAGAACCGTGAATGTCCAAAGAAAGACATAACGTATTCGAATGCCGGATGCTGCAGCCTGCATCTCACGCCTCGCTATATTTGAGAAGACGGTTGCAGAGTGCGACCACGATGATCGCAATCACGAGGAGGACCAGCCCGCCAACCGCCGCGACCGGCCAATTGATCTCGGCCGTGGCGTTGTAGACCTGTAGCGGGAGCACGAGCACGCGGCCTCCACCCAGCATGGCGGGCGTGACGAACGCGCCGAGCGCCAGCGTGAAGGCGATCTGCACGGCCGCGACGACGCCTGGCAAGGTGAGCGGCAGGGTGACGCTGCGGAACGTGCGCAGCCAGCCGGCCCCGAGGTCCATGGCAGCCTCGCGCAGGGCCGGGTCGATCCGGCTCATCGAGGAATAGATGGGGAAGACGACAAAGGGCAGGAAGACATGGGCAAGGCTCAGGACGACACCGGAAAGGTTGAAAACAAGTGTCACGGGCTCCGCCGCGAGGCCTGTCGTTTTCAAGACCCAGTTCACCGGTCCCTGATCCGCCAGCAGAACGATCCAGCCATAGGAGCGCACCACGACGCTGACGATGATCGGCGAGAAGATGATCAGCGAAAGCCAACGCTTCATCCACGGGCGCTCGAGGCGCCAGAGGGCGAAGGCCAGCGGATAGCCGATCGCGAGCGCCAGAACCGTTGTCAGCGCGGCCATCCACAAGGTGTCGAAAACGATTGTCTGATAATAGGCGTCGAACAGGAAGCGACGATAGGTTGCGAGTGAGAATTCGTCGATGAGCTTCCCGCGCCGGAAGGTATAGAACGAATACTCGAAGAAGGTGAGCATCGGGAGGACGAAGGCGTAGAGCATCAACGCCAGGCTCGGAGCCAGCAAGAGCCATGGCATGGCACGTCTGCGCCATTCCCGACGGGGCCTTGCCGCGGCGAGCGTGCGCGCGGCGGGATCAACCATTGCCGCCTCAGACATCGCCGAACAGCCGTGTCACGCTAGGCTCCCAGCCAATGTCGACCAGGCTCCCCTGCATGAGGGGGCTGGACAACCCATCATGTCCCGCCTCGACGGTGATTTCGGTTCCTGACGGTTCGATCGCCATGACATAGTGCACGGTCGATCCGGCGAAAATCGCATCCCGCACGCGGGCCTGCGTACGGATCGGCATGCCGCCGGCCGCCTCGCCCATGCGGATGCGTTCATAGCGGATGACGATCCAGCCCTTGTCACCTGTCGGCTCCTGCGCGATCGGCGTCGGGAAGGTAAAGCCGTCCAGCGACACCGTTGCCGTTCCGGCTTCCCGGCCCTCTACCGCGACGGGGAGAAGATTGGCGTTGCCGATGAAGCCCGCGACGAACCGCGTGGCGGGATGATCATAGATCTCCTGCGGCGAGCCGAGCTGGTCTATGCGGCCGTTATTCATCACGGCGATCTGGTCGGACATGGTCAAGGCTTCGCCCTGATCATGGGTCACATAGATGAAGGTGGTTCCGACCTCGCGCTGAATGCGTTTCAGCTCGAGTTGCATCTGCATGCGCAGCTTCAGGTCCAGCGCGCCGAGCGGCTCGTCCAGCAGAAGAACCTTCGGGCGTTTCACCAGGGCGCGGGCCAATGCGACACGTTGCATCTGCCCGCCGGACAGCTGGCGCGGCTTGCGTGTCGCGAACTGGGTCAACCCGACTAGCTCGAGCGCCTCGCCGACACGGCGTTGGATGACGTCGCGTGGTTGTCGCTCGACGCTCAGCCCAAAGGCGATGTTGTCGAACACCGTCATGTGCGGAAAGAGCGCCCAGCGCTGGAAGACCATGTTGGTCGGGCGCCGGTAGGCCGCAATGCCGGCCATGTTCTCGCCCGCGATCATGATGTCACCACGATCGGGAAACTCGAATCCGCTCGTCATGCGCAATGTCGTGGACTTGCCGCAGCCTGAGGGGCCGAGAAGAGAGAAGAAGCTGCCGGCTGGTACAGAGAAGGATATATTATCAACAGCAGCGTATGCGCCGAAGAATTTCGAGACGTTGCGGAATTCGACGTCGGAGGTCACGAGGCATTCCTTGTCGTCATTGGTTCGGGCGGCCGAAGCCGCCCGGCAAATCCTAGCGCAGTTTGAACTTGACCTCGCGGTCCCAGCGTTCCCGCCAATCCGCGGCATCCTGGCCGATGGAGCCGTAGTCGAAGGGAATGGAGGTGGCGGCGAGTTCAGCGTTCAACAGTGGATCGCTCTTCTGCTCGTCATCAAGCGTCGCATTCTTCACCAGCGATACAGCGAATGTGAGCTTGGAGTAGCGGCCGGCGTTAGCGGGCGACATCAGTTCGTTGATCAGATCCTCGCAGACCGCCTTTTGAGCGGGGTTCACGCCTTGAACCATGCTGAGATAGAGCGGGAAGCCAATCGTGCCTTCCTTTGGAATGGCAAAGCCGAGCGGGGCGCCTTCGCGGATCCAGACATAGGACAGGCCGGAGAACCACGGGGCCATCCAGGCATCGCCGGAGACAAGGAGGTTCTTCACCGCGTCGTTGGAATCGACCAGCGCCCGGAAGTTTTTGGCATTATCGGACCAGACCTTGAAGCCGGGATCGATATTGTCCTCACCGCCGCCGTTCAATCGCGCTGCGATGACCAGCATGCGATTGTCATAGTCAAACATGGTGATGCGCCCCCTATTCTTGGGGTCCCACATGTCGGCCCAGGTCGTCGGGGGCTCCTTGACAGCATTCTTGTTATAGAGAATGCCGATTCCAGACATCATATAAGGCGTGCCCTTGTTGTCGGGACGCGCATACTTAGGTTCGATATTGGCGAGATTCGGGACACGCGCCGGGTCGAGCGGCGCCCAGAGGCCCTCGACATCACCCTTGGTGATCGAATCGACATTGAAGAAGCCGCAGTGGACCAGCGGCTTATCCGGCGTGGTACGGTAGGCCGCAACCATCTTGGGGTAGGTGATCGTATTGTTAGACTCCAAGATGTTGATCTTAACATCCGGATGTTCTTTGCGATACTTCTCGATCACCTCGGTCGGCACGATGCCCTGGTTCGAGCCCGCCCAGATGAAGAACGTAATTTCCGTAGGCTCGGCGCTGCTGGCCGCATTTCCAAACAGGCTGATACCGAGCGCGACGCCTGCCGCCGCGATGATGCGAGACACCTTCATTCCCCGTCCCCTCTGTTATGGGTGACTGTGATGTGAGTTCGTTACGCTTTGCGTAAAAAAAGTTGCTTCTTATTGCGGAATGCGAAAATGATATGTCGATTGGCGGCGGTCGTCAATGTGTTGATGGAGACGATCTGCGCATATAACGTGGGCGGACAGCTGAAATTTTAAGCGTGGCAATACAGGAGCCCGGAGTGCCCGGACCATTGGACAAACTGGACCGGCGGATCGTCGCCGCCTTGGCCCGTGATGGGCGACGTACATTTCGGGACATCGCGCGTGAACTCGATATTTCCGAGGGGACAGTGCGATTCCGCGTGACGCGGCTGCAGGAGGAGGGGCTCATTCGCGTGACGGCGGTCGGCAGTCCGCTTGCGCTCGGTGTCGAGGTCTATGCGATGATCCTGATCCGCGTTAAGCCGGGCCATGTGAAAGAGGCGGGGACGATACTCAGCTCCTATCCCAATGTGCGATTTGTTGGATCAGCTTTCGGATCGGTCGATCTATTCATTCAAACCTTGCATCGCGATACACGAGACCTTCACCGCTTCGTCAGCGAGGAACTGCCTCAGCGCATCCCCGCCATTACGAGCATAGAAACCTGCCAGCTTGCCGAAGTTCTCAAGAGTACATGGACCTGGGGTGACTGGTTTGAATACCTGGATGGGGCCGACGCGGTGCGCGAGCCTCTGCAGGAGGCGGCGGACGCCTGACAGTCCACGCGTTTCATCTTCTCCAAGGCAGGGGTCAGCGATGTTGTCACGCGCGTCAACTTTTACCACACGCCCCGAGATCGAAGGCAGTTTCGGCGTGGTGACGTCGACGCACTGGATCGCGACCGCGGTCGGGATGTCGATTTTGGAGCGCGGCGGTAATGCGTTCGATGCCGGTGTGGCCACAGCCTTCACCCTCCAGATCGTCGAGCCGCATCTCAACGGTCCGGGTGGCGACGCGCCGATCATTGTCCATGACCGCCGCACGCGGCGCACCGATGTCATTTGCGGGCAGGGGCCCGCGCCGGCGGCGGCCACGATCGATGCGTTCGAGCAGCTCGGACTGGATCTTGTGCCGGGCACGGGGCTGCTTGCGGCCTGTATCCCTGGCTCTTTCGATGCCTGGATGCTGCTGCTCCGGGATTATGGCTCGCTGCGCCTCTCGGAAGTCCTCTCGCCGGCGATCTATTACGCGGAGCATGGCGTGCCGGTCATTCCCCGGATCGCCGCGGGCATCGCCTCCGTCGCATCCCTTTTTCGCGAGCATTGGCCAAGCTCCGCCGCGGTCTTCCTGCCGCATGATGCCGTGCCGCAGGTTGGCCAGTTCTTTGCCAATCCCGGGCTTGCGGACACCTACGCCCGCGTGCTGCGAGACGCTGCGGGTGGTAGCCGCGAGCAGGAAATCGAACGCGCGAGGCGCGTATGGAGCCAGGGCTTCATCGCCGAGGCCATCGACCGGTTCTGCCGGGAAGAGCGGGTATTCGACGTGTCGGGGCGCCATAATCCTGGCTTGCTGACCGGCCAGGACATGGCAGGCTGGCAGGCTCATGTGGAAGCTCCCGTCAGCTATGACTACGGACACTACTCCGTCTGCAAGACGGGCCCGTGGAGCCAGGGGCCGGTGCTTCTCCAGCAACTGGCACTACTGGCCGGATTTGAGCTCGATGCGTTGGATCCCTGCGGCCCAGATTTCATTCATCTCCAGGTCGAGGCTGCAAAGCTCGCCTTCGCGGATCGTGAGGCCTTCTATGGAGATCCCGATTTTACGCCCGTGCCGCTGGAGGTGTTGCTGTCGCGGGACTACAACGCAGCGCGACGCGCATTGATCAGTAACCGTGCATCTCTGGATCTTCGCCCCGGGCAGGTTGGGGAACTCGGCCGCCATATCCCCGTCGTCGCGCATGCCGCTGTGGCCGCGGCGGAGGGAGCCGGCGAGCCTACCTTGGCGGATCTTCCGGCTGAGCGCGGGGACACGGTGCATTTCGATATCATCGATCGCGACGGCAATATGATTTCGGCAACGCCGAGCGGCGGATGGCTGCAGAGTTCGCCGGTCATTCCGGGGCTTGGCTTCCCGTTGGGCACGCGCGCGCAAATGTTCTGGCTGGAACGCGACCTGCCTAATTCGCTTGCGCCAGGAAAGCGGCCGCGCACGACATTGACGCCTTCCTTCGCGCTGCGTGACGGTGAGCCATGGCTTGCCTGGGGCACGCCGGGTGGCGACCAGCAGGATCAATGGAACCTCCAATACTTTCTGCGCGTCGTCCATGGCGGCATGAACCTGCAGCAGGCCATGGATGCGCCAGCCTGGCACAGCGAGCATTTTCCGGAATCCTTCTGGCCACGGCGGGCCGAACCCGGGCTGCTCGTGGTCGAGGAGAATGTGCCGTCGTCGACGATCGACGAGCTACGGGCCCGGGGGCATGTGGTGCGCGTTGGCGCGGCCTGGAGCGAGGGGCGCTTGTCGGCGGCCTCGCGCGAAGGCCGGCACCTCAGGGCCGCGTCAAGTCCCCGGGGGATGCAAGGGCTGGCCGTTGGCCGCTGAGGTGAGGAAACGATGCGCGCAGCGTTCTTTGATAGCTTCGGGCCACCCGATGTTCTGATGATCGACGACATCGATCAGCCGGAGTTGCGGCCCGGCGAGGTGCTGATGCGTGTTGTCGCGTCAGGGATCAATCCATCCGATGTCAAGCGACGGGCCGGCTGGGGCGGCGCGGCGTGGCCGGGCCACAGGATTGTCGCACATTGCGATGGCGCTGGCGATATTGTCGCAGCCGCCGATGCGCTCGGCCAAACCTGGGTCGGTCGCCGTGCCTGGGTGTGGAGCGTGCCGGGCCGGACGTTCCTGCGCCAGGGTATTGAATATGGAACGGCAGCCGAATGGCTCGCGGTGCCGGTTGCCAATCTCGCGCCGCTTCCGGATAGGGTGGACTATCGCATCGGCGCCTGCCTCGGCGTTCCCGCCATAACGGCCCACTATGCAGTTTTTGCGGACGGGCCCGTCGCGGGCAAGACGGTGCTCGTCCAGGGCGGTGGGGGAGCCGTGGGTGAACTCGCTGTCCAGATGGCGAAAGCGGCCGGCGCCTATGTGATAGCCACCGCGCGCACGGAGGCACGCGCCGCGATCGCGCGGGCGGCCGGGGCCGAACTGGTGGTCGATGTATCCCAAGATAACGCCGGTGATCTCGTGCTGGCCTCTCGCCCGGACGGCGTTGACAGGGTGATCGAGGTGGATTTCGGCGCCAATGTTGATTTCAACGCGCGCATTGTTGCGACCGGCGGGACAATCGTCAGCTATTCGTCGACAAGCTGCCCCAACCCCGTCATCCCTTATTACGCGTTGCAACGGAAGGCCGCGCTGATCCGTCTTTTATCGAATTACATTTTGCCGGTCGAAAGTATTCGCGCCGCTATCGACCATGTGGCCATGATGCTTGAAACAGGTGGTCTGCGTCCGACGATTGCCATGGACATGCCTCTCGATGCCATCGTCGCGGCCCATGAAGCCGTGGAAGCGAGAACACCGGGCAAGGTTGTTCTGCATTGCGCGCGCTGAAAAAGGGGAGCATGGGCTCCCCTTTCGTCTGGCACGGTTGCCGGCGTTGTCCGCGGGCTCTGTGCAAGAGGTCTCGATCAAGCGGCCTCCTGGCAACGATCGTCCGGAAACCGTCAGGCCTTGGCCAGCCGGCGGGCTTCGTCCGCTGTCTTCTTGATCGCATCGGGGATGCCCGTGCGACCCATCATGGCCTCCTGGAACTGGGCCATCATGAAGAGCTCCCACTCGGCATACCACGCGGTTTTCGTCGCCTGGCGCAGGCGGGACATGCTTGAGAGTTTCTGGAAGTCGCTATCGTTTCCGCCCGTCATCTTCGCGACGAGCTCTTTCACCGCCGGGTCCTGATAGAGGGCCGGATAAGGAGAGCGACCTCCCTCACCGAGCAGCCTTTCACGCGGCAGCGTGAACTGCCCATTCTTGTCGGTTCCAGCGTAGTATTCGAGCAATTTCCACGCTTGATCTGGAGATTTCGTCGTCGCCGCGATGCCAACGCTATGCGCATAGCTTACGGTCGCGATGCATTCTGGCCCCAGGCCTGGGACCAGAGCCATCTTGATCTTTCCGGCAACCTTCGAATCCGGCCAGACGTTGAATTCGGCCAAGGCGTACTGTGCCATATATCCGAACTTGACGATCCCTGTGCGGATACCGGTGCGAGCCGCGCCCCAGTCGCGTTGCATGTCTTCCTGGCCAACGATCTTCCATTCGTTGAGGGCGGCCGCATACCATTCTAGGACGGCCTTCAACGGGTTGTCGGCTTTATCGAAGACGGGTTGGTTGTCCGCATCGAACAAGTCTCCGCCCGAGGCGAACACAGTTGCCCAGAGGCTCCAGAAGTTACCGGGCTGGCGCTTCATGGCGAGACTGAGCGGAAACTCGTCGATGCCCGCTTTCTTGACCGCAAGCATCTGGGTTTTGAGCTCGTCGAGATTGCGTGCGGGTTTGTCGAAGCCGGCCTTGTGCAAGGCCTCCTCATCATAAGCGAAGCCGAAGGCGTCGCTGAGGTAAGGCAGGCCATAGACCTTGCCGTCGACGCCTTTGACACCTTCCCGCGCCGCGGGCGTGGCGGCGGCAAGCAGTCTGTCGAGACCCGGAGTGCCATCGAGAGGCTTGAGCCATCCGCTATCGGCCCAGGCCGCGATTTCGCTTTCGGGGAGCTGGACGATGTCGAGGGGGGCCGCCGATATGAACTCCGCGATCATGCGGTCGCGATAACGCGAATAGGGCGTGCTCACCCATTCGACCGAAAGTCCCGGCGTTGCATCGAGATAGCGATTGATGCCTGGAATATCGGCTGCGGGATAACGCTCCCAGGCGCGCATTTGCAGGGTTGTTCCCCCGCGTTTGAGAGAAGCAGGCGCATTGCGATCCTGCGCGCTGGCCCGATGCCCGAGAGCGAAAGCGCCGCCGGCGGCGGCTGCAATCTGGATCAGGCGGCGGCGTGACAAAGACCTCCGTGGGTCGTGATACATGGTTTCCTCCCGATATCGTTGTTATCTGTCGCTGGCGCGCGAACGCCGACCGGCGGACGCTGGCCCTGAGATGGCTCTGACCTGCGCGGTGAGATCGCGCGGCATTTCAAACAACTCCGGTCGCAGGTCTCGCAGCAGGTCCACCCGGTGCAGCACCTTGGCGATATGGGCGTGCATGATGGCCGCCGCCTCATCCGGTGCGCCAGCTGCAATGGCCGCAACGAGCTGGCGATGTTCCTCGACGATCGGCGCGAGGGGATAATTGCTCGCCCGCGTCAGATGCGCGATGCGCACACGATCAAGGTGCACCTTCGCGTTCTGAACAACGCTCCAGACGCTGGGGACGCCAGCTATCGTCATGATCTCGATGTGAAAGGCATCGTTCAAGGCGAAGAACGTGCGCTCGTCTTCAACAGCAAGTGCCGCCATATGCGTCTCCACATGCTGATGAAGGCGTGCCACATCAGCAGGGCTCGCCCGCCGTGCCGCCTCAGCCGCCGCGGCGCATTCAAGCGAAGAGCGGACAAAGTAGGCCGCGCGGAATTCGTCGAGATCGAGCGGCGCCACCACGGTGCCGCGTTGTGGAAACACGAACAGCAATCTCTCGCGTTCAAGCCTTTGGATCGCCTCACGAACCGGCGTGCGGCTGGCGCCGAGCTCACGGGCCAGCGCATTCTCGGAAATTGTGCTTCCCGGCTCCAGGGTGAGGTCGAGGATGGCGCCGCGAATGGCGCGGTAAACCTCTTCCGAGACGGAAGCCGAAGCGAGTGCTGTGACAGGTGTGGCGACGATCATGTCTCACCTTTAGCATGCGAGAAAATGCCATACAAGATTATTTGGGTACTTGCATACAAGTATGTTGAAAGCTAGCTTGCCCTCGTTGTGCCCAATCCCAATGGACAATTCGCATGCCTGATGCTGCCGCCTTCCGCTCGGCACTCGTTGCCGCCAATCCAGCCCTAAGTCGCTTCAATCCGCTTCCGCGTATTCTCTTCCATGATGATTTCGATTTCGGCGTGAATGGCTGGTGCGAGCTCATCGGCAACCACGACGGCAATCTCGACCACGTTCGATCCGTTCTTGCAGACATGCGGCCACCCCAGCTCAGCACCTGCTCGTTCTTCGACATCGGAACGCATGGTCCGCTGAGCGGGACCTATGCCCTCAAGCTTGCGACCCGGCCGAAGCCCAATCACATGGCACTTGCGATCAAGCGGGCGACCTCGGTGAAGCCCGGTCTTGTCCAGTTCGAAACGTATTTTTGCTTCAAGGCCGAGCAGTGGATTGGCGCGAGGCCGGATCACCAGAACGGGTTTGATGGTAATCTTGATCCGAGCGTTTATGACTTCGGCGATTTCACGATCGGAAATGATGTCTGTGATCGCGAATACGGTCGGCGCTATCACTGCTCGCTGCGCTATCAAAATACAAACTCCGCCGGAGAGCTTGTGCGCAAATGGCGCTACAAGACCTCGGTGCAGACCACGACCTTGATGGAGAGGAGCGGAAGCGCACCGGTTCAAGACTATCACGTGGCGCATCCTGACGACTGGGCCGACGTGCCAGATGGTCAGCAAGCGCTATGCTACAACGAAGTGCCAACAAAGCTGAACTGGCACTATCTGCGTTATCTGTTTGACACGGATGCCGGAAGAAACGTGGAACTCCAGGTCAATGACAAGATCATGGACCTCAGGGCCATACCTGTTCCGCGCTTTGAGCACGGCTATTGGGGGCTGGAGCGGCTTCTCAACTTCACCATCGACGTGAAGACACACCGCTCGGTGCGGAATTTCCTGTTTCTCGATTCGGTTCTCGTATCTGTCGATTGGTGATATCCATGCTTTCTCGCGCTTTCACGGCTGTTATCGAACGCAATGTCTCGCTGAGCGGGGATTTCTGGACCGAACCTTACGAGACGGCTTGGGCCGCGGAGGCGCGCTGGTTCATCCATGTCCTCGAGGCGGACAGGGGCGCCACGTTGCGCGTCGCCAGCCACATATCTCCCGAAGGGTTGACCTGGTGTCCGCATGAGGCCCTGCCTGTGACGCTGGACGGGCCGGGTTTGCTGTCGCTTCCCTTGAACAATGTCGGCCCCTGGCTCAGGCTGAACGGCCGGGTGGAGGGGCCGGAGGGCGCGCGGGTGAAGGCGATCATCTATTTGACGTTGAGAGGCTGAGCATGGCGGTGAAGGGCGATTTTCCGTCGGCGGCATTTGCCGGTTCGCCAGCCGGCCCGCAGAAGGCTGCCTGGCGCCTCTCGCGGGATGGTCTCGGTCGGGGGCGGTGGGTTGCGCCGCGGGAGCCGCAACCATTCCTGTTCTTTGTGCTGAACACACCCGCGATCCTGCTTCTGCTGGTCTTCGTTCTCTATCCGATCATCTACTCGTTCCTGCTGTCCCTGCATCAGTATAACCTGCGCCAGCCGGCGCGCTTTCAGTTCATTGGGCTTGATAACTACATATCGATACTGGGAAGCGAGCAGTTCTGGAGGGCTGCCCAGACGACCGCACTCTTCTCCCTCGGTTCGATTACGCTGACGATCGTGCTCGGGACGCTCCTGGCGCTTCTCCTCAACGAAGTCTTCCCCGGACGAGCGCTTCTGCGTGCCATCATTCTCGTTCCCTGGGCGGTTCCTCCCGTGGTCAACGGGCTCATCTGGCAGTGGCTGCTCGACGGGCGTTATGGGCTCATCAATGCTGTGCTTGTCGGGGCCGGCGTGCTCGATGAGTATCGATCGTGGCTGACCGATGTGAATACCGCGATGCCGGCACTGATCGTTGCGCAGGCGTGGAACCATATTCCCTTCGTTTCCCTGGTGGTTCTGGCGGCGCTTCAGACCATTCCCGAAGAGCTCTATGAAGCGGCGCGCATGGACGGCGCCAATGTGCTGCAGCGTTTCAAGGCGATTACCTTGCCGTGGCTTAGCCATTCGCTTCTACTCGTGTTGATTACACAGACCATGGTCGCCTTGCGCACCTTCGACATCATCTATGTCCTGACCGGCGGCGGACCAGGCGACAGCACAACTGTGCTGGCATGGCTCACCTATGTCACGACATTCAACTTCGCGGATTTTGGACGCGGCAATGCCTATGCTTATCTGATCGCACTGACAACGCTGGCCTTGTCCATCATTTACATCAGGCTTTTGTGGAAGCGGGGAGAACTCGCCCGATGATGTCCGAACGCGCGCGCATTCTCCGCACCTGCGTCCTCATGGTGGCGGCTGCGCTTTTCTTCCTCTTCATGTTCACTCCCGTCTACTGGATGGTCGCAACCAGCCTGATGACGGAAGCCGAGATGCTGGCGGTGCCGCCGCATTTCATTCCGCAAGCGCCAACGCTGCGCAACTACGCCACCATATTCGGTATCGGCGACCCGGAGTTCATCGCATTCGCGCAGAACAGGGCGCCTGCTGTCTTCGACATTTTTCCCGCCATGATCAACAGCCTGACGGTCGGGCTATGCGTGGCGCTCGCCAACCTGCTGGTCGCGTCGCCCGCGGCTTACGCCTTCTCACGCCTCAACGTCAGGCGATCGTTGCCGCTTCTGATGGTCTATCTCGGTAGCCGCATGTTGCCGCCGATCATGCTCGTGGTGCCGATGTTCCTCCTCATGCGCAATCTCGGCCTGATCGATACGCCGCTTTCGCTCATCGCTGCCTATTGCATCCTGACCGTCCCATTCTCGATCTGGCTGTTGCAGGCCTATTTCAAGACGATGCCCGTCGAGCTGGAGGATTCGGCGACCATCGACGGGGCGACACGCTGGCAAACCATGCGCTATGTGATCTTGCCGCTGGCGCGCCCCGGTTTGACCTGTGTCGCCATACTGGCGTTCATGGCGTCGTGGAGCGAGTTTCTGTTCGCTGTGGTCTTCACGAAGACGACAGCCAGCAAGACGCTTCCCGTCGTGACCGCGAGCTTCGTCGACACCGCCTCCATCCAGTTCGACTATGTCATGACCGCCGGTGTTCTCACGGCCTTGCCGCCATTTCTGCTCGCGCTCATCTTCCAGCGCTACATCGTCGGCGGCCTGGCTGCCGGTGCCGTGAAAGGCTGATCGGCGATGCTGCCGAAGCTCGGTCTCGGCTGCGCCGCCTTCGGCGTTCTCACTGACGCGACGTCGGACAGCGCGGTGATGGCCCTGATAGACCATGCCTGGAATGCCGGCATCCGCTATTTCGACACGTCGCCGCTTTATGGAAGCGGCCGGTCCGAGGTCCTTCTCGGTCGTGCTTTAGCGGACCATCGACCGGGCGCGGTCCTGTCGACGAAGGTCGGGCACCGGCTCACCGCGCCCTTCGGGACGCGACCATCACCGGCTGAACGGCGGACGGACTTTTCCGCCAGTTTTGTCGTCAGCTCGGTTGACGAGAGCCTGACGCGGCTTCAGCGGGAGACCATCGATCTTGTCTTGCTGCACGATCCGGATGAGGGCCTGCTTGATGAGGCGATGGACGAAGCGCTTCCTGCCTTGAGGGAGTTGCAGCATAGGGGCGTGATCGCGGCTGTCGGGATTGGAACCAACCGTGTTGATACGGCGCTGCGGGCTATCGCGCGCGCGAAACTCGATGTCGTGTTGGTGGCGGGACGCCATACGCTCCTTGACCGGTCCGCCGATACGCGCTTGCTCCCGGCATGCGCGCGTGCGGACCTCCCTGTCATTCTCGGCGGTCTCTTGAACTCGGGTTTGCTCGCGGATCGTCCGGGGCGGGAGACATTCGACTACGCGCCGGCGCCCGCGGAGATGCTGGCCATGCGTGATCGCCTGGCCGGTATCTGTTCCGCGCATCACGTCCCGCTGCGGGCCGCGGCTCTGCAGCTCGCGGGCAGACTTGCGCGCGCAACAACATTGCTGGGGCCGGCAACGGTGGAAGAACTCAAGGACAGTCTTGCGATGCTGAAGCTCGCCATTCCGGAGGATTGCTGGCTTGCCCTTGACGCAGCCTACGAAACCCACGCGGTCCCGCCTCGATGATTGACAGCCACCTTCACTGCTGGATGCCCGGCGATGGCTTTCTCGTCAGGATTCGCGAGCGCTTCAAGCGGCTTGACCAGAAGTTTGATTTGGCGGAAGCCGCCCCCTTTTGTCGGGACGCCGGGGTCTCAGGCGTCGTGCTTGTTTCGTCGGCTCAGGATGCCGGCGAGACGGACCGGCTGTTCGCCGAGGCAAGTTGCGGCGCCTTTCCTGTCGTCGGCATCGTGGGTTTTCTCGATCCGGCTAGCGATGATGTCGAAGCGCGCCTCGACCGCTGGATGCAGACCCCCCTTTTCGTTGGCCTGCGGCTGCCCTTACCCGTCATGCCAGCTGGCTGGCTGGAAGCGGCCCGCACACAGGCCCTGCTCGATCAGCTGGCCCGCCGAAGGCTCATCGCCGAGATCCTTGCCCTGCCGGAGCAGTTGCCGGAGGTCCTTGCGTCGCTCCAGCGCCGCCCTGGCTTGCGCGCCATCATCGACCATGCCGCCAATCCCCCGGTGGCAACGGGCGCCCTCCATCCCTGGGCGGACTGGATGGAGCGGGTTGCCCGGGAGACATCGGCGGTCTGCAAGATCTGCGATTTTCACCACGCCGGGGAGACGGACTTGACGGATGACGCCATCCTGCCGTTCCTGCGCCATCTCCTGGAGGTCTTCGGGCCAGAACGGCTTATGGCGGGCTCGAACTGGCCAGTCTCCTCGCTGCACGGCGGCTATGGCGACAGCTTCGCGCGTCTCGATCGTTTCTTGCGGCGCGTCGGGCTCGACGCCCATGGCCGCGCGGCGGTCTTCGACGACAATGGACGCGCGCTGTTCCTCGGCAGCGGCGAAGGCGCTGTAGTCGCGCCGATCGGGATCGCCCCATGCCGTCTCAGCTGTCCGCCTTCACCGTGAGGCCGTAAAGTCGCGCGGCGGTGTCGCAGAGAATAGCGCGTTGATCCTGCTCGCCATAGGCGGCCATCGCTGAGCGGATCGACTGGACGAGGCTCGGATAGTCTGTCCAAAGC
The DNA here is from genome assembly GCF_018398335.1 of Chelatococcus sp. HY11. Taxonomy (NCBI): domain Bacteria; kingdom Pseudomonadati; phylum Pseudomonadota; class Alphaproteobacteria; order Hyphomicrobiales; family Chelatococcaceae; genus Chelatococcus; species Chelatococcus sp. HY11. The sequence continues at coordinate 1,652,903 of NZ_JAHBRX010000002.1, forward strand.
TTCTCGATCGGGAAGTTCGATCCCCACAGGCAGCGCTCGGCGCCGAAGATCGAGACGGTTTCCGCCACGATTTCGGCGATCAGCGCGCTGTCATTTCTATGGATGAACGTGCCGAGCCCTGAAAGCTTTGTCGCGACATTGGGACAGTCCGCAAGCCGCCGCATGCCGTCGCGCCAGCGGCTTTTGCCGGCGTTTGAGAGATCCTCCAGCATGCCGGCGTGTTCAAGCACGAAGGTGACGTCGGGGGTCGTTTCGGCGAGCCTTGCACCGGATGCCATCTGGGATTCGAAGAGCTGCAACTCGAAGAGCCAGCCGTGATCTGCGAGCTGCGCGAGATTGCGGCGGAAACGCGGATCATCGGCGATATCTGGCCGGTCGGCGAAGCGATAGAGAGCCTCCTCATGCCAGTGGATCTGCTGGCGGATGCCGCGCATGCGGGGAAACCGCGACTGCGCCTTGAGAAGCGTCGCGACATCATCGTCCAGGAAGTTCGCGTAGCCGACTATGGCATGGGGCCAGCCGGTACGTCCTGCTTCTTCCTCGACCCACTCAACCTCTCGCAGCGCGCCACCTGCTGGCCAGTTGGTCTGGACATAAACGGAGGCGATCACGCCTGTCCCGGCTATGTCGGTCAGATATTCCTCGATCGGATAATCGCGCTTGATGGATTCATAGTCACCGAAGATGCGCGGCTGACTGGGCCCTTGCAGCCAAGTGAGATCCTCTCGCCGCCAGATATGATGGTGCGCGTCGATGATGGGGACAGTGTCGGGTTGCGCTGCCATGGGAGGCTCACATCAGATGATCGAGGATTTGAGGATTTTGCAGCAGGGTCTCGGCATTGTCGTGATAGCGGACCGCGCCGGTGGCGAGAATGTAGATGCGATCGGCCACCGAACACGTCAACTTGGCGTTCTGCTCGAACAATGCAACCGTCAGGCCGTCTTCTCTTAGCCGTCTCAATGCGCGACCGATCTCACCGATGACGATCGGCGCCAGGCCAAGAGAAGGCTCGTCGAGGACGAGGAGCTTGGGGTCGGCCATCAGCCCCACGGAGACGGCCACCATCTGCTGCTGGCCGCCGGAGAGGGTCCCCACAGCCTGCCAGCGCCGCTCCTTGAGAATGGGGAAAAGCTGATAGCAGCGATCGAGGTTGCGCTCTCGCCTTGCGCGGTCGCCGATGGCATCGGCGCCGATAATGAGGTTCTCCTCCACCGACATGCGAGGGAATAGCCCTCGCCCTTCCGGCACGATCGAGAGGCCGTGCGCGATGCGCTGGTAGGGCGGAATGGCGAGCAGGTCCTGCCCATCAAAAGTAATCGCGCCGCTTTTCGGGGCGACGAGGCCGCCGATAGCCTTGACGACGGAGGATTTACCCGCGCCGTTCGGACCGACGATGCCGACGATCTCGCCCGCGCCGACGCTCATGGCGAGGTCGTCGACCGCGAGAAAGGGCCCATAGCGGATAGTCAGGCTGGCGACGTCAAGCATCGGCGCCTCCTAGATAGCGATCGATGACCCGCTGGTCGGCGAGAATTTGTGCGGGAGGGCCCTCCGCGAGCTTCTCTCCGGCAAGCAGGACGACGACCTTGTCGGCCAATTCGCGGATGACCTTCATCGTGTGTTCGATGATGAAGACCGTGCAGCGCGACTTCAGTTCGGCGAGAAGGGCGATCATCGCTCTCACCTCGCTGGAGGAGAGGCCGCCCACCGGCTCGTCGAGCATGATGAGCTTCGGTTGCTGTACGAGCCGCATCATCAGTTCAAGGCGCCGCTGCTCGTCGAGCGAGAGGCTGCCGGCCTGCGTTTCGAGGCGGTGGGCGATCCTCAGCCAGTCGGCGAGTTCCGCATAGCGCTCGGGCGAGACCGGATCGGCGGCGTCGACCATCGCGATCGCGATGTTGTCCGCCACGGTGAGCTCGCCGAAGATGCGCACGGCCTGATAGGTCCGCGTGAGACCCACCTGGGCCAATTCAAACGGCTTCTTGGCGGTCATGGCATGGCCGTTAAATCCCACGCTGCCGGCATTCGGCTTCAGATGGCCGGTAATGCAATTGACGAAGGTCGTCTTGCCGGAACCATTCGGGCCGATCATCCCCAATGTCTCGCCGCGATGCTGGGTCAGATCGATGCTTCGCAGCGCAACGACACCGCCGAAGCGCTTCGACAAGCTTTTGACGTCGAGAAGGACATCGCTCATGCCGCGCTCCTCTGATCGAGCTGACGAGAAGGGGCGTTCTTCGCGATCTCGGCCTTCGGCGCCTTGCGCTTGAAGCCACTCGCGAGGCCGCCTGGCATCAGGATCGTTACGGCGATGATGAGGACGCCGTAGAGAATGTCCTTTACCGTGTAGTAATCCTGCAGAAGGAAGGGGATTGGTGCCAAAAGCATCGCGCCGAATACAGGGCCCCAGATGGTTCCTCGCCCTCCGAATGCGACCATCAACCAGATATTCATGGATATCAGGACGTCGAAGGAGCGGGGGGAAATGAAACCGATATAGGGAGCGTAAAGCGCACCGCCGACGCCCGCATAGAGCGAGCCTATGAAGAAGGCCGCGAGCTTCTGGTAGGTAACGTTGATGCCGAGTGTTTCGGCCAGCCCGTCATCTTCGCGGATCGCCGCGAGGCGCCGTCCGAACGGCGATCGCACGATCAGCATCAATACGGCTATGCCGACAATGGCCATCACCGCAATCACGATTTCGTAGCCGAGGCCCGTGAGTTCGCCGCCGCCGGGTATCGATGGCGGCGGAATCTGCGAGATCCCGGTATCACCGTTGGTGATACTGGCAAAATAGACGAAACCGAGCGTAATGACGGTCTGAATGACGAGCGAACATAGCGTGAAGTAGAAGCCCTTGAGCCTGAGAGACGGCAGACCGAGGATCGTGCCGGCGACAGAGGCCGCGAGCGTGCCGACAGGCAGGGCGAGCCAGAACGACCAGCCCATGGCTGTCAGGTTCACCACGAAATAGGCGCTGATACCGGCCAGCCCCGCAAACATCAGCGGCATCAGGCCCGTATAGCCATAGAGCAGATTCATGCCCGTCGCCCACAGGATATGGAGCAGTGTCATGCCCGCGACGAACGCGAGGTATCGGTTCCCCGAGAGCAGGATGGGCACCAGCACGGAGGCCACGGTGAAGGCAGCAAGCGGCCAATGGGCGGCAAGGCCGCGCGGCGCGTCTTTGGTGGGCTGGGCCGTCATCGTGCGAAAACCCCCGAGGGCTTGAAGAGCAGGATCAGCAGCATCGCGCCGAGATAGGAGAAAGCGGCGATGGTGGGGCTTGCGAAGATGGAGACGATCGCCTGGGTGAAGCCGAAGACCATGCCGACGACGAGGGCACCCAGCACCGAGCCTGGGCCCCCGATGATCATGATGGCGAAGGCCGTGATCGCCATCGTCCAGGCGACGGTGAGATCGAAGGAATAGGCGAGTGCGAACAACACGCCACCGGCGAAGATCACCGCGTTGCCGAGGATGAATGACAGGCTGTAGATAGCCTTGACATTGACGCCACGCAACGTGGCGGCATCCCTGTTCTGGAAAACGGCGCGCAGGGCCCGGCCATAGCGGTGATAGCGCAGCAGGATGAACAGCGCGGCCAGGAGCGCTATCGCGATCGCGAGCACCATGAGCCTGTTGTTGGCGATGGGGAACGGGCCGATCAAGGTAATGCCGGTGACGAGCGGAGGAAGCTGGAACTGATCGCTCCAGCGCCCGTAGGTAATGGCGTAGATGCCGGCCAGGATCTGCGTGATGCCGAGGCTCAGGACGAAGTAGGAAATATTGCGGTTCGGCACATCGTAAAAGCGGCGAATAAGCAGTACTTCCAGAATATAGGAGAGCGGGACCGACACGCCGATGACGAGGAGGGCGGCGATCCACGGACTGAGGCCCCAGCCGACCGTCATCGTCCAGCCGAACAGCGCCGCGAGGACAAAAAACTGGCCGTTGGCGGCATTCGGCATCCAGATGCTGCCGTAGACGATCGTCACGCCGGCCGCGACAAGCGCGAAGATCGCGCCGAGGATCAGACCTGTTGAAAGAGTCGACAGAAGAATGATCAGATTGGCATTAGACATCGCCCCATCCAAATCGTTCCGTGATGCGCGACTGAACCGGCATCGCCGTGATATCAATTATCAAATGGACGCCACCGGATGATCTTTCCGGTGGCGTTGCGATCACTTGACGAGCGTATAGACGGGGATGACTTCAGGGTCCCATTCCGTGTAGAATTCTTGCTTGGCCTTGTAGCCTTTCTCGGCGACATCCTGGATCTGCATGAAGTAGATATACTCCTTGCGCGCTCCGTTCTTGTCGAACTCGATCGGGATTCCGGACGTTGTCTCCTTGGTCTTCAAGGCCGACATCGCATCACGGAATTTCTCACGATCGTCAGCGGCTTCCGGGTTATTGTCGAGGGCCTCGCGAATGACGTGGGCTGTCACATAGCAGAAGTTCTCGCCATAGGACGGGGGGCGTCCGTTCTGGGCCGTGAATTGCTCGACGAAGGTTTTGCCTTCGGGAGTGAGGTTATCGAGGTTCGAGTCAAAGAAAGTTCCGTAGAAGGAGCCGACCGAACGCTTGCCCCAATTCATGACCTGGGTGGTGATGCCGAAGGGATGGATGATCTGCTCCGGCTTGATGCCGAGATCGAGAAGCTGGTTGGTGATCGTATTGTCAAAGCCGCCGGCGCCCGACACGAAGACATAGTCCGGCTGCGCCGCCAGCACCTGCGCCGCCTGCACGGTGGCGTCGTTGGCGCCTTGCGGGAAGACGATGTCAGCCACGATATTGAGCTTCGACAAAGGCGCCTGATACTTCAATCCGGCAGTGATTGCGCGCATCAAAGCATAGTCTGAGTAGATCAGTGCGATCTTCGCGCCGGGCTTGCGCTGTTCGACGAATTTAGCGATCGCATAGCCCCAGCCGGCGGCGTTCGGTTCCAGTCGGAAGGTATAGCGCGTGCCTGGCTTGGTGAGCTGCGGAAATGCGGCCACCGGCACCACGAATGGCACCTTGTTCTGCTCGGCATAGCCGTACTGGGCCAATCCTGTGTCGGAGCTCGTCGGACCTGACAAGGCGAGCACCTTGTCCTGAACGTCAAGAGAGCGCGAAGCCGCGACCGCCTGTGCCGGATTGGTCTGGTTATCCGTTACGATGAATTCGATGCGACGCTTGCCGGGAGGATTGATCTTTTGTTCGGCAAGTTTCAGCCCGGCTACGCAGCTCGTGCCGAAGAACGACCATGGGCCGGTCAATTCCGTCACGAAGCCGATCTTCACGGGTGGCTTGTCCTGGGCTTGGGCGAACGCAGGCACCACACCCGCGAGCAGCGCGCAGGCCACTGACCTCAGAAATATGCTCATAAGTTTCTCCCCTTATGGCGCCGCGCTCTGTCGGCCGGTCGCCGGTTGAAGTCCAGTCTCAGGCGGCGCGGCCCTCCCGCGTCCCCGACAGCAGTTCAGCCTCGACCAATGCCTTGCGAATTTGGGCAATCTCGGCTGCAGAAAGCTTGACAAGCGGCGGTCGGACAACGGCCCGGGGCAGCTTGCCAAGCAACACGAGCGCCTCCTTCATGCGATTGTGCATATCGACGAAGGGATCGGCGTAAAACACGCGTGCGAGAGGATGGATGCGATCATTGAGGCGGCGCGCCTCGACGAGATCGTTGGTCTGTACGGCTCGAAACAACTGCGCCTGGAGGTCGGCGATCACGCTGCCGGAGCCCGAAAGCAAGCCGTTGCAACCAAGCACAAGTGATGACAGCAGCCAGGCGCTGTTGGTCGACAGGACGTTGACGGGGCGGCTCCGGCCCTGGAGCGCGCGGACCGTTTCCTCATGCTGCTGCACGATCGGCGTCCAGTCCTTGATGGCGCGCAAAGTCGGGATCTCATCCGCGAGCCTGTGCAGCGTCTCAAGGGGGTAGCCCTGCCCGGTCGCGCGCGGATACTGGAACACGATCAGCGGCAAGTCGCTTGCATCGGCGATGCGGCGGAAATGGGTGAGCGCCATCTCGGCGGTCTGGCCGAGCGTGAAGGGAGCGGGCGGGAAAACGAGCAGGGCCGACGCCCCGCCAGAGGTTGCGCGGCGGGCGATGGCCGCGGCCTCGAGGCTGCCGTCCGCCCATATGCCATGAACGATGGGAAGACGGTCTCCCACGGTGTCCGCGCCGATCTCCATGACGCGGCGCTGTTCGTCCGCGTTGCAGGAGGCAACCTCGGTCGAATGAGCGTTCAAGGTGATGGCCGACAGGCCCTCGACCGACGCGACGTCGCGAAGATGTGCCCTGAAGCTCGCTTCGTCGATTGACAGGTCGTCATGGAACGGAAGCAGGACGGCGGGGATAACGCCGGTTGGTAGGTCGTTCGCAAAACGCGGCATTCTCTCCATCCTCCTCAGGTGCGATGCGGAAAGGGCCCGGACCGGGCACGAGCTTCCAGCGGCCAGATCCGCCCGAGCTGTTCGGTGGCGCGGACAAGCGCCGGGCCCCAGGCTTCCAGATCAGCCCGTGTCGTTCGGTTGGTGGGGGCAGCAAGGCTGACGGCGCCGACGCACTCACGTCCTCCCTGGAGCGTGTCGGCCCAGATCGGCGCGGCGATCGCACTGATGCCGATCTCGTTCTCCTCGAACGAACCGGCGAAGCCCCGCTGCGCCGCCTGTTCGAGATCCTCGCGGATCACCTCTGGGGCGGTCTTGCTGTGGATGGTGCGCGCCTCGATGCCCTGTGCCGCGATCAGCGCCATCGCGCGCTCCATGGGCATGGTCGAAAGCCAGGCCTTGGCGATCGCGTGGGTGTGGAGACTGATCTCCAGCGAATAATTCGGGTCGATCTGCAGTGTTCTCTTGGTACCGGAGACCAAGTGAACCCAGGTCAATTTGTCACCTCCCGGCTCGACAACCGCGAGGCGGACGAGTTCACCACTTTCTTCGGCCAACGTCTTCAACACGGCGGCGCACTGATCGAGCAGCCTGCTGGTTTGAAGATGGCGCAAGCCGATGTTGCTGACCCGGTAGGTCAGATAGAAGCGCTGCACGCGATCGTCGCGCCAGATATAGCCGGCGTGTTCGAGCGTATCGAGCAGCCGCACGGCGATGGCCTTGTTAACGACGAGCTCACGGGAAATCTCGGCGAGACTCATGCCATCGGTCGCGCTGGACAAGTGCTCGATCAGTTCGAGAGCGCGCTCTACGGCGAGGATAGTATCCTCGCCAGATCGCTCTGCTGTCCGCCGCTCGCCAGTACCAACGCTTCTCATCCGCATGTCTCCGTTCAGAGCAAGTCCGTCTGCCGCGGACTTACTCCTCTCACAATAGACGAGCAAATCTATTGATCTGACTGGCATCGGATGATGGCGTCCAGGTCGGATTTGCCCTAGCAGCATCGCCACCGGCTCAAACCGCTGGCGGCCGCTTCGCGGGCCATCTGTTCGGCTTCCGGATGCGGCCAAAGCATCCTATCGCAGTAGGGACAGCCCCCCCAGTCGGAATGATCCTCCGTGGCAAAAGGTCGATCTTTCGGCAGCCCCCGCCGCCGCAGGTCGGTCCGGCGCAGCGCCGTCGCCTCGCGGTCGATGCTACCCTCCTTGTCGAAGGCGGCGCCGTAGAATTCAGACGCGGCTTTCCTTGAGACATAGCCCTGTCGAACGTCATTCTCGAGGTCCGCGAGGTTACGCTCGAGCGGTGAACCGAAGCCTCCTCCACCGCCGGAGCACACCGTATAGACATCGCCGGCTGAAAGCTTCTGTGAAAGGACCTTGCCGGTCGGAAAGCGCTCGGCTGTACCGTCGCGTTCGAGACGGACCTCGTTGCCGAGCGCCGATAGACCGCCGAAAAGGCCCCAGGGTCTGCAGTCGACCCGGTCGATCTGGGCGTTGAACATGATGTCGTGGCGCGCGCGAACGACCTGCTCGGTTCCGAGGCCACCGCGATACTTGCCGGCGCCGCCGGAGTCCTCACGCAAGGCGTAACGCTCCACGATCAGTGGATATTTTGCCTCCACCTGTTCCGAGGGTCCGTTATGTGTGTCGCCATCATTAATGGCGACGGTGGCGCTCATGCCGTCCTCGCCCATCTTCGCGCCCCAGCCGCCGCCGATCAAGCCGCCGAGATAGAGATAGAGCTTGTTGTCCTGCGGTTGCCGGCCGTTGATGGAGGCGATCACGAGATCCGCGTGATGCCCGGCAATCACCCGCGTGGGGACCGCCGGAGCGAGCGCCTTGAAGATCGTATCGACCACCGTCATGGGATAGGTCATCCACCAACGCATGGGGGCAGGGCGCTCCGCCGAGACGACCCGCCCCGGCGGCAGTACGATGCTGAGATTGCGAAATGCGCCGTCATTGACCGGGAGCTCAAGCCCGGAGGTCAGGCATTTGAAGGCAACCTGAGCCGCGGAGCGTCCCGCCGTTTCGCCGGAGTTGTAGAACCCCCGCACCTGGGCGCCGACATCCGTCAGGTCGATGGTCATCTCGTCGCCGGCCACCGTCACCTTCACGCGGATCGGGATACGCCGGCCGGCTTCGATGCCGTCGTCATCCATGAAGCTTTCGGCTTCATAGACGCCGTCCGGGATCTGCGCGACGCTGGAGCGCGCCACGGCTTCGCCATGGTCGAAGATCGAGCCTATGGCGTCGTCGACCGCAACCTCGCCATACTTTGCGACCAGTTCGAGAAAGCGCTTCTCGCCTGTTCTGACTGCCGCCACCTGGGCCTTCAGATCGCCCATCGCCCGCTCGGGCAGGCGCACGTTCATGCGGATGATCGACAGGATCTCGTCGTTGGGAACGCCTGCTCGCCATGCCTTGACGATCGGCAGTTGCAGCCCTTCGGAATAGATGTCGGTCGTCATGCCGTCGAGCGTGCCGCCGATATCCTGCCAATGGGCCATGCAGGCCGAAAAGCCGATCAGCCCGCCGTCATGGAAGATCGGCACGGAGAAGGTCATGTGGTTGAGATGGCTGCCTGTCGTGTAGGCGTCGTTCGTGAGGAGAACGTCGCCCGGCTGGATACCGTCCGCACCGAAATGCGCCAGTTTCGCCTTGATCGTTTCGCTCATTCCACGGATGAACATCGGGAGGCCGAGGCCGATCGATACGGTGTTTCCGTGGCGGTCGAAGAGCCCAACGGTGAAGTCGAGTGCCTCGTAGATAATCATATTATAGGCGGTCCGCATCAGGTTGGTCTTCATCTCTTCGGTCGCAGCGATGAAGCCATTGCGGATGATCTCGGTGGTGACCGGATCAGGGCCCTTATAGATCTTGCCCATTAGCTCACCTCCACGGCGACGTCGAGATTGCCGCGCATGTCGACCTCGGCCACGTCGCCCGGCGGCAGGACGGTCGCCGAGGCGTATTCCTGGATCAGGGCAGGGCCGGGGATCCGATGACGGGCGGCGAGCCGGGCGCGATCGTAGACCGGCGTGTCATGGCGGCCGCCGAGCGCGCCGAAGTCAACAACCCGGACACCGATGAGCGCGGCATCGATCCCATGCTGCGCGGTCGGGACCGCGACCAGCGATGGCTTCACGATGTTGCCGATCGCCGATAGCCGCAGGCTGACGATCTCGGCCTGCTCGTCCTGCGAGGAGTAACCGTAGCGCACGGCATGCACCGCGTCGAAGGCCTCCTTGATCTTGGCGGAGTCCCGCCGCGTGAAGGCGTCAACCGGTACTTCGACTGTCACGGCATGTTCCTGGCCGATATAGCGCATGTCGGCGGCATATTTGATCTGAATATCCAGATTCCCCGGCGCGGCCGCTTGGATTTCCGCACGCCCCTGACGTTCCATTTCGGTGAAAATGCCATCAAATACATCGAAAGGGGCTTCTGAGAGCCTGGCGAAGAGCGTGCGCACGAAATCGCGGCGCAGGTCGCTGACCAACATTCCGTAAGCGGAGAAATGTCCCGGTGCGTTTGGAATGATGACGCGCGGAATTTGCAACTCGCGGGCCACAAACACCGCGTGCAGGGGTCCCGCACCGCCATAGGCGACCATGGCAAAGTCGCGCGCGTCCAGGCCGCGTGCCGTCGTCACGCGCTTAACGACATTCGCCATCTGGGTGACCGCGATGCGGATCACACCGTCGGCCGCCTCTGCGGTCGTGAGGCCGAGCGGACGCGCCACGCGCTCATCCATCGCCTGACGGGCGCCTTCGAGGTCGAGCTTCATCTCACCACCGAGGAAAAGATCCGCCGACAGACGTCCCAGCAGGAGATTGGCGTCCGTCACTGTCGGCTCGGTGCCACCTCCGCCGTAGCAGACGGGACCGGGCACGGCGCCGGCGCTTTCAGGCCCGACGCGCATCTGGCCGTGGACCACACGGGCGATCGAGCCGCCGCCGGTGCCGACCTCCTCGATATCGATCATCGGGATCTGGATCGGCAGGCCTTCCGCGTAGCCCCCGACCATCACCTGATTAGCCGTCAGCTCGACGCCGTCGAGGATGACACCGGCCTTGGCCGTCGTCCCGCCCATGTCGAAGGCTATGACATTGTTGAGGCCGATTTCGGCGCAGAGCTCGCGGGTGCCGATGACGCCCGCTGCCGGGCCTGACTCCAGCATGCGGATGCATTCCCGGCTGGCTTGCGCGGCGTCATAAAGGCCGCCAGTCGATTGGACAATGAGAAACTTCCCGTCGAAATCGACGCTGCCCAATACACCCTCAGCTTCCGCCAGGTAACGCGTGACCCGTGGGCCGACATAAGCATTCGCCGCGACTGTCGAGGAGCGCTCGAACTCGCGATATTCCTGTGAAAGCTCGTGTGAAGCGGTGACGAACACATTCGGCAATAGCTCGCTCAGCAGATCCCGCGCGCGGATCTCGTGGGCCGGGTTGCGATAGGAATGCAGGAAGAGGATTGCGACCGCCTCCACCTTCTCCTCCCGCAGCACGGCGGCGACACGTTCGATCTCGGCGTCGTCGAGCGGCCGCAGCACCTCCCCGGCAGCATCCAGGCGCTCGTCGACCTCGATGCGCAACGCGCGCTCGACGAGCGGCCGGTGTTTGCGGAAGAACAGATTATAGGCTTCCGGCCGGTTGATGCGGCCGATCTCGTAGATATCGCGGAAGCCCTTTGTCGTGACGAGCGCGGTGCGCGCGCCCTTGCGTTCGAGCAGCGCGTTGATAGCGACTGTGGTGCCGTGAAGGAACAGCCCGGCGTCGGCAAAACGCGCTTCGGCCTTCTCCACGCCACGGTTCATGCCGGCAATGAGGCTCGCCGGTGTCGTCAGGGTCTTGCCGAGGCGAATAGCGCCGGTTGCTTCGTCGAAAACGGCAACATCTGTAAAAGTACCGCCGACATCTGCCGCGATGCGCAGGTCTCGTGTATCTGTACTATTTTTTTCCACGACGCTCACGATGAAGCCTCGTCAACAATGGGATTGACGAGCTTGCCGATGCCTTCGACTTCCACTTCGCAGATGTCGCCGGCCTTCATGAACAGCGGAGGCTTCCGGGCGAAGCCGACACCAGCCGGAGTTCCGGTGACGATGACGTCGCCGGGGCGAAGCGTCATGGCTTCGGATATGCGCGCGATCAGCTCAGGAATTGGGAAAAGAAGATCGTGCGTATTGGCGTCCTGGACAATTTCGCCGTTCAGTCGCGTGGTAATTCTAAGCCCTTTTCCGCTCGATGGCACTTCATCGGATGAAACAAGGAAAGGACCGATTGGAGCTGTGTTGTCGAAGTTCTTGCCTAGCGTCCACTGCGGTCCTTTGAACTGCCAGTCGCGGATCGACCCGTCGTTGAAAACCGTATAGGCAGCGACATGATCGAGCGCCTGTTCTTCAGGGATGCGTCGCCCGCCGCTCCCGAGGACAACAGCCATTTCGGCTTCAAAGTCGAGATGATCAGAAATCAGCGGACGTATGATCGGATCGTTAGGGCCGATGATTCCAGTATCCACGCGCAGGAAGAACACCGGAAACTTTGGGCGATCATAAGGGCTCTCAGCCGCGTGATCCGCATAGTTCAGACCCACGCATATAATCTTTCCGAATTGTGCCAGAGGTGGGAGTAGTCGCGCGGATGTGGAATCAACCGGCTTCGCGTTCGCGATAGCCGCGCTGGCCTTCGCCCTCAGGAACGCATCAGTGAGGATCTTGAGTGGGTCGATGGGTAGTTCGCTGTCGAGACGAACGGTGACACCATCGCGCAAAGCAACCAGCGTGCGCACGCCCTCAATCTCGGCCAAGCCAAGGCGCATAGAGCCCTCCCAACGTCTTAACAATTTTTTGTAACGGCGTTACTGTAACGGCGTTACTGTAATTGCGTCAAGCGCTCTTTTGTGACTTTTGGAGAACCGCTGCCGTTGCGGGGGTACCCATCGCGCCACAACGTATGAACGCGACAGGGCCTCCGGGCGAGCCGGCTCTCGGACTCGATCCCCTATCTCAGGCGAATGAGCCAAATTGAGGTGGATCTGATATGAAGCGTTCCGCGCGAGGAGAATGACGGGATCCTGCCAATTATCCCCGTGCTTGAATGAACCTGACCAAGAGGAAATCTGCAGTGCTGCGCCATTTCTCCCACTCGGATGTCGAGGCAGGCCTCGACTATCCCAGGCTTATCGAGGCTCTCGCGGACGCTTTCCGGCGTGGCGGCGAACCGATGCCTGTCCGGCGCAGTTACGAAGTTGGCTTGGATCATGCGCCTGGTCACCTTCTGACCATGCCGGCCTGGCACCGCGGCAGAGCACTTGGTGTGAAGCTGGTGACGGTTTTCCCGCAGAACGCCACGCGTGGTCTCGGTGCGGTGTCATCTCTCTATGTTCTGTTCGACGGCGAAACCGGCCAGCCCCGTGCCATGATCGATGGAGAGGCTTTGACGAATCGGCGCACGGCGGCGGCTTCAGCACTTGCCTCGCGTTATCTTTCGCGTCCGGATAGCCGAACTCTGCTGCTCGTTGGTACCGGCCATGTGGCGTCGCACCTGCCGAGCGCTCATCGTGCTGTGCGGCCGATCGAGAGGGTCATGATCTGGGGACGCAACCCCCAACACGCGCAGACGCTGGCTGAGCGACTGGCCGGCCAAGGCTTCGCCTCCACCGCGATCTCCGATCTCTTCGAGGGGATGGCGCATGCGGACATCATCAGTTGCGCCACGACGGCCACTGTCCCGCTTGTCGCCGGTGCGTATCTTCGGCCGGGAACTCATCTTGATCTCGTCGGCGCTTTCACGCCGCAGATGCGCGAAAGCGATGACGAGGCCGTGCGTCGCAGTCGCGTTTTCGTGGATACCTACGCGGGCGCTCTCGCGGAGGCGGGGGATCTGTTGCAGCCGATCGCGGCCGGGACCTGGCAGGCCGCAGAGGTTTGCGCGGATCTTCACGAGCTGACGAGCGGCACGAGGCCGGGTCGGGTCACCGAGGAGGAGATTACGATGTTTAAGTCCGTCGGCGCGGCGATCGAGGATCTCGCCGCCGCGACGCTGCTTGTTGGCCATGCGTCGTCCTGAACGGGGCCGGAGACGAAGGCTTGTCGGCTTCGTCATTCTAAAATCCAAGGGGGGCCGATCTGCGGCGATGGATGATCCGCTCAAACCTGTCTGGGAACCGCGAAGGGACACTTGTCGTGGTATATCCTAGGATTCGCGGCGGCGAAAAATAAATGCCGCGCTTGGCTCTTTGCGGTAAGGTCGCAAAGTTGTAATAATTAGAACAAGTGAAGTGACGGGGGAGACCGACTTGGCGCGCAGGCCCAAGCTGAGTGACGTGCTGTATGCCGAGGTTCTGGACCAGATCCGGAGCGGTGAGTTCGAGCATGACGCGAAATTGCCATCGGAGAACGAGCTCAGCACACGGTTTGGTGTTTCGCGGCCCGTTGTCCGCGATGCTTTGCGCCGCTTGCGCATCGACGGCTATATCCACTCGCGGCAAGGCGCGGGAAGCTTCGTGACGGCGCCAGCCGCGGGGGCGGACGAGCATGAGCCCGCCCCGCGGTTCCTGCCAACACAGATCACGAGCATCTCGGATGTTCAGAAATTTTACGATTATAGGATTTCCCTTGAGGGGGAAGCAGCCTATTTTGCCGCGACTTATCGCACCGAGGACGATATCAGGCGTATCGGCGCGCTTCTTCAGAGTATGAAAGCGCAGCAAGCGGACGCGAGTGGCGCGATCGAAGAAGATCTGAAGTTTCATTTTGCGATCGCCCAGGCGACACACAACCAATTTTTCCTGTCGGTCTGGGATGCATCGCGGTCACATATTCGATTTATCATCGAGATGGCGCGGAATTTCGCCGTTCGTCATAGCCGGGACCACACAACGATGATTCGGTCGAGCCATGAGCCGATCTTTGAATGTATTCGCGACGGTGATGCGGAAGGTGCCCGGGAGAAGATGCGGGAACATATATCCCGCTCGCGCGAGCGCGTGTTTTTCGGCAAATGGACTTGAAAAGACAGTCTCTGCGTCAACTGGTGGCAGTCGTCGTATTCTCCTCGATTGAGAAGCTGATTTAAGGGACTTCTCGCGCAAAAAAAAAGACGCGGCTGATGCCGCGTCAGGGGGAGGAAGATCACCGATGGAGGCTTGCACCATCGGAACACTACGGAGCGCTTCAGTGAAGGCCGCGCGTTACTCCATATCCGGCGTGATCACATTGATAGGGCGCTTGGAGAAAAGCGCTGCGATCATGGTTTCAGCTGACTTGCGCTTGACGTCCTCATACGCCTCAGGCGACACGAAGGCTGCATGGGGCGTGATCACAAGCCGGCCTGTCACCCAGGGTTCGCGCACACGATAGGCCCGCACAAGCTCCGGCACCGGATCCGCGGGGGGCTCAACCGGTAGCACATCGAGACCAAGACCGGCGAGATGACCGCTCTTCAGCGCGGCGCCTGCCGCGTCGATGTCGATCAGCGGGCCGCGCGCCGTGTTGACGATCACTGCGCCCTTGGGCAGCCGTGCGATTTCGGAGGCTCCAATCATGCCGCGTGTCTCACGGGTGAGCGGGGCATGCAGGGAGAGGATGTCGGTCTGCCGCAACAGGTCTTCGAGGGTGGCGGCACGCTCGATGCCGAGCGCAGTCTCGACACCGTTGCTCAGGTAAGGGTCGTAAAAGACCACGCGGCAGCCGAAGGCCTTGGCGCGCAAAGCGGCTGTGGTGCCGATGCGTCCAAGCCCGACGACGCCGAAAGTGAGCGCTGACAAGCGGCGAAACAGCGGATCCTGGATCGGAGCCCAGGCCGCCGGTGGGTCCGCGCGCTGGGCATCATGGTGCAGGAAGAGGCCCTTGCGCAGGGCAAGCGCCAGCGCGACAGCGTGATCGCCGACTTCCGCCGTCGCATAGTCAGGGCAGTTGCAGACGATCACGCCGCGCTTGGCAGCAACTTCGCGATCAATCCGATCATAGCCGACGCCCATGCGCACGATGGCCTTGAGCCGGGGAAAGCGCTCGAAATCCGCGGCCGCCATGAAATGCCGGAACAGCATCAGGCCGTCGGCGGCCGCGCAGTCCTCATCGCTGACGTCCTTCAGACTTTTGACATCCCGACGGGTAATCGTGATGTCCTGACCGAAGACAGAGGCTTCCAAGGCCTCGTCAGTATAGATCGATTCAGTATAAAGTACGTTGGCCATGCACCTGCCCCTATATCAGCCCTTCGCGGGAGCCTTTTCCAGGAGCTCTATGAGAACACCGAGCGGATCACGCATGTAAAGGCCGCGAATTCCGGCTGCAGCGCCTTCGGTGATCGTCGTGATCTTGCCGGCGAGCGCGCCGCCGCCTGCGAGGATCTTGTTCACCGTGGCGTCGAGGTCGTCGACCTTGAAGCAGACATGGCCAACCGCGACCTGGTTGGCCTGCGCGGCCGTCGGCTCGCCGCGGGCGGTCGCGAATTCGATGAACTCGAGGTGCGCGTCATGACTGAAGAGATGTGCGATGCGCAGCGTCGCGCCGTCTATCCCAGTGAACGGCGGCACCCATTCCCCGCTGCGCTCGACGATCGGACGCGGCTCGAAGCCCATCACGTCAGTCCAGAACGCCACCGATTTTTCCAATGATGGCGTTATGAAGCCCGTGTGGTCAAAAACATGCGGCATCATCTGTCTCCTGGCTGAATATCTTCAGCGCTGAACCTTGATCGACTTGAAGCTGCGGCAGGCGGACTTCAGCGTTTCCTCGATCGGGATGCGCTCTACGCTCGAGGCTGCGACGAAGCCGACAGCGTCCGTGTGGAAGTTCACGTATTCCGCATCTTCAGGAGAAGAGATCGGGCCACCATGCGAGAGGAGAATGATGTCGTCCCGCGCGGATTTGGCGGCATCGAAAAGCGTCTTCAGGGTGGAGACCGCGTTGTCGAGCGGCATGGCGTTGAGCGAACCGACATCGCCGCCCGCGGTGAGGCCGCAATGGCCGACGATGACGTCGACGCCGGCTTCCACCATCATGCGCGTGTCCTGGGGCGAGTACACGTAGGCCATGGTGAACATGTCCTTGTCGCGGGCGCGACGGACCATGTCGGCCTCACGGAAGAAGCCAAGACCCGCCGACTCCAGGTCCTTCCGGTACTGCCCGTCGATGCGGCCGACAGTCGGGAAGTTGATGATTCCTGAGAAGCCAACGCCCGAGATCTGCTCGAGCAGACGGTCCATGTCGCGGGTTGGATCGACGCCGTAGGCGCCGCCGATCACCGGCATGTCCTTCGTGGCGGGAATGACGGCGCGTTCGCCAAGGCGCAGCATGATCTCATTCGCATCACCGACGGGCAGGTTGCCGACCATGCTCGGATGGCCGTTCAGGCGGAAATAGCCGGAGTTGTAAACAACGACCAGATCAGCGCCCGCCTGCTCCGCGCAGCGTGCAACGAGGCCATTGCCCGCACCAACCACGAGGATGGACTGCTTGGCTTCGATCTGCGCCTTCAGACGGCCAAGAATCTCAGTCCGGGTGAAGCGTTTGCTCATGGGCGAGCCTCATTCTTTTTAGTGTTGATCATATCGATCAGAAGCGAAGTCGCTGCTTCGATCGTGGCGCGATCGTTGATGTGCGCATCGACATCGATCACGGGGATATCGGACGCGAGTTCCGCGCGGATGGTGTTACGGAATGCATCATCCGCGGCGGGATCCCAGAAGGGACCACCCTTGCGGTCGTAGGCGGAGAAACCGCCGAGCGGCAGCACGACCGCGACAGGCCCCTTGGCCGCGTTGAGCTTGCGCGCGATGAAGCGCGCGATCTCGACATTCTCCTCCGGCGTAGTGCGCATCAGGGTCGCGAGCGGGGTATGCGACACGAAGCTGCGGCCGCGGAAACGCTCGGGCACGGTTGCACGCGGGCCGAAATTCACCATATCCACGGCGCCAGGCAGGATAACTTGCGGCAATCCGCGCTCTCCCGCCGCCTCAAGGCGGTTAGGGCCGGCGCTGCAGATGCCGCCGACGAGCTCGTCCGCCACCTCTGTCGTCGTCAGATCAAGGACCGCGTCGATCCGCTCTTCGCGGATCAGGGCTTCCATGGCCTCGCCGCCGACACCTCGGGCGTGGAAGCCGAGCACCTCGAGGCCTTCCGGCTGCAGGATGGCGAGTGCATGTTCGGCGCCCTCGGTCGTCGAGCCAAAGCTCGTCAGACCGACACAACCCCGGCCAGAACGCGCGGATGTTGCTGTATCGAGCGCGAGCATGGCATCCATCGCCGCGACGGCGCGATCCAGAATGCTGCGCAGGAACGTGTTAAGGCCGAGGATATCGACCACGGAGTGGAAGAGCAGCGCATCCTTGATGCCGACGAAGGGACGCGTGTTTCCGCAGGCAACCGTCGACACCAGCATCTTGGGCAGGCCGAAGGGCATCATACGGAAGGCGGTCGCGGCGAGTGCCGCGTTGGTGCCGCCGCCGATGCCAAGAAAGCCGGCAACCTCGCCCTTGGCGAGCAGCTCGCCCAGGATGCGCTCCAGACCTGCAATCATCACCGGCAGGGCGGTTTCCCGGTCGCGCCGGGCGACGAGCGCGGCGAGGTCGCCGCCGCCCGCCTTGGCCACCGCCTCGCGCGGGAAGTCGGCCGCCAGGGTCGGACGGCCGAGAATCCCGCAGTCGATGACGATGACCCGTCGCCCGCGCTTCTCGAGCGCTGACCGGACATAGCCGATCTCCTCGCTCTTGGTATCGAGCGTGCCCGCGATGATGACGGCGCCGTTGCCCATCAGTTGCCGCTCCGACTGGCATGCCAGGCATCACGGACGTCGTCAGGGATGTCGACCGTGACGATAGTGTTGTTGGTCATGCTCTCGACGAGCGCGTCGAGCGTGTAGGAATTCACGACCGAGTCGATCAGACGAGGCGAGGGCGCAGACTGGCCGCGCACCGCCTCGACGAAGCGGGCGAGCTGCGGCTTGTAGGCCTGATAGGACGGCAGATCGTCCTGCAGCGGGTATTCGGACGGCACGGGATGCTCGATGGTCTTCACATGGGAGAACCTGAGCGCCTCGTATTCGAAGATCGTGGCGTCGCCGGCGAGCGTGAAGGGGGTCGACAGGCGATAGACGCGGTTGGCGCAGGTGATCTGCACTTCCTGCGTGAAGATCGCGGCGTTGCTGGTCTCGATGAGGCCAATACGGCCGTTCTCGTAGGTGACTTCACCGAAAAGCCGCGTGATCGTGCCGTAGCTCGGGCTGATGGTGCCGGAGGCATAAACCTGCGCCGGCAAAGCATCCGCGTAGCGGCTAAGGATGTTCACGGGATAGCAGGTGCGATCGTAGGGCACCGAGCCGCCGGTCTCCTTGCGCTGCCGCCAGGTTTCCTTGCCGTCCACGGGATCAGGCGCGTACATGCTGAAGCTGGAGCGGATGGAATCGATGGCGCCGCTCACATCGCGCCGCACCAGCTTGTCGAGTTCGCCGACGACGGGATGATGCGTGTACATGAAGGCTTCAACCAGCGTCACGCCCGCGGCCGTTGCCGCCTGCCACATCTCGCGGGCCTCCGCGCCGGTCAACGCCAGCGCCTTTTCGCACAGGATGAAGCGGACGCCCGCGTCGATGGCTGACTGGATCTGCTCGCGGTGCTGCGCCGGCCAGGTCGCGAAGACGACACCGTCAAGCGACTCCTTCGCCATCATCTCACGCGCATCGGTGTAGATGCTGTTGCTGCCGAACTTGTGCGCGAAACGCCGCGCGGATTCTTCGTTGACGTCCGCGCACGCCGTGAAGCGTACAGAGTCGCCTAGACGATCCGCGGCGATGCCATGAGCTTCCGAAATACGCCCGCAGCCGACGATACCGAGCCGCACCTGATCCATGTAAACAGTCCTCCGAGGCCCAACGCTGTCGAGGCGTATGGGGTAAAAGCCGTGTCAGGCGCTGCGCGGCAGGAAAGCGGTGCCGGCGCGCTTGGCGATCTGATGGAGACGGGCGAAATTCACCGCATAGTCCCGCTCTTCGGCAAAATGCTCGCAGTAGCAGGTCACATCGGCGTCAAGCGTCGCGATCTTCTTAAGGTAGCTTGTGAGGTCCATCGTGCCTTCGCCGATGTAGACCTCGTTCCAGCGCAGGCCGAAATGCGCGCCTTCCCACTGGATGTCCTTGATGTGAACGCTCACCACCTTGTCGGCGAGCAATTTGAACGTACGTTCGATCATCGACGTCGTATCGTAGAAGGAAGCGTGCGAGATCATGTTGCCCTGATCCATATGGACGCCGAAACGCGGATGATCCACGGAATCGATGAAGGCGCGGATATCCTCGGGCTGGTAGAAGAACGACGTGTACCAGGGCTCGACGCCGTATTTGGAGACCTTCAGGTCAATCCCGTCCAGTGCGCGCAGGACGATTTCCCGGAACTCGGCCTTACAAGCTTCGGTGAAGTTGTAAGCATCCGGAAACAGGGGACGGTCGGATGGGTGCTTGGTGCCGACCAGGGTATTGGTGGAGCGGCAACCCATCAGTTCCGCGTTGCGCAGGACCGTGCGAAAGCGCTTCATGCGGCTCGCGCGCAGATCGGCGTCATCCGTCAGCAGATTTTCCCAGAACCCGGCCTCGCCGATGACAATCCCTAGCTTCCTGGCCTCCTCGCCATAGGCGATGGCCTCATCTTCCGTGAAATGTTCCAGCTGGCGTGGGGCGATGATGGCCGACAAGCCGTAGCAATCCAGCTTGTCGCAAAGTGCCCTGAGTTCTTCGATCGTGCTGGGTGCGAACAGAGTGCAGCCGAGACGCACATGACCCTCCCTTGCTGGTCTTGTTTCACCAACCATACTTGCGATCTTTATGACATGAAACTTTACATGTCAAACGGGCTTGCCAGCCGCTGGATTCTGCTGGTTTTCGCCGAAAATGTGGCGATTATTCAGAGTATTAAACAATTCTATCGACGCCGGTGAAGTTTCGGCTTGTTTCAAAAAAGGTCACAATAAAGTTATATGTTGACATGTTCGATTTACCAGTTAGCTTCTGGGCGGCCGGCTGATATGAAAACGGCACTGAATTAAGAGCGCGTGACTGAGAAGCGGAGCGCGCCGGTTGATCAGGGAGTGATCGCGTGACGATACCGGGGCTAAGGTGGCTCCACATTCCCGATCAGCTGTTTCGGTGCCTGCGCACCGCACGATGCCGTGCCGTGCGATCAGAGCGCCGACGCGTAATGGACGCATGAGGCCTCCTCAGAGGGGCGGCAAGGACAGGCGATAGGGAGAGTGGCGATGGGATCAATCAATAAAGTTCAATATCTATTAGCTGGCGCAGTTATCGCCATAGCCTGTTCCCAGGCTTCAGCCGCTGATGTGACGATCGGCTTTCTATCTTCCCAGAAGCCCGGCGCGTTCAGCGACGTCATCGCCAGCTTCGAGAAGGCCAATCCTGGCATCAAGGTTCAGGCCCAATACATCCCATTTGACCAGCTCAACGCGCAGGTGCAAGCGCGCCTTGGTTCGGGTGACACGAGCGTAGACGTCTACACGGTGGACGAGCCGCGCGTTCCTTATTACGCCCATCGCGGCTTCCTGATGGACCTGTCCGATCAACGTGCTGAGATTGAGGCAGCCTCCAACGCCGCGCCGATCGCGGGTGCAAGCTATGATGGCAAGATCTGGGCATTCCCGTTCTGGACCACGGCGCAATTCCTGTTTTACAACAAGGATCTCCTGAACAAGGCGGGGCTTCCTGAGCCGACCGGCGACCCTGCCAAGCGCCTGACCTGGGAGGAGCTTCTTCCGAATGCGAAGAAGGCGCAGGAAGCCGGCGCCAAATGGGGCTTCGCCTTCGACCAGAACGATCGCTATTACGAACTTCAGCCGCTCTATGAGAGCCTCGGTTATGGCCCCGGCCTCAAGGGTGACAAGCTGCTGGAGCCGGCGCTGACAAGTGACGGCTGGGTCAAGACCACGAATTGGTATCGCGATCTTTACGCCAACGGTCTGGCGCCGCGCGGCGTCACCTATGAACAGATGCCGGCCCTCTTTTCGTCTGGCCAATTGGCCTACATGGTCGGCGGTGTCTGGCATGCGCGCGCCTTCCGCAACGCCGAGGGCTTGAACTTCGGTGTCGCCGCCATGCCTTATTTCAAGGATGGCAAGCCCGTCACGCCGACCGGCTCCTGGACCATCGGCGTCAATCCGAAGAGCACCAAGAAGGATGCAGCGCTCGCCTTCGCCAAATACATCACCCTCAACTCGGAGGGAGCTCTTCAGGCGAGCACGGTGGCGCCCCAGCCGCCGGCCAACAAGTCGGCTTTCGAAGCTTATCTCAAGCGTGAAAGCGAAGCTGGCAAAACGCCCGCCTTCGGCGATATCGTGCGCTACGATCTCGCCAACACGGCGGTCAATCGTCCCCGTACCATCGGCTATGTGGTCTTCGAAGAGAACATGAACAAAACCTTCAGCGATATCCGCAATGGCGCCGAGGCGAAACCTTCGCTGGAACGCGCTGAGGGCGTGCTGCGCGCCGGTTTCGGACGCTTGAACTAATGTCTTCTGTCGGGCAAGGCCAAAACGGCTCACGCTGGGGGGAGGCGCTTCGGTCCGGCTCCCTCGGCACTGCGCTCCTCTTCCTGGCGCCCGCGCTGGTGGCCGTCGTCGTCCTGCGTATCTGGCCGGCGGGACTGGCGCTCTGGCAATCCCTGCATGAGCCCGGAGCCGCGCCCGGCTTTACCAATCTCGGATTTGGGAACTACACATATCTTCTGAGCGATCCGGTCTTCATCGAGTCGCTCACCACGACATTTCTGTTCCTCATCATCGTCAATCCGGTGCAGATCGGCCTTGCACTCCTGTTGGCCCTCGCCATGGACAAGGCGTTGCCGGCAGCAGGGCTTTGGCGCACCTTGATGCTTCTGCCCGTCGCCGTGCCGCAAAGTGTCTCGGCGATCATCCTCGGCGTGGCCTTCAGGCCGGACGGCCCGGTCAATGCCTTGCTTGCCACGATTGGCATTCCACCCCAGGGCTTCATGACATCGACAAGCCAGGCATTGATGACGATCATCATGATCGTCAGCTGGGTCGGGGTCGGCTACTGGATGACCTTCCTGCTCGCCGGATTGCGCGACATTCCGCCCATTCTCTACGAAGCGGCGGAGATTGACGGCGCCAACGGCTGGCAGCGCTTCTGGCATGTCACCCTGCCGCAGCTCAGGCGCACTCTGACTTTCGTGCTCGTGGCCAACACGGTTGCCAACTTCCTGGTTTTCGCGCCGGTCCAGATCTTGACCAAGGGCGGACCGCAGGGCTCGACCAACCTGATCATGAATGAAATCTACACACGCGGCTTTCTCTCCGGGGACATGTCCGGCGCGGCGGCAGCGACCGTCATTCTCGTCGCCCTCGTCATTGTCGTGGTCGGCATCCAGTTCCGCATGATGACCGAGCGGGCAAAATCATGAAGGCGAACGGTCCCTGGTTGCGCTTCGCCTTCGTTGTCGCCTGCTGCGTCGTCGTCATGCTGCCCCTGTGGTGGGCGGCCGCAAGCGCGCTGCGTCCGAGCGAGGAGGTGTTCCGCTATCTCTCGCCCATCAGCGTCTGGACTCTGATCCCCAGGGAGTGGACGCTTTCCAACTTCGCGGCTTTGAGCCAAGGGCCCTTCGCGCAGGCCATGATCAATTCGGCTCTGGTGACAACGCTCACGGTTGTCATCGGTCTCGTGGTGTGCTCAACCGCCGCCTTCGCGCTCGCTGTTCTCGAATATCCGGGACGTGGCGTCATCTTCGCCATCATGGTGGTGAGCTTCCTCATTCCCTTTGATTCGATCGCCGTGCCGCTGTCGGAGCTTTTCCGGGGTCTTCAGCTGCAGAATAGTTACGCGGGCCTCATCCTGCCGGGCATCGGCAACGGGCTCGCTGTCTTCATGCTGCGCCAGTTCTTCATGGCCATCCCCAAGGAATTGTCGGAAGCCGCCAAGATCGACGGTCTTGGCTGGGGCGGCATCTTCCTGCGTATCTATCTGCCCCTGTCGCGCCCCGCGCTCATCGGTGCCGGCCTCATCCTGTTCGTCTTCCAGTGGCAGGCCTATCTCTGGCCTCTGCTCATCGCGCCGAACCCCGATTATCACGTTGCGTCGGTGGCGATCGCGAGCTTCGCCGGACAGTACGACGTGGACTACGGCCAGATGTTCGGCGGGGCTGTCGTCACCGCTTTGCTGCCGATGGCCATTCTCCTCGTCTTCCAGCGCTATTTCATCGCGTCAATGGCCTCATCAGGCTCGAAGGAGTGAGGGCGCAGGCTCTTCTTCTCAGACAAACCTCCTTGCTCAAATCAGCCTTCCGCGTCGCTCCGTTGGCCTTCGCGGAAGGCTTTTTTGCAATTGAGGGTGGCTAAGCCGCCGTGCTGGACCTCTGGACGAAGGCTGCTTTCAGCCGCGTGGTGGAGGGCGGCGCTAACGGGTCAGCGAGGCGGCGGTCAAGAAGCGCTATGGTGCATCCCGCGATCTCGTCCGGATCCTGCCGGAAGGTGCTGAGACGGTAAGCCTCCCAGGCCGCTTCGGGAATATCGTCGAATCCGATGACCTGAAGGTCACGGGGCACAACGAGGCCGTGTTGGCTACGCGCCGCGTCGATGAGCCCGAAGGCAATGAGGTCGTTGACGCAGAAGACGGCCTCGGGCGGTGGCTCCGTCTTGAAAAGCCGGGTGGCCGCCTCCTGCCCGCCGGCATAGTCGGAGTCGCGGCCTTGCGCCGCCATGACTTCCGCGCCGAGCCGCCGGGCTTCGCCAAGAAAAGCCTGTCCGCGTTCGATGATGCTGGGCGTGCCGGATGCGGAGCCTGCAAGGGCGAGCCGTCGCAGCCCTCGTGCCGCGAAGATGCGTGCCGCCTCACGCGCCGCGCCCGCATTGTCGATCTGGATATGGTCGCAGTCAGGCTCCGACCGTCCGATCATGATGAGAGGCTGTCCATTCTGCCGCGCGAGTTCCACGAAGGACGACGGAGGCGAGCCGGACAGAATGACGGTGGCCTCCGCGCGGTAACCGAAGAGGGCGGTCTGCGCCGCGCGCATTTCCGGCTCGGAACTGCCGGTATTGATGATGAAAGGCACATTGCCGCGCCGGATGAGGGCGCGTGTGAGCGCCGCCACCAGATGGGCGCGAAAGCCGAGTTCCGGTTTCGTCACGACGAGGCCCACGAGGCGGCTGCGGTGGGCGAGCAGGCCACGCGCGAGGTCGTTGACCTGATAGCCGAGTTCCTCAGCCGCGCGCATGACCTTCTCACGCGTTTCCGCCGCGATGCTGGCCCCCGGTGTGAAGGCACGCGACACGGCGGAGCGCGACACACCGGCAAGCTCGGCCACCTGTTGCGCGCTGACGAAACGCCGCGCCGTCGGCTCCTCGTTGAGCATGAACTTCAATGACCGACCTTCGACAGCACATCGGATTTCAGAAAGCGTTCCACGACCAGCATGAACCCGATCGACGGAATGAGAAGCAGAATCGCGGTAATCGAAGCCACCTGATAGTTGCCGCCGGCGCCGGCGGTGTAGAGCAGGAGCGGCAGCATGGCCACATCAGGCGCGCCCACGAAATAGCTGCCCGTGAATTCATCGAGCGATTCCAGGAAGACAAAGATCGCGCTGGCGAGAAGCCCGGGCGCCGCCAACGGCAAGGTCACATCACGGAA
This sequence comes from Chelatococcus sp. HY11, assembly GCF_018398335.1. Taxonomy (NCBI): domain Bacteria; kingdom Pseudomonadati; phylum Pseudomonadota; class Alphaproteobacteria; order Hyphomicrobiales; family Chelatococcaceae; genus Chelatococcus; species Chelatococcus sp. HY11. The sequence continues at coordinate 1,677,945 of NZ_JAHBRX010000002.1, forward strand.
GGCGCGCAATGCGCCGGCTCCAACGGAGCGCGCGGCCTCCTCGAGTTCCCTGTCAACCGCGGCGAAGGCGGCCGTCGCGATCCACACCGCATAGACGAGCCCGTGCGTGACATGCACCAGCACGACGCCGGCGATCGTGCCGTTGAGACTGACCTGATAGAACAGGCGAGCGATATTGACGTAGACCGTCAGATTGGGAAAGGCCTGGGGAATGAGAAAGACGAGCAGGATCGCGGCGCGAAAAGGCAGTTTCAAGCGCGCCAGCGCATATCCCGCGGGGATCGCCAGCATCAGCGAAACGACCACGGTGAGTATGGCGACCAACAGGCTGTTGGTCAGCGCCTCCATGGCATTGCCACGCGGCGAGAACACCCGTGCCCAATAGCTGAAGCCATAGTCGATCGGGAGCGCGTGAGGAAAATACCAGCGCTCCGCGACGGCCCAGAGCGCCAGATTGGTCAATGGGCCGAAGATCGCGAAGGCGATCAGTCCGAGCACGATGGCGCGGGGGATCCACCAGAGATCGACGCGCGGCCGCGCGAAGCCGGTCGCTGCCGGAATGACCGCGCTCATGCCCGTTGCCTCATGCTATGGCTCAGGTAGATCCAGGCCACGCAGGCGGTCGCGAGCAGTGAAATGACGCCGAGCGCATTCGCCACCCCGTAGTCGCCATAGGCATTGATGCGGAAGGCAATGTCCGCGGTGATCATGGTTGGCGACTGGGCATTGATCATCAGCGGCACCGACAGCACCGACATCATGGTGACGAAGGACAGGACGAGGCCGACCATCAGTGTCGTCGCCACTTGCGGCACCAGTATCTCCCAGAGAATGCGCAAGCGCGAGGCGCCAAGGTTGCGCGCTGCCTCCAGCGTGCCACGGTCGACGGAAGCCATGGCGCCGGCGACGAGCAGGGTGACGAAAGGCGTCTGCTTCCAGACGAAGGCGATCACGATGCCGCGCCAATCGAGGAAACTGGTGGCCTGCAGCGGGGTCATCACGCCGAGGGCCATGAGCGCATTGTTCATCAGTCCATTCTTGGCGAGGAACGTCCGCAGCACCTGTCCGACGACGATGAAGGGAATGAACATCGGCCAGCGGTAGAGCCAGCGCAGCATGGCGACGGCGCGCGGGTTCTCGCCGAGCGTCAGATAGCCGCCGATGGCGATCGCGAAGACGCCGATGAGGACAGTCGACAGGCTGACGATCATCACCGTGAAGATGATATCGGACGTGTAAAGCGCGAATGATTTGGTGAAATTGCCAAAGCCATAGTCACCGTCCACGACAAACGCCCCGATCACCGATGCGGCGAGTGGCGCCATGAACAGGAAAACGATGACCGCGAGGGCGGGCAGGACCAGGATCAGTCCGAGCAGGCGTTTGGACATGACTTCATTCCAGGGGCGGCCGCCCGGTTTACCCGGACGGCCGGTCTATCTAGGTATTCAAACGTCGGATTCATCCAGAACCGTATAGAGTTTTGGTCCAACGTTCTTGGCCCAACGTTCTTGGCCAACGCAGGCTCAGTTGGTCGCCTGACGCTCGTAAGCCTCGAGGATCGCGTTGTTGTAGGGAGCGATCGGGAAGGGCTTGCCGTAGTTGGCGAGATCTTCCGGCTTCACGTCGGTGAACAGCTTGTTCCAGGTGGCGTCATCGAGCTCGGCCTTTACATGTTGCGCGTCGATGCCCGGATACCAGTTGAAGCGCTTGACGATGCCCTCCGCCTGCACCTTCGGGCTCGTCGCGAGCGCGACGAATTTCTCGGCCAGTTCCTTGTTCGGGCTCTTCGCCGGAATCACGTAGTGCATGGGCTGGCCCGGCATGCCCGGTGCCGGAAGGACGAGCTTGAAAGTGGGAGGCAACTGGCCGCTCGCCTGCCAGGAATAGAACATGTCGACCCACACCGGCCCCATGGCGATCTCGCCGCGCGACAGGAGGTCGAGCGTGCCGGCATTGCCGGGGGTCAGTGTCGCGTTCTTCGTGAAATCACGCAGGCTGGTGAAAGCCTTGTCCCACTTCTTGGTCTCGGCCTCATCGAACGGGCCGTTCATCAGCTTGCCGGCGTCGCCGTCGCCGAAGGCATAGACCCAGCCCATCACGAAGCTGACGCCCGACGCGCCGCCCTTGATGCCGTTGTACCCGAACTGCTTGGGATTGGCCTTCGCCCATGCGGCGAGCTCAGCGTAGCTCTTGGGCGGGTTCGCGATGAGGGCGGGATTATAGGCGATCGCGGTCTGGCTGTTGAACATCGGCATGACATAGCCGGTGACCTTGGTGCCGAGCGCCATGTCGGCGTTGGCGCGCGTCACCATCTTTCCGGTCGGAATCTTGTCGCGGTAGGCTTCGAGATAGCCGCCGGTGATCATCGGGCCGATGAACTTCTCATGGGCGACGGCGATATCCGCATCCCACTTGGCAACATTGGCCTTCTTCTGCGCTTCGAAGCGCTCGACAATCTTCTGCGAGCCCGCATCACCGGGGCCGGTTCCGACGACACGCACGGTGTTGCCCGGATTCTCCTTCTCGAACAACGGTCCGAGATATTCATTGATGTAGTCGACCATGTTCTGGTCGCCGGCGGTGAGGACGGTGAGTTCGGCTGCGGCGGCCGGGGAGCTCGCGAAACCGAGAACCAGTGTCGCCTGGAGAAGTCTCTTCATGGGTGGTCTCTCCGTTCGGTGAACAATCATGCCTTTGATGCTTCCAGCGCACGGCCTGTTCGGGCATCGTGCGGGGAACGGGTGGCGGAGGGCGTGGAGCCGCTCCGTGCGTTGAAAAGGAATAGCTTGTCCGCCGGAATGCGGATCCGCACCGCCGCGCCCGGCTCGTGCCGGTGGGCGGAATCGACCAGCAGTTCCTGGCCGCCGACACGCACCGCATGCCGCCACAGACCACCGGGGTAGCTCGTAGCCTCGACCTCGCCGGCGAGCTCCAGGATCTCGCCGGATGCGGACGCTGCTTGATCCGCCGGCAGCAATTCGGCGGCCTCGGCGCGGAAGCGCGCTTCAATTGCCCCGTCTCCAAGCGCGCGGCCATCGTGCGGCAGTATGGTATGTGCGTGTCCCAGGCCGGGCTCGATGTCGATCCGGCCGCCGTTTACCCATCCGGTGAGGGAAAGCACGTTCTCCGCGCCCATGAAGGCCGCGACGAAGGCTGAGGCGGGACGGTTGTAGACATCCTCGGGCGTGCCCTGCTGGGCTATCTCGCCGCCATCCATGATGACGATGCGGTCCGCCATCACCATGGCCTCTTCGCGATCATGGGTGACATGGATGGCGGTGATGCCGAGCCGCTTCTGCAGTGCGCTGATGTCATGGCGCACCTTCAGGCGGATGCGCGCGTCGAGATTGGAAAGCGGCTCGTCGAGCAGCAGGATCTGCGGATCGACGGCAAGCGCCCGGCCGAGCGCCACACGCTGCCTTTGGCCGCCGGACAGGGCGGCCGGCTTGCGCTGCCCCAGCTGCGAGAGGCCGAGCAGATCCTCAAGCGCGCTGACGCGGCGCGCGATCTCATCACGCGGTAGCCCCTTCAGCTTCAGGCCGTAGCCCATGTTCTGCGCTACCGTCATATGCGGCCAGAGCGCATAGGATTGGAACACCAGGGCCATGCCGCGCCGGTCCGGCGGCAGGCGGGTCACGTCCCGGTCGGCGACGGTGATGGACCCGGCCGAGGGCTGCGCGAACCCGGCGATGGCTCGCAGCAGCGTGGTCTTGCCGCAGCCCGAGGAGCCAAGCAGCGCGACGAATTCGCCTTTGCGGACAGAGAGATTCAGCCCCTTCAGCACCCGGGTCGAGCCGTAGCCCGCCGAGAGGTCTGAGATGCGAAGGAAGGTCTGGTCGCTCACGGGTCTCGCCTCTTTGCACAGCTGTGCAATCCGGAGCCAAAAGCTCCCTCACGGAGCGTCAGACATAGAAACCTTTCTTAACGGGCTGATGACGATCGATTGCCGAGGGCGAAATGCGAACCTTGTGAGGCGATGCGGCGCGGTTGCTGAAACGCGCCAAGTCAGCAACGCCAAGTCAGCAACGCCAAGTCATTCGCAACGCCAGTCATCCGCGATCAGGAAACGGGTGCAAGTGCCTTGAGCAGCGCATCCCGCAGCAGGCGACGCGAGGCCGCCCGCGTCTTGAAGCCCGCATGGGCGGTCAAGGTGACATTGTCCATTGCCCCATAGGGATTGTCGGGGGGCAACGGCTCCTCATCGAAGACATCGAGTGCCGCATGGCGCAGACGACCCGTACCCAAGGCATCCAGGAGGGCTTTCTGGTCGATGAGGCCGGCCCGAGCGGTGTTGACGAGTAAGGCGCCTCGTTTCATGAGCTCAAACTCCGGGCCCCCGAGTAACCCGCGTGTTTCGCTGGTGAGCGCGAGATGGAGCGAGATCACGTCGCTCTCGCGAAGCAGTTGCTCCAGTGAAGTGGCCTGACAGGCGCTCCATTCCGCATCGACCGGCCTGCGGTTCCAAATCAGCGGCACCATGCCGAGCGCCCGCGCGATGCGTGCCATTTCCTGGCCGATACCGCCGAAGCCGATAATACCGATCGTGCGGCCGGCGAGTTCGATCCCCTCCAGGGGATCCCAGCCCCCATCCCGCACGGCGCGGTCCATGCGGACGAGCTGGCGAGCCGCCGCGAACATCAGCGCCGTAGCATGTTCCGCGACGGAGCGGTCGCCGTAGCCGGTGACCGTCAGCACCTCGATGCCGCGCCTGCCGGCCGCCGCAACGTCGATATAGCTCGACGCGCCGCTCCCGAGAAACACGATCCGGCGCAGATCGGGAAGGCGCCCGAGCACGTCGTCGTTCATGAAGCTGTGCCCGTTCATGAGCACGTCATGACCGCTGGCCAGCCGCACGAGTTCGTCGACACCGGGATCGCCTACGTTCACACAGATGGCGCCGGCATGGATATCCGCAACTTCGTCCATCAGCTCGCGCATGAAGGGCGAGCAGTCGATATAACAGATACTCATGAGGCTTGGCTCGCCTTTCGGGTTTCACATTGTCCGAATACGCCATGGTCCATGGTAGCGAGGAGGGATCGCGTGTAGTCGTGACGCGGATTGTTGAAGATCTCGCCAGTCGTGCCGTATTCGAGCATGCGCCCGTGGTAGAGGACGGCGATGCGATCACACATATAGCGCGCGACCTCGAGGTCATGGGTGATGAAGATCATCGCCATGCCTGTCTCCGCCTGAATATCCTTGAACAGGTTGAGCACGCCGGCGCGGACGGAGACGTCGAGCTTTGAGACCGCCTCGTCGGCGACGATCAAGGTCGGCGACAGGCAGATGGCTCGGGCGATCGCGACGCGCTGCAACTGTCCGCCAGAGAGCTCATGCGGATAGCGCTCCGCGTGCGCCTCCGTCAAACCAACGCGATGAAGCAGGGCATCGACACGCGCCGGCATCTGGGATCGAGAGCAGGCTTTGGCGACCCTGAGGGCATCGATCAGCGAAGCGCGCATGGTCTTGCGCGGGTTGAACGAGCCGGCGGGATCCTGGAATACCATCTGCAGATCGCGCCGCATGGGACGCAGCTGCGTTTCGGAGAGCCGGGTTATATCCTTGCCGCGATAGATGATGTTGCCGGCGGATGGCGTATAGAGACGCAATATCGTCCGGCCCAAGGTGGTCTTGCCGGAACCCGATTCACCGACGAGACCGAGGATTTCACCCGGCGCTACGTCGAAGGAGATGTCGTCCAGGGCCTTGAAGGCCGGGTGTGAGCCACGACCGGGAAAGGTAACGGCGAGGTTGCGCACACTGACGAGAGGCGAGCCGCTATGGGGCGCATCGTCTCGCCGCGTCACGACGGCGGCACTCTTGTCCGTGCCGATGCGCGTCGTCAACCGGCCGTTGTCGCCGCCGCGCGCCAGTTCCTGCGCGGTGTCGATCAGCAGCCGCGTGTATTCATGCTGCGGGTTCTCGAAGATCTGCCGCGTCGGCCCGATCTCGACAAGCTCTCCAAAACGCATCACGGCGATGCGGTCGCAGAGTGTGGCCGCGACGGCCAGATCATGGGTCACGAAGATCATGCCGGCGGACAGCCGTTGGCGAATGTCGCGGAACAGTTCAAGAATTTGCTGCTCGACAATTTTGTCAAGATTGGTGGTAGGCTCATCCGCGATGATGAGATCGGGCTCCAGCGCGAGCACGAGCGCGATCAGGGCGCGCTGCAGCATGCCGCCGCTGAGCTGGAAAGGATAGAGATCGATCGCCGCTTCCGCGCGCTTGATGCCGACGCCCCGCATCAACGCGATCGCCTTCTCGCGGGTATTCCCGAGCCCCAGGCTTGTGTGCGGGCGATCCGGCCCGTGGGCGGTGGCGCGCGCGATGATGTGATGGAAATGCCAGCCGATCCGCTTGGACGGATTGAAGGAGGCGACGGGGTCCTGGAAGATCATCGCCATGCGGATGCCGCGCAGGGCGCCGAACTGGTATTCCGTCAATCCCGGCAGGGCGATGCCGTCAAAGCTCAGTTCCTTTGCCGCGACATGGGCGTTGCGCGGCAGAAGACGCAGCAGTGAGAGGCCGGTGATTGTCTTGCCGGAGCCTGACTCGCCGATAATGCCGAGGATCTCATTGCGGCCGACGGTAAGGTCGATGCCGTGGATGATCTTCGTCTCCTTGCCATGATTATGGAAGGACACGTTCAGGTCGCTGATGTTGACAAGCGGTGTCGCCATGGTCTTACGCGCGCTCCCGCAGGTGAGGATCAGTCATGTCGCGGATGCCGTCGCCCAGCAGATTGAGGCCGAGCAGTGCGATCGAAATGGCGATGCCGCTCATGGTCAGCACCCAGGGGGCGCGGCTGAAATACTCGCGCCCATCCGCCATCACCCCGCCGAGGGACGGCGTGGGCGGCTGCACACCCAGCCCGATGAAGCTGAGGCCGGCTTCCAGGATGATGGCAAAGGCCACGCCGACGCTCGCCTGCACAAGGATAGCTGCGGAGATATTGGGGAAGATCTCAGCTACCATAACCGTGATTGGTCGCCTACCCATGAGGCGCGCGGCCTGGACATAGGATTCCTCTTTCACCAGCAAAGTCGTGTTGCGCGCGATACGGGTGAAGATGGGCAGATAGACAAGCGCGATGGCACCGATGATGTTGATCGACGAGAAGCCGAACAGCACCATCAGCAACATCGCAAGGATGAAGCTCGGAAAAGCGAACAGCAGATCAGCGACGCGCATGAAGACGGCATCGATCATGCCGCCGTGATAGCCGGACATGATCCCCATGAGACAGCCGGCAAGAGCCGCGATGGCAATAGCGACGAAGCTAATGATCAGGGATACCTGGCCCCCCGCAAGGACGCGCGCGAGCACGTCGCGGCCGAAGGAATCGGTGCCAAAGGGATGGCTCCAGCTCGGCGGAGAGAGGATGGCCATGAAATCCATGCTCTCCGGCGTGTGCGGAAGGAGGTATGGGCCGGCCAAGACCGAGAAGACGACGAAGAAGGTGATGAGCAAGCCCGCTGCTGCCGTTCTGTTGTGGAAGAACCGGCCGACGGTCGTGGTGAATCGCATGAGGCTGACCCCTAGCTTGACCGGCGCGGATCCAGGGCCGCACAGATGAGATCAGTGATCATGTTGACGACAAGCACGATGAACAGGAATGTCACCGTACAAGCCTGCAATACAGGAAAGTCGCGGGCAAAGGCCCCGTCGACCATCAACGATCCGATGCCCGGTATCCCGAAGATGCGCTCGACGACGACGACACCACCAAGAATATAGCGGATCTGCAATCCGATGACCGTCAGATAGGGTACGAGGGCGTTGCGCAGCACGAAGTGTACGAAGATGAACTGGCCTCGTAGGCCAAACGACTTGGCGGTGGTGACATAGGGCTTGTTCATCACATCGATGAGCACGGCACGCAAGGTGCGCGCGAAGACGGCCGCCATGGGCGCGGCGATCGCGAAAGCGGGCAGAAAGCCGAAATGCAGCGCCCGCAGGAAGTCATCGGCCGGTGAGACATAGCCGAAAGTCGGGAACAAGCCGAGATTAAGCGCCAATCCGAAGATGAGGACATAGCTCAGCCAGAAATCCGGCATGGAAATGCCGAAGACCGCGATCGATGTCGCCACCGTGTCCGCTGCGCGGCCGCGCTGGAGCGCCGCGATCGTGCCGAGCACGAGCGATATGACGATCGCTATGGTGAGGGCATAGAGCCCGATGAAGACCGTCGCGGGCAGCTTCGTCAGAAGGAGCGTCGCGACGGGAACACCGCTGGCCAGTGCCAGCGATTGACCGAAATTGCCCTGCAGCATCTGCGTGAGCCACGCGAGATACTGCACATGTACAGGCGCGTCGAGACCATGCGCGGCCCGGAAGGCCGCGATGGCATCGGGCGACGCCTGCTCTCCGAGAGCCGACAAGGCAGGGTCGCCCGGCGCGGCTTTCATGGTGAAGAACACCACGAGCGTGCCGACGAGCAACACGCCCGCGCTCCCGAGAACCCTTTTGGCGATATAGACGAACAGGGCCCTCAGGCGCGCCATGCGCTCGCGGTGCAGCCCGGATTGCAGGGCGACGTCGGACATTAAGGCCTGCCTCAGGTCGTCTTGATGTTGATGAACTGGTCGCCGAAGTTCGAATAGGGCTTCTGAACAAAGCCGCTCACGCCCTTGCGCAGCAGGTTATGGATATTGGACGTGAAACACGGGATGAACGGCAGATCCTCCATCACGACCTTCTCGGCCTTGTGATACAGCTCCGCGCGCTTGGCCTGGTCCATCTCGCGGGCGGCCGCCTCGATCAGGGTGTCGGCCTCGGGGTTGGAATAGCCGCCGAAATTGCGCCATCCCTTCGAGTGGAAAATATCGTTGATGTATTCATCGGGATCAACGAGGCCGAGCCAGCCCCAGACCGAGCAGACAAAGTCGCCGGACTGCTGACGCGCGTAAGCGGCGTTGGCGTCCGTGACCTCGACCGTGAATTTGGTGCCGAGTGTCTGGTTGACCTGGGCTACGAAGATCTCGGCAAATCGCTTCCACCAGCTCCCGCCCCAGGTGACCACCGCCACCGTCTGTTCGCCCGGCTTGTAGCGGGACTTCGCCATCTCGGCCTTGGCGGCTTCAGGATTGAACAGGGTCTGCGGCGGACGAATATTGGAATAGTAATCGCCGAGAAGCGGCGGGAAGATGCCGTGTGACGTCGCGCCCTCGCCAAAGATCACCGCGTTGACCATCGCCTCACGTTGGAAGGCCATGGATACGGCGCGGCGGAAATGCGGATCGTCGAAGGGCGCCTTCCTCAGATTGAGCGAGAGGAAGCGCATGTTCAATCCGGGCTGCTTCAGGATCGTCGCGTTGGGATTGCTTGACAACTGCGGAACGTCGGCCGCCGGCACCGTGCTGGTCAGATCGATCTGGTTCCCCAGCAGCGCCGTGACGCCGCTCGATTCCTCGGCAATGAGCGGCACTTCGACGGTCTCGATCGTCGGCGCGCCGCCGAAATAGTCCTTGTGGGCAGCAAGCTTCAGCCCGGTGCCGGCAGACCAGGATTCAAGCTTGTAGGGTCCTGTGCCGATCGGTTTGCGCGCGAAGGCTTCCGCGCCCATGGCCTCGACAGCCTTGCGCGGCACGATCTGCGTGCCGGTGCGGGAGTTGGTCAGGAAGGTCAGGAGAGGCGCGAAGGGCCGCTTCGTATAGATCCGCACCGTCAGCGGATCAACGGCCTCCACGCGGTCGACGGCCGCGACCTTCGCCCGGTTCGGCGACGCGAAGGATTCGTTGAGGATCCGTTCGATCGAGAATTTGACGTCGTCCGAGGTCATCTCGGAGCCGTCGTGGAACTTGACGCCCTTGCGCAGTTTGAACTCGATGGAGCCGTCTTCCAGCGTCTTGTAGGATTCCGCGAGATCCGGGACGATATTCATCTTGTCGTCAAAGGTCAGCAGCCCGTTATACAGCGACCAGATGACATAGAACTCGGGAATGAGCGTCGCCTTCCCCGGATCGAGCGTATTGATCACGCTGTAGCCAGTGATGGCCGCCCGCAAATGTGGCGCGGCTGCAAAGGCCACCCGTGCGTTTCCACCTAGAACGCCTGCTGCGGCTATGGCGCCAATACCTTTGAACACGGTGCGACGCGGTATGGATATGCTCGTATGCATCCTCTGGCTCCTTTTTATATAATATTCCGGCTTATTCTATTTAGGTATCCTGCGGCGGCGCGTCGGTTCGGCTGCGGATCACGCGGCTTCCGTCGGGCTCGCGAGCCCGAGATTGCCCCGCAGCGTCGTTGCCTCGTAGTCCGACCGGAAAAGCCCGCGCCTGCGCAGCTCCGGAACGATGAATGTCGCGAGATCATCCATGCCTTGCGGGAGAATGGGCGGGCAGATGTTGAAGCCGTCCGCCGCGCCTGTCTCGAACCAGTGCTGGAGGTCATCGACGATATCCTCGGCCGTTCCGATGAGGTAGCGGCCGGTATAGCCGGCGGCAACGTCCTCGTAGAGTTGCCTGATCGTGAGGTTTTCCCGACGAGCCTTGGCGAGGAGATTGCCGCCAATGCTGATGCCATTCGTGAAGAAATCAGGCGGCAGCGGCTTGTCGAGATCGTAGGCGGAGAGATCGCCGCAGAAAGTGTAAAGAAGCGCCAGCCCCGCCACAGGATCGATCAGCCGCTGCAACTCGTCGAACTTGGCCTGAGCCTCGGCCTTCGTCGCCCCGACATAGAGCGTGACACCAGGCATGATCAGCGGCGCGCCGGAGCGGCGCCCGAATGAGGCGGCACGATCCTTGAGATCGGCATAGAAGGTTCGCGCTTCTCCGACATCCAGCGAGTTCGTGTAGACGACATGCGCGTGCTCGGCGGCGATATCGCGGCCCTGCGATGACGCGCCGGCCTGGACGATGATCGGCTCACCTTGCGGGGTCCGGCAGGAGTTCAACGGGCCGCGAACCGAGAAGAATTTGCCCTTGTGATTGAGAATATGAAGCTTCTCAGGGTCGTAGAACTGCCCCGTTGCCTTGTCGTGAGTGAAGGCATCCGCGTCCCAGCTGCTCCATAGCCCCTTGACGACTTGCACGAATTCAGCGGCGCGGGCGTAGCGCTCATCCTTCTCAAGATTGGCGACCCGATTGAAGTTCTGCGCCTCCTGGTCGGACCAGGACGTGACGACGTTCCATCCGGCGCGGCCCTTGCTGATGTGATCGAGCGAAGCATATTTGCGCGCGACGTGGAATGGCTCGTTGTAGGTCGTCGAGGCCGTGGCGACGAGCCCGACCCGGCTGGTGCAGGCGGCTATGGCAGAGAGCAGGGTCAGCGGTTCGAGTTCTGCATTTTTCATGTCGCGAGACAAGGCGCCCGCCGGGTTGTCGGAACCGCGCACAGCGACACCGTCGGCAAAAAAGATCATGTCGAGCTTGGCAGCCTCGGCCTTGCGCGCGATATCGCGGTAGGTTTCGAATTCGACGATGCTCGTCGGCTGGAAATCGGGGTGGCGCCACGCGGCGATATGGTAGCCGAGATAGCGCATCGACAGCCCGAGCCGCATCTGCCGAGATGCATTCATCTTCGTTCCCCTTCGTTTGCCTGCCACGCAAAGCGCATGCGGAAGGCGTGGCCCGCCTGTAGTTCAATCACGGAATGCTGACCGCCGCCTCAATGAACCTCATTCCGTATACCGATATCCTATCGCGGTCTCACGATAGCGCAAATGCATTTTTTGCGAGCCATGGCTTTTGATCTATATCCCCCATGGGACGGATTGTTTTATATATCTGAAATATAAAAGTTAATCCGATTCCTAGAAGAATTAATACCACGCCTTACCGAGCGAAAAACGGTTGCGCTCATCTTTCTGGATTGAGCCTGCTTGCCCATTGAGTATACTAAAACGGCGCCGCAACGGTTGTTCTCGACCAAGCGCTCCGCGACGCCAGCGAAAGACGACGATGCACGATGTGAATGGGAACGATGCCGGTAGCGCCTCCCTTGGCGACCAGGCGCATGAAGGACTGAAGACTAGGATTCTGCGGCACGAGTTCCTCATGGGGGCAGTGCTGAAGGAGGACGAGGTCGCTTCCTGGTTCGGTGGCAGCCGTATTCCTGCACGTGATGCATTGCGGCGGCTGGAGCAGGAGGGCCTGGTCGAGCGGGTGGGGCGTCGCTACGCCGTCCGGACCTACTCCTATCCCGAGATCCTGGTGACCTACCGTCTGCGGGCGGCGCTGGAACATCTCTCGGTGGAACTCGCGGTCGCCAATCGCAGCGCCGAGGGGCTCGACCGTGTCGCTCACATTCTCGAGCTGCAACGTGCATCGCTGCAAACAGTTAGCCGCGGCGAGTTCAGCGATCTTGATACGGCCTTTCACCTGTCGATCGCTGAAATGAGCCAACTGGAGATGCTGCAGCGTGAATTGTCGCTCATTCTTAATCGCGCCCGCCTGATCCGCACCAACGAACTGGCCATCGATGCCGGGCCCGAGGGCGCGTATCGCGATCACTGCCGGATTTTTGCCGCCCTGCAGCGCGGAGATGCCGGCACGGCAAAGGCCGAGCTCGATTATCACTTTGCCACGACGGTTCGTCTGCACGCGATGTCCAGTGCGCCGGACGCTACCCAGGGTTCTGCGAAATGAATTACGCGAATGACTGCATCAATACGTTCCCGACACTATGGTCGGCGACGGTCAAAGAGGACGATCCCTCGCGCCCGCTGGATGGCGACACGACATGCGACGTGGCGATCATCGGCGCGGGCTATACCGGCCTTTCCGCAGCCCTCGTCCTGGCCAAAGGCGGCGCCAATGTCCGTGTGATCGAGGGCGGATATCCCGGTTGGGGCGGTTCGGGGCGCAATAGCGGTGCCGTCATCCGCGGTTTCAAGAGCAGTCGTTCCGGCCTGATCCGGGAGTTCGGCCCGCAGCGTGGCCGCGCCATGGCAGATTTCGGCGCGACAACCACAGACGTCGTCTATGATTTCATCAGTACCTACGACATCCAATGTGATCTCAAGCGCACCGGCTGGATCCTGCCCGCGCATAACACGGCGGGGCTGAGGCGGGTGGAGGAGCGCCAGCGCACCTGGACAGCCGATGGGATCGGCGGTTTGGACATGCTCTCGCGCGACGAGCTTTCCCGCTTGCTGGGTTCTTCGGCCTATATCGGCGGAATGATTGACCATGAGGGCGCCTCTCTCAACCCGCTGGGCTATGCGCGTGGGCTGGCGCGGGCTGCCATCGCGGAAGGCGCGACAGTGCATCGTGAGACGCCTGCGAAGGGCGTATCGCGGCAACCGCGGGGGTGGGTGGTCGAGACATCGCGCGGCCGCGTGACGGCCTCGACAGTTATCATCGCGGCAGACGCCTATTCCAGTGGGTTGAGCGCGAGCGTCGAGCGGACGATGGCGACCATCCATACCAATATCGTCGCCACAAAGCCGCTGTCGGCTGCGCTGGCCGCAGACATATTGCCGGGCGAGCAGGCCGTGTCGGACAGTCGACGTATTCTCTATTACTGGCATAAGGACCCTTACGGGCGCGTGCTGTTCGGTACACGTGGCACCTTATCCGGTCCCCGGCAGGCGGAGGACTTCGCTCATGTTGAGGCCGCGCTCGCCAAGATCTATCCGCAGCTTCGGGGCGCGGAGATTGAATTTCGCTGGTCAGGTAAAGTCGGGCTTACCCGGGATTTCCTGCCGCATATCGACCAGCCGGAGCCTGGGCTGTGGACATCCCATGGCTATTGCGGACGCGGCGTCGCCATGGCCAGCGCCTATGGCAAGTTGCTTGGCGAGACTATTTTGCAGGACCGCTCGCAGGCCACACTGCCGGTTCCGAACACGCCCGCGCCCCGTATGCCGCCTTCGCCGATCAGCGACCTTGGCATCGTTACCGTGACGCAGCTCTATCGCGTGATGGATATTTTCGCCTGACTATCTATCCGCGAGGGCGTTCGCGCGCCCGTCCTCTCATGCCGAGGCGGGTTGCGCGATCTCTGGGGCGCCCCTCGACGACCAGGCGTCCAGGATGCTCGCGGAATCGGTGACGATGCCGAGATGAGCGGCAATGATCGCCAGTGCGCCCTTCTCCATGGCCTCGTTCGTTCCTCGCACCAGGTCCTGCGGTACGGTCACGTTGTAGCCAAGGTTTGAGGCGTCGAATGCCGTGTTCAGCACGCAGCAGTCGGCGAGGCATCCGTCGAGCACCAGGGTTTTGGTGCCGAGATTGCGCAGGAGAAAGTCGAGGTCGGTCGGGAAGAAGGCTGACAGGCGTTTCTTTGTCTGGACGATAAGGTCCTTCTCGTCGACATGGGTGACGAATTCCGTCCAGCGAGTCCCCTCGATCGCATGTTCATCCATATTCCGGATCTCGCCGACATGCAGTGGGAAGACCAGCCGCCAGGCGGCCTTCAAACCGTTCACATCGTCGACGCCGCCTTTGCGCAGGACACTACGGACGTGGATGACAGGTATCCCGAGCCTGCGCGCTGCCGCATGGAACGCGTCGACGGCGGTGACTATCTCGCGGGCACGCGGAGCGGGGCAGGGGCAATCGGGCGAGTCTTCGAGATGTCCGCGGTGCAGGTCGATCGAAACGATCGCCGCGTTGCGGGTATCGAACCACGGCGCGAACTCGGATCCGAGCTGTTGGGCTTTGCCGTCGATATAGGCTTTCATCCCTGTCTCCTCAGCGCTTTTCGCGATCATAGGCGATACCCAGGGCGGCTGGCGCTCGCAGCCGCGCGCGCAACCCCGGGCGCGACATCACGATCAGAACGATCAGTGTTGTCGCATAGGGCAACATGTTGAGAAAATGCGGGTCGATGAAAGCCTGGCCGCTGGCCTGCGCGCGAAACCGGTAGGCATCCACGAGGCCGAACAGAAGTGCGCCAAAGACCACCCAGCCTGGACGCCAGCTCGCGAAGATGACGATCGCGAGGGCGATCCAGCCGCGGCCCGCCGTCATATTCTCCACCCAGGTGGGCGTGTTGATGACCGAGAGATAAGCGCCGCCAAGGGCGATCAGTGCGCCGCCGGCAATGATATAGGCATAGCGCAGGCCAACGACGGTGATCCCGAGCGAGTCCAATGTTTCCGGGCTCTCGCCGAGCGTACGAAGGATGAGCCCGGGCCGGGTCTTGTGAAGGTAGAATGCGATGAATCCAGCGATCGCGAAAGCCAGGAAGACCATTGTATCCTGGCTGAAAACGATGACGCCGAGCCCGGGAATGTCGGCGAGGGGAGAGGCCTCACCGATCGGGCCGCGTGTCGGCAGGGCCTTTCCAACATAGGACTGCCCGACAAAGGCGGACAATCCGCTTCCGAGAATGGAAAAGGCGAGGCCCGTCACCACCTGGTCCAAACGGAGCGTCACCACGCAGAAGGCGAAGGCAGCGCTGAAAAAGGCGCCGCAGAGCGCGGCACCCACAAGCCCGATCGCCGTGGAACCGAGGGCGAAGGTCATCACGAAGCCGCAGACCGCGCCGACGAGCATCGTCCCCTCGATGCCGAGATTAAGCACCCCGGCGCGCTCCGTCAGAAGCTGTCCGAGTGCGGCGAAGAGGATCGGCGTCGCCGAGACGATGGCTGCCGCGAAGAGCAGTTCGATGTTCATGCGGTTGCCCCACGGACCAGGCGGATTCTGTAGCGGCCAAGGGTTACCCCGGCGAGCACCATGATCAGGATCAGGGCTTGGAGGATCGTGCTGATCGAGGAGGGAATGCGCGAAACCTGCAGGCTGAAGCCGCCGTTGAGCAGGCCAGCATAGAGGATCGACACGACAATGATAGGCAGGGCGCGGCCACCCCCGAGCCAGGCGACCAGGATCGCCATGAAGCCGTAGCCCGGAGAGAGGCCAAGCTGCAGTCGGCCGGTGGTTGTCGAGAGTTCGACGGCACCGGCCAGCCCCGCCAGGGCGCCCGAGACGCCCAGCGCGGACAATGTAACGGCCGTGGCGCTGATGCCGCCGTAGCGCGCCGCCTGTGGCGCATCGCCCGAAACCCTGAGCTCGTACCCCCAGCGTGTACCGTAGTCGATGATCCAGACGCAAAGCGCGGCAGCGGCCAGGATCAGCAGGCCGCCATTCAGGCTGCCGAAGAGCGGGCCCATCTGGGCATTGTCGAGAATGGGCGGGGAATAAGGAAAGGAATAGGCCAGGGGATCGGCCCATGGTCCACGGACGAGATAGCCGACCCACAACAGGCAGATATAATTGAGCATCAGCGTTGACAGGATTTCGTTGACGCCGAAAACGACCTTGGGGATCGCCGCGAGTGCCGCCCAGAAGGCGCCGGCCAGGATCCCGGCGCCAATGACGCATGGGAGGGCGATCACGCTTGGCGTGGTTTCCGGTAACGCGAGGCCGACGGCCGTCGCGGCGAAGGCGCCGAAGAAGAGTTGCCCCTCCGCGCCGATGTTCACAAGTCTGGCGCGGGCCGCAATGGCGATGCCCAATGCGCACAAGCCGATAGGCACAGCCTTGTTCAAGGTGCCCTCAAAAGCGGCTCGCGATCCGAAGCCGCCGCGGATGAGGGCGGCATAGGAGGTGAGCGGGTCATGACCGCTCAAGGCGATGACGAAGCCGCCCACGACAAGCGCAAGCAACGCGCCGGCTGCGACGCGAAGCGCCACTTCAAGCGGCTTGGCGGACTCAAGGCGAGGCTCTAGGCGAAGGCGCATGAGCATTGGCATCCTAGTGCGTCCGTGCCGCGGTCATCAGCCGACCGATGGCGACCCTGTCGAACTGCTGCGGCGCGAGATCGGCGACGATGCGCCCCGAACTCATAACAAGGACGCGTGTCGCTATTTCGAGCGACTCGTCCAGTTCCTCGCTTGCCATGAGAACGGCGTTTCCTGCCACCGCGCGCTCGGCAAGTGCAGCCCGGATCTGCGCTGCGGATGCAATATCGAGCCCGCGGGTGGGATAGCTCGCCACGATCAGTGACGGCTGGCTGGCCAACTCCCGGCCCAGCACCACGCGCTGGAGATTGCCGCCCGAGAGCCGTCTGGTCGCTGAACCCGGATCAGCCTTGACACCAAAGCTGCCCAGCACGGCGCGTGCGTGGAGCCTGACGCGGGCAGGCGCCAGCCAAGGCCCGAACGGGGGATTGTGCTGCGAGCCGAGAAGCGCGTTGTCCTCCAGGCTCAGGCCTGGCGCCAGAGCGATGCCCAGATGTCGGGATGGGATGAAGGCAAATGCGCGTCTGCCGGCGCGACGAGGCGCATCGATCTGCCCTGAGGAATGGCGCAGCAGGCCTCCAATCGCATCGAACAGTTCGGATTGACCGTTGCCGGTCACGCCGAGCACTGCAACGAGTTCTCCGCCATGCACGTCAAAGCTCACGTCGGACACGACGGTCGCTCCGTCGCGACCCGCGATCGATACGTTTCTCACCGACAACTGCCGCTCGCCGCGTGCGGTTTGAGGTCTTTGTCCCGCGCGCACGACACGCTTGCCGATGATGAGTTCGGCGATGTCATCGCCTGTGAGGGACTGGTTCGGTCCCTCGAAGACCACGCGCCCGCCACGCATGACAACGAGATGGTCGGCGATCTCTTCGATCTCGGCGAGTTTGTGCGAGATCAGGATGATGGAGCGACCGGACGCCGCGATACGCTTGACGATGCCGAAAAGCTGTTCAGTCTCCTTCGGCGACAGGACCGATGTCGGCTCGTCGAGAATGAGCAGCCGCGCGCCCTGGGCCAGCACGCGCAGAATCTCGAGCTGCTGGCGTGCGGCGAGCGGCATCGTCCAGACTGGTGCCGCCAGGTCAAGCTGGAAGCCGACCTCCTGCATCAGATCGGTCAGCGCGGACGGGGCCTGGCGACGTTGCAGGAACCGGCCACGATCCGTGGCGAGCGAGATGTTTTCATAGCCAGTCAGCGTATCCACCAGTTTGAACTGCTGATGGACCATCCCCACACCTGCGGCGACAGCCGCCGAGGGTGAACCGAGCTCCACGGGGCGGCCGTCAACGAGGATACGGCCGGTCTCCGGCAGATAGAGGCCGCAGACCGCGTTCATCGCCGTCGATTTTCCCGCGCCATTCTCCCCAAGCAGGGCGACGACGCTGCCGGCCGGCACCGCGAACGAGACATCACTGTTGGCGAGCACGTCGCCGAAGGACTTGGTAACGTGCTCGACCTGCAGGACGGGCAAGCCGTCCCCCCTTCCGGAATGCTCGCGGCTCAACACCCCAGCGGCGATTGTCACTTCTTGCCTACCGTGCCGTTGACCCCTTCGACCAGCCACAGAACCTTCTGCACGTCCGTGAGCGAAAGGGTTCCGCCTTCCGGCACCACGACCTTGCCGTCGTTGGACTTCAAGGGGCCCTTCCAGTAGTCGAACTTGCCGTCGATGATAGCCTGCTTCTTTTCGTTCACGAGGGCGACGACGTCCGCCGGAATGGCCTTGTTGAACGGCGCGAGACTGATCACGTCGTCATCGAGGCCGCCGAAATAGTCTCCGGGCTTGAACGTGCCGTCCTTCACGCTGGCGATCGCGTTCTTGTAGTACTGGCACCAGTCCCACATCGTTCCGGTCAAGACGCGGTCGCCGGCGATCTTCGACAGGTCGGCCTCGGAGCCGATCGCCCACGCGCCCTTCTCGGCCGCGCCCTGGGCAGCCGAGCCGGTGTCCTGATGCTGCGCAATGACATCGTTCCCGGCCTCAGCCAGCGCCACCGCGGCCTGTTTCTCCGCCGGCGGGTCGAACCACGACAGCGTCCAGACGACATTGACCTCAGCCTTCGGGTTGACCGACCGCGCGCCGAGCGTGAAGGCGTTGATGCCAGCCAGGACTGAGGGCTTTGGATGAGCCGCGACGAAGCCGATCTTGTTGGATTTCGTCATCTTGCCGGCGACGATGCCAGTGAGATAGCGCCCATCCCACAACTTGCCATAATAAGTCTGGATATTGGGGTTCGGCGCAATTCCCGGGCCGATATTGAAGAAGAATTTGTCAGGGTTCTGCTTGGCGACCTGCTGAGTAAAAGGCTGGTAACCGAAAGCTGTTCCGAAGATGACGTTGTAGCCCTGGGAGATGAAGTCGCGCTCGATGCGTGCGACATCCGGTCCCTCGGACACTGATTCCACAAAGGAGGTCGGAATGCCGGCCTTCTCCAGGCAAAGACGTGCTTCGTCGTGGCGGAAGGTCCAGCCATTGTCGGCGCGTGGGCCGACATAGAGGAAGGCGGCCTTGACGTCGGCCGCCGCAACGGGGCCGATGGTGGCCAATCCCAGTACGCCGGAGAGAAATGCGGCAACGACATTAGTGCTGGATCGTTGTGTGATCATAGCCTCGCTCCACCTCAATTTTTGTATTTTTCAAGTTTTTCTTGAAAATTTCAATATGATTACGCCTTAACTTGATTGGAAGCGCAAGTGCCTTTTTGAGGCTCTGGTCAATTGCGTGTCGAACGATGCCTTTTTGGCGGGGTTAATCCGCAGGATCGGTGATGCCGTGATCCAGGGCGCCCGCCGAAAGGAACAACGCGAGTAACTGGTAGTAGCCGGCGATCGCAACCACTTCACTCGCGGCCGGTGCACCGACGCGTTCCACCAATTCCTTCAACCTGTCCTGGTTGACTTGGCAATTCAGGACCGCGTCCCGGCAAAGCGCGACAATGGCCTGATGCGCGGGCGCCGCGGCCTCTGCCGACCGCCCCGATGCGGCCGCGGCGATCGTTGTCTCCTCGACCCCGAGGTCGCGCGCGATGGGCAGATGGTAGTCCCACTCATAACCCGAGCCGAAGGCCGCGGCGGTGGCGAGAATCGCCACCTCGCGCAGGGGAGCGGGAAGTGCTCCCGAGAAGCGGATCGCCGCGCCGATCGACTGGATCGCATTCGCGAGGTCCGGCACATCGAGCATGGCGAGGAACGGCAGCGGTACACCCGCGCGCGGTCCGGATGCGATGGCATCATGGACCTTGCGCTGTGCGGGCGTCATCTCCGCGACATTGCGAACACCGATCAGCATCGCCTCTCTCCGTTTAGCGCCCGTCCGGCCCACCTGACATCATGCCTGAAGCGATCTGCCTTGGACCGAAGATGGCCTTGGCCACGTCGCCGACCGCCTCGACATCTTCCGGGATGCCCTGGAAGCAGACGATCCGGCAGGGGCAGGCTTCCAAACCTTCGTAGCGCCAGGGGAAGGCCCCGATCACGGCGCGCTGGTTGAGCATGAGCTCGATATCGCCGCCCACATTCTCCGCATGGATCAAGCCTTCCTGGAAGGCTTGCGAATGGAAGGGGAAATAGTCCTCAACAACCTTGCGGCCGGAGCGTTTGTGCACATAGCTGTTCTTCCCGAAGAATTCGTCGCAGCTCATGCCGACCTTTTCCTCGAACTGCTTGGCGAGATCGGGGCGCATACGGCGGATTGTCGTGTTCATGGCATGGTCGCCCGAGCCGCAGTCGATACCGAACCATTTGATTTTCTTCGCGAGCATCCAATCGAGAAGCTCCTGCTTGCCGCCTGGGTGCATGCAGAAATACTTGACGAGATCCTGCTGCGGCTTGCCTTCCCAATAGCGATGCCAGCCGGTGTGGATGATGAGGATGTCCCCTTCCTTCACATCGACGGGCGCGCTCTCGATCATCTCCGGCGTGATGACGGCCCAGTCATCCATGTGCTCGGACACGTCCACCACAGCCCCGGGGCCGACCAGGAAGTCGAGGGGATAGGAGGCCATGTCGCCCATGCCGTCTGTGCCGTGCATGGCGCCATCGATATGCGTCCCGACATGCAGGGCCGAGTCGATGCGCTGCGCGACGATGTGGATCGTCTGAAGGTTCTGGGCATAATACATCTTGTTGCCCGCATACCCCACCCAGCCCGGCGTGTGGACATTCATGAGATGGGAAAGGTCGATGATCTTCATCAGTCGGCTCCAGATTTGTATGGATTTGAGCATTTTCGAGCGAAGTGGAAATCGGTTCGCGCGAAGAAAATGCGTGAAAACAAAGATCTAATGGGCGCGGCGCCCGAATAGTGATGCGAGCCAGGATTTCAGGACGGCAAGGATGAGGCCGAAGCCGCTGATCGGCTTGGCGCCAGCGGGTGCGGAAGGCGCGGAAGCTGCCGGCGCGGCGCCGGCCTCCCGGGCCGTATCCCGCCCTTGCGCGGGAGCGGCGTCTTGCGCGGCGGCGCTGCCAGCCGCGAGTTCAGCCTCGGCGTTGCGGACGAAATCGGCAACCAGCACGTTGGCGACTTCGGCGATGATGCCCGTGCGGCCGAATTGCGCGATCGCCCCGGAGAGTTGCACGTCTGCATCGACGACGACTTTCGTCTTTTCCCCTTCCGCGAAGAGGCGGCAATCCATGATCATCTTGCCACGGCTCGCGCCCTTCTTGTCGACGCCTTTGCCTTCGACATGGACGGACTTGGCGACATCATCATAGACGACATCCGCCTCGCCCTCGAAGCTCGCCTGGAAGGGACCGATCTTTGATGAAACCTTGCCAGTATGCTTCCCGTCTTCCTTCGGACCGAGATATTCCGCGCCTGGCAGGCAACGCGCGACATTCGGGATATCCTGGAAGAAACTCCAAACGGCAGGCATCGGACGTGCCACTGTGAATTCCTGCGCGATCTTCATGGCTGATGCCTCCTCTGAGATCGACCGCCGGACAGCGAACGGTGGCCTGCGATCTCATCGGCATGCCTGAGGATGGCTCGCCGCGCGCCGGCCGCTACTGTTCGAAGCCTCGGTCACATTCTGGCAATAGTTATAATTTACCCGGTCTCACTCCGAGTATTCGATGGTTATAGGCGAATCGCTCCAGCAAATGCCGCGTCAGCATGGGCGGGCGCGCAAAGTCGGTGCAGGCTGCCGGTCTTCCTGCGGATGCTTTCCGGATGGTCTGATCCGGATCACATCAGAGCGTTTGTCCTCCCGCGGTGACGCCATAGACATCGGTTCGTCTGTCCTCGCGCGGTTTCACCCGCTCCGTCCGCACCAGCGCGGCCTGGGCGATCGCAGGATCCATGGGGGCGACAAGTGTTACCTCGATATCCTGGGCCAGGGGGCCGGCGAGAATCCGTCCGTAGGGGTCGGCCACCAGAGAGGAGCCGAGAAAGGCGATATCGCCAGCCGTCCCGCTCTGTGAGGCGCAGGCGACATAGACCTGGTTGAGATTGGCCTGGACGACCGCACCGCGCGCCTGGCCGATCAGGCCATCACCATCACGCTCGACCTTGTCGAAGCCACACACCCAGGCGGTCGGCACCACGATGAGTTCCGCGCCTTGCAGCGCCAGCACGCGCATGACCTCCACGAAACGCAAGTCGTAGCAGACGCACAGGCCGATACGGCCGAAGGGTGTCGACGCCACAGCGAGACCGCGGTCGCCCGGTGTGAAGATGACCTTTTCCCCGTCGAAGAGATGAAGCTTCCGGTAATGCAACAGAAGGCCGTCCGGCCCGACGAGGAGCGCGGAATTATAAAGACGTCCGCCGTCGCTTTCACAGAAGCCGCCGGCGATCACCACACCGAGACGCCTGGCAGCCTCGGTCCATGCGGAAAGAGTAGGCCCGTCACAAGGCTCGGCTGCCGCTGACAGATCATCCTGGTTCAATGTGTAACCGGAGATCGCGAGTTCGGGCAGTACGATGACACGGGCGCCATCGGCGGCCGCGTCCTCGATAAGCCGCACGCTGCGCTCCCGGTTCTCCCGCTCTCGCCCGGGCAAGCCGGTGAACTGAATGACTGCGACGGAGAATGTCATGCCGGCTGTTCCGCATCCGCCGGCAAGGCACCGACCGCCTTGAGCAGGGGAACATCCGCCGGGCTCGGGCCGCCGACACTCACGACCCCGACACCGCGATCGGCGGCGACGGCATGTTTGACACCGACCGGCACATGGACCACGCAGCCCGCGTGGAAGGGAAGCTTGATGTCGTTCGTGTAGTCGTAAGCGGTACCCTCGCCCTCGAGGATAAAAATCGTATCCTCCGACAGCGTATGGACATGCGGCGTATTTGCTTCGCCGGCTTCCAGTCGCACATAATTCAAGTTCGCATTCCAGGCGCCGGTGCCGGGCCATATGACGAACCGGGCGTCTTTGGAAATGAGCGGGAGACGTAACGAGGGTGTGTCACGATGAAAGATCCGGATGGCCATCAAACTACCTCCCCGGCGGTGGTGAGATGAGCGTAGAGTTGCGGGTCGGCCGGGCATGGGCCGCCTATCAGTTTCAAGCCCGCCGTTGCGGCGGCCTCGAACCGATAGTGGTCTCCCTTGTCGATATGAACCATCGAGCCTTCGACGAGGGGCATGCGCTCGCCGGAGTTGAGATCGGCGATCACGCCGGAGCCCGATGCGACGTAGTAGGCGCTATCGGAGGGATGAACCAGCGCGATGGTCTGATCATTCGGCTTCAGATCAAGCACCTGAAAAGTGCGATAAAGAGCACCGTTGCCTGGCCACATCACTGCTTTGGCGTGGCCTGAACCAACGATGATCGGGAGATCGGGACAGTCTATCGCGCTATTCACGACCCGGACTGTGTTATGGGTTTGGGGGCAAGCCACGGCTTCAATTTCCGTTTGAATATTATTCACGTATTTTAGTATGATCAAAATCCAACGCCGTGCAAGCGCTATTCGTCTCTGAAGGCGCGGTTGGTGAGGCGCCTGTTAAATGATCGAGGATACGGCCATCGTGAGTGAGCCCTTGCTGAACCCCCAGGATGATCCCGCCGGGACGACCGCGAGTACGCTCGCGGCCATCGGGCTTCGCATTCGCGAAGTGCGGCTCGCGCGCAACATGACACTGCAGGCCCTCGCCGACGCCTGCGGTCTGAGCGCGTCGATGCTCAGCCTGGTCGAGCGCGGGCGGGCCTCCCCGTCGATCGGGTCGTTGATTGTCATTGCCAATGCCCTGGGCGTGCAGATGTCCGACTTCATCGTCGATCAGGCGATGGACGACGAGAAGCTCGTCATCAGCAGTTCCGAGCAACGGGTGATCGAGACCGCGGCCCATGTGATCCGCAGGTTGATCAAGGAAGACCGCGCACGCGGTGTTTCGATCGCGCTCAATGAATACGCACCCCATACGGGCGCGACCGAAAAGCCAATCACCCACGATGGTTTCGAATATGGCTTCGTCCTCGAAGGAAAGCTTACGGTCGAGGTCGATGGGACTTTGCACGTAGTGGAGAGTGGCGACCTCATTTCCTACAGTTCGCGCCGTCCCCATCGCATCTGGAACCACGGCAAGGAACAAGTTCGCACCCTCTGGATCAACTTGCAGCGCGACTAGGGTCAATCGACGTTCAGTGCTTCCAGTGGGATTGGGGCTCAGGAACCTCTGTGTCATCCCGGAAGCGGCGTAGCCGCTGTCCGGGATCCAGAAATACTGTCGCTTCAGCAGGAAGGCGTGTTGTGCAAGGCCAATGGCACCCGCGAACCGTCTCGGTTCTGGATCCCGGCCCGAGCTTCCGCTCCTCCCGGGATGACCGGCGTGGGCTGTCCCCGAGTGTCGGTTCAGATTAGGCATTTCCAACAGAAGTGCGAAGCGGTCTCGCGTATGGAAATGCTTGAGACCAAAGGGTAGTCCATTTTCAGCATCGCAGCAGGGCGTGGAGCCGGCTCGGAGCAATCGGCAGGCTCGTGATCAGTCCTGGCCGATCGAGTGCGTCATCGACCGCGGCTGCTATGGCCGCACCGACCGCCGTGATACCGCCTTCACCGGCGCCCTTGACGCCGAGCGGGTTTTGGGGGCTCGGCGCATCCTCGCGCAGGAGCACCTCCACCGGCGGCATCTCATGGCAGGTCGGCATGAGATAGTCGGCGAAGCTTGTGGCGAGCGGTTGGCCTTCCTCGCTGTAGACGAACTCCTCCAGAAGCGCACCGCCGATGCCCTGGGCGGCGGCGCCGACGATCTGCCCCTCGATCAGCATGGGGTTGATTGCGCGTCCGACGTCATAGGCGACGAGATAACGCTCCACCTGAACCCCGCAGACGGCCTTGTCCACGCGCACCTGCGCGACGTGGATTCCGTAGGGGTAGTTCATGTGATCCGCGCGGAAGAGCCCTTCGGCATCCAGGTCTTCGCCGGATTGCGCGGCGATTTCGGCAAGGCTGATCGTCGCGCCCGAATCGCGCGACACCACGCGTCCCATTTCGAGCGTGAGCGCGCCGACATCGGCCTGCAGCAGGGGCGCGGCAAGAGCGATCGCCTTTTCCTTGAGCGCCTCAGAGGCCATTTTCACGGCCGAGCCCGTCATGACCGTGACGCGGGAGGCGAAGGCGCCGAAGCCGATCGAAATCCGGTCAGTCTGGCCGTGGATCACGCGGATCCGCTCGATCGGCACGCCGAGCACGTCGCTGCAGATCTGCGCCATCACGGTTTCGATGCCCTGGCCCACGGAGGCCGCGCCGGTGACGATCTCGATCGTATCATCGGATTGGACCGACATTGTCACGAGGTCATGGGGCCCGAGGCCACTCTTCTCGACGAAGAAGGCAATGCCCAGGCCGACGGCCTCGCCAGCCTGACGTCTGCGGGCAAGATCCGCCTTGAGGTCCTGGTAGCCGATTCGGGCAAGAGTACGATCAAGCAGATCGTGATATTTGCCCGAATCATAGAGCACATGGGTACCGAGAGCCTCGATGCCGCGGTCGAACGGCATCCGGTCCTCGGGGATGAGGTTGACCCGGCGTACCTCCACCGGGTCGAGGGCGAGTCTGGCCGCGATCGCGTCCATCAGCCGCTCGCGGACAAAGGTCGTCTCATAGCGGCCGGGCGCGCGATAGGTACCCGAAGGCGTTTTGTTGGTCAGCCGGATATGGCCTTCCACATGATAGGCCGGAATAAGATAGGGCCCGGGCAGAAGGGCCGCGGCCAGGTCCGATACCGTGCCGCCGTGGGTGCGGACATAGCCCCCCTGGTCGGTGTAGAAGGTATCCACGAGCCCGCGCACGAAGCCGTTCGCGTCGACGGCCGCCTTGAGGCGGTGCACCTGGTCGCGCGAGTGGTTGGCCGCCATCAGATGCTCGCGACGGTCCTCCACCCATTTCACGGGAACGCCGAGCCGGTAGGCGGCGGCGCAGACCAGCACGTCTTCCGGATAGAGCTCGCCGCGAATGCCGAAGCCGCCGCCGACATGGCCTTCGCTGAGCCGCACCTGCTCCGGCTTGAGGCCGAGCATGCGGGCGATGCTGTCGCGGTTGTAATGCGGCACCTTGGCCGCGCCATACATGGTGAGCACGCCCGTCTCCAGGTCGTGCACGGCGAGCGCTCCGCGCGCCTCCAGCGGCACGCCCGTATGGCGCCCGACCTTCAGCTCCATCTCGATGACAGCGGCGGCGCCCGCGAAGGCGGCCTCCATATCGCCATAGGATTTGGTGATGACAGCCGGTTCGCTGAGGAGCCCGGGATCGCGCTCAGGCATGAAGCCGACGGGGTCCGCGGTCGCGTCGAGGCAGGGCGTTTCTTCCTCGATATCGCAGAAGACCAGTTCGGCCGCATCCTCGGCGGTATAGGGGTCCTCGGCAAAGACAGCGACGACGGGATCACCGACATAGCGCACGTAGTCCCGCGCCAGGACATGCTGCCGATAGGGTTCGAGGCCCGCAATGCGGGTCATGCGGAAATCGATCGGTGGCAGATCCGCAATATCGGCGGCGGTCCACACGGCGATGACGCCCGGAAGCGATTTCGCCTCTTCCGTCTCGATGTCAAGAATACGGCCGAAGGCGACTGGCGAGCGCACGATGCGCATATGCACCTGGCCGTCGGCGCGGTTGTCGGCGGCGAAGCGCCCTTCCCCTGTGAGGAGCGGGCGGTCCTCCAGCCGCTTCAGCGATCGGCCGATGGCGGACATGCACGCATCTCGTTTGCAGCAAGACAGACAGATTTGATGATGTTCTGATAGCCGGTGCAGCGGCAGAGGTTCGACGACAGGATATCGCGGATCTCCGCCTCGCTCAGATCGGGATCCGCCTCCAGCGCGCCTGCGGCCAGCATCAGGAAGCCCGGCGTGCAGAAGCCGCATTGCAGCCCATGGTTCTCCCAGAAGGCCTTCTGGAGCGGATGCAGCACGTCGCCCTTTGCCAGGCCTTCCACGGTACGCACGGCGCGGCCTTCCGCCTGCACGGCGAACATCAGGCAGGAGCGCACGGGCTTGTCGTCGACCAGAACCGTGCAGGCGCCGCAGACCCCGTGCTCGCAACCCAGATGCGTCCCGGTAAGCCCGCAATCGTCGCGCAGTGCATCAGCGAGTGTACGCCGCGCCTCGACGGTAAGGTTATAGTCCTTGCCGTTCACCTTGAGCGTGATGACATGCTTGTTAGCCATGGACGTTCCGTTCGGCCTCGCGGATCAGCTTGCGGATATGTTGTGGGGTAGCGGGTATCTGGAAGATCTCGACCCCGAAGGGCGACAGCGCATCGACGGTCGCGTTGATGATCGCGGCCGGCGCGCCGATCGCGCCGCCCTCGCCCACGCCTTTGGCCTTGGTGATCGTCGCGTCAGACAGCGTTACGAGATGCTCGATCTCGATTTTCGGGACTTCCGCGATGGTCGGCGGCAGGTAGTCGGCGAGCGAGACGGTGAGGAGATTGCCGGTCTCGTCGTAGACCAACTCCTCGAACAACGCGTTGGCGATGCCCTGGGCGACGCCCCCATGGATCTGCCCGTCGACGATCATGGGATTGATTAGGACGCCGGCATCCTCGGCGACGACGAAACGTTCGATCTTGACGCCGCCCGTCTCGATATCGACTTCGACGATGCAAGCGTGGCAGGCGTTCGAGAACGTGCCGCCGGGATCGTAGGTGGCGTTCTCGATCAGGCCGGGGCCGGCTTGCGGGAAGCGATGGCTCTGGTGATAAGAGGCCCGCGCCACCTCGGGAATGGGCAGGGACTGGTTGGTGCCTGTGACACGCGCCAGCCCATCCTCGAGCACGACGTGATCCGCGTCAGCCTGCATCATCACGGCGGCGACCGAGCGCAACCGCGTCGCGACCTTGCCGGCGGCGAGCTTGCAGGCCCCACCGGCGATCACCATCGAGCGGCTGGCGAAGGTTCCCCAGCCATAGGGCGTCGCGTCGGTATCACCTGAGATGACTTTCACCATCGCGGGCTCTACACCGAGTTCGTCGGCGATGAGTTGGGCGAGCGCCGTCTTCAGCCCCTGTCCATGCGGCGAGGAGCCGATCCGTGCCTCGACGAAGCCGGAGGGATCCATCGCGCAGGAGACGATCTCATAGCCGGGGACGATATTCATGCCGCGCGCGGCATAGGCCGGTGTGCCATAGCCGGTGCGCTCGCTGAACACGGAAAAGCCGATGCCGAGATATCGCCCTTCTGCGCGCGCCTCCCGCTGCCGGGCGCGGAAGCCGGTGAGATCGATCGCCTCGACGGCGCGGTCCATGGCTTCCTTGTAGCTGCCCTCGTCATAGACGAGGCCGGTCGGCGAGCGATGAGGGAAGGTGTCGATGAGGTTGCGGCGACGGATCTCGATGGGATCGATGCCGAGGCGCTTGGCTGCGACATCCATCATCCGCTCCATGGTGAGCGTCAGCATGGGCCTTGAGACGCCGCGATAGGGCGCCATCATGCCGGTATTGGTGGTCACGCCACGCGAGCGAACGCCATATTCCGCCAACTTGTAGGGGCCCGGCAGTTCGGCCAGCGCCATCAGCGGTTCCACGCCGCAGGTCACGGGATAACAGGAAAAGGCGCCTACATTGCTCTTCAGGTCGGCGTCGATCCCGAGCAGTGTGCCGTCCTTGGCGAAGGCCCCGCGCACGCGGAAGGACTGGTCGCGGCTGTGGGACGACGCCAGGAAGTTCTCCCTGCGGTCCTCGATCCAGGCGACGTCGCGCTCCAGCTTCCGCGCCAGCCAGACGAGCACCACATATTCGGGGAACAGCGACATCTTCTGGCCGAAGCCGCCGCCGACGTCCGGCGCCACCACGCGCAGATCCGCTTCCGGCATCTGCAGCACGTCGGCAAGACCCGTGCGCAGCATATGCGGCATCTGCACCGACGCGTAGAGCGTCACACGCCCGGAAATCCGGTCGAATTGCGCCACGCCGCCGCGCCCCTCAAGCGGCATCGCCGATTGCCGGCCTGACCGCAAATCGAGCGAGATGATCTCGGCGGCGTCAGTGAAGGCGGCATCGAGGCCTGGGCTGCGCATGGCCCCCTCGACGAGCACATTGCCGGGCGCGTGGGCGTGGACCGCCGTCGCGCCCTCCGCGAGCGCCGTGTCCATATCGACGATCGCATCCTCGGCGTCGATGTCGGCAAAGACCTGCTCGGCGAGATCCTCCGCCAGGCTCTGGTCATCAGCGACCACGACAGCGAGCGCCTGGCCGCAGAACATCACCCTGTCCTTGGCCAAGATGGGCTGTTCGACCGCGATATAGTCCGGCCGGTGCAGGATGGGGCAAATCGGCTTCACCCCGGCAAGGTCCGCGGCTGTGAAGACGAGTTCCCCCTCCGGCACGTCGATGCTGAGGATACGCCCGGCAGCAACCGGGCTGCGCACGAACTTCACGGCGGCAACCCCGCGCGCGAGATCCGCGACATAGCGCCCGCGTCCCATGAGGAGCGAGGGATCTTCGAGGCGCGGCAGGGATCGGCCGATCCAGCTCATGCCGCGGCCTCCGTCAATGCCCTGAGGACGACGGTCCGAATGAGATCGCTGCGATAGTCAGCGGAAGCGTGGATATCTTCGCTCGGTTTGATCGCCGCCCGTGCCGAGGCTGCCACATCCTCGAACAGTTGACGCGAGGGCGCCTTGTCGACGAGTTCGTTTTCGAGGTCGCGCAGGCGGATCGCCCGGTCCGCAACACCGCCGACGCCGAGGCGTGCCGCCGTGATGCGCCCGTTCTCAAGCTTGAGCGCGACGAGCGACATCGCCAGCGCGAAGTCGCCCGCCCGCCGCGCGAATTCATAGAAGCCGCTGCGCCAGCCATCGCCCAGCAGCGGTAGCCGAACTTCGGACAGCAGATCCTGCGCGCCAACGGCCGTGGTGAAGGTGCCTTTGAAGAAATCCCCGGCGCGGCAGCGCCGTTCGCCGGCGGCGTTGACGATGAGCATCTCGGCGTCGAGCGTTGTGGCGACGAGGCACCATTCGGACGCCGGATCGGCATGGGCGAGGCTGCCGGTGAAGGTGCCGCGCTGGCGAATGGGATAATGCGCGATATGCCGGACGACCTTGGCCAGCAGCACGCCGAGCGGGCCGGGAACTGCCGGCTTGTGGAACGCGGCGTGGCGTGTCAGCGCGCCGATGGCGAGGGTATCGCCCGACGGCTTGAGGTAGTCGAGTTCTCGCGTCCCATTGATGTCGATGAGCACCTCGGGTCGCGCCAGTCGGAAGTTCATCGCAGCGACCAGGCTCTGGCCGCCTGCAAGGATCTTTCCGTCATCGCCGTGCTCGGCAAGAGCGGCGACGATTTCGGCCCGCGATCCGGGTCTGATGTAGTCGAATGACGCAGGCTTCATGAGTCTTGTTCAGTCCCGAATGATGGCGTGGGCAGCATCCAACCACCTCCAGCCCGTGCCGGGCCGCCTATTTCGTTCCTTCCGCTAACCGCGCAACCCTCTGTCTTGGCAGCGCTCGTTCGCGCTTTCATACTATCGAATCCATCCTATGGAGTTTTTGAGTATAAGCAAGATCAATTGAAAAATAATAAAATTTGGACAGGCCGAACTGCGGCGCTACATGCCCATTGATCGCCTATAAGCCTTTGTGATTGAAAGCGATTATCGAGCTGGATGCGGGTCTTCCCCAAAGATCGGCACCATTCCCCTCTATTCCCATTCCTGGTCCCGACGTCCGTTGGCTTGCGCGCTTGTATTGGAGAGGCCGGAGCCGTTCTGATATGGCGAGAAGCCGCAGGTGACCACCGCGGACGGGCCGCCTATGGTGAGGTCGTAAATGGGGGGCTTCAACAATGATGTTGCGTCTCGAAAACTTGCTCGTCGGCTCCGTTCGCCCACTCGGGCAGACGGAGACGCCGAGCGGCATCGACAAGCACCCGGTAGACGGTCCGCTTCGGCTGGGCTTCGAGGGGTTCGAGGGCGACGCGCAGGGTGATCGACGGCATCACGGCGGGCCGGACAAGGCCGTTCACCATTATCCCTTCGAGCACTACGGGGCTTGGCGTGCGGAGATCGGGAACAAAGCTCTTCTCGCCCAACCCGGCGCCTTCGGGGAGAATCTCTCGATCGCGGGTCTCGATGAGGCCGCGGTGGCAATTGGAGATGTCTTCCGGCTGGGCAGCGCCGTGGTCGAGGTGACGCAGGGACGCCAGCCTTGCTGGAAGCTTAATATCCGCTTCGGCATCGATGACATGGCGTCGCGTGTGCAAACGAGCGGCAGGACCGGCTGGTACTATCGGGTCATAGAGACGGGACTCGTCGGACCGGGCGACAGCCTGACCCTGCTTGATCGTCACGTGCCGGAGTGGACCATAAGGCGGCTTTGGCGGCTGCTCTATGTCACGCCGCTCGATTATGCGGAACTGACCGCGATGGCCGATCTGCCGGGTCTGCCGGAAAGCTGGCGTCGGCTTGCCGAGCGTCGGCTCTCAACCCGTGTGGTGGAGGATTGGACTTCGCGTCTCTTCGGGGTGACGCCTGCCCCGGCGGGATGACGCAGCGGGCGACCTTGGGGCCTCGCACTTGCCGCGCGGCACGCGTGACAACACGGGGCGCGGCGGTCTCGACAGCCGCGCCCACGTGAAAATTCTACGCCGCCTCGGCGCGTTCGGGGACCGGCAGACCGAGCCAATCCTTGTAGAAGGTGTCGATATCAGGCTCGAAGTCGCGGATCACCGGATACCAGGGGGTCGGCGCCTCGACATCATGCAGCGTGCCGCATTCGGGGCAGTAATACTCACGCAGCACCTGCCAGGATGAGGTCGGGGCCATCAGCCGCGGATAGATCTGTTCCATCTTTTCCGGTGTGTCGCGGACATGGATGCGCGCATGCAGCTTCCAGTTCTCACGCCAATCGCAGAAATCATGGCCGCATTCGCAGCGGACCTTCCATTGCTTGGTCGTCTTGAGCTGGACGATATAGAGCTTCGGCCCCAGCGGCAGGACGATGCGGTCGTCCCAGGGCATGCGTTCCTGCAGGATCTCGATATAGGTGGCGAAGC
Organism: Chelatococcus sp. HY11; assembly: GCF_018398335.1. NCBI lineage: Bacteria > Pseudomonadati > Pseudomonadota > Alphaproteobacteria > Hyphomicrobiales > Chelatococcaceae > Chelatococcus > Chelatococcus sp. HY11. Next base: position 1,710,026 of record NZ_JAHBRX010000002.1, read on the forward strand.
GCTCCGGATCCTTCGGCGTGGAAAGCATCTGGTGGAGCGTGTCGTGATCGATCTTGCCGTCGACGAGATCGGCGATCTTGGCGCGGGTATAGGCCATGGCTGTTTCCTCGGATTGTCATTGATTGTCGCGGGCGCGCCGGGCCGGCGGCAAGCCGGCCCGGAAACGGGATCATTCCTCGACGAACTGCACGGTCTTCACGTCCGGCAATTCGGAGACGTCCATGGAGTAGTGCGAGCCATAGTGGGGAATGCCGATCTCCTCCTCGGTCAGGCTCCAGCTGGTCGGCAGGTTCCAGAAGGCGCGGAAGTCCTTCTCGAAGCGCGGGCCGAGCTTGAACGAAGCCGCGAACATCTGTTGCACCTGGGTGCCGGCATCCTTGGCCAGGATCTTCTCGCGCTCGCCCTTCAGCCATTCGCCGGTCGGGACAGACGTGGCGATGCGTTCCTTGCGGATCGCCTTGCGCCGCTTGTCGGTCGCGGTGGTATCGAGCGCGAAGCTGCCGTCGGCGCCCTTCTTCGTTACCACCCCATACACCTGAGCGGCGAAGCGCTCGAGCAGGTAACCACCGTTGAGATCGTCGACAACGCTCTGGGGCTCGCGGTCGATCGGATCGCCGAAGCCCGGCCCGCCGCGCATATAGTTGAGATAGAGATCGTAATCGGCGAACATTTCCTCCGTTGTAATCGCCTGCTTGTCGCGCTTGATCACCGCGCCCTTGATCAGGTCGTCCCAGACAGGGTTCTGCGGATCGGTGTCCCCGCCGAGGGGCAGGGGCTTGCCCTGTTCGATAAGGTCTTTCAACCCGGTATTATGCGCGGCAAAGCGATAGCCGGAGGCTGCGGGGTAGCCACCCATCAACCCCCAATCCGACGAGATATGACCATTGCCCATGAAGAACATGGTCCAGTCCTTGGCGCTCCAGACCAGACGCAGGCTCTCGAAGCCGCAGCCCCCGCGATACTTGCCGGCACCGCCCGAGGAGGCCTTGATCTGGCGGCCGAGATAGACCAGCGGCTCGGCCAGTTCCCAGATCTCCATATCGCCCATGTCGCCTTCCGGGTTCCAGATCGCAGCGGCATGGCTGAGGCCATCGCCGACAGCGGTCGCCCCGGTGCCGTTGGCGGCGCATTCGAACGAGTTCACGGCGTGGATCTCGTCATACTGGTTGAAGCCGCCACCCTGGAGCCAGTTCGAGGTATTGGCATTGCCGGCGTTGACCTCCTCCAGATAACCGCGCCCGAAATAGGAGCGCGACAACCCGCGCCACAGCGCCGTCCAGGCCGAGACCAGGAAGTGCCAGGAATAGGAGAAGGCAACGCGCCGATCGTCCGGATTCATCCAGGTGCCCTTGGGCAGGCGGAATTCCGTACCGTAGGCCGCGCCATCGTTGATCATCTCGGAAGGGATCAGCGTCTGGGTCATCATCACCCAGATGCCAGAGGTGAATGAGACCTGATGGGCGTTGTAGGTATGCCAGCCCCACCGACTCGCTCCCTCGAAATCGAGGCGCCACGTGCCATCGCCCCGGATGGTGATCTCGGACGGGGCATGCATGATCGTGTCGAGCTTCGCGAAATCGGACGGAACCCGGACGTCCTCATGGGCATAAGGCACGTCGACGAAGCCGACCTGACGGTATTTGCCAGGAATGGTCATCGCTTTGATGCGGTTCTGCAATCCGAGCCGTCCATGCTCGACCGCCTCGTAGGCGAATTTCCAGTAGGCGTCGATGCCCTCCTCAGAGATCACTTCCTCGACCAGCTTGCGGATCATGTGGCAGCCGGCGATACGGGTGCGTTCGTCGAGCATCCAGTAGCGCGTGGTGCGCACCATGCGCTGGCTCTCGTGCAACCAGTCGCGGAACAGGGTGTCGTTCTCGCCCACCTTGCGGCAGGTGATGGAATAGCCGTCGCCGAAGCGCTGTACCTGGCCCGTCGCCATGGAGCCCGGACCAACCGCACCGGTATCGATGACGTGGGTGACGCCGCCGACCCAGCCGATCAGCTCGCCGTCCCAGAAGATCGGGACGATGGTGTGGATGTCGCAGGGATGGACGTTTCCGATGAGGGAATCGTTGTTGCAGAAAATATCCTTGTCCCTGACTCCGGGATTACTCTCCCAGCCGTTCTCGATCATGTATTTGATCGCGGCGCCCATGGTGCCGACATGGATGATGATGCCCGTCGACGTCAGAATGCTGTCGCCCGCCGCGTTATAGAGGGTGAAACAGAGTTCACCCTCCTGCTCGACGATCGGCGAGGCGGCGATCTTCTTGGCCGTCTCGCGGGCGTCGACCACGCCGGCCCTGAGGCGCGAGAACAGTTTGTTGTAGAGGATGGGCTGGCTGTCGCGCAGCTCCATCGTCTCGAGGCCCGCGTAGTGTTTCGTCCGCTTCGTCGCCTCCATCAGGCGGTCGCGGTGCTCCTTGAGTGTTTCGCCGCCGCGCACGATGCCGCGCGTCGTAGAGGCGAGGTCTTTCTCTCGAACATTGACGTTCATGACTGTATTCCTCCGGATATTGTAGGTGCTGGCCCGTGTCACACTTCCTTGAGGTGGAAGAGGCGGTGCCCGTCGAGGAAGGTCTCGAAGCCGTCGGGAACGACGAAGGTTGTCGCGTCGGATTCGATGATCGCAGGGCCGATGACGCGGTTGCCCGGACGCAGGGATTCCATCCTGTAGAGCTGGGCATCGACCCAGCGCTTTTTGCGGTAGAACTTGCGTGTGCCGAGTTTCGCGTCTTCAGGCGGCGTCTCGCCTTCGAGCGGCTCCTTCGGGATCTTTGGCTTCGGGATCGGCACCGCGCCACGCATGATCGCACCGGTCACCGAATAGCCCAGTTCCGGCGAGCGGGCTGACGCCGCATAGACGCGGCCGTAGGTGGTGTTGAACGCGTCCTGGAGTTGCTCCCAATCATCGGCCGTGCCGGCAGAGCCGAGCGGTGATTCGATCTCGAGGTCGTTGAGCTGGCCGCGGTACTGCATGCGGTAGCCGGGCGTCAGCGTCACCTGGTCGGGTTCGTAGCCGTTGAGTTTGAACTCCTCCAGCACGTTGCGGGTGAGTTCCTCCCAAGCGGCCTGCAGCGTCTGTGCCGCTGCCACGCGCTGGTCATCGGGAGCATCCGGCGCGAGGTTGATGTCGAGTGACTTGTCGTAGCGGTATTCGAAATCAGCGGCCGCGCAGCCGAAGGCCGAGAATCCGGCCGCCCAGGCCGGCACGATCACGTCTTCGAAGCCGAGCCCCTCAGTATAGCCATAGGTGTGAACCGGCCCGGCCCCACCATAGGAAAAGCAAACGAAACTCTGCGGCGAGTAGCCCTTGCCGGAAATCATCGAGCGCAGATAATCGCGCAGGTCAGAGTCGAGCAGCTCGATGACGCCGGCCGCCGCATCCTCTACGGAGAGGCCGAGCGGATCGGCAAGTTGCACCTTGATCGCATCGACCGAGCGCTGCCGGTCGAGCTTGACCGCGCCGCCGAGGAAGTTGTCCGGGTTGAGATAGCCAAGTACCATGTGGCAGTCGGAGATCGTCACCGTCTCGATGCCGCTCTCCTTCCAGCAGACGCCGACCCGGTAACCGGCTGAATCCGGGCCGAGCTTGATGGCCTTGGTGTAGGGATCGAGCCGGATGAAGGATCCTGCGCCGGCGCCAACCGAGTCCATCGCGACAAGCGGGAGCGACAGCACGAGCCGCGCCATGTCAGGATCGTTCCGGATGGTCAGCTCGCCCTGCGTGATCAGCGCCACGTCGAAGGATGTGCCGCCGATATCGGAGCAGGCGATGTTGCTGTAGCCAAGTACCTCGCCGAGATATTTGGCGCCGATGACGCCGCCGATCGGCCCGGAGACGATGGTGCGTGCGAGTTCCTTGGCTTTCCAGGAAATCGTGCCGCCATGGGTCGCCATCACCCGGAAGTCGAACTTGGTGCCGTGTTCCTTGAAGGCGTCGGAGATCTTCTTGAGGGTCTGACGAGACGGCTCGGCCGCATAACCTTCGAGAATAGTCGTATTGGTGCGGTGCGTTTCCTTGCGCACGGGATAGTAATCGGCCGAGGCGAACACCGGAATGGACTTGCCGCTCTTGGCGATTTCCTCTGTCACGATATCACGCACGCGGCGTTCGTGGTCAGGGTTCTTGTAGGAATGGAGCAGGCTGATGACGATGCCCTCGACATCGGCGGCGATGAGTTCACGCGCGGCCTCGCGGGCGGTTTCCTCCCGCAGCGGGATGACCACCGTGCCCGACATGTCCACGCGCTCGACGACCCCGCGCGTCAGGTTGCGCGGCACGAGCGGCGGATCATAGCGATGAGTGTTGAGGTGGATGCGGTCCTCGTAGGCATAGCCGAGATAGGCCTGGATCGCCCGGCCCATGCGATGGAAGTCCTCCATGCCGCGGTTGACGATCAGGCCGCAACGCAGGCCCTTCCGTTGAACGACACGATTGAGCATCGCCGTGCCGGAATAGACCCCTGTCTGGAGTTGCTGCAGCGCCGCGTCGAGCGTCAGGCCCCAGGCACCGAGGCCGTCCTCACTCGAGGCGATCAGCCCTAGCGCCTCGTTCTGCGGGGTGCTCTGGGCCTTGCCGACGACGAAATCGCCATCGGAATCGACGAAGAAAGTGTCCGTCATGGTGCCGCCGGCATCAATGCCGAGCACCTGCACGCTTCTGTCGTTGGGGGTATGTATGTTCATGAGCGTCCTCCTTCTGAGGGCCGGCCTCTGACGAGCCGGTAACCGGAAGGAGGGCAGGGAGCGTGCCAACGTCGACGCTAGGCGGCGATATCTGATTTTCCAGGTGCTTGCCGCACGTGCGAGAAAGAGCTTTCGCGTCCGCACATCGTCCGATCGTCGGACGCCGGACGGCTGGTTGTCCGGCGTCCGGACGTAGGATCAGTGTCCTTTCGGAGCGGCGGAGCGATATTCGGCGAGCCGCAGGTAGAGTGTGGAGCGGGCGATGCCGAGCCGCTTTGCCGCTTCGGTGAGATTGCCGCCGCAGGCTTCGACCTGGGCGAGGATGGCGGCGCGTTCAGCCGCGCGCAGATTGGCCTTCGACGCGGGCAGCGTTGCTGCGACAGGTGGCGCCGAATGGGCGACGGCAGCAGGGCCTTGCGCAAGCTCCAGAGGAAGATCCGGGAGTTCGAGGCGATCGTTCTCCGCCAGGGTGACCATGGCATCGACGACGTTGCGCAGCTCGCGGGCATTGCCCGGCCAGGGATGAGCGATAAGGTGCTCTAGCAACGCGGGCGCGAATGTCGGCGCGGGCTTGTTGAGCCGCTCCGCCGCCCTCGCCGCGAAGCTGCGCGCGAGGGTGGCGATGTCTTCCCGACGCTCTCGCAGAGGTGGAATGCGGAGCCGCGCCGCGGCGATGCGGTAGTAGAGGTCGCGGCGAAACCGACCGGCCTCGACCTCGGCGGAGAGGTCACGATTGGTCATCGACAGGATGCGGATGTCGACATGCCGCCCCACCGGATCGCCAATGCGATAAACGATCCCGTCCTCCAGCACGCGCAGCAGGTAGGATTGCAGATCGAGCGGCATCTCGCCGATTTCGTCAAGGCAAAGGACGCCACCGTCTGCCTGCTCGATCCTGCCGGCGCGACCATTCGTGTCGGCACCGGTGAAAGCACCCTTGGCATAGCCAAACAGCTCACTGGCAATCAGATCACGAGGCATGCCGCCGCAATTGAGCGGAACGAAAGGCCCGTCTGCGACCGGTCCGGAGCTCTTGATCGCGCGGGCGAACAACTCCTTGCCGACCCCGGTCTCGCCCTCGATGAGAACGGGCAGGTTGTTGGCGCCGAGTTTGCGCGCCCGCATGCGCACTTCATCGATCGCCGCGCTCTCGCCCAGGATGCTGCCGAAGCCGATCACGGGCTCAACAGCCTCCTTGGGCTGGCTTGTCGGGGACCGGCCGCGTGGGCGATGCATTACGATGAGGCATCCGATCGCATCGCCTTCGCTCTGCACGATTTCCAGGCTCGCGTTCGGAAAGCGGCGTCGGCAGTTCTCCTCCCAGGTCTCCTGCCGCGCTGAACCGATGAACTGTCTCAATTCGCTTCTGAAGCCATCGGGATCCGCATCGAGGCGCCGCCGTGCGTTCTCGGCGGCGTGCACCACGAAGCCGCGCCTGTCGATGACGAGGATATCCTCGCTCAGCCATATGGCGCGCTTCGAGACGAAACTGCGCAGAAGGAGTTCGTGCTCGGCCCGGGCCGCCTGGCCCAGCGTCGCCTCGATTTCCTGGCCGATCGACACGGCCAGCGCCAGGCTTTGCGGATTGAAATGCGCAAGGGGCCCGGAAATATCGACGACGCCGAGAATGTCCCCATCCAGCGGATGGCGGACGGGCGTGGCGGCACAAGTCCAGCGCTGCACATCCTCGCAGAAATGCGCTGCGCCGCGAATCTCGGTCGGCTTGCCATCGACCAATGCCGTGCCGATGGCATTCGTGCCGATCACCGCCTCCTCCCAACGCCCGCCGGTCTCCAGGTGATTGCGACGGCCGTTGTCGACAATGCGGGGATCACCAGCCGTTTCGACAATGAAGCCGCTGGCATCTGTCAGGATCATCATCGACGAGGCTTCGGCAAGAAACAGGCCTGAACGGTTCAGCGCCGGTCGCGCGGCGGCGAGGAGGGCCGAGCTGCCCGAACGTCGTCGGTATATTTCAGGCTCCGTGGAAAGGGGCGCTTCGCGTCTTGATGCGTTGACGCCAAGGGCTCGCGAGCGCACCCAGGATGCGACAAGGTCAGGGGGCATCCCAGCGGGAGTTTCCCCCCTGCCGAGAAAGGTCTCCCACGCGTGACGCATTTCGCGCTGTCTGTGCATGCGTCCCTCCCGATCACCGATAACGGCTTAAACGCTGCTACGGACGACCATTGCAGGCAGGCGGCATCACCGTGATCGGGAGCGGCTGGCGGCCAAGCCCGGATGGCAAAGCCGTCGCGGCAGGGAGCCAACCTCGCACAGGTCGCCTCCGCTTGCGTTCCCCCAAATCGTAGGCTTCTAAGGCCAACCTCGCTCGAACTATGCACAGGGCATCGGCATCCTGCAACCCGTCAGTCAGGCCGGGCTGCGTTGCGGGTGTTCCGTCAATGTGAGTGCGGTCAGGCGGCTGGCGCAGCATTGATCCCCATGCATGTTCGAGCTGCTGACGCGGCTTTGGCGTCTGGAGCTCAATGGCCATGCGACCCGCAGAATGCGCAGACTAGGAGTGGTGCTTATATTATAGACCGTCGATGACGCTATCAGGCATGGGGCTTCCCGGCGGAGAATAGACGTCCGGGTTGAGCACATCCTTCAGCACGTTCACGAAGGTCTGGGCCGCGAGCGAGAGCGGGCGGCGTTTCGGGATGATCATGCCGATCGAGACGGGAATGCGCGGCTCGAATTGGCGTATCACAATATGGTCCAGTTCGCCCGCGTCCCATACGGAGAAATGATCGACGAGCGCCACGCCGCGTCCGCGCTCCACCAAGCGGCGTATCAACTGGCTCTGGTTGGAAATCAGATAGTTGGACGGCCGCACACCCTCGGTGGAGAAGGAGCGGAAGATCGCCGCGCCAAAAGGCACGGAACGTGGATAGGTGACGAAGGGCTGCCCGGCCAGGTCGCTCGCCAGGATGATGCGGTGCTTGGCGAGTTCATGCGCCTTGGGCATGATGCACACCATCGAGGCCGTTTTCAGCGTCTGCGTCATCAGATCCGACTCGTGCTCGGGATGATGGACGAGGCCAAAGTCGTAGTTGCCGCGGCTGACATAGGTGTGGATCTTGTCGGAGTCGAGCAGGTCGACCTGCACCTGGATGCCCGGATACTGGCTGTTGAAGCGCTCCATCGCCATGGGGAGGAGCGCCGTGCTGAAGGCCGACAGAATGCCGATATTGACATAGCCCTGCGCCATCGTGGTGAGGTCCAGCGACAGGTTCTCGAACAGGGTCAGCTCGTCCATCAATCGGGTGGCATGGGTGAAGAGAAGCTCCGCCTCGGGGGTCGGGCGCAGCCGTCCGGCGCGACGCTCGAACAGCCTGACGCCCGCAAAGTCTTCCAGCTGTTTGAGTGATTTGCTGGCGTTCGGCTGGGTCGTGTGGAGCGCCTGCGCGGCCTCCGTGACCGAGCCCGTCTTCATGAAGGCGGCGAGCGTGTCGAGATGGCGCAGCTTGATCCGGCGCATGCTTCGATAAGACTCCGGCGTATTCCATTATGGAATGGAAAGCTCGAATAATTGAATTTTACGGGATAGGGAAGCCCCTCCTAGAGTGCCGGTGATCAAGGGATGTGGCGGCTGTCCCTGCCGCCGGAAAGACGAACCGCATCATCATGGGCACTATCAGGGTTGGCATCGACGTCGGCGGAACCTTCACGGATTTCACCGTGCTTGACGACGAAACGGGCGCCATGCGTCATTTCAAGGTGTCATCGACGCCGCATGACCCGTCCGAGGCGATCGAGACCGGCATCGCCAGTTTTCCGGAGCGCGGGCTCTCTGCGGCCGATGTCGTGCATTTCGGCCACGGTACCACGGTTGCGACCAACATGGTCATCGAGCGCCGGGGCGGCAAGACGGGGCTCCTGACGACCGCTGGGTTCCGTGACGTGCTGGAGATCGGCCGGCAGACGCGGCCGGACCTGTTCGACATGAGCGTGCGCAAGCCCGACCCGCTGGTGGTGCGTCCGCTGCGCCTTGAAGTCTCCGAGCGCCTCGGCCCCGACGGCGAAATGATCCTGCCCCTCGACGAGGAAGGCGTGGCGGCTGCCGCGCGCCACTTCAGGGAGGCGGAGGTCGAGGCCATCGCGATCGGCTTCCTGCATTCCTATCGCAACCCGGCGCATGAGCAGCGCGCCGCGGCGATCATCCGGGACTATCTGCCCGACGTTTTTATCAGCCTGTCCAGCGACGTGCTGCCCGAGTTCCGGGAATACGAGCGCATCTCCACCACGGTGATGAACGCCTATCTGATGCCGCGCATGGACGGCTATCTCGACCGCTTCATGAAGCGGTCGCGCAAGACTGGCGTGGAGGCAAAGCCTTACACGATTCATTCTAACGGCGGCCTGATGTCGACCGAGACGGCGCGCAACTATCCGGTGCGCACCTGCCTGTCCGGCCCGGCGGCTGGCGTCGTCGGCGCGGCCCTCGTCGGCAAGGCCGCCTCCTTCCCCGACATTATCACCTATGATGTCGGCGGCACGTCCACGGACGTCGCGCTGATTGCGGGCGGCAAGCCCGCCTATTCGGCCGACCGCGACGTGGCGGGCTATTCCATCCGCTGTCCCATGGTCGATGTCAGCGTCATCGGTGCCGGCGGCGGCTCCATCGCCTGGCTCGACGATGCCGGTGGCCTCAAGGTCGGCCCGCAGAGCGCGGCAGCCGTGCCCGGCCCGGCCGCCTATGGCAAGGGCGGTACGGAAGCGACCATCACCGACGCCAATATCGTCCTGCAACGGCTCAATCCCGTCGCCTTGCTCGACGGCGCCATGCCGGTCGATCGCGAGGCCGCGCTAAAGGCGGTCGGCGCGGTGGCCGAGAAGATCGGCCGCAGCGTCGAGGATACGGCCTGGGGTATCATCCGCATCGCGGTGGCGAATATGGCCCGCGCGATCCGCGCCGTGTCCATGGACAAGGGCCATGATCTCAAGCAATTCGCCTTGATGGCCTTCGGCGGTGCGGGCCCGCTGCACGCCTCGCTGGTGGCCGCCGAGACCGGGCTCGAGACCGTGATCATTCCGGAATCGCCCGGCACCATGTGCGCGCGCGGCGTGTTGCTGTCCGACGTCACCCGCGACTTCGTCTCCACCCAGATCAAGCGCGCGGAGGGCGAGAGCTGGAAAGAGATCACGGCGGCCGTCGTCGCGCTGGAGGAGCAGGCCAGCGCGTGGCTGGAAGCCGAAACCATTCCCGATGACAAGCGTGCGCTCCAGCATATCGCGGAAGCCCGCTACGCCGGCCAGAACCACGAGATCCGCGTGGAAGGCGTGCTCACCACGGCCCAGGATTTCGCCGCCCGCTTCGCCGGCGCACATAAGGTTGTCTACGGCTATGCGCTTGACGATCACCCGGTCGAGATCGTCAACCTCCGTGTCCAGGCGATTGGCCATGCCGGCCGTCCGCTGCAGACGGTGGCGAGCGCGCCGGGCTCCATGGCCGCAGCCAGGATGGGCGAGCGTGACGTCTATGTCGGCCCTGAGCGCGGTTGGCTGACGATGCCGGTCTACAAGCGCGCGCTGATGCCCCAGGGCGAGGAATTCTCCGGCCCCGCCATCATCGAGGAACTGACCTCGACGGCCTATGTGCTTCCCGACCAGCAGGGCGTCGTCGACGCCTATGGCAACATCATCCTCAAGTTTGTGAAGGGTCGCGCGTGATGCAACAGCACGTCAAGCCTCCGCGCGAGTTCGACGCCATCGAGATGGAGGTTTACTCCAACCGGTTCATGTCGATCACCGACGAGATGGGCCTCAGCCTCGTCCGCTCCTCGTTCTCCACCAACATCAAGGAGCGCAAGGACTGCTCCGTCGGCCTGTTCGACGGCTCGGGCCGCCTGATCGTGCAGGCCTCGCATATTCCCGTGCATCTCGGTTCGCTGCAAGGTGGCGTGGCCGCGGTGCTCGAGAACTTCAAGCTTGAGGAGATCAAGCCGGGCGACGCCTTCATCTGCAACGACCCCTATCTCGCCGGGGGCTCGCACACGCCCGATATCTCGATCCTCACGCCGGTGTTCTATGAGGGGCGGCTGTGCTTCTTCGCCGCCAATCTCGGGCATCACTCAGACGTTGGCGGCGGCGTGCCGGGGTCCTGCGACCCGAGCCAGACCAGCATCTTCGCCGAGGGCTTGCGTATTCCCGTGTTGAAGATCGCGCGCGAGGGCGTCCTCGACGAGCAGATCGTCAAGTTGATCAGCACCAACAGCCGCGATCCGCTGGAGCGCGTGCTCGACCTCAAGGTGCAGATCGCGACCAACGAGATCGGCCGCCGCAAATTGGTCGCGCTCGCCGACCAGTTCGGCATCGGCACAGTCGAGAAGGCGGTTGACGACCTCATCGCCTATTCGGAAAGCCGCCTGCGCAAGCGCATCAAGGATCTGCCCGATGGCACCTATTCGGGCGAGGCCTTAATCGACGGTGACGGCATCGGCCATGAGCCCTGCCGTATCCAGGTCGCCATCAAGGTCGCGGGTGAGGGCATCACCTTTGACTTCACCGGCACCGATGTGCAGGCGCGGGGAGCCGTCAATATTCCGAAGACGGCCCTCGATGCCACCTGCTACTACACCATCAAGGCCCTGCTCGACCCGACACTGCCGCCCAATGAGGGCATGGCGCTTCCCGTCACCATCGTGGCGGAAGAGGGGACCCTCGTGCGGCCCAAATTCCCGGCGGCGGTCGGCATCCGCTCCACCAGTTGCCAGCGCGTCGTGCGCGCCATCTTCCAGGCTTTCGCCGATGTTCTGCCCAAGGAGAAAGTCTTCGCCTCCTCGGCGGACATGAATGCGACGATGATCTTCTTCGGCCCGCACAAAACGCGCGAAGGCAACTTCGTTTATCTGGAAACGGTGGGGGGCGGCGCTGGCGCGAGCCTCGCGCATGACGGCATGAACGGCATCCAGGTGCATATCACCAACACGTCGAACCTGCCGGCCGAAGCGCTCGAGATCGAATATCCCCTGATGGTGCGCCGCTATGCGCTGGCGGACGGCTCCGGCGGCGAGGGGCATACCACCGGCGGCATGGGTATCGTCCGCGAGGTCGTCGCCATGACCGACGGCATCCGCGCCAATGCCTCCAGCGAGGGTCTGCGGACGCCGGCGGACGGCGTCTTCGGCGGTGGCGCCGGTGAGGTCGCCCATCTCAAGTTCGGGACCGCGGACGGCAAGACGACCGAATACGACATCTCGATCACCAACATCCTCATGAACCGCGGGGACAGCCTGTTCCTGCAAACGCCGGGCGGCGGTGGCTTCGGTCGCGCGTCTGGACCTGAAGCATCTGGAGAATGACTGACATGGCCCTCGAAAACCTGACGCCGAGCGACGACGCGATCAAATCCGCGCCCAACCCCAACTATCTCGAAGGGGACTATCTCAAGGGCGTCCTGGACATGGCCTTTCGCGACGGCAATCCGGTCGCCGAAAAGCTCGTGAAGGAGATCTTCTCGTCGCGCCAGATCGAGTCCGTCTATCTCGTCGGCGCCGGCGGCTCAAACTCCTATATCGAGCCGGTCAAGTATATCCTCGACAAGTATTGTGACCTGCGCATCGAGCGTATCAACGCGACGGAATTCGAGACGCGACGCCCGAAGCCGGTCAACGAGAAGGCCGTGGTGCTGCTGACCTCGCATAACGGCGAGACCGAGGACACGGTGGTCGCCGCGCGCTGGGCGAAAACCACGGGCGCGGTCACCGTCGCGCTGACAGCGGGCCATGAGAGCGGGCTCGCCAAGATCTGCGATCACCTGCTCCCCTACAGCCGTGAACTGCCGGGGATGCCCAAGACGCTCGTCGCCTATCTCTTCGCGGCGCATCTTCTGAAATATCTCGGCAATCCGGTCGGTGCCCGCCTCGTGCGCGATCTTGAAGCGATGCCGGCACGTCTGCACGAGATCAAGGATGCAGAGCGTGAGCGCGGCATGGAACTCGCCCGCCGCTATAAGGACGAGAACATCTATTATGTTCTCTCCAGCGGCATCCTGTCGGCACTCAATTACCAGTATTCGATCTGCATCTTCAACGAGATGCTATGGCTCGACGCGTCCGACATCCATTCCGGGGAATTCCGCCACGGGCCGTTCGAGGTGGCGGACGCGGACATGGCCTATATCTTCCTCATGGACAATGGCGAAAACCGCAAGATCGATCAGCGCGCGCTGAAATTCACCCGGCGCGTCACGGACAAGATCATCACCTTCGACGCCGGCCGTTACGAGGACGTATCACCCCTCCTGTCGCCTTTCGTCATCGGGGTCACCTGGTACTGGTTTGCTCATACGCTTTCGGTGCTGCGTGAGCATCCGCTCTCGGTGCGCCGCTACATGTGGAAGGTCGACTATTGATGGCAAAGCGCCCGCCAGCATCGTTGCCGGACCATCGCATGCGCGTGTCGCATCGGGTGGAACGCGGCTTGCGGGCGCGTGCCTGCCTCTTCGACCATTTGGGCAGGAGGCAAGCATGATCGCGACCGACGACGATTTGCGTGGTTTGCGCGTGATAGGGCTCGGCGACAATGTCGTCGACCGCTATCTCAACGCCGGGGTTATGTATCCCGGCGGCAATGCGCTGAATTTCGCGGCCTATGCCAAGATGCTGGGCGCGGACGCAGCGTTCCTCGGCACGTTCGGGACAGATCGCGCCGGCCATCATGTCCGCGCGACGCTTGACGTGCTTGCGATACCGACCACGCATTGTCGCGTTGTCGAAGGCGCGAACGGCCATGCCGATGTGCGGATCGTTGACGGAAATCGCGAGTTCGTCTCTTCCAACAAGGGCGGTGTCGCGCGCGAACATCCCTTCGTGCCGGCCCAGGCCGATCTCGACTATCTCGCGCGCTTCGCGTTGGTGCATACCAGCTGCTACAGCCACCTCAATTCCCAGCTCACGGTGTTGCGTCCGGCCTGCGCGCTCCTGTCCTACGACTTCTCCTATCGCTGGCAGGTCGATGATCTCATCGGCCCCGTGGCGCCCCATCTCGATTTCGCGGCGCTGTCAGCCGGCGATGTCGGCCGCGAACGCGCCATGGTCGCGCTCCGCGAGACGGTGGCGCAGGGCTGCGGCCTCGCGCTGGCGACACTCGGGCCCGAGGGCGCGATCGCTTATAATGGCGAGGACTTCATCACAGTGGCGCCGAAGCCGACCGAGGTGGTGGACACGCTGGGCGCCGGGGATGCCTTCATCACCGCCACGCTGCTGTCGCTCGTCGCTGCCGGCTGGCGTCGCGGCGTGCGTCCGCCAGCCGGCGTCATCCGCGCCGCACTGGACCGGGGCGCTGAATTCGCGGCGCAGATCTGTCGGGTCGAGGGTGCTTTCGGCCATGCCGCGCCGATCGACGCCGAAACACCGGCTTGAGGCAGAGGCGCGATGCTCGAAGTCAGGAACCTCTCCATAGCCTTCAAGACCGCAGCGGGCCTCAAATCCGCCGTGCGCGACATCGGCTTCACGATCAAGCCGGGTGAGATCCTTGGCCTGGTGGGTGAAAGCGGCAGCGGCAAGACCATCACGTCTCTCGGCGTGATGGGTCTGTTGCCGCCGAACGCTGTCGTCACAAGCGGTGAGGTTCTGGTCGATGGCGTGGACATGCTCAAGCTCGCGCCGGCCGAACTGCGCAAGCTGCGCGGCCGCCATGTGGCGATGATCTTCCAGGATCCGATGGCATCGCTCGACCCCATCTTCACCTGCGGGGATCAGATCGTCGAGGCGATCCTGCTGCACGAAAGCATCGGCAAGGCAGCCGCGCGCCGCAAGGCGCTTGAACTCCTGGAGAAGGTTCGCATCCCGGACCCTGCCCGCTGCATGCGCTCCTATCCGCATGAATTGTCCGGCGGGCAGTGCCAGCGCGTCATGATTGCGATGGCGGTGTCCTGCAAGCCGCGCATCATCATCGCCGACGAGCCGACGACAGCGCTTGACGTGACGGTTCAGAAGCAGGTGCTGGACCTGCTGCGCGGCCTCAACAAGGAAGTCGGCGCCGCGATCCTGCTGATCACCCACGACCTCGGCGTGATCTATGAGGTCGCCGACCGCGTCGCCGTCATGTATGCCGGTGACATGATGGAGGAGGCAGCCACGCGCGACCTCTTCGCCAAGCCTCAAAGCGACTATACCAAGGCTTTGATCGACTCCATGCCGGCGCTCGGCCTGCGGCAGGAGCGCTTGCCCGTCATCGAGCGCGATGGCGAGGGCCGGGTGCGCAGCGTCCGGCCGCAGCCGCGCACGCGAGCCGCGGAGACGGCTGTGCCCATCGGGACGGATGTCCGTCCGCTGCTTGAGCTCAAGGATCTGCGCAAATCCTATTGGGTGAAGCCATCGCCGCTCTCGGCGCCGGTTGAGATGCGCGCTGTGGACGGTGTCAGCTTCTCCATCGCGCCCCGCACCACGCTGGGGCTTGTCGGTGAATCCGGTTGCGGCAAGACCACGCTGTCGCGGGCGGTCATGCGTCTGTCCAATCCGGATTCCGGGCAAATCCTGTTCAAGGATCGGGATATCGCGCGATTGCCGGAACGCGCCATGCGCCCGTTTCGCCGCGAGATCGCGATGGTCTTTCAGAACCCCTATGGCTCTCTCAACCCGCGCCAGAACGTGGCCGACCTCATCGAGGCGCCCATGGTGATCTTCGAGGAAGGCACGGCGGCCGAGCGCGGCAACCATGTCCTGCAGTTGCTCGATGCGGTGGGCCTGCCGCGTGCGGCGGCTGCCAAATATCCGCATGAATTCTCCGGTGGCCAGCGCCAGCGCATCGCGGTTGCCCGCGCGCTCGCGCTCAAGCCGGCGCTCGTCATCTGCGACGAGGCGGTCTCCGCGCTCGATGTGTCGGTCCAGGCGCAGGTCCTGAACCTGCTCAAGGACCTGCAGGTGGAGTTCGACCTGACCTACCTGTTCATTTCTCACGACCTGTCGGTGGTCGAACATGTCAGCGACGCGATAGCGGTCATGCAGAAGGGGCGCATCGTGGAGGCCGGGCCCGCCGAGGCGGTCTTCAAGGCGCCGCAGCACCCCTATACGCGGCTTCTCCTGGATGCGGTTCCCACCGTCGGCGCTGAACGCGGGGGGAGGGGAGCCGCATGAACGCGACATTCGCAGGCGCGCTCGCCCTCGTCGGACGCAAGCTTCTGACCGCATTCGTCCAGCTTCTGGTGGTGGCGACGCTGATCTTCTCGGTGATGTACATCATGCCGGGCGATCCCGTGCTGCTGCTGCTTGGTGCCGAGAGCAACCCCTCCCCGGAGGCGGTCGCCACGATGCGCAGCCAGCTTGGTCTCGACCAGCCGGTGATCAGCCAATATTTCGTCTGGCTCTGGAACGCGTTGCATCTCGACTTCGGCAAGTCGCTGACCAACGGTTATCCCGTTGCCAACTATGTCAAGAGCAACCTGCCGCGCACCCTGGAACTGGCCTTCGCCGCGATCATTGTAGCGACGCTGATCGGGGTGCCGCTCGGCATCGCCGCGGCGCTGAAGCGCGGCTCCCTGCGCGACACGGTCCTGACCTCGATCGCCACGATCGGCATTTCGGTGCCGGTCTATATCCTGGGCACTCTGCTCGTACTGTTCTTCAGCATCAAGCTCGGCTGGCTGCCGGCCAGCGGCTACACCGACATCTCGCGCAATCTGGTCGAGCATTTCCGCAAGCTTGCCCTGCCGGCGCTGGCGCTCGGCTTCGGCCTCGCTGCATCGATCGCTCGGATGACCCGCTCGTCGATGCTCGAGATCCTCGGCCGCGACTTCGTGCGCGCGCTCAGGGCCAAGGGCATGTCCGAGCACCGCATCATTTGGCAGCACGTGCTGCGGAACGCGGCCATTCCGATCGTCACAATTATAGGCCTGCAGCTCGGCAATCTCATGGGCGGTACCGTCCTCGTCGAGGCGATGTTCAACTGGCCAGGCCTGAGCACGCTCCTCGTCAGCGCGGTCTCTGCCCGCAACTATCCGCTGGTGCAGGGCTCGATGCTGGCCATCGCCGCGCTGTTCATCCTGATCAACCTGATCGTGGAGCTGTTCTACAGCCTGCTCGATCCGCGTATCCGCAGGAGGCGCTCATGACAGGCAGGCTCCTCAGCCTATCGCGCAGCCAGCCGGCTTTCGCCGTGAGCCTTGCGATCCTGAGCGCGGTCGTTTTCGTTGCCATTTTCGGCGCGTGGCTTGCGCCGCAGGATCCCTATGCCATCAATCCCTCGGCGGTGAACCAGGGCAGTTCGGCCCAGCATTGGCTTGGCACCGATGAGTTTGGCCGTGACCTCCTGAGCCGGCTGTTGATCGGCGTGCGGCCGACCATGCTGGTGGCGATCGGCGCGACCGTGATCGCCGGCTTTTTCGGCACGCTGCTCGGCATCGCCGGGGCCTATGGCCGGCCGGCCCTGTCCTTCATCATCATGAGGGGCGTCGATATCATGTTGAGCTTCCCGCCGATCCTTCTGGCGCTGCTGGCCGTCGGCTTCTGGGAAAGCGGCGTCTTCAGCCTCGCGGTGGTGATCGGCGTCCTCTACATCCCCCATTTCGCCCGCGTCGCGCATGCCGCGACGCTGCAGGTCACGCGGCAGGAATTCATGGAAGCCGAACACGCGATGGGCGCTTCCGTGCGGCGCGTGGTGGGCGTCGCCATCCTGCCGAACATACTCTCGCCGCTTGTCGTCCAGGCGACGCTGACCGTGGCTGCCGCCATCCTTCTCGAATCCGGCTTGAGCTTCCTCGGTCTCGGGATCGTGCCGCCGGAACCGTCGTGGGGACAGATGATCGGCACGGCGCGCGGCTATCTCAGCCAGCACCCGATGTATGCCATCTGGCCCTCGCTCCTTCTCGCGCTGACCGTTCTTGCCATCAACGTGATGGGCGACCGGCTGCGCGACGATCTCGATCCACGTCTCAGGGAGGAATAATCGACATGACAATGGTCATGACAAGAACCGTGGAAAACGCGTGCTCAACAACAAGGCCAGCAAGGGGTAACATCATGAAAAAGCGGGTTCTCGGAGCGCTGTTCGCGCTCGCATCGAGCTTTGCCATCAGCCAGGCCCTCGCGGCCGACGGCGGCACGCTCTATTTCGGTCTCTCGGGCGAGCCCTCGACGCTCGATACGACCATCAATGCCGGCACGCCGGCGCGCACCATCCGCCTCGCCATCCATCGCGGCCTCGTCAACTACGGCGCTGACGGCAAGCTGTCGAACGAGCTGGCAGCGTCCCACGAGGTTTCGCCGGACGCGCTGACCTATACCTTCAAGCTCCGCGACGCCAAGTTCCACGACGGTTCGCCGGTGACGGCGGCGGATGTCAAGGCGTCGCTGGAGCGTATCAAGGCGCCGGACAGCAAGGCGACCTACAAGAACGAACTTGGCGTGATCGAAGGCATTGAAACGCCGGATGCAAAGACCGTCAAGCTGACGCTGTCGAAGCCTTTCGTCCCGCTGATCCACTATTTGGCGCTGCCGGAATCAGCGATTGTGCCGGCCGCCTGGCTCAAGCAGCATGGCAACGATCCCAACGCCGCGCCGGTCGGCGCCGGCCCCTTCAAATTCGCGAACTGGGAACGTGGCCGCGAGCTCACCGTCGAGAAGTTCGATGGCTACTACAAGCAGGGCAAGCCGCATCTCGATGATGTGCATTATGTCTTCTATGGCGATGAGAACACACGCGTGAACGCGCTGAAATCCGGCGACGTGGACATCATCGACTATGTGCCGTGGAAGGATGCCGCCGCGATCGAAGCCAATTCCGACCTGCGGCTGGCCAGCACATCCGGTCCGTTCATGATGTTGCAGTTCAACACCAAGTTCGATCCGTTCTCCAAGCCGGAAGTCCGACAGGCGATTTCCTATGCCATCGACCGCGCCGCGGTGATCAATACAGCTTTCAACGGCCGTGGCACGCCGCTTTTCGGCATCGCCATTCCCGAAGGCTACATGGGCTATTCCAAGGACAAGGCGAACTACTTCAGCCACGACGTACAGAAGGCGAAGGACCTTCTGGCGAAGGCGGGTTATCCCGATGGCTTCCAGGCACGCCTTCTGTCGACGTCGCAATACGGCTTCCACAACAACACGGCAGTCGCCGTACAGGCCGAGCTTGCCAAGATCGGCATCAAGGTCACGCTCGACCTGCCGGACTGGTCCGGTCGTATCGCCAAGAACAACGCCGGCGACTATGACTTCCTGGTGGCGGGCACGGCGGGCGACATTGCCGATGCCGACTGGCTGAGCAACTTCTTCTACGGCGGCAAGCAACTCGTGCGCTTGAACAACTCGGCCTATTTCGACGATCCGACGATCAACGAGCTGCTCGACAAGGGCCGCGTGACCCTCGACCCCGCTGAGCGCGAGAAGATCTATGGCCAGTTTGTCGATCGCGCGCTTGAGCTGTCACCCTTCGCTTATCTGATGTGGCGCGACCAGAGCTTCGGCCTGCGCAAGAACGTCAAGGGCTTCACCAATATTCCGGGGTTCCTGACCTTCCAGTCGGGCATCACCGTCGAGGATACCGAGGTCAAATAGGCATTAGCGCGTCACCGACACCTCATCGGCATGGAAAGGGCGGCACGATGTGCTGCCCTTTTCTTTTTAAGATACAGGCCCGTCAGGTCCGGCGCAGCGAGGTGTGGGCATTTCCCGCCTGCTTCGCCGGCCTGCCATCGAGCCAGCGCGCGATCGCCATGCCGGCTGCCATCGCCGCGACGAATAGGAAGGCGGAGGGCAGCCCAAACCCGAGCAATGTGAGCGCCGGCCCCGGACAGAGACCGGCCAGCCCCCAGCCGATGCCGAAGATCGCTGGACCGAGCACGACATGGGCGTCGATGGCGCGGGCGCTTGGCATATGGAAGCGTTTCGCGAAAAGCGGCCCCGGGCGGCGCAGGACGAGCCGGAAGCCGCAGAAGGTCACAGCAATCGCCCCGGCCATGACAAAGGCGAGACTCGGATCCCAGTGACCGGCGAGATCAAGGAAGTTCAGGACTTTCGCCGGATCGGCCATGCCGGCGACGATGAGCCCGAGGCCAAAGATGAGGCCAGTGATGAACTGAAGCAGGATGGCCATGTTTCCTCACAGGACGTGGCGCATAAGGAACACGGTGGCGATCGCGGTTGCCATGAAGACAGTGGTCGCGACCAGCGAGCGCGGCGACAGGCGGGCAAGGCCGCAGACGCCGTGTCCGGAGGTGCAGCCCCGGCCCCAGACCGCGCCGAACCCGACGAGAAGGCCTGCGACAATGAGAACGAATGGACCGGCCGCCAGCGTGGGCGTGGGAAGGCCACCTGCCAGAAAACCGTAGACTGCTGGCGCGAGAACGAGCCCCACGACAAAGGCCAGTCGTCCGGCGAATTGATCATCGCCATAGGGCGGCAACAGCCGCGCGGCGATGCCGCTTATGCCAGCTATGCGGCCTGCGAAGAGCATGAGCAGCACTGCCGACAGTCCAATCAACACGCCGCCGAAAAACGATGCGATCGGGGTAAATTGCGTTGCCATTCAGCAGTTCTCCAGCGTCCGGGAGTGAACATCGGGGAGGGAGTGGGCCGGGGGAACCAGGGCAGCCCGGTTCCCCCGGCGTAATGACGATGCAGATCGCCAGCCCATATCGCCAGTCGGCCCGGCCGGCTTCCGATCGAAGGCAGCGGCTGCGAGAAGTGCTGCGAGAGCGGAACGTGGTGGGCGATCGATCGAGCCCATATTGCCCCCTTGCTGCATCAAGGCTTGATAAGTAAGATTGTTAAGAAATATCTTAAATTCTAAAATATGTCGTTGGCAAGATCAAACGGTGGCGAGGCAGCGGTGAACGAACTGGAAGGCAAGGCTGAGGAAGCCGCGCGGCTGATGTCGGTTCTCTCCAATCCAAAACGCCTTTTGGCCCTCTGCCAGCTCGTAGAGGGCGAGAAGGCGGCGGGGCGGCTTGCGGATATGGTGGGATTGTCTCCGGCCGCCTTATCCCAGCATCTCGCGCTCATGCGTGCCATGAATATTGTCGGGACCCGTCGCGACGGCGCCACTGTGTATTATCGGCTGGCCAGTCCAGAAGCGCGGGCCGTGCTCGAAACGCTATATCGCGTCTACTGCGAGCCCGACGGGTGAGTGTGCGGCACACCTCACACACCGCCCCTCAGGACCATGTCGCTTCCCCTTTCGGCCACCATCAATGTTGCCGCATGGATGTTGGTCGACGGGATGATCGGCATGACCGAGGCATCAATCACGCGCAGCGCCTCGACCCCACGAACCTTGAGCCTGGGATCGAGCGGGGCTTGTTCTCCGCCCATGGCAACCGTGCCGCAGGGATGAAAGGTCGTCGAGGCGGTTGCCCTGATGTAATCGATGAGGTTCTCGTCGGTGTCCACCAGGCAGCCGGGCTTCAACTCGTCCACGATCCACGGCGAGAGCGCCTGTGTCCGCGCCAGTTTCCGGCCAATGCGAAAACCCTCGATCATCGCCTTCTGGTCAAAAGTTTCGGAGAGATAGTTCGCGGCGATGTGCGGCTTGCCATGCGGATCAGGTGAAGCCAGCGTGACCCGTCCCCGGCTGTCCGGCCTGCAGACGCAGGCGCTGTAGACGAAGCCCGGGAAGGGATGTAGACCCGTCTCGTAGCTATCAAGGCTGAAATTGGCGACCTGGAACTGCAGGGCAGGATCGCCGGAAGGTGGGATGCGTTTCGGCTGGGCCTGTGTCGGCACGAACAGGCTCGCCTCGGCGGCCGAAATGGCCATGGGGCCAGTCCCGGTCAGCGCATAGCGCATTCCCATCCCGGCGATGCGGAGGGGATTGCGCATGATGTCGTTCAAGGTGACCGCGCGCGTGCAGCGGAAGGCGAACCGCGCCATGAGATGGTCTTGCAGGCCGCAGCCGACCTGCGGTGAATGGATGACCGAGGGGATGCCGAGCGTCGACAACGCCCGCGCGTCGCCAATGCCCGAGAGCATCAGCAGTTGCGGTGAATTGAGGGCGCCGCCACAAAGAATGACCTCGCGCCGGGCGCGCAGGATACGGGTGTCCGTGGTTCCCGCCGGCACGATCACCACGCCGGTGGCACGGCGGTCCTGGACAACGATGCGGTGGACGAGCGTATTCAGCTGCAGATGTATGCGGGCGCCGCGACGAATAGCCGGCCGCAGGTAGGTCGCGGCGGAGGTGTGGCGCTTGCCGCGCTCGACATTGAACGGCAGGAAACCGGCTCCCGTGAGCGTCCGTCCGTTGAAATCGGGATTATAGGGATAGCCTAGCTCAAGCGCGGCATCCACGAAGGCACGCGCGACCGCTGAGGGGTGCTTGGCCATAGCGACAGGTATCGGTCCGTCGAAGCCGTGCCACGCTTCCTCCGCTTCCGTATAAAGGCAGCGCTCGAGCTTGCGGAAGGCGGGCAGGACTTGCCCGTAGGACCAGCCGTGCGCGCCGGCCTGTTCCCAGAGATCGAAATCGCCGGGGGATCCACGCAGGAAGACGAGGCCGTTGATGCTCGCGGATCCGCCGAGCAGCTTCCCGCGCGGCCAACGGATCTGGCGCCCGTTGAGTTCGGGCTCCGGCTCGGTGGTGTAACCCCAGTTCACCTTTGGATTATTCATCAGCCGGGCGTAGCCGATGGGCACTTTGACCCACGGGTTATTGTCCCGTCCGCCCGCCTCGACGAGACAGACCGAAGCGCGTCCGTCTTCCGCGAGCCGGCTCGCCACGATGCAGCCGGCGGCGCCCGCGCCGACGACGATATAGTCGACTTCATCCGGTATCTGCATGGAGAGCCTGCGCCTATCGAGCCTGATGGTCTATGCCGACCATCACCACGAACATCTCGGCATAGTCGTCCGTCTCGTTTTTCCAGGCATGCACGGTTGCGCGCTGCACCAGCATGTCGCCGGGCGCGAGACGGGCTTCGTTGTCTTCCATGACCGCGACGATCTCTCCGCGAATAACGCAGACATAGTCGATTGTCGGCGTCACATGCATGCCGGGATGCCGGGCCTGATCGCCGCTGCGCGCGCCGCTCGCGCCCATGGCCGCGAAAAGATCCGCGGATGCGAGCCCTGCGCCCCAACGCTTGCTGTCCGGCGGGATACGAACCACCCGGCAGGATGTCCCGCCGGGGAGCGGGGCGAAGGCGATCGGGTCCGCATCCGTTGTGGCGATGCTGGCCATCAGGTCGCAGGGAGCCCCGGTTCGCCACAACTCGATGATCTGCCCACCCCCTGGGGTGTTCAGGATGGATGAAGGCGGACCATCCTGCTGGATCTCCGAGCGCCCTTCAGCGTTGATGCCGGTCACAATGCGGCGGTAAGAAGTCATCAGTTTCTCCCGCCGTCGACGAAGTAGCTCTGGTTGGTGCAGGCGCGAGCCGCGTCGGAGGCGAGAAACACGACCATCTCCGCGACATCGCTCCCCTCGATCTCGGTCGGGATGCACTGGTTTTGCCGCCGTCGGGCCTCGGCCTCCTCGCTCCACCACAAACGTCGCTGTCGCTCGGTCAGAACCCAGCCGGGAACGACGTGATTGACACGGATGCCCTCCGGCCCGAGCTCGCGCGCGAGCGCCTTAGTGAGTCCCGCGACCCCGGCCTTGGCCATCAGATAGAGACTCATCGAGGGAGCTCCCAGATACCAGGCGTGGGAGCCGATGTTGATGATCGCGCCATGGCCGAGACGCGCCATTCCCGCCCGCACCGCCTGCGCGGCGAAGAACTGGTGCCGCAGGTTCACGGCAAGGCCTTTGTCGAAATCATCGGGCTCGATATCCGCCACGACACCACGCTCGTCGTTCGCCGCGTTATTGACGAGAATGCTGACGTCCCCGAGAGCGTCCTGAAGCTCGCCAATTTCGCTCCGGAGCGAAGCAATGTCTGTGATGTCGCACTGCCGGAAAAGAACCGCCGTGCCGGTGCGCTCGCCGATCACGGCGGCGGTGCGCGCCCCGTTATCAGCATTGATGTCGAGAAACCCGGTTCGGACACCCTGCTCGGCGAGCCGCAGGACGATCGCTGCGCCTATTCCGGATGCGCCGCCTGTGACGATGGCCGTTCGGTCACGCAGGCTCGGATAGATCGCGGCGGCGGGTGTCGAGGGAATATCGTTCCCGGCGGTGGAAGCGGCGGTGGGCATGAGATCTCAGCCTTTCACGGAGCCGGCGGTCAATCCGGCGACAAGCAACCGCTGCGCCAGCATCACGAGCAGAACGACCGGCAGAAGTTGAACGGTCACGCCGGCGAACAGAACGCCCCAGTCCGTACCGTAGATCGCATCCATCACTTCGCTGATGACGAGCGGAGCGGTCTTGGCATGCTGCGTGGTGAAGATCAGGGCGAACAGATATTCATTCCAGGAGAAGACGAAGACGAATATCGCACTTGCCATGATACCCTGGCGCGCAAGCGGGAAGATCACCCGCGCGATTGTTTGCAACTGTGAGGCGCCATCCACGAAAGCGGCCTCGTCGAGCTCGCGCGGCACCTCGTCGATGAATGTCTTGATGATCATGGTGCAGAGCGAGACCCAGAACGCGGCATAGAGCAGGATGAGGATGATGTGGGTGTCGCTGAGGCCGAGCGCATCGACGATGGGGAAGAGCGGCAAGGTAACGACGATGGGGGGGAGCAGGCGGATGGCGATCATGTAGATCGCGCTCGCGCCCAGGAGCCGCCCGGAGTAGCGGGAATAGACATAGCCGCCAAGGAAGCTCACGAAGACCGCGAGCAGCGTCGCACCAAAGGCGACGATCAGGCTGTTGCGCATCGTCGCGAAGAAGGCATCCCACTCGTTCCAGAGCGTCACATAGTGCTCGAATGTCGGCTGGAAGATCAGTGACGGAGGATAAGCGAACATCTCCGTCTGTGGTTTGAGCGAGGAGACGATGATGAACAGAATCGGCCCGGCGGACCAGATCAGAAACATCAGTATGGCGAAGTATCGCGCTGTCGATATTACAAAATTACGCATGGCCACCCGCAATCCGCCGATGCATTTGATAGAGATAGAAGGATGCAACACCCAGCGAGCTGAGCACCATAAGCCAGCCCGTGGCAGAGGCCGTGCCAAAGTCACCGTTTCGGAACGCGCCCTGGTAGAGATAGACCGCGAGCACCTCCGTCAGCCGGGCTGGCCCGCCTTTTGTCAGAAGCCATACCTCGGAGAACATGCGGAAGGCGAAGACGAGCCGGAATATGACGGTGATGAGCAAGGCCGGCACAAGCAATGGTAGCGTTATGCGGACGAAAGTTTGCAGGGCTCCGGCGCCGTCGATGCTCGCCGCCTCGTAAAGCGAGCGCGGGATCGCGAGCAATGCCGCATAGAGCAGCAGGAACGTAAACGGCAGATGATGCCAGATACTGATGATCGAGACGAGCGCCAGGCCTTGCGTGGGGGACGCGCTCCAGTTGAGGCTTAGCCCGATTTCCGCAAGTGTACGGCTGATCGCGCCGTAACTCGGATTCATCAGAATTTTCCAGGCAAGCACGCCGACAACCTCGGAGACCGCATAGGGCATGAGGATGATCGCGAAGAGCAGGTTGCGGCATGGCACTTTGCCGACAAACAGCAAGGCGAGCCCAAGCCCGAGCAGAATTTCGGCGTAGACGACGACATTGACGACGACGAATGTGTTGAGCGCCGAGCGCCAGAAATAGCTGTCCGAGAGGACCGTCCAATAATTGGCTAGCCCGACGAATTCAGGGGAAACGCCGTAAGTTGAGGCATTGAGGCTCAGCCAGAAGACGGCGAGAGACGGCACGGCGATGACAGCGAGAAGAAGCAGATGCACCGGCGCGAGCAGGCCTAGCGCGGACAGATTGATTGCCTTCATCAGAGAAGATCCGGAAGCAGCAGGGGCGGGCGGACGGAAGAAGCGTAATCAGGAGCGCTCCTTCCGTCGGCCGGTATCATGCCTGGCGTTTCACTTCACAAGCGGGGCGATCCGCTTCTGCATGGAGGCGGCCGCTTCTTCGGGCGTCTTCAATCCGAGAACAGCCGCCTGGGATTCCTCCATGAAGATCAAATTGACCTGTGTGGAGGCGTCGTAGGACGAGGGAATGGTCACGGCTTCGGAAATCGCAAGGGCTTCCTCCTGCGTATAAGGCAGAAGCTCCTTCAGCCGTTTGTCCTGGTAGGCCGCCGGGCGAACCGGCCCGTTGCCGTTCAAAGCCGCGCGGATAGTATTGGCGGGGCTCGACAACTCCTGGACGAGGCTCCAGGCCAGTTCCTTGTGGGTCGAATTCTTCGGGATCGCGAAGGACCAGATTTCCGTCATCGCAACCACATCCTTGCCCGATTTGGGATCGGCCGGAATGGGGATGACCTTTATGTGGCCCGCGAATTTCGACTTCTTGGGATCATTATATGTCGTGTAGCGCGCGAAGGGGTCGAAATCGATGCCGACCTGACCGTTCTGTACGCCCGTAATGACTTCATCGATACCGAGTGTCGCGTAATTCGAGGGTAGGACGCCTTCCTTATACAGCTGGTTCATTGTCCGAAGCGCGTTGACCATCTCCGGGTTTCCGGCCTTCACATTGCGATCCTGATCAATCAGCTCGGCGCCGAACATGTTGAGGATCGACAGAACCGCGAATGGCCCCGCCCCGGCGGGAACCGCAAGGCCGTTGACCTTCGTGCCATCATCCCGCGTGAAAGTCAGCTTGCGCGCGAATTCAAGAACCTCGGCGGGGGTGCGCGGCGGATGTGGGATGCCCCGTTCCTTGAAGAGGCTTTCGTTATAGTGAAGGCCTGTCGTCGCATGGCGGAAGGGAACGGCGAACATCTTGCCGTCATAGGTCAAGGCAGCGCGAAGATTGGGTGGAATGCCGGCAAAATCCTCGATGGGCGCCTTTTCGTTCCAGGCGTCGAGAGGCTCGAGCAGCCTGCTCATCTTGGGCGTGGCATATTTGTTGATGATAAGTACCAGATCGATCGACGTCGAGCGCAGCGAAAGCTCGCGCAGCAACCGATCGTGCATCGGGTCGATGTCCGCCGTGATCCAGTTGAGCTTCACATTGTTGCGCGCGGCCCATTCGCCGGCGATATCGCCACCCGTCGTTCCGGGCACGAGGCCGCGCGCCACGTTCTCATGGACCTTGTGAGACAGGATCGTGAGCGTGACTTCAGGCTTCTTGTCCTGCGCGAAGAGTGCAGCCGTGGTGCCGAGCAGTACAGCGCAGGCAACGGCTAAAGAACCCAGACGAAATTTCATTGGTCTCCTCCCCTTGGATGATGGTGCATACTATTTGCGGATCTGCACGCTATTCCTTGAGCACCAGATAAATCAGAAACTTGATGGAGCCTTCGCTCTTCTCCTCAAACCCGATCTGGAGCCTGAGCCAGTTGCCGAACTCGCGTTGCACGAAAGTGATCGCCTCGCCGGCCTTCGCCTCGATCCGTTGGGTCGGGCCTTCATCAGCAAGCCACAGAAGCCCATCGGGCGATATTTCCGGTCGGATCAGAATCGGCCCCGCGCCTTCTGAGGCATCCTGAATGCGCAGAAACCAGCGAGCCTCGGTCGCCCAGCCGGCCTCATAGGGCTCCGTCTCGAAGTGAGTGTCGTAGGTGTTGCCCTGTTCGATAACAGCCGTGAATGATCGCTTCATCGCGGCACCCCTCACCAATCCACCGATGCGACGACAGAGTCGACCCAGAGAAAGTTCCGCACATTGCAGTGTGTCCGTACATCGAGACAGAAGTTGAGCAACCGCTCGCAGCCCCAATAGGGATGGTCGTAGCGCGGTACCGGCAGATCACGAAGGTCCATTGTCAGATCATTGACCTGCAATTCGGTATTGGCACGCTTCTCCGTATCAAAGACCCATCGCAGATAGTGCCAATTTGTTTTTGTGGGAATCTCATTGTAGCAGAGCGGCTGATGGCCGCCCGGTATCGGCTCCCAATCGCCGGGATGGCAGACGTGATAGTCTTCCGGTGATTGTGCCAGTCCCTGCTTTTCCATCATGGTCGTTGGCTGGACAGAGGTTTTGTACTGCCATTGCTGCAAAAGTTTGCCGGCATGGTCGGTATTCTGATAGCGAAGCGCGCAATGATAACGCTCGCCGTTCTCACCTTCACCCACGTCATTGCTGATCGTGAAGTCGCCGAACTGGGAGGCGGAAGGATGGAAGTTGCCATCCCAGGCTCTTTCTCCGACTTTCGGTTGGTTGAAGATGGTTTCGGCCTTGAACGTGAAGTACATCTCGAACTGTACAAGGCCGCGTTTCACATAGGTAAAGCGTTTGATCGCCTGACTCATGTGATTGGCGCGTGGCCGTGTAGCGAGCTTCAATGCGTAGGTCCCGTCGATCGAACCGTGTGTTCCGGTATCAAAGAACGTGAGGCTACTGAGTTGGGGAGGGCGCAGATCTCGCGCCATGCGGCGCAGACTGTCGAGATTGTTGTCGTGGTTGCCACTCAACTCGCACCAGCCATGGCTGCCGTCATCGAAGTCGTTGACGAAGAGGATGCGCGGCAGAGGATTGAACCGGCTTAGCAACGGATCGCTCCGGCGAATTGCGCGGCTCAGCGCCAATTCAAGAGTATTGTCAGATGGTTGGTGCCCGTCTAGCATCGTGTCTCACGCGGCGTGATTATGAAAGCGCTTTCATTGCTATGAAATGCGAAGCCGTTTGTCAAGCCGTGGCACAGCGGTCTGTGATCGGCTACAGTTGGCTCAACAGTTGAGGTCAGAATTCGCGCATGCACGATTCACCAGTTCTGAGAATGGAAGACATAGCGCGGGAGGCCGGTGTATCGCTGGCGACTGTTTCGCGGGTTTTCAACCAGCCCGGCATCGTGAGTGCCGATACTGTCGAGCGGGTGCGACGCGTTGCCGGTCGCCTTGGCTATACACCGAATCTGACTGCGGGGAGCTTGGCGGGAAACCGCTCCAAGATTATCGCGGCCGTTGTGCCGACAATTACGAACTCAATATTCTCGGAGACTATCGACGGGCTATCCACGGTTCTCACGGAGAACAGGTATCAGTTGCTGCTTGGGCAGACGTGGTATGATGAAAAACGCTTGGCGGAGCTGGTGGAGACCTTCATCGGCCGCCGGGTTGACGGGCTCGTTCTCACTGGCCTCACGCGCAATGCCGCCTTGCGCAAACGCATCAAGGCGGCCCGCATTCCGGTCGTCGAAACCTGGGAACTCGGCCCCCGCCCCATTGATATGCTGGTCGGCTTTTCCAATGAGGACGCAGCCGGAGCCGCCGCGCGGCATCTGATCGATCGAGGGCGGACACGGCTCGGCTTCATCGGCGGTATGGATCTGCGCTCAGGGGCTCGCTTGAAGGGATATTGCGCGGAGGTTCTCTCAGCCGGCCTGCCGGCGCCGTCAGTGGTGCGGATCCCTTCACCATCGCCTTCGTCGGTGCTCGCCGGGTGCGAGGCGCTGGGGCAGTTGCTTGCTGTGACGCCCGACGTCGACGCGATTTTCTGCAGCAATGACATGATTGCCATGGGCGTTCTCCTGGAGTGCCAGCGTCGCGGTGTTGCTGTCCCCAAGCAGATAGCGGTCATGGGCTTTTCCGATTTGCCCGTCGCGCAAGTGCTTGTGCCGGCCCTGACGACCGTTCAGGTGCGCGCGCGAGAAATCGGACAGAGAGCCGCCGAGCAGATTCTCGCGCGCCTCAACTCCACGGAAAAAGGGCGGGCGCAACTCGACCTCGGCTTCTCGATCGTCATTCGCGACAGCACGTGAGTACGCCCGACGCGCCTGCGCGGAGACGTTGCGGTTATTTGTCCTTCCGGCTGTGCGGAAGCTTATCCTTTCAGCCTGAAAGGTCGCCGCGCCCATGCTTGTAGCCCGCGCCGCGCCGCGCCGTAGGCCGATCCGGACGTGCCATCTAGCGGGCCGTCGCCCCGGCGGGAATGGAGGCTTGAGCATTCCAGCCCAGCGCGGCGCTGATGGCGCTTGCCGTCTCCAGAACGTCGCGTGAAAGCGTCTGCATTCGCTCCGGCTGCATATACGGGGCAAGGCTCGATACGCTGACGGCCGCGACGATCATACCGCTGGCATCCCGGATGGGCGCCGCGACGCAGCGCAATTGTGGCTCCGATTCCTCGAGATCGAAAGCCACGCCTCTCTCTGCGTAGCTTCGCATCTGGTCGAACCAGGTTGTCCGGGCGCCTGGTGAGGGGGGCGTCAGATCGGGGCCGCGCGCGTCGAAAAACGCGCCCCATCGCGCCTCGCTCATGTCCAGCACGAGCGCCTTGCCAAGTCCGGTGCACCATACGGGATGGCGATCGCCAACGCTGGATCGGATTTCGAACCGGCGCTGTCCGGGCACCTTGTCGATGTAAAACACAACGCCTTCATCGAGGATGCCGAGCTGCACGGTGTCGAGCGTGTGTTCCGCCAGTCGCTGCAGATGGCTGTGGGCCACCTTGCTCAGGGGCATGTCCCGCCGAGCCCGGAAACCGAGTTCGAGCAGTTTCGGACCGAGGCTGTAGCCTTCGCGTGGTGTGAAGGTGAGATACCCGCGGTCGACCAGGGCAGACGCAAGGCGATGCGTCGTTGTCCGGGTGGTGCCGAGCTGCTTTGCGAGCGCGGGCAGATCAGTCGCGCCGGAGGCAATCGCTTCCAGCACGTCGAGTCCCCGCATGAGCGTCTGGGCGCCCTGCGTGCCCGTGGCCTCTGGCCGATCGCCTAGCGCACGATCGCGCCTGGTGCCGCTCTCCAGCGAACCGGTCGGTAATGCTTTTCGCATCGATTCTCCAGCCTCCCAATCCTAAGCGTGGCACACCCGGCACGGACCTTCGGACAAGGCCTGCAAAGGCGGCGCGGCTGACAATGCTTCTTGACAATTCAACCGCCGACCCCTCAACTATCCCATAATATGAGATAAAATACCATATTGTGGGATTTGAACAGGGCGGCGCCATGAAATTGGGATGCAGCCGTCCGAGACCATCTGAACGGCCGGCGGCAGGCCAGGGTATGAGGGAGAAGAAGTGATGACCGATCCAACACGTTTTGCCGGCCGCGTCGCGGTCATTACAGGTGGCGCGGCGGGTATTGGCCTGTCCGTCGCGAGCCGTATCGTCGCCGAAGGCGGAAAGGTCGCCCTTTGGGATCGGGACCCTGCCGCGATCGCGGCCGCCACTGCGAAGCTGGGTGACAGCGGCCTCGGCATCGCGCTCGACGTGTCGGACTGGGAGGCGGTCGAGGCGGCCGCAAAAAAGACAGCCGATACCTTCGGCGGCATCGATATCCTGGTGGCGAGCGCGGGCATCACCGGCCCCAACACCACAACCTGGACCTATCCTGTCGAGGACTGGCGCCGGGTCATCGACATCAACCTCAACGGCGTCTTCTATTGCGACAAGGCCGTGGTGCCCTTCATGCTTGAGAAGAGCTACGGGCGCATCGTCAACATCGCCTCGATCGCCGGCAAGGAAGGCAACCCGAATGCGCCGGCCTACAGCGCCTCCAAGGCCGCGGTGATCGGGCTCACCAAATCCCTCGGCAAGGAGCTCGCCAAGAGCGGGGTCACCGTCAATTGCGTAACGCCGGCCGCCGTGCGCACGGCCATTTTCGATCAAATGAGCCAGAGCCACATCGATTTCATGCTGTCCAAGATTCCCATGGGACGTTTTGGCCAGATCGAGGAAGTCGCGGCGCTCATCTGCTGGCTGGCTTCGGATGAATGCTCGTTCACCACAGGCGGTGTATTCGACGTCTCGGGTGGACGCGCGACCTATTGACAGAGCTTGGGGTGGGACGGCGCGCCCGCTCCTTCCGAGAGCATTTTCGAGCGAAGTGGAAACCGGTTCGCGTGAAGAAAGTGCATAAAAACAGAGACGTGCTCTAGTCACGAGCGTCGCTGGCCGTCTCGCGGCAGGCGTCGATTGTTTAACCGGCGCCGCTCCGGACGGCTGGTTCCCGGAATGAAGGCCTTTCTGTCCTGCATGCTCATCGGGCGCGCGGGTGCACGAGAAGTTCGCGTCTCAGCAGGGGTTCGAGCCAATCCGCGAAGACCTGCAAGCGACGGGAAAGATGTTGACGGTGCGGATAGAGTATCGTCATGGGCATCGGCGCGGCGCAATGGTGCGGCATGACGGCGATGAGCTCGCAGGCTTCGAGATGATGCTTGACGTCATAAGCCGGGATCTGGATGAGCCCTAATCCCGCTAGGCAACAGGCGATATAGGCTTCCGCGCTATTCACGGTGACGCGGCCACGCATCGGCAGCGCGCGTGGTGTATCGCCCTCCATCCACTCCCAATCTTCGACCCGGCCGTTCGAGGGGGAGGCGTAGTTGACCGCCCAATGGTCGACGAGTTCCTGAGGGGATTTCGGAACACCGCAGCGATCAAGGTAGGCGGGGCTCGCGACATTGATGAGTGGCAGCTTGCCAATGGGGCGGGCGATCAGGCCCGAATCGCTCAATGTACCTACGCGCAGAACGCAGTCGATACTGTCCTCAACCAGATTGATGGCGCGATCGGTGACGCCGAGGTCAATGTCGATGCCGGGATGACGGTCGAGAAAATCCGGCAACGCTGGGGCAATGATCAAGCGTCCGATCCGACCGGGAACATCGATCCTCAGTTTGCCCACCAGGCCGGCATCTGTCTGGCGGAAGAGGTTTTCCGTTTCTTCCACATCGGCGACGAGGCGCAGGCACCGCTTGTAGAAATCGAGGCCGTCCTGGGTGGGGGCGACCTTGCGCGTCGTACGATGCAGGAGGCGCGCTCCGACCCGCCCCTCGAGCTCGAGCACGGCGGCCGATACGGAAGATCGCGGCAGGCCAAGTGTATCGGCCGCGCGCGTGAAGCTCGAACAATCAACCACCCGTGTGAAGATGCGGAAAAGCTCGATACGGTCCACCGGCGACGGCACCCCATTGTTCGTAATTTCTGACAGCTGATGTCAAAATCGGCAACTTTATCAGTTGAGCTTAGACGATATTCTCTCCCTGCAAAAGCGGCCGCTGAGACGCGGCGGCGTGATGGTAAAGGAGGCTCAACGCCATGACCGACCACACTATCAAGGGCAAGGCCGTGATTATCGCCGGCGGAGCCAAGAATCTCGGTGGACTGATCGCGCGCGACTTGGCCGCCCATGGCGCGAAAGCGGTGGCGATCCACTACAACAGCGCGGCCACCAAGGGTGAAGCCGAGGCCACCATCGCGGCCGTGAAGGCCGCTGGCGCGGAAGCCGTCGCGTTCCAAGCGGATCTGACAGCCGCGGGCGCCATGGAGACGTTCTTCTCCGACGCGGTCGCGGCGATTGGGCGCCCCGACATTGCAATCAATACTGTTGGTAAAGTGCTTAAAAAGCCGATTCTGGATATATCGGAGGCCGAATACGACGAAATGAGCGCGGTCAACGCCAAGTCGGCTTTCTTCTTCATCAAGGAAGCCGGCAAGCATCTCAACGACAATGGCAAGATCTGCACGCTCGTGACTTCGCTGCTTGGCGCCTATACGCCCTTCTATGCTGCCTACGCGGGCACCAAGGCGCCGGTCGAACATTTTACGCGGGCTGCCTCGAAGGAGTTCGGCGAGCGCGGCATTTCGGTGACCGCCATTGGGCCCGGCCCCATGGACACGCCGTTCTTCTATCCGGCGGAGGGCTCTGACGCGGTCGCCTATCACAAAACGGCCGCGGCGTTGTCCAAGTTCTCAAAAACGGGTCTCACGGATATCGAGGATATTGTCCCCTATATCCGTTTCATGGTCTCGGAAGGCTGGTGGATGACAGGCCAGACCATCCTCGTCAACGGTGGCTATACGACGAAATAAAGCAAGTATTGTCGGGAGACGGTGACGCGGTTCACGTGGAGGACATGCGCAGAGCCAGAGGCTGGACCTGTGTTTCCCACGTGCTGGGGAAGGAACACCGCGCAAGCGTGTTCTTCTCTCACTTGGTGGCCGGCGTAGCTGGCCAGGAAGGGGATCCGGGGTTCATGCCCCCATGCTCCGGGTCCCCTTCTGCCGCCGCAAATGAGACCGTCAGCCGTCGATCGGTCTATTGTGGCGGCCAATACATCGCGAAGGGCTATGATGTGGTATTCCTAAGGAGTGCGGCGGATGCACATGGCGATGGTGATTGGCGGCGGGCTCGTTCTGCTCGCCTTGTTTCTGTTGTTCGGCTGGCTGTGGGGCGGCAATGGGCAGGCGCTGGAGAAGGCGGCGGGGATGTTCATTCCGGCTTGGCTTCTCATGTCCCTGATCAATATGTGGGTTGGCGTGACCAGGGCTGGCTATTCCGTGCGCGAGGAATTGCCAATACTCCTTGTTGTCTTCGCGATACCCGCGGCAGTCGCGGGGATCGCGATCTGGCGCCTTGCGCGCTGAAGGAGGCGACATGATCGACAGGACGCGCCAACCCCATTCCCTTCTGCGCCACCGCGATGGCCACCATGCGCGCGTGACTTTTGAAGAGCTTTTCTTTGATCTGGTCTATGTTTTCGCGATTACTCAGCTCAGCCACAAGTTGCTCCACAGTCTTACCGTACCCGGCATTATCGAGACCATCATCCTCTGGTTCGCGGTTTGGCTCGGCTGGCAATACACGTGCTGGGTCACCAATTGGTTCGACCCTGAAACGCCGCGAATCCGCTCCCTGCTTTTCGGAGTGATGCTGGCCGCGCTTGTGATGGCTTCTGCTATCCCTGAGGCGTTCGGTGAACGCGCCATTATTTTCGTGCTCGCCTATGTCGCGATCCAGCTGGGGCGGACGGCCTATATTGTCTGGGAGTTGGGGCCTGCGCATCCGCTCGCTGCCAACTACAGACGAATGCTCGGTTGGCTCGCGATTTCCGCACTATTCTGGATTGCGGGCGCCTTCGCCGAGCCGTGGACGCGGGCAGCACTATGGGCGCTTGCGGTTGCCTGCGAGTATATTTCGCCGATGTTCGGCTTCGCCCTCCCAGGGCTTGGCCGCTCACGCACGAGCGACTGGACGATCGAAGGCGGCCATCTTGCGGAGCGTTGCCAGCTCTTCGTGATCGTGGCCCTGGGCGAAACGTTGCTCGCCACAGGGGCCACCATGGCCGGCACCGAAAGCTGGAGCATCGCGGTTCTCTCGGCAATGCTCGCCACCTTCCTTGGCACCCTGGCGATGTGGTGGCTTTATTTCGGCACATCCAGCAAGGACGCGACCCATACGATCACCCGATCGAGCGATCCCGGCCGGATTGGCGCGTACTTCCACTATGTCCATGCCATCCTGATCGCGGGGATCATCACCACGGCTGTCGGCAATGACCTGGTGCTCGCCCATCCGGATGACCCGGTGAAGGTTGCCTATGCGCTGATCTTGTCAGCCGGTCCGATCATCTATCTGCTCGGGAGTGCCGTCTACAAAAAGGTAGTCTATGGCATCTTGCCGATGTCCCATCTGGCGGGAATCGTTTTTCTCCTGTTGCTCCTACCGATTGCCCCTCTCGTCGATCTGCTCGCGATGGGCTGGTTGACGACGATCATCATGCTCGCTGTCTGTCTCTGGGAGGGAAGAGTATTGCGCAATCGCCGCGATGAAGTCATCCCGGTCTCCGCAGTCCATTGAGGGCTTACACGACATGTGGTCTGAGACGGCTTTAGCCGGCCGCGGAGCCCGCCAAGGCAGCCTTGAACGCCCTGTGGAGGTCGTCCAGTTCTGGCGGGCGGCGGAGGACAAGTGGTTTGTGAAGGACAAGCGCTTCGACAGCGCCTTTCGTGACCGTTGTCTCGACCTGCATATGGCTGTCGCGGCGCGCCGCCACGATCGGTGGATGGAGACACCGGAGGGCGCCCTCGCGCTCCTCATCCTCACGGACCAGTTTCCGCGCAATGCATTTCGCGGCACCGGGCATATGTATGCCACCGATCCCCTCGCGCGCCTCTACGCCCGGCAGTCGCAGGCGCTTGGGCATATGGAGCGTGTGGAGCCGGCGTTGCGGCTCTTCTTCTGCCTGCCATTCTCGCATTCGGAGGACGAGGCGGACCAGGATATCGCGGTATCGCTGAACAGGCAGCTCGGGCAGCCCTGGCTGGAGCACGCGGAAGGGCATCGCGACATCATCCGGCGTTTCGGGCGATTTCCCCATCGCAACCCCATGCTGGGGCGCGAGACGACGCGGGAAGAGGCGGCATTCCTGAACGCCGGCGGTTTCAGGGGGTAGGGCGTTGCCCCCTTTTCTCGGGGCGGATCGGCGGCGGGAGTGCGGGCCTGTTGCCGCCCATCGCGCGGACGGGGCTGGCAGGCTTGTCGCGATCAAGGTCCCGAGCTGGAGGTCGGCGCGTTCAATTCCTTTTAAGCCAATCCTGCTATCTCCTTGTTGTCGCGATGCGCATTGCCTCGGGTGTCTGTTTCTCACCTGCCTAGGGGATGCTCAGAGTTAGCGACGCGTATCGATGGGGTATGGATGGCGATGCGTTTGAGTGCTGCCCTCGTTCTGATCTGCGGTACCGTTCTCCATGGCGCTCCGGCGCTCGCGGCGCCGGAGGCCGGCACGGATCGCGCTCAGGCCGTCGGCGTGGACGCCCCTCCCGCTGACAAGCCGAAAACAACGGCCGCCATAAGCGATCCGCTTCCCACGACGCGTGAGGAATGGGTCGCCGTGACACGCGCCGCGACCTTTCCGCGCGCACTGCCGAAGCAGTCCCAGGTCAGCCCCGCGATCGTGAAGCTGCAGATCATGCTCGATCGTGTGCATGCATCCCCTGGCGTGATTGACGGGCATCTCGGCAGCAACGTCGCGAAGGCCATTTCCGCTTTCCAGACCATGCGGAACCTGCCGGTCAACGGCGTCCTCAACCAGGCCATCTGGGACATCCTGGAGCGGGAGACCCCTGAGCCGCCGCTGATGGCCTATGCGATCGCGGTCGAGGATGTCGCTGGGCCATTCGTGCCGGACATGCCGAAGGACTACGGCGCGTTGGCGACACGCTATCGGCTTGCCTATCGCAATCCTGTGGAACTGCTCGCCGAGAAATTCCACATGGACGAAGACCTGTTGCGGCGCCTCAATCCCGGAGCGACGTTTGAGACGCCGGGTGAGACGATCGTCGTCGCCGACGTCCGTCAGAAAAAGGCGCGCGCCAAGGTCGCGAAACTGGTCGCGGACAAATCGACCAAGCAACTGCTCGGCTACAGCGCGACGGGCGAACTCGTCGTCGCCTATCCCGCGACGATCGGTAGCCGCGACCTTCCATCGCCCACCGGCGTGCACCTGATTGGGGCGATCGCCGTCAATCCGGAATACTGGTATCGGCCCGCGGTCAATTTCCAGCAGGGCGACAACACGAAGGCACTCCGCATCGCCCCAGGTCCGAACAACCCCGTCGGGTCGGTCTGGATCGGCCTGGACAAACCGACCTACGGCATTCACGGGACCCCGGAACCGAGCCGCATCGACAAGACGAATAGCCATGGCTGCATCAGGCTGACCAATTGGGACGTGGAGGAACTGGTCAAGCTGGTGCAGCCGGGGGTCCCCGTTGAATTCCTCGACGGCGTGGAAGTCACCAGTTCCATCCGATAATGAGGGTTCGGTTCGATTGCATCCAATCGCCTGGTCCCAGCGGTGTCATCCCCGGCCCTGTGCCGGGGATCCCGATCGGAAGGGCATAAGCCTCAGTTATCGGGATGGCCGGGACCAGCCCGGCCATGACGGGTGACGTTCGTCGCGTTGAACTGGCCGAAAAGTGCTTTAGCCAAGCGCCGTATTGTCGCCCCGCAGCACCTCGCAGAGCGCGCGGGTGACGTCGCGGGTTGACGCCTTGCCGCCAAGATCCGGTGTGTGCAGCCCGGGGTCCGCGGTGACGCGCTCGATCGCGCGCATGAGACGCGCGGCCGCCGTCGGCTCACCGAGATGGTCCAGCATCATCACCGTCGACCAGAAGGTGGCTATGGGGTTGGCGATGCCTTTGCCCATGATGTCGAAGGCTGAACCATGGATCGGCTCGAACATGGAGGGGAAACGGCGCTCCGGATTGAGATTGGCGGTCGGGGCGATGCCGATCGAGCCGGCCAGCGCCGCCGCGAGATCCGACAGGATGTCGGCGTGCAGATTTGTGGCGACGATCGTATCGAGGCTCTCCGGCTTCAGTGTCATGCGGATGGTCATCGCGTCGACCAGCATCTTGTCCCAGGTGACGTCGGGAAAGTCGCGGGCAACCTCGGCCGCGATTTCGTCCCACAGCACCATGCCGTGCCGCTGCGCGTTGGATTTCGTCACGACCGTCAGGAGCTTGCGCGGCCGCGACTGGGCCAGCGCGAAGGCATAACGCATGATGCGGGTGACGCCAGCGCGGGTGAAGATGGAGACCTCGGTGGCGATCTCCTCCGGCAGGCCGCGATGCGAGCGCCCGCCCTGGCCGGCATATTCTCCCTCGGAGTTCTCGCGTACGATGACCCAATCGAGGGCCTTGTCGTCGATGTCGCGCAAGGGCGTGCGAATGCCCGGCAGGATGCGTGTCGGTCGCACGTTCGCATATTGGTCGAACGGCTGGCAGATTGCGAGCCGAAGGCCCCAGAGAGTGACGTGGTCCGGTACATCCGGAGCGCCGACCGCGCCGAAATATATGGCGTCGCAATCGGCGATCCGCGCCAGCCCATCATCCGGCATCATACGGCCGTGCTGCTTGTAGTAGTCCGATCCCCAGTCGAAATGGTCGAAAGCGAAGGCGAAGCTGCCTTCTCGCTGGGCAAGCGTCTCGAGCACCTCTATACCGGCCGCGATGACCTCCTTGCCGACGCCGTCGCCGGGAATGACTGCGAGCCTGTAGGTTTTCATCGGGGCTTCCTCGCGATTTTCTTCAATCTTCCTGGAAGACGAAGCACGGCCCGCCACCGGGGTCAATCGCAGGTGGATCCCGGACACGAGCTTCCGTTCGTCCCGGGGATGACCGGCGCGGGTTGCCCGTGAATATCGATCAAGCCCCGGCAGCCGCGCCGCCGCTGCTGATCGACGGCGGAAGCGGGGTCACCGCCCGACTGCCTGCGCGGATCGATGAGGGCGCGGCAAAAGCTCTTGCATATCGCGGGCTATACGGCTTTGTGAGAACGATCTGATATCGGCATAACGACCACAACGCATGGCCACGAGAAGCAGGTTCCTGATGGCACCACATCGCGCAACGGGGTTCGCACGGAAGCCATGCGTGCGGGGCTCCTGACATGGCGCTCCGTCGCATGTCCTCCACCCCAACCACCTATCCGCGCGTGCGCCCATGCGGCGATACAGCCCTGACCGTCGAATTCGGCGACGCGGTCGATCCCGCTCTCAACGCCAAGGTCCTGGCGCTTGACGAGGCCCTGAAGGCACGGCCTCTCGCCGGCGTTGTCGAGACGGTGCCGACCTATCGTTCGCTGCTCGTCCATTTGGACCCGGTCGCGGCGGACCCTGCGGCGTTGGCTGAGGCGCTTCTCGCGCTCGCGGCCGACCCGCCGCCCGGTGAGGCGAGTGCGCGGCGCTGGCGCATTCCCGTCGTCTACGGCGGTGAATTCGGGGCGGATCTTGCTGATGTCGCGGCCCAGCACGGTCTCTCACAGTCGGCGCTGATCGAGGCCCATTGCGCGCCGGTCTATCGCGTCTACATGATCGGCTTCCTGCCCGGCTTCACCTATCTGGGCGGCCTCGATCCCGGGCTCGCCACATCGCGGCGGGCGGAGCCGCGTGCGCTCATCCCCGCAAGCTCGGTCATCATCGGGGGCGCGCAGGCGGCGATCAGTTCGATCGCCGGGCCGAGCGGCTGGCATCTTCTGGGGCGAACCCCCGTCCGGCCCTATCAACCCGGCCGTGATCCCGCCTTCCTGATCGCGGCGGGTGACGAGATCGTGTTCGAGCCGGTCGCGGCCGACCGTTGGCTGGCCCTCGACAAGGCCGCCGGCGCCGGCGAGCCAGTCGCGGATCTGGTGACATCGTGAGCGCTCTTATTCTGCGCGATTGCGGGCCAGCGACATCCCTTCAGGATGGCGGGCGGTTCGGCTACCAGCGCTTCGGCGTGTCCCCGGCCGGCGCGATGGACCGGTCTGGGCTCGCGGTTGCCAATGTGCTGGTCGGAAACGCCGCCGAGGTCGCCGCCATCGAGTTCATGGTGCAGGGAGGCTCACTGATCTCAGAGGGTGGGTCTGTTCACTTGGCGCTCGCCGGTGGCGGCGCGACGCTTGCCGTGGATGGCAAGCCGGTCGAGCCGCTCACCTCCGTTTTGCTGCATGACGGCGAGGTGCTGACGGTGAGTGCGTGCCGCGCCGGGCTCTATGCCTATCTGGCGGTAGCGGGTGGCTTCGATGCGGCGCCTGAACTTGGCAGCCTCTCCCTGCATCGTCGCTCGGGCATGGGCGGCCTTGTCGGCCGGCCGCTTGCAGCCGGCGACCGATTGCCCTGCGCCGTCGCGGGGCAGGCCCGGTCAAGTCGGATCACGGAGGGGCCGCCTGTCGAGGAAGGCCCGATCCGTGTTGTTCTCGGCCCGCAGGACGACTATTTCGAGCCGGCGACAATCGCTCGCTTTCTCGGGGAGAGCTATAGGGTCTCCCCACGTATCGACCGGATGGGCTATCAACTCGAGGGGCCGAAGCTCATCACCGCACGTGGCCACAATATCGTATCCGACGGCATCGTCAGCGGCCATGTGCAGGTGCCGGGGCATGGCCAGCCGATCGTGCTGATGCGCGACCGGCAGACGACGGGCGGCTACCCGAAAATCGCGACGGTGATAAGCGCCGATCTTGATCGTCTGGCGCAATCCATGCCCGGCACGGAGCTGACGTTCCGGGCGATCGGGCAGGACGAGGCGGTGCGATTGGCCCGCCAGCATCGCGCCGCCATCGCCGCGCTTGGCGACCGCCTGAAGCCCGCCCGCCCCGAGCTCGACTCGCGCCGGCTACTCGCGCTGAACCTCATCAGCGGTGTGGTCGACGGCCGATATCCTGTGGAGGACAGTTGAAAGGCGCCGTATAGACCCGTTCGGGTGATTGAGTTGTCCGAGAGGTAAGGATC
The DNA here is from genome assembly GCF_018398335.1 of Chelatococcus sp. HY11. Lineage (NCBI taxonomy): Bacteria > Pseudomonadati > Pseudomonadota > Alphaproteobacteria > Hyphomicrobiales > Chelatococcaceae > Chelatococcus > Chelatococcus sp. HY11. The sequence continues at coordinate 1,750,598 of NZ_JAHBRX010000002.1, forward strand.
TCGCGCCCACACCATCAGTATCCTCAGCTCAAATCCGACAGATAGTGCAGATCATGCGTCACGCAGATACTGAGCCGCCTTTCGACGGGGGTCTTGTCGAGGGCGAGCGCAAGTCGGTCGATCTGCAGGACAGGCCCGCCGGGGGCGATGCCGAGGATGGCGGCGTCGTCGGCGGAAGCGCCGACAGCTTTGAGCTTTTCCTGCGTATTGGCGATCGTGATGCCGTAGTGCATGGCGTAGAGACCGTAGAGATTGTTCGGCACGGCCATGCCCGCGAGATCGGGAAAGAGCGCCGCGGGAAGCGTGATCGCCTCGGCGATGACGGGCCGGTTCTCTATCGATCGAACGCGTTTGATGCGGATGACCCGGCTTCCCGGCGCAAGGGCGAACAGGGAGCGCTCGTTGGCATCGGCGCGTCCCTGAGACAGGGACAGCACCCGGCTATCGGGAAAGCTTGGCGGGCCGCTGTCGGGGACCAGCTTGAAAAACTGGAAGAGGATGCGCTCTTCATCATGGCGCGCGACGAAGGTGCCTCGGCCCTGGCGGCGTACGACGAGATTTTCGGCCGCCATCGCATCGAGCGCCTTGCGCACGGTGCCCTGGCTCACGCCGAGATCGGCCGCGAGCTGCATCTCGCTGGGCAGCGCCTCTCCGGGCGCCCAGACGCCATCGACCAGATTGCGGATGAGCCGGTCGCGGACCTGGCGGTAGAGCGGGCGAAAGCCCAGCGTTTCGATGTCGTCCTGAGGCGCTGTCATGCGTTCCCGTCGGTACCCTCGGGCAAAATGCCTCTATAAGCGGAAGTGCCCATGCAAACCGTGTGTGTCTCATCCGTCAGATGCGTTTGAAGTCACCGCTGACATCATTGCTCGCGACTCCTTCGTCCAGACAGCTATCTTATATCAAATATCAGACGAAAGAGAGGGCGCTGTCCCGTTTCCGGCACGGGCATTTACGGCTGGTGCCGGCTCTGCCTCGGGCAGACGCTTGCGCGGCGAGGCTTTCGCGGGCAACTTTGGTTCTTCCTAAACCGGACGTTCCGCGTTGTCCCGCCTGCCTCCTAAGGCTCTATGGCCGACGCGAGCAATCCTCGTGTTATATAAGATATCTGTTATATTATCAGTTGGGCCCCGTGGCTGCGTATCGAACCCGTGGCGCCTGAACACCATTGTTCCTCGTCGGAAGCCAGCGTCAGTCTGGTCGACGAACCGTGCGTATCGACGCCGGACATATTGCAACGCCAACAAACGGCGGGAGGAATTTATCGATGCGAATATTGATGCAGGTCATTGGGGCCGGCCTAATGGCGGTGGTGACGGCGAGTGGCGCGGTCCAGGCGCAATCCTATCCCTCACGAGCGATAACGCTGGTCGTTCCCTTCGCGGCGGGAGGGCCTAGCGATGCGATCGCGCGCCTCGTCGGCCAATCAATGTCGGAAACGCTCGGGCAGCAGGTCGTGATCGAGAATGTCGCCGGAGCCGGCGGCACCTCGGGCGCCGCGCGGGTCGCCAAGGCGGATCCCGATGGTTATACGCTTCTCATCCACCATGTCGCGCTCGCGGCCGGCGCCTCGCTTTATCCCAAGCTCACCTATGACACGGCAACGGCCTTCGCGCCGGTCGGACTTGTCAATTCCGGGCCGATGGTCCTGATGTCGAAAAAAGACTATCCGGCGACCGATGCGGCGGCCCTCACAGCCAAATTGAAGGCGGACGGGTTGAAGGCGACGCTCGCCCACGCCGGCGTCGGATCGAACTCCCATCTGTGCACGCTGCTTTTGCAGAAGGCACTGGGCGTGACATTCACACAGGTTGCCTATCGCGGCACCGGCCCCGCCATGAACGACCTGATGAGCGGGCAGGTCGATGTGCTCTGCGACCAGTCGACGACCGCTGTCCCGCAGATCGACGGCAATACCGTCAAAGGTTTCGCGGTGACGTCGAAGGAACGGCTTCCCGTGCTCAAGGATTTGCCGACATTGCAGGAGACCGGGCTCAAGGATTTCGCTTTCACCATCTGGCATGGGTTATATGCCCCCGCGGGGACCCCGCCCGACGTCGTGACCAAGCTCAACGCGGCGCTCCTGAAGGCGCTGGACGACAAGACCGTGCAGACTCGCTTCGCGGAAGTCGGCACGCAGCTGTTCCCGGCGGCGGAGCGCACACCGGCGGCCCATCAGGCCCAATTCGCCAAGGAGATCGCGACCTGGCGCGCTGTCATCGGTGAGACTGAAGTGAAGAACTGAACCAGAACAATCCGGGCACGCAGGCCCCTGGTCCCGGCGTGCCCGTCCGCCTTGTGTCTCTAAGTCACTCGCGCCGCAATGATCCCTCCCCTCCGGGGAGGGTGGCGCCGCAGGCGCCGGGTGGGGCCAGCTGACTTTGATCCGACCGAAGGGCAGGAACTGCTGCCGGCTTGAGGGTTCGTTCTCCAGCGTATCCCCACCGACCTCGCTGACGCGAGGCCACCCTCCCCTAGGGGAGGGATCAACGCGACAGCTCTGTCGTGTCATCAAGCCAGTTGAATCTGCGCGCCGATGACATGACACGGAGGGTTCCTTGGCCCTGTCGGACTGCCGGTTGGCTAAAGCCCCAGGATCTCGGCAAGGAGGCCGTCGGCGACCGTCAGGCCGTCCTTTTCAGCCTTGGCGCGGAGGGTGAGGCGGCGGGCACCCGGCAACCGGGTACCGTCCTGCGCGGTGATCGCTTCAGCGAGCACGGCGAAACGCGCCATGGCGTTCGGCCCTCCGAGGCGGGTGGGATCGAGCGCGAGGATCAGTTGCCCGGTGTCTGGTGGAGGCCCCTCGGCATCGAGAAAAGAGGAGGCCTCGGCGGCATAATGGGCTCCGGTGAGGCCGGCGGCCAGCAACTCCACCATCAGCGCGAGCGCCGTGCCCTTGGCATCGCCGAGCGGCAGCATCGTGCCCTTGAGCGCCGCGTCCGGATCGGTCGTCGGCTGCCCGGACGCGTCGAGCGCCCAGCCGGCGGGGATGGCCTCGCCCTTCTGTTTGGCCGCGAGAATATTACCGCGCGCCACCTTTGATACGGAGAGATCGACGACGATCGGGGCGGCGTTCTCGAGCGGGCAGGCGAAGGCTATGGGATTGGTGCCGAAGACCGCGCGGGAACCGCCCCAGGGCGCGATGGCGGCCGGCGTGTTGGCGAAGATGAGGGCGACAAGCCCGGCTTCCGCCAGTTTCTCGACGGCGTGGCCGGCGGCACCGCAATGGTGCGAGCGGCGGATGGGCGCGACGGCGACGCCCTCGCCCCGCGCGACGGCGGGCAGCGCGTCGCGCGCGGCGTCAAGGGCGGGGTAGGCGAAGCCGTGGGCGGCATCGACGGCGACTACGGCGGGAGCCGGCCGCGTGACGGCGGGACGGGCAAAGCCATCCACCTTGCCGACCTTGGCCTGGGCTGCATAGCTTGGTACGCGCGACAGCCCATGGCCTTTCAATCCGTCCGCCTCGGCGGCGACCAGAGCGCGGGCGACGCTCGCGGCATTGGCCCCGTTGACGCGGGAGCGGACAAGCGCCGCGGCGACGAGATCCCGCGCTTCCGCGAGTGACAGGACAGGCATGGCGTACCTTTTGGCTGGCTTTATGCCGCGGTGAGATGGCGGCGGATATTGTCCACCGTCACCCACGAGACACGAACATTCGATTCCACCGTCACCCCGGCGATATGGGGCGTCAAGATGAGGTTCGGGGTGCCCGCGAATATTGAGCCGTGATCGGCCGTGAGCGGTTCTTCCGCGAAGACGTCGAGCGCCGCGCCGCCGAGATGGCCGGCGCGGAGCGCGGCGGCTATGGCACCTTCATCCACCACCCCGCCCCGTGCCGCATTGATGACGAGGGCACCCTTCTTCATCAGGGCGATGGCGTTCCCGTCGATCAGTCCATGCGTTTCATCGGTCAGTGGCACGTGCAGCGACACCACGTCCGCCTGCGCCAGAAGCGCATTCAGGGGCTGCGCCTCGACAGGCCCCCAGGGTTGCTTCCAGGCTTCGGCGGACGGCGGCAGATAGGGATCATAAGCGGCGATCGTCATGCCGAGCGCGGCCGCGCGCTTCGCGGTTTCCCGGGCAATCGCGCCGAAGCCGACGAGGCCGAGCCGCTTGCCAGCTATCTCGCGGCCGATGAGGGCATTGCGCGGCCATGCCCCGGACGCGACCTCGGCGCTGGCGCCATAAGCGCCCCGCAGAAGCAGCATCGCCGTGGCGATCACATATTCCGCAACCGACACGTCGTTGGCGCCGGAAGCCGGATAGACGGCGATGCGGCGTGCCTTGCAAGCCGCCACGTCGATATTGTCGAGGCCGACGCCAAGCCGGCCGACAGCCTTGAGATTGCGCGCGGCGTCGAGCAGGGCGCCACGCACCTGTGTGCGGTTGCGGACGATGAGCGCGTCAGCCTGGCCGAGGACGACCGCCAGATCGTCCGGACGGTCGACGAGACTGGGATCGTAAAGGACCTCGAACCCCTCGAGGCCACTGCGGATAGCCTCTTCATCCATGAATTCGCTGATCACGATCATCGGCTCGGCCTCGATATGTCCATAGCTGAGTCCGGCTGGCGCCGAGCTCAGTCCGATGTTCTAGGACTGATCCAAAACCGGATCAGGCGCTCCGATAGAGCTTCGTCATCACGAATTCGCGGTGGCCGAGGGATTCGGCTGCGGTGAGCCGGCCGTTGGCCGTGCGCTGGATCATGCTGATCAGGGCATCGCCGGCGCTATCCAGTGTCTGGTCGCGACGGAGGATGCCGGTCACGTCAAGGTCGATATGCTCGGACATGGTGCGCATGGTCTTCGGATTTCCGGTGATCTTGATGACCGGCAGGATCGGATTGCCGATCACATTGCCCTGGCCCGTCGGGAAGGTATGAACGACATAGCCGCCCGCCGCCATGAGCGTGACGCATTCAGCGGCCGCTGACGACGTGTCCATGTAGTAGAGGCCAGGGCCCTTCGCGGGCGCCTCGGCCGGCTCGAGGATATCGATGAACTTCGAATTGCGGCCGATCTTTTCAAGATTGCCGAGCGCCTTTTCCTCGATGGTCGTCAGCCCGCCGGCGATATTGCCCTTGGTCGGCTGGCTGTCGGAGAGGTCATCGGTCTTGTGCGCCTCGATCACGTCGTCCTGATAGGCCTTCCACATCTTGTACCAGCGTTCGCCAAGCTCGGGCGTCGCGGCGCGCGCCTTGCAGAGATGCTCGGCGCCGGTGATTTCGGAGGTCTCTCCGAAAACGCCATAGATGCCGTTCGGGATCAGCTTGTCATACATGTTGCCGACGGTGGGGCAGGACGACAGGCCGGTCGTGGTATCGGATTCCCCGCATTTGGTGGAAACCCAGAGCTCGTTGATGGGAAATTCCTCCCGCTGCAGCTCGGTCGCCCATTGCAGATATTGCTTGGCGACATAAGAGGCGCGTGCGATCGTCGCGATGTCGCCATGACCCTCGATGCCGAAGCCCGTCACGGGCTTGCCGGTCTTGGCGATGCCGTCGACCACCCTTTTGGTCCAGCCCTCCTCGATGCCGATGACGACCACAGCCGCGACGTTCGGATTGGAGCCAACGCCGATCAGTGTGCGGAAGAAGACATCGAGGTCCTCGCCGAATTGCAGGCGGCCGTAGGCATGCGGCAGCGCCATCGTACCCTTGATCGCGTTGGCGACCGCCTCGCAGGCGGCATTGGAGAGATCATCCAGCGGCAGGATGACGACGTGGTTGCGCACGCCGACGCGCCCGTTTTCGCGTTTCCAGCCATGGAAGGTCAGCTTGCTGTAGTCGCCGTTGGCAAACAGGGCTTTTGTCTGGGCGGTTGAAGCGGCGATCGCGGCTTCCGAATTGCTCTGCATGGCCTTTGTTCCTCACCAGCGCTTTGTCTTGACGTTATGGACGTGCAGGTGTTCGCCCTTGCCGATGTTGGCGATGGCCTTGCCGATGTCCTCGCCGTATTTGAGAATGGTATCGCCGGCCCGGATGTCCTTGAGGGCGACCTTGTGGCCGATCGGCACGTCATGGGCCGCCGTGAGGGTGAAGGTCGTGTCGTTCTCCGTGATCAGGCACAGCATTTCAGTGCCGGCCTTCAGATCTTCGACGACCACAACCCCACAGCTGTCCTGGGGCGTGTGAACGAGGCATTGCGGAATGCTCATGGGTCTGTCCCAACTCCCTGTCGTGATTGTGCCGGCCTTGGAGCCCCGGTGACTTGGAGTCCGGGAAAGGAACCGGCCGCAATCAGCTTTTTTCCAGTCGTTCCCGCGCCGGCCAAGGCCTGGCTCTCAGGTCTGGCTGAGCGATCAACATTTCGCCCAGCCGGCACCCCGGCCACCAGACGGGCCGTATTCATATCTTATATAAGACATAAGATCTTCAGCCGAGTCAACCGTCTGCCTGATTAGGGACCTAGACCCGACGCGGGCCGCGTCGGCTGAGTCTTCTTGATCAGGATCAGGACGGGAGGGGTTGTTTCCGTTTATTTAAACGCATGATCGCAACGGCGGTGGGCTCTACCGCGTTGATTATTTGACTATATGTACAGGGTCGGCCGCACAGGCCCTTTCCGACGAGGAGGTTGACATGGTCGAGCTACCCGCGAATTTCCGCAGGATCAGGTTGGAACTGGCGCGCGAACCGGGCCATCCCGTTGGAAGCCCGCTCGACGGCTACGAATTCGCGGCCCCGCTCATGCCCGATGGACACATCGATGCCGCGACGTGGAAAAAGCACGCGGAGCATTGCCGGGTCCGGCGTTTTCGCGCGCATGAAACGGATCAGCATGGTCGTCTCGCTCGCAAACCAGGCGGTAGCTGGTATTTCGACTATGACCGCGGCAGCGACGCTGATGACGAATCCGGCTTCCGCTTCAACAAGGAAAGCTTCCAGCCAGGAGAGTATGTCTCGATCCGCGATGACGAGCACATGCATACTTATCAGATTGTTTCGGTGGAACCGCTTTGACAGGTCAGGCTACGCCGGCTGCCTGGGTGGACATTCGCGTCAGGCCGCCCAATCTATGAAGATCTGGCGGATCATCGGATAACAACGCGACAGCTGTGAAGATGGACAAATCAAGCGTGCCGGCAACGGCGAGCCAAGATCACCATCATCCAAAGGGTGAAGGCCTCGAGAAGATGCGAGAGCAGCATCACGGACACAATCACGGCCGTGATGAACAGCATCATGGTGAGCCACCGATGACAGCTGCGCATGATGGGCATCACGACGGGCACGGGCATGAACACGCGCATGGGCATGGCGGTCACGAATGTGGCCACGAAGCCGCGAAGGAGACGGCTTGCCACGCACAAGTCGTCAATAAGACCGCAGGCCACGCGAGCCACCACCACGACCATGGAGCGCGCGCGCCGGGCGTGACCGCGCCCGTGCCACCGGGAACGATTTACACCTGCCCGATGCATCCGGAGATCAGACGCGCGGAGCCGGGCAGTTGTCCTATCTGCGGCATGGCGCTGGAGCCGATCGTCGCGACGGCGGAGGCAGGGCCAAGTCCTGAACTCCAGGACATGACGCGCCGGTTCTGGGCTGGTCTGGTGCTGGCTTTGCCGGTCTTCATTCTGGAGATGGGCGGCCATCTCCTGCCCGCCATCCATCACCTCGTGCCACCTGCCGTCTCCATCTGGGTGCAGTTCGCGCTCGCGACGCCCGTGGTGCTTTGGGCCGGTTGGCCTTTTTTCGTGCGGGGCTGGCAATCCCTCGTCAATCGCAGCTTGAACATGTTCACGCTGATCGCCATGGGCACTGGCGTGGCCTGGGCCTACAGTGTGGTTGCCACATTGGCGCCTGGCCTCTTTCCCGCTGCATTCAGGAGCATGGACGGCACCGTCGCCGTTTATTTCGAGGCGGCCGCCGTCATCACCGTGCTCGTGCTGCTGGGGCAGGTGCTGGAGCTCAGGGCCCGCGAGCAGACGTCCGGCGCCATCAAGGCCTTGCTCGACCTCGCGCCGAAGACGGCGCGGCGTATCGAGGCGGATGGCCGGGAGGCGGAAGTGGCACTCGATTCCGTCGCGGTCGGCGACAAGCTCCGCGTGCGGCCAGGGGAGAAGGTACCCGTCGACGGCGTTGTCGAGGACGGGCGCTCGTCCCTCGATGAAGCCATGGTGACGGGCGAATCCATGCCAGTCACCAAGACTGTGGGTGACAAAGTGACTGGCGGCACGCTCAACCAGACCGGCGCGCTGGTGATCCGTGCAGAGAAGGTCGGCAGCGAGACGATGCTCGCGCGCATTGTCCAGATGGTTGCGGATGCCCAGCGCTCGCGTGCGCCGATCCAGCGCCTCGCCGACACGGTATCGGGATGGTTCGTGCCGCTCGTCATCGGGATCGCGGTTCTTGCATTTATCTCCTGGGGAATATGGGGGCCGGAGCCTCGCTTCGCCCATGGGCTGGTGGCGGCTGTCGCCGTGCTGATCGTCGCCTGTCCCTGTGCGCTGGGCCTAGCCACGCCGATGTCGATCATGGTGGGTGTCGGCAAGGGCGCGGGCCTTGGCGTTCTCATCAAGAATGCCGAGGCGCTCGAACGCATGGAGAAGGTGGATACCCTTGTCATCGACAAGACAGGGACGCTGACTGAGGGCAAGCCGTCGGTGACCGCCGTCGTTCCGGCCGATGGGTGGACCGAGGACGAGATCCTCCGTCTGGCGGCCGGCGTCGAGCGCGCGGCCGAGCATCCGCTGGCGGCCGCCATCGTTGCGGCGGCGGAGAGCCGCGCCATGGCCGTTCCGGATGTCGCCAATTTCGATTCACCAACGGGAAAGGGCGCGCTGGGCACCGTCGAGGGCAAGGCTGTCGTACTCGGCAACGCGTCCTTTCTGGCGGACCATGGTGTTGTCGTAGATGAGATCGCAGAAAGGGCGGACGCACTCCGCACGGAAGGGGCAACAGCCATCTTCATCGGCGTCGATGCAAAGGTTGCCGGCATCTTCGCGATCGCTGATCCGATCAAGGCAACGACCCCGGCCGCGCTTGAGGCGCTGCGCAAGGACGGTATCCGCGTCGTCATGCTGACCGGTGACAACCTGACGACCGCCAACGCGGTCGCCCGCCGCCTCGGCATCGACGACGTCGAAGCGGACGTGCTGCCAGACGCCAAAAGCGCCGTCGTCGAGAAGCTCAAACGGGAGGGCAGGGTGGTCGCCATGGCCGGTGACGGCGTGAATGACGCGCCGGCGCTCGCCGCGGCGGATGTCGGTATCGCGATGGGTTCTGGCACCGATGTTGCCATAGAAAGCGCCGGTGTGACGTTGTTGAAGGGGGATCTCACCGGCATCGTCCGCGCCCGGCGCCTCTCCCAGGCGACGATGGCCAATATCCGGCAGAACCTGTTCTTCGCCTTCATCTACAACGCGGCAGGCGTGCCTATCGCCGCTGGTGTCCTCTATCCGCTGTTCGGGATCCTCATGTCGCCCGTCATCGCGGCCGCGGCAATGGCGCTTTCATCCGTCAGTGTCATCGCCAACGCATTGCGCCTGCGCGTCACCGCGATCTGACAGGGCGGGACGGTCGGAGCGCCCTCGGCCGCATCGGCGCCAAATCGGTGTCAACGCAGGCCAGCCCTGCGTCCGGCGGCGGTTGTCCCATACCGGCATTGCACTAGAGTTTGGCCGTTCGTCCCGTCAAGCCATAGCATGATCGATCCCGCCGTGCGTGATCACCGACCCGAAAGCCGGGTGGCATGGTTGCCTGGCCGGGCGTGGATCGATGGTGAGGTTCGGCGTGTTCAGTTTGTCGCTCTTGTGGATTCCCGCAACGCTGATTGCGGCTTTGACCCAGACCGCGCGTAATGCCATGCAGCGCAGCCTCACCGGCGCGCTCGGCACCGTCGGAGCGACACAGGTCCGTTTCCTCTATGGACTGCCCTTTTCGCTTCTCTTCCTCGGGCTTGTTCTCGCCGTCGGCGGCGAGAGCCTGCCCCAGGTTGGCCGGCAAGCCTTGCTGTTCACGGCCATGGGGGCGGTTTCACAGATCCTCGCCACGGCCTTGATGCTGGTGACGATGAAGGAGCGCTCCTTTTCCGTCACCATCGCGCTGCTCAAGACCGAGCCTATCCTGGTGGCGCTCGCGGGCATGGTTATCCTGGGGGATATCCCGACGACGTGGGCGGCGGCGGGCATTGTCATCGCGACGGCCGGGGTTGTCCTTTTGTCCGTAAAGCCGGGATCGGCGGCGAGCTGGCTCAGCGGCCGGTCGGTGGCGATGGGCGTCATTGCCGGAGGGCTCTTCGCCCTCTCGGCCATCGGCTTTCGCGGGGCGATCATCGATCTGCCGTCGGGCTCCTTCGTGGTCCGCGCGACGACGATCCTCGCGCTCAGCCTGTTCCTGCAATCGGTGATCCTTGTCGTCTGGATGCTGGCGTTCAACCGGCCGCAGCTCCTGGCGACGCTGCGGGCGTGGCGCGTGTCGATCCTCGCCGGCCTGACGGGGGCGTTCGCTTCACAGTTCTGGTTCATCGGCTTTTCGCTGACGAGCGCCGCGAATGTCCGCACCCTGGCGCTGGTCGAGGTGCTGTTCGCCCAGGCCGTGTCCCATCGTCTGATGGCCCAGGACACCAGCCGGCGGGACATCGCCGGCATGGTTCTGATCGTGGTGGGTGTCGGCCTGCTGTTGCTCAACACCCATTAGATTTTAGAGCCCGCGGGTGGACGGTCCGCCGGGTGGAGCGGCGATGCTCAGGTGGCGATGCGCTGGCCTGCTGCGGCAAAGTCGAGATTGGTCGGCTTTGGCAGATGGCACCCGTTGCCCGCGGTCGGCGCGATGGCGTCGCTGACCGTTTCCAGCTGGAAATCGCGTGCCCAAGCCTTGCCATAGCGTTGCAGCAGGAAGCCAAAATGGATGCTGCCCGCGTCCTCCGGCACGTCGAGCACCACTTCGCAGGCGGTCCACGCCCCAGTGCCGCGCAAGGCGCCCCGCTCCTTGCGCTCCAGCATGTTGTCGAAGCGCAGGACACTGCCGGGCTGCTTGTCGACCCGCATCCAGATCGCGCTCGCGTCCGCGTCCTCCGTGCGCAGCCTGGCGGTCAACCGCACCCGATGGCCTCGATAGGGTGCGGCGATGATGCTTTGCATGAGGACGCCGAAGCAATCGCCGGGCAGGACGAAGCCACTGTGGCGCGCATGCCGGCATGCGATGAGCGCCGTTCCGGCGTGGGCAGGGTCGAGGCCCAACCGATAGTGCTTATCATGGCCATGGTTGCGGACGGCCTGCCATCCCTGTGGGAGGGTTAGCGGAGCGTCATCGGGCATTGCGGCGGCGATATGCGCGGCAAGTACGTTCCAGTTTGCGCAACCGAACTGCCGCGCCACAAGTTCAAGGCAATCGCTGTGTGATAAGGGGATGGCACGCTCGCCAAGCGCTGTACGTAGCGTCCTGGCCATGATCTTGGCATCGAGAAAGCTATGCATGGTCTGATCCTGTGCACGGAGGGCCCTGAAGATCAGTGCTCGCCTTGCTGACGAATGGCCCGTCGCAAACAGGGATCATCCATAAGAAACCGTGCATTCACCATTCCCGGATGGGAGCGAGCGGCAGGCTGCACGAGCCTTGGATGCAATCTGGGTGATTCTCCGGCGCAGCGTCAACGGCCAATAGCACCGAATTCGTCCTCTTTGCCGCGACGCATCATCGGGCAGGGGCGACGGTCAAATTGGCGCGAGAATCGCTTGACGGCAGCGTAGTCCCCGATGGCAATGGAGCATTGCATGGCGGTGATCTGAGGGGACCTTGCAACGTGTCAGGAACGGTTGAAATCGTTGGCGTGACGAAGCGCTTCGGGTCGCATCTTGCGGTCGATGACATTTCCTTCGGGATCGGCAGCGGGGAGTTTTTCTCGCTGCTGGGGCCGTCGGGCTGCGGCAAGTCGACGACGTTGCGGATGCTGTCGGGTTTCGAGGCGCCCGATGAAGGCGCGATCCGCATCGCCGGCCAGGACATGACCGACGTGCCACCCTATCGGCGGCCGACCAACATCGTGTTCCAGCGCTGGGCCCTGTTCCCGCACATGAGCGTCGAGGCCAACGTCGCCTTCGGGCTGGAGGCGGAGGGCCGGCCGCGCGCCGAGATCCGCAGCCGGGTCGGTGACGCGCTGGCGCTCGTCGGCCTTTCGGGCTTCGCCGGCCGCAAGCCGGGCCAGCTCTCGGGCGGGCAGATGCAGCGCGTGGCGCTGGCGCGCGCCCTCGTCAAGCGGCCGAAGGTGCTCCTGCTCGACGAGCCCCTGAGCGCGCTCGACCTCAAGCTGCGCCACCAGATGCAGATCGAGCTGAAGCGCATCCAGCAGGAGATCGGCACGACCTTCATCTTCGTCACCCATGACCAGGGCGAGGCGCTCGCCATGTCGGACAAGGTGGCGGTGATGAATGCCGGGCGGGTGGAGCAGATCGCCTCGCCGCAGGAGCTCTACGACGCGCCGGCGACGCGCTTCGTGGCGGGCTTCATCGGCCATGCCAATCTGCTGCCGGTGACGGTGGAGGGGCCGGCCGCAGAGATGGCGGCACATGCGGCGGCACATGTGGCGGCTCCTGCGGCGGCGGCCATGGCCAGCGGGCTTGTCAGGGTGCGGCTGGGCGACCTCGCCTTCACGGCGGTGGCGCGCGAGGCGCTCGCCGGCGATGCGACCCTGGCGCTGCGCTTCGAGCGGGTGCGCATCGGCGCGGCCGGCGGCAGCACCCCGGGCACCGACAATGCAGGATCGGCGCGGGCGACCGGCGTGGTGCGGCAGATGATCTTCGGCGGCTCGACCGTGCAATATGTGGTGGGGCTCGACGCCGCGCCGGTGGAGATCACCGCCGAGCAACCCCACGGCGCCGGCGCCACCGTCTTCACCCAGGGCACACCCGTCACCCTCACCTGGGAGCCCGCCGATGGCCGCCTCTTCAAGCCGTGAGGGCGGCCATAGTGAGGAGGGGCAAGCCCGCAGCAGACGGATCTGCTCTGGGGGCAACGATCAGCCGAGAGGTTCCGTTCCCAGCCTTTGTCATCCCCGGCGGCGCGTAGCGCCGGGAAGGGGATGACATAGAGGAACCCGTGCCGACCTTGCCTGCAACGCGATAGCCAGGATTTGCGCCGGCTATCCTAGGCTGCCGCCTTGAATCTACCGCCCCCATTGCGCGTTCGGATGCACATAGATGCTCTCGCCGCGCTCGCCCTCGCGGCCGTCGGAGGTGAAGCGGTGGTCGGCGGGCGGGTGGGCGCGCTGTTCACAATCGAGCCGCGGGCAGATGCGGCAGCCGACGCCGATCGGCACAGAGAGCGCCGGATTGTTGAGGTCGATGCCATCCGAATAGATCATCTGCGTGGCCTGGCTGACGTGACAGCCGAGGCCAATGGAGAAATGTCGCCGGGGCGCGTTGTATTGCGGCCCGCTCTTCGTCTGCGTCCGCGCGATGCAGAAGTAGCGCTGTCCTTCCGGCATCTGGCTGATCTGCACGTTGATCTGTCCTTGTTGCAGGAAGGCGCCGTAGACGTTCCAGCGCGGACAGGCGCCGGAGTGGCGGGGAATATGGATTCCTGACAGCGAGAAGCGCTTGGAGATGTTGCCGGCGATATCCGTGCGCACGAGATGCAGCGGAATGCCGGCCTGGCCCGGGCGCTGAAGGGTCGTCATGCGGTGGCAGACCTGCTCGAAGCTGACCCGGAAACGTCGGCCGATCCGCTCGATGTCGTAGCGCGTTTCCCGGCAGGCCTTCAGGAACGGCTCATAGGGCATGATCAGCGCGGCGGCGAAATAGCTGGCGAGCGCATTGCGCGCCAGCACGGGCGCGTCGGCGGGCAACTCGCTTTCGCCGATCAGTCTCTCTATATCGAGGGTGGCCGCCAGAAGGCCCAGATGATGGGCAACGGCGAACAGGCTCGTCTCCGCCGGCAGGGCCTCGGCCGTCAGGATTTCGCGCCCCGGCGTGTCGACGCGCTGCATGATGCCGGGCGGCAGGGTGGCCAGACGCCAGTTGAGCCCGAAGACGTTGAACAGATAGGAGCGCAGGCCATGCTCCAGGTTCTCCGACATCTGGTCGATGTCGGCGCGCACGCGCTCCGCCGCCGCCTCGAGCGTCGGAAAATGATTGGCGTTGAGCTGGATGAAGTCGGAGACGGCATCGGTGGCCACATGATGCCCCGTTTCGGCGGGCGCGCCCGTGCCGAGCCTGCTGTTCGTCTTGAGTTGGCGATACTGGTCGAAGAGACGCACGACGGCCCGCCCGACGGACGGATTGGAGAAGGCAAAATCGCGGATGTCCTGGTTGGTCAATGCGCTTTCCGCGAAGAGGTCATCGCCGAAGATCTCCATGAGATCACCGGTGAGGCGCGTTTCGTCGCTTTCGACGAGCTCCCCCGGCTCGACCCGGAAATGGCCGGCGATCTTCATCAGGAGCGGCACGGTGATGCGCCGCCGGTTGTGCTCGATGAGATTAAGATAGCTCGCCGAGATGCCGAGGATATCCGCAAGCTCCGCCTGCGATGTCCTGGCCTGCCGGCGCAGCCGCTGGATACGGGCGCCGATCTGCGGATTGTCTTTGGCCATGTCATGTCCCGACAGCGCGATTTACAAAAACGGACGGCGATCTTTACAAGGATTTACAACTTAACACCCTCATATCGTTATATATCTTGCCATTCGGGCGGGCTTGTCAAATATTTACTGACAGCAAACAGCGAGGTTCGTCATGAACATTCAGCAGCCCCACGACGAGACGGAATTCGTCACCATCATCGGCGCCGACATGACCGAGATCCACCGGACCTTCCAGGAACAGGGGCTCTCCGGGCGCCAGTTCGCGATCGTCCATCGCGCCGGCCGGCACAGCTTCACCATGGCGAATGCCGATGGCGGCCAGCCCATGTTCGGCGGCCAACAGCTGATCGCGGCGACCTTCGCGCGGCGGGCGGCCGGTTGAGGCCTCCATCCTGATCGACAAGCTTCATCAACGACCGACCGTCGCATTGACGCCGATCAATGTCGTCTACATCTCAATCCCTAGGTTGAGCGAACAGACCGGTACAAGGAGATGACATGTCGAATACGCCCCATACGCTCGGCGAGGAATTCCCCGAGCAGCTCGAGGCCATCCATGCGCTCAAGGTGAAGGACGCGGCCTTCGCGAAGATCCTTGAGGACTATGATGCGGTGAACGACCAGGTTCACCGGGCGGAGACCAATATCGAGCCCGTCAGCCAGGAGGTCGAGACGGCCCTGCGCAAACAACGCCTCGCCTTGAAGGACGCCATCACGAACGCCCTCGCTGACGCGAGCTAAATCGCGGCGCACAGGTGCCGATGTGACACCATATCGGCATCGCCGCTATCTATCCGGTCTCCGCGCCGCCGCGAGGCCCTCGCATTCGCTAGGCCGCTCAGACAAGGCCGTGGCGATCAACCGTGTCCACCGCCTCGCTCACCTGGCGGCATGCCCGTCGAGAAACAGGCGATAGGCCGGATTGTCGGTTTCGTTCCAATAGGGGCAGTCGAGCGTGTCGAGATAGCGCTCGAAGGCCGCCTGTCCGCCATTGCGAACCTGTACCCCGGCAAGCACCCGCCCGTAGTCGGCGCCGTGATTGCGATAGTGGAACAGGGAGATGTTCCAGTCGGGCCTGAGACCCTCCAGGAAGGCGAGCAGGGCACCCGGGCGCTCGGGAAACTGGAAGCGATAAAGCTGCTCGTCCTCAAGCTGCGCGACGCGTCCGCCGACCATATGGCGTACATGGAGCTTGGCGAGCTCATTGTCGGTCATGTCGATGACGGGGAAACCCTTACCTGTGAGATGGTCGACGATGTGCTGCTTCTCCCGGTCGCCGTCCGAGAGCTTCACGCCGACGAAGATCCGGGCGTCGGCGCCGGGCGCATAGCGATAGTTGAACTCCGTGATGGAACGGTCGCCCAGCGTGCGGATGAAGGCGCGGTAGCTGCCCGGCTCCTCGGGAATGGTGACGGCGAGCAGCGCTTCGCTCCGCTCACCGATTTCCGCGCGTTCCGCGACATGGCGCAGACGGTCGAAATTGAGATTGGCGCCTGAGTTGATGGCGATCATCACCTTTCCGAAGGCCGCATTGTCCTCGCAATAGCGCTTCAGTCCCGCGAGCCCCACCGCGCCGGCCGGCTCGGCGATGGCGCGCGTGTCGTCGAAGATGTCCTTGATCGCCGCGCAGATCTCGTCGCCGGTCACACGGACGACGCCGTCGAGCAGATCGCGGCAGAGCCGGAAAGTCTCGGCGCCCGCCTGGCGCACCGCGACGCCGTCGGCGAACAGGCCGACATGCTGTAGAACGACACGCTCACCCGCCTCGATGGCGGCCGCCATGCAGGCTGCGTCATCGGGCTCCACGCCCATGACCTTCACGTCAGGTCGGAGGAATTTGACATAAGTGGCGACGCCGGCTGCCAGTCCGCCACCGCCGATCGGCACGAAGACGGCGTCGAGAGGGCCGGCGCATTGGTGCAGGATCTCGACGCCGATGGTGCCCTGGCCGGCGATGACATCGGGATCGTCATAGGGGTGGACGAAAACGAGGCCGTCGCGCGCCACGAGCGCTTCGGCGTGGACGCGCGCCTCGTCGAAGGTATCGCCGTGGAGAACCACCTCGGCTCCATGGCTGCGCACGGCGCTGACCTTGATGCCCGGCGTGGTGCGCGGCATGACGACGATGGCGCGAATGCCAAGCCGCGCCGTTGCCAGCGCGACGCCCTGGGCATGGTTGCCCGCCGAGGCGCAGACGACACCACGGGCGCGCTCATCCGCCGAGAGCCGAGCGATCTTGTTATAGGCGCCGCGCAGCTTGAAGGAGAAGACCGGCTGGAGATCCTCACGTTTCAGCAACACCTTGATGCCGAGCCTTTGGGACAGGCGCGGCATCGGGTCGAGCGGGGTTTCCACCGCAACGTCATAAACGGAAGCGGTCAGGATGCGCTTGATGTAATCCAGCATGGTCATGCAATCGCCCGTGTGCCGGACATCGCGGCGACATCCAGGGGATGTCGGCGCGCAATACCGCACCACGAGCATCCTCATTGTGGCGGACAGGACAGTCACGGAAGATGCGCCTTCGCGACCTCCCGATCGCGACTGGTCTAGTGCCGGCCGACCGAGGGGTCAATAGCTTGATGCTTGGCTGGATTCTTTCTAAGATCAAGCACTTGCGAGGACTTAATACTAAGCTTGGCGAAAAGCCCCGCAAGAGGTCTTGCAAGAAGCCTTGCAAGAAATCTTGGAGGAACGTCGGCTGTGACGCGTCTCAGTTCGACGCGTCGATCTGCAGGATGGCCTCGACTTCGACCGTCATCCGGTTGGGCAGCGAGCCCATGCCGACGGCCGAGCGCGCATGGCGGCCAGCCTCGCCGAACACCTCGACGAAGAGATCCGAGCAGCCATTTATGACCTTGGGGTGATCGGCGAAATCGGGTTCGGCATTGACCATGCCGAGCAACTTGACGACGGCTTTGACGCGGGAGAGATCACCCAGCGCGTCCTTGGCGACCGCAAGCAGGAGCAACCCGGAGGTGCGGGCATCCTGATAGCCTTGCTCTATAGTCGCGTCCTTGCCGAGACGACCGACGCTGTAGCCGCCGCCCGGCTGGCGCGGACCCTGCCCGGAGAGATACAGCATGTCTCCGATGATGCGGCAGGGCACATAATTCGCAATGGGTTTTGGCGCCGCCGGCAACGTGATCCCGAGCGCAGCCAGTCTGTCTTCCGGTGTCATGTCGATCCTCCCCTTGTCGTCGCGCCTGCGCCACGAAGGCTGAGGCAAGGTCTAGGCTGAATCGGCCTTCAAGGATAGCCCGAGCCGGTCATCCCGGGGCGTTGCTTCGTGGTGAGCCCGGGAGACACGCCGGGGGAGGGATCGGGCGTTGCAGAGTCTAAGATGACACAGAGTCTCCGGCGCCAAACACTGCATGCCGATAGGCGCTGAGCTCAACCGGGTATTGCCGTCCAGCCTCTGTCCCGCGTGCTCAAGCCGGAAGCGTCGCCTTGGCGGGACGCGCCGCCCAGGCCTCGACTTCAACGAGATACTCGGGGCTGATCAGCGCCGCGACATAGGCGAACATGCTGGCGGGCGGTTCGTCGTGATGGAAAGCCCGCCAGATCTCGACATAACGCTCGCGGGTCACCGGTTTCGTCAGCCACATGTTGATCTTGAACACGGCGCGATGGTCGAGGCCTTCGCTTTCGAGGATCCGCGTGACATTGGCGAAGGCATTGGCGAGTTGCTCTTCGACCGTGTCCGGGAGATGGCCCTCCTCATCGAGGCCGACCTGTCCCGCTATCGCGAGAATGTCGCTGCCGGCCGGAATAACCGTGAGGTGATGATAACGGCCGACGGGTGGGGCGAGGTTCGGCGGGTTCTTGCGTTCGATCATGGTCTTGTTCGCTTATGCACTGAGGATCTTGGCGCGGGTGGACGTTTGTGCGTGACCGGCCAGCGGCGCCGGCGCCCTGACGAGACAGGCGGCTTCCGTACCGGTCGGAACCGATTGCAGGCTGGGGCGCATCGTGTCGCAGGGCTCAATCCGGATGGGGCAGCGGCTGACGAAGGGGCAGCCAACAGGCGGATTGAACGGGCTCGGCAGGTCGCCCTTGAGGATGATGCGCTCGCGTGCGCGCTGCGCCCGTGGGTCCGGCAACGGGATCGCCGAGATGAGCGCCTGGGTATAAGGATGGCACGGATGATCGAAGAGGACGCCCGTTTCCCCGCGCTCGGCGACAGTGCCGAGATACATGACGATGACCTCGTCCGCGATATGGCGGACGACCGACAGGTCATGCGAGATGAAGAGATAGGCGAGACCGAGCTCCTTCTGCAGAACCATGAGCAGGTTGAGGATCTGCGAGCGAATGGAGACGTCGAGCGCCGATACCGGCTCGTCGAGCACGAGCAGCTTTGGTGACAGCGCAAGCGCCCGGGCGATCACGACGCGCTGGCGCTGGCCGCCGGACAACGCGTTGGGCGTGCGCTCGGCATAGGCGGCGGGCAGCCCGACCCTGTCGAGCAGCTCCGCGACCCGCTTGCGCCAGTCCCGCTTGCGCCATCCCTGCACGATCAGCGGTTCGGCGATGCTCTCGCCTATCGTCATCTTGGGATTGAGAGCCGCGCTCGGATCCTGGAACACGATCTGCATTTCGGTTGCGAGCGCGCGGCGAGCCTTCCTGTCGAGCCGCGCTATCTCGCGCCCCTCAAAGAGGATCGAGCCTGATGTGACCGGTTCCAGCCCGATAATGCCGTAGGCGGTCGTGGACTTGCCGCAGCCGCTTTCGCCGACCAGGGCAATCGTGCGCCCCGCCGGCACATCGAATGTGATGCCGTCGACGGCTTTCACGACGCCGTTGCGGCCGTCGCGCACCGGAAAATGAACCTTGAGATCGCGGACGCTGAGGAGCAGCCCTGCGGCGTTCATCATGCGCTCTCCCTCAAGCCAGTTCCGCGACGCGGTCGGTGTGCCAGCACGCTGCCGCGTGAGCCGGCGTTCCGACAGGGTTGAGCGGTGGCCGCGTCTCGCAGATCTCGCTCTCCAACGGGCAACGGCTGCGGAAGCGGCACCCCCGCGGCCACTGGTCGACGCTCGGTACGATACCTTCGATCGTGCGCAAAATCTCCTTGCGATGTCCATCGAGGCGCGGAACCGTTGCCAGCAACAGGCGCGTATAGGGATGCGCCGGCTCTGAAAACACCGCGTCGGCCGTCCCTTTCTCGACGACACGTCCGCCGTACATGACAGCGACATCGTCAGCCATTTCGGCCACCACGCCCATGTCGTGAGTAATGATGATGATCGAGGTGCCCACCTCGTCGCGAAGCCGCTTCATGAGATCGAGGATCTGGGCCTGGATCGTCACATCGAGCGCCGTGGTCGGCTCGTCGGCGATCAGGAGGCGCGGGCGGCAGATGAGCGCGGCGGCGATCATGACACGCTGGCACATCCCGCCGGACATCTCGAACGGATATTGGCCGGCGCGCCGCTCCGGGTCCGGAATGCCAACGCTCGCCAGCATCGCGACAGCCTCGCGCCGCGCTTGCCCATGCGACAACCCGCGATGCAGGCGCAGCGCCTCCTCGACCTGTGTGCCGACACGCATCAGGGGGTTGAGCGAGGCGATCGGCTCCTGGAAGATGATCGACGCGCGATTGCCACGGATGGTCTGCAATTCGCCATCGGAGATGCGGATGAGATCCGTGCCCTCGAGATCGATCGTGCCCCCGGTGACGCTGGCGGCCTTGGGGAGAAGACGCAGGATCGAGAGCGCGGTCAGGCTCTTGCCGCAACCGCTTTCGCCGACGATCGCCAGAATGCGTCCCGCATCGGCCGTAAGCGACACGCCGTCCACCACGTTGACACCGGCGATCGCGATGCGCAGGTTATCGATCGCGAGCAGGGGCTCGTTGCCACGGGCGGCGATGTCAGCGGCCATCGGGTGCTCCGACCGCGACAGAGGCCCAGGGGCTTGTCGGATGAGCCATGCCGATATTGTCGGCGCCCTCGCGCATGACGGCGGAGGGGACCGCGAAATTGACGGGATAGAGCGTATCCTCGACGATCTCCACGGGATAGCGCGTTCCGACTCTGGCCGCGACGCCCCGATCAGCCTTGGTATTGACGCGGATGGTTGGCGTGCTCGCGTCGAGACGCGGCGTATGGAAGGCTTCCTCCAGTGTCAGCCCACGGTCCGCCATATAGGACATGATCTGGAGCACGGTGGGGAAGATGGTCCGTCCGCCGGCCGCGCCGATCGCGAGCAGCGGCTGGCCCCGCCGGCTCGCGATGAGCGGGCACATGTTGGCGAGCGGCTTCACCCCTCCCTTGATCGCATTGGGCTGGCCGGGGCGCGGGTCGAACCACATCACGCCATTGTTCATCAGGATACCGGCGCGCGGCAGCACCACCTTGGACCCGAAGCGCGACAGCAGGGTGTTGGTGAGCGAAACCATCGTGCCCTTGGAGTCCACGACGCTGAGATGGCTGGTGCAGCCCGCCGCAGGCGTCGCCGCATGGCCCATCGTGGTCAGCCGCTCCTCATAGGCCTGTCGGATCGCCGTGGCATAGGCGAGCGCGGCATCGGCCATCGGCACGCTCGCCGCGAGATCATGCTTCGCGAGCCGCCGGCAGGCGTCGAGGAAGGTCGGCCCGCCGCTCAGGCCGGGAATGACGTGAATGTCGAGGTCGCGGTAACGGCCGGTTGCGGGCGCCCGCCAGACAGGGCGGTAGTCGGCGAGATCCCGTGCGTCGATAACGCAACCGCCGTCCGTGAGATCAGCGAGGAGGGTGCGGGCTACCTCGCCTTCATAGAAATCTCGCGCGCCGGCATGGGCGAGGCGCCTCAGGAGCTTTGCCTTTTCGGGCATGGGGCGGAAGTGGGGATTATTGGCGTCGCCGGCGCGGGGCGCCCGGCCGTTTTCGAGAAAAAGGGCCGCGCTCGCCGGATAGTGGGCGAGGGCCGCCGCCTCGACCGCAAGCGAAAGGGATGTGAACCAATCGACTTCCAGCCCGCGTTCCGCATGGGCGATCGCCGGCTGCAGCGCTTCCTCCCAGGACAGGGTGCCAAAGCGCGCCAGGGCTTCCGCGAAGCCGGCGATCGCGCCGGGAACGCACATGGAGGTATAGCCGGAGACGTTGCGCTCACCCTCGACGGTCGGCCAGTCGAACCAGTTGCCGATCTTGGCGCGGGACAGGGGATAATCCGCCGGGTCGAGCGCGCGCGGCGACATGACGTTGAAATCGAGCGTCGAGACCTCGCCAGTCGTGCCATCGGCATGGAGCAGGAAACCGCCGCCGCCGATGCCGGAGAGCCAGGGCTCCACAATGCTGAGTACCAGCGCCGTGACGATGGCCGCGTCCATGGCATTGCCGCCACGGGCGAGAACGGCGGCGCCCGCTTCCGCCGCGTAGCGGTTCTGGGCGGCGACGAGACCGTGGCGGGAGCGCACGGCCGGCTTGTGGATCGAGAAGGTCTGCATGATGTCTATCTTCCGAAACGCCGATCGGCGATCGGCTCGGGCGTTCTCACGGGGACTGTGAACCGCGCGGCATTGGTGGAACTCGCGTGGTAGGCGGCTATCTCGCCGACAGTCGCGATCCAGGCCCCCGACGTCGCCGTGATGCGCGTCAGCAGCCGCTCCAGCATGCGGATGCGATGGGCGCGCCCTGAGATCCAGTCATGGACGGTGAGCATCAAAAGGCCGCCTTCGGCATGCAGCATGTCCCATTCGTCGAGCCAGTTGTCGAGGATGGGCTGGGTTGCCTGTGGGGGCCAGGCATCGGCGCCGCCGCCGAGGAACTTGAAATAGATCGCGTCGTCGATCGCCCACTGCACCGGCACCTCGACCACATCGCCGATCGTATAGGGATGGTCGAAGCCGGAGA
Organism: Chelatococcus sp. HY11; assembly: GCF_018398335.1. Lineage (NCBI taxonomy): Bacteria > Pseudomonadati > Pseudomonadota > Alphaproteobacteria > Hyphomicrobiales > Chelatococcaceae > Chelatococcus > Chelatococcus sp. HY11. The sequence goes on from NZ_JAHBRX010000002.1 coordinate 1,772,955, forward strand.
GCGAGCTGTCATACAGCCCGTACTTTCTGATCTCGGCCAGCATATGCGGCGTCATTTCCCAGGCCGGCGAGCGAAAGCCCTTCGGCTTGATGCCGACCTGCGCCTGGAAGATCGCCAGGGAGGCTTCGAGCGCGCCCGTGAACTCGTCGTCGGAGACTTGGGAAACGATCTCATGGAAATAGCCGTGCAGGCCGATCTCATGGCCGCGCGCGACGAAGGCGGGCAGGAGGTCCGGGTGCTGTTCCGCCACGGCGCCGGGCACATAGAAGCTTGCCTTGACCCCGAAGCGGTCGAGCAGATCGAGGATCCGCCAGATGCCGACGCGCGGCCCGAACAGCCGCTGCTCCATATGGCCGAGCAGGCGTGACGGCGGCTCGTCCCGGACGTTCCACAGAAGGGGCGCGTCCGCATCCACGTCGATGGAGAAGGCAAAGGCGCTTTGCTTGCCCTCCGGCCAGACATAGCGCGGTGAGGGATTGGCGCGGGAAGACTGATCAGGCATTTCGGCCTCGCTCACAACGGGTGCTTCTTGGCCTGGTGGACGGCGAGCGAGCCGATGGAATTGCCGCCGTCGATCGTCAGGGTCGCGCCGGTGACATAGGCGGAGGCATCGCTTGCGAGATAGAGGAGCCCATTGGCCACGTCACCCGGCGAGGAAGGCCGGCCAAGCGGGATCGCCGCGATGGTGTTACTGATATGGTCCTCGGTGAGGCTGCTGACGGATGAACCGGCCGCGAAGCCCGGCTCCAGCGCATTGACGCGGATGCCGAATTCGGCGAGCTCGATGGCAAAGCCCTTCGTCAGCCGATCGAGCGCCGTCTTCGATGTGCAGTAGGGCACGACGGTGCGCCGCATCTTGCGCGAAGCGCCGGATGAGATGTTGATGACCGAGCCCTTGATGCCCTTGGCGATCATCTGCAAGGCAATGCCCTTCGTCAGGATGAAAGGCGCGCGCAGGTTGATCGCGAAGATCCGGTCGAAATCCTGCGTGGAGATGTCGAGCAGGAAGCCGCTTGGATATATGCCCGCGTTGTTGACGAGGATATCCGCCGCTCCCCAATGCTGGTCGATGGCATTGACGAGGCCGTTGATCGAAGCCTCGTCCGTCAGATCGGCGGCATGGGTGAACCCCGCGCCGCCGAGACCAAGCTCGTCCGCGTAGGCCTTGAGGGCATCGCCATCCGTGTCCGTGAGGCAGAGATCCGCGCCCGCGTCGCGCAACGACTGGGCTATCCAGCGGCCAATGACCCCGCAGGCGCCGGTAACGACAGCGCGCTTGCCGGCAATATCGGAGAAGAAATCCATGAAATGCCTCACTGTGAACGAGGATCGAAACGATCACGCAGATCGTCGCCGATCAAATTGACGGCCAGGACGAGCAGGAACAAGCAGATGCCGGGGAAGGTGGCGATCCACCAGGCGGTGGCGAGATAGTTGCGGCCTGAGCTCAACATGGCGCCCCAGCTCGATGTCGGCGGCTGCACGCCCATGCCGAGGAAGGAGAGGCCCGCCTCGAACAGGACCATGAGCCCGAACTCGAGCGTCGCCACCACCGTGACGGCGCCGATGATATTGGGGAGGATATGCCGCAGCAGGATGCGCGGCGCGGAGGCGCCCATGAAGGCCGCGAGCCGGACATAGGGCATATTGGCGACGCCGAGGGTCTGGCCGTAGGCGATGCGGGCGTAACGCGGCCAACGCGTCAGCGCCAGCACCACGATGACGTTGATGAGGCCCGGGCCGAGCACGGCGACCGTGATGATGGCCAGCAGGATCGCCGGAATCGACAGAAAGACATCGACGAGCCGCATCACGACCACTTCCACCCAGCCGCGCAGGTAGCCCGCCAGCATTCCGAGCAGGACGCCGATGACACCGGACAGGATGACGGAAGCGAAGGCAACGAACAACGAGACGCGCGCGCCGAAGATCAACCGGCTCAGCAGGTCCCGTCCTAGTTCATCGCTGCCGAGGAGGTAGTGAAAACTGCGGGAGACCGTGCCCGGAGGCTTCATCCGGCCGAGAAGATTCTGCGCGTTGGGATCATAGGGGGCGATGAACGGCGCGAATACGGCAACAAGGATGGCGAATACGATCAGGGCAACGGGAGCCCAGCGCAGCGCCCGTCTGGCGAGGTGAGCGCGCGGCTTGCGGCGGGTGGGCGCTGATATCACCGCGCTCATCGGCCCGCTCCGTCAAGACGGATGCGCGGATCGACGGCGCTGTAGAGGAGGTCCGCGGCGAGATTGAGCGCGACGGTCACGAAGGCGCCGAGCAGGACGACACCTTGGACGACGAGAAAATCGCGCGCAAGAATGGACTGGACGGTGACCTGCCCGAGGCCCGGCCAGGCGAAGACGGTCTCGACGATCACGGCACCGGCGAGCAGGTTGGAAATTTCCAGCGCCGAGACCGTGATGATGGGGATGGAGGCGTTGCGGGCGAGGTGGCGGACGAGCAGCCTGCCGATCGGGACGCCGCGCGAGCGTGCCGTCCGTACATAGTCCTTCGACAGTTCATCAAGCAGCGATGTGCGTGTGATGCGCGCGAAGGTCGCCATGCTGAGGAGGCCGAGCGCGAAGGATGGCATGATGAGATGGTCGATGCCCCCCGCCGATGACGGCGGCAGCCAGCCAAGTGTGACCGCGAAGATCATGATCAGGAGGATGCCGCTCCAGAACGTCGGCATGCTCTGGGCGGACAGCACGATGCCGGCGAGCAGGCGTGCCGCGATATGTTCGCGATGCAAGGCCAGCACGATGCCGACGGGAATGCCGAGCCCGAAGGCGACGAGGAAGGCGCCGCCCGCGAGCTGCAATGTGTAGGGCAGGCGCGAGGCGATGATATCCCAGACCGGAATGTTCTGAATGACCGAACGGCCGAGGTCGAACCTGGCGATCTGCCCCAGAAAATCCAGATACTGCACGATCAGCGGGCGATCGAAACCCAGCGAATGACGCAGGGCGTCGATATCCGCCTGCGTCGCCGTCTCCGGCACGAGCAGGAACGTCGGATCTCCGGTCAGGCGCTGCAGGAAGAAGATCAGGGTAACGACACCGAAAATCGTGCCGATCACCTGTCCTATCCGCCTAATGAGGAACCGCCGCATCTATCTGCATTCCTGCCGATCAAGGTGAAACGTGATGGTATCGCGTCTGGGGATCCCGAAGGACCCCCGGGGAGGTCTGCGGGATCGACCGACGTTTGGTCCTTCAGCCGGGACGAGGCTTGGCAACCCCTGTGTCATCAAGCCCCTCGCAACGGGCCGATCCCTCCCCTCAAGGGGAGGGTGGCGCCGTAGGCGCCGGGTGGGGCCACCCGACGCTGCCCCGACCGAAAGGCAATATTACTTGCTGGCCAGAAGTATCGTCTCCGCCCGCGCGCCCCAACCCGACCTCGCTGACGCGAGGCCACCCTCCCCCCCGAGGGGGGAGAGATCAACCGCGACGGCTCCCCGTTGTCATCCCCGGCGGCGCGTCGCGCCGGGAAGGGGATCCAGACATCAAGGCGCCGCTTCATGGATCGCCTTCCCGGCCAGCTATGCTGGCCGCCGGGGATGACAGGAGCCGAGAACGCATCCTTTCCGCTGAATATCGATCGACCTTAGTCCTTCCAGCTCATGCGGTTGATGAACAGGCTCTCGTTGGGCGTCGGCGTCCATTGCAGGCCCTTGGCGGCGCCATAGACGATGCCGACCTGGTAGAGCGGAATGATGAACCGCTCGGTCCGCACCCGCTCGTGCACGCCGCGATAGGCGTCAAGACGCTTTTTCTCGTCAAGTGTCTGGCGTGCGTCCACCAGGAGGCTGTCGATCGCCTTGTCGTTGGCGTTGGCCCAGCCGCTCGACGAATGCAGGATCGGAAATAGCACCCCATCCGCATCCTGACAGGCGCAGGACCAGCGGCTGAACGCCATCTGCGGAATGACATCCGGCCCGCTCTGCATCTGCTTCAGCCAGGTCGCCATGTCCGTCATGTCGATTTTGACGTTCAGGCCGGCCTCGCGCAGCATCTGCTGGATGGCTTGCACCACCCGCTGGTCATAGACCGGCGAGGTCAGGAGCCCGATCTCCTGTTTTCCCTTGGGGCCGGCTTCCGCCACGAGAGCCTTGGCCTTGGCGAGATCGAAGGGCAGGGCCTCGATGCCTTCGACCCAGCCGACATGGGCTGGCGAGAGCATCTGCGGAACCGCCTTGTCATAACCGCCGAGGATGCCGTCGACGAGCCCCTCCTTGTCGATGGCATAGGCAATGGCCTCACGCAGCTTCGGATCGTTGAGCGGCGCCTTCTGCACATTCATGGCGAGATAGGCGACGCGTTCGGTCAGGACCGAAAGAACCTTCGCCCTCTGCGAATTCTTGAGCTGCGCCGCGAGGTCGGAATCGAGCGTCACGGCGAGATCCGTGGTGCCGGCCTGGAGATTGGCGACGCGGGTCGCGGCATCCGGAACGGCGCGGAACACGGCGGTGGGGAAGGGGCCTTTCTGGCCCCAGTAAGTGGGGTTGGCGCTGAGGGTGACCTGCACGCCGCGCTGCCAGTTGTCGAATGTGTAGGGGCCGCTTCCGACGGGCTTCAGGTTGAACGCGTCCTTGCCGACGGCCTCGACCACGTGCTTCGGCACGATCGACAGCTTGACGAGCTGGGCGAGCAGCGCGGGATAGGCGCCATCCGTCGTCAACTTCACCGTCGTCGGATTGACGGCCTCCGCCTTGATGATCTTGTTGAATTGGCTGAGCTGCGGGCTGCCGAACTTTGGATCGGTGATGCGCTGAACGCTGAAAGCCACATCCTCGGCAGTCAGTTTCTTGCCGTCATGGAAGGTGACGTCATCCCTGATCTGGAATTCGACTTCCGTATCGGACAGGTATTTCCAGGATGTCGCGATCTGCGGGACAATCTCGCCTTTGTCGTCACGCGTGACGAGATTGTCGAAGATATTGCGGTAGACGAAGTAACTGTCCGGATTCCATTGCACCTGCGGATCAAGTGACGACGGCTCGTTGACGAGATCCACCGTCAGCTTGTCCTTCGCCATCAGCGCACCTGGCGCGACCGTCAGGCATAACCCAAGAAGGGCCGCCACGAGCCCCCTGCCTCGCATCGACATATCAGTTCTCCCATTGAGTTCCGTCTGAAATGTGTTGTGAAGCCCGTCATTATTGGTTCAAAAGAGGGGCGGGCATCCCCAGTCTTCGGCTATTCTTTCCAGCTCATGCGGTTGAGGAAGAGGCTCTCACCGGGTGAGGGCTGCCACTGTAGAGGCTTTGCAGCGCCATAGATCGCCGCGACCTGGTAAAGCGGCACAAGCGGCACGTCCTCGGCGACGATCTCGTGGACCTGCCGATAGTCCTCGAGCCGCTTCTTCTCATCAAGGGTGGCGCGGGCGTCCTCGAGCAAGGCATCGGCCTTGTCATTGCGATAGACGGACCAGGAGCTGCTCTTGTGGAGAAGCGGGAAGAGAACACCGTCGGCATCCTGGCACGAGCACGACCACCGGCCGAAGCTGAGCGCGGGCGTCGCGTCGACGCCACCCTGGGCGCGCTTCAGGTAATTGGCCATGTCGGACATGTTGATCTTCACGTTCAAACCGGCCTCCGCCAGCATCTGCTGGATCGCCTGCACGATCCGCTGGTCGAACACGGGTGACGTCGCGAGTTCGATCTCGGCCTTGGCCGCGGGGCCGGCTTCGGCCACCAGGGCCTTGGCCTTGGCGAGATCATAGGAGGGGGCCTTGATATCGGCGACCCATCCCACATGCGAGGGGGTCAGCATCTCCGGCACGGGCTTGTCGTACCCGCCGAGAATCCCGTCGATCAGGCCATCCTTGTCAATCGCGTAAGCAACCGCCTGCCTCACCTTCGTGTTGTCGAAGGGGGCTTTCGTCGGGTTGAGACGAAGATAGGCGACGCGCTCGGTCAGCACCGAGAGCACCTTGGCCCTCGCGGAGGACTTGAGCTGCTCGGCCAGATCGGAATCGAGCGTGACGGCGATGTCGCTGGTGCCTGCCTGCAGATTGGCGACGCGCGTCGAGGCGTCCGGCACCGCGCGAAACACGGCGGTCGGGAAGGGGCCCTTGTCCCCCCAATAGTCGGCGTTCGCCGTGAGCGTCACCTGCACGCCGCGCTGCCAGTTGTCGAACTTGTAAGGCCCGCTGCCAATCGGCTTCAGGTTGAAGGCATCCTTGCCGAGGGCCTCGACCACGTGTTTCGGTACGATCGACAGCTTGGTGAGCTGGGCGAGCAGCGCGGGATAGGCGCCGTCGGTCGTCAACTTCACCGTCGTCGGGCTTGTAGCCTCGGCCTTGATGATCTTGTTGAACTGCCCGAGCTGAGGGCTGCCGAACTTCGGATCGGTGATGCGTTGCACGCTGAAAGCCACATCCTCGGCAGTCAGTTTCTTGCCGTCATGGAAGGTGATGTCGTCACGGATTTGAAATTCGATCTCGGTGTCGGACAGGTATTTCCAGGATGTTGCGACCTGGGGAATGATGTCGCCCTTGTCGTCCCGGGTCAGCAGATTGTCGAAGATGTTGCGGTAGACGTAGTAGCTGTCCGGGTTCCATTGCACTTGCGGATCGAGCGAGGAAGGCTCATTGACGAGATCCACCGTCAGCCTGTCCTTGGCGAGAAGCGCACCCGGCGCGGCCGCGACAGAAAACCCGAGTAAAATTGCTGCGACTTTAGAGCTAAGTGACGTCATCTGAGTTCTCCCCGAAACGCGCTAGACTGTCATGCTCAAGATCTGCGTGGCGTATCCAATGTCCCGATGGGTGGCACGCTCGTCGTTGCATTTGATGTCGACTTGTCGCGAACACGGCGCGCGGACCGCTTTTCCATAGCACCCATGGAAAAATCCGAGCGCTTCAGGGCCGCCTGCCCGACAAAATGTTCAAAGGCATCGATATCGCGAAGCAGTTCCGCACTGGCTCGGCTCGCGTCGCCAGCCCTGAGCGCGGCAACGAGATCGGCTCGCGATGCCGGATGATACTTGTCCTCACCGGTCTCGAGGAAGGCGAGAACACGGGTGCAATGGTCCCAAACCTCCGTGAGCCATTTGCGCTGGAAGACCCCGCTGTCGATGGCGATGACGTCCATGATCTGGCGATCGGTGACGCGCGCGGTCGTGATGGCCTGCAAGTCTTCCCTGCCTGCGAGCGCGACATCGAGCATCACGAGCGATTCAAGGCGGGATATTTCGGCGGTCGAAAGCTTGCGTTTAGCCAGCATTGGCTCGATCTGGCGCCGCGCCGCAATGAGGCTGCTGATCAAAGCCCCGGTTATCGGCGCGGCGCGCCAACCCTGACGCGGCAGGGGCGTCACGAGGCCTTCTCCCGCAAGGCCAGCGAGCGCCCCACGGATGCTCGCTCGCCCCAACCTGTAACGGAGCTCGACTTCGACCTCGGAAAAGGCGGAGCCCGGCACGATGTCACAGGTCAGAAGGGCGTGGCGGAGTACCTGTCCGGCAACTGCGTTCTTGGTCGCAGGCCCGGGAGGTGCCGTGGTCAGAAACGGAGACGATCGGTCAAGCATATGCATAGCTGAGCACAGCTTGTGAGATCTCACAAGAGATTTGTGAGATCTCACAAATTGGCAGGCGCGTTTGTGCTCAAGATGGCGGGAGCTTTCCGCATCCTCGCGTTGAGCTAGGAAAGCGCGATGTGTGTTGCCGTCATGAAAAAGGAGGCGCGGAAGGCGCGATCTGACGTGGCCCGCTCACGCGACCGCCTGTCGTTCCAGGAAGGGCCCGGAGCGCCGCGCTCTATGCCAGATAAGGGTCCATGCCGTGGCGAATATGGTCGCCGAGTGCCTGCTTCGCGGCGGCGAGGTCGCGCCTGCGCAAAGCCTCGACGATGGTGTCGTGTTCGCTCACGATCATATCCAGATTGTCGGGACCGCGCCCGAACAGCGTCTGGGCGACACGCTGATGATAACCCAGCGTGCTGTAGGCCTCGTCGATGAACGGATTCTGGGCGAGCCCGACGATCAGCCGGTGGAAATGGGCATTGCGATCGATGAAGTCGCGAAAGCTCGCGAACTCCGGGCCATAGTCGCCGTTGCGAATGGTCGCATTGATGGCGGCGAGCTGTTCGACGAGTGCGTCGGTGAGGTTGGCGAAGCCTTGCTCGAGCGCCCCCAGTTCCACGACGAGCCGTGCCTCGAAGAGCTTGCGCATCTCGAAGCCCTCGGGGGCCGGGGCGACACGATAGCCCTTGTTCGATTCATGAGTGACCAGCCGTTCGACCTTGAGACGGGCGAGCGCCTCCCGCACGGGAATGAGGCTGACGCCGAATTCGGCCGCGAGCTTGTCGATGATGATGCGCTCCCCCGCCGCCATCAACCTGTCCGTGATGCGACGATGCAGTTCGTCGTGGATCTGGTCGACGAGATTGGAGCGCTGCAGATCGCTCCGGCCGGGTCGGTCGGAAGGGGGCAAAGCGGGCTCGCGTATGGGCTCCATCATCGTGACCTTTATAGCCTTTGGCCGATTCTCGAAAGCGGAAAGCCGACAGGGCCGCGCGAACCGTCGGGGGCGGGTCCAACGTCTTCGCTAGGTCCAAGCCGTCTCTGATCCAAGCCGTCTCCCGTTCATGCCGTCTCCCGTTCATGCCTTCGCCGGGGATAGACCGGGATAACGCGCCTTTTGCCGCTTGCGATCATAGATCATATATGATTTATGATCTATGGATTGTTTAACCAGGCAGGTGCCCGTGTCCGCCGCAGCTCATTCCTCCAGTTCCGTCCTCAAGGGTGTCAGAGTGCTCGATTTGACGATTGCCATGGCGGGCCCATTGGCAACGTCACGCATGAGCGATCTTGGCGCCGACGTTATCAAGATCGAATCCCCGACCGGGGATTTCTCCCGGCAGTGGCCGATCGACGGCTATTGGCACGGTGAGGAATCGAGCGCCTTCCTCATGCTCAATCGCGGCAAGCGTGGCATTTGCCTCGACCTGAAGCAGCCGTCGTCCCAGGAGGTTTTGCATCGGCTCGTCGCCCAGTCCGATATTCTGGTGCAGAATTTCCGGCCGCGCGTCGCCGCAAAACTCGGCATCGATTTCGCCACGCTCAATCGCATCAACCCAAAGCTGGTCTATGTGGCCATCAGCGGTTACGGCGACGAGGGGCCGATGGTCGACAGGCCGGGCCAGGACCTTCTGGTACAGTCATTCTCAGGGCTAGCCTTTAACGCGGGCACCGACGACGGCCTGCCCCATCCCTCTCCGGTCTATATGGTCGATACCTCAGCCTCGCATCTGGCGACGGAGGCGGCGCTGTCCGGCTATATCGAGGCCCAGCGCACGGGCAAGGGGCGCGAATTCAAGGTGTCGCTGCTCGCCGCCGCGCTGGAGATCCAGATCCAGGAGATCTCCACTTTTCTCAACACCGGGCGTCTGGCACCACGGTCCGAACGGCCTTTCGCCAGCGTGTACATGGAGCCGCCCTACGGCATCTACCGGACCGCGGATGGCTTCCTCGCGATCGCGCAGGCACGCTTTCCGGCACTTGCCGATGCCTTCGGGGATCCGGAACTCGCCGGGCTCGGCGAGGAAGCGCCGCCCCATGCGGATGTCGAGGCGCGCCGCCGCTGGCGTGACAAGGCGGCGAGCCATGTCGCGCGGCATGTCGCTAAATATACGACGGAAGAGCTGATCAGCCGGCTGACCCCGCTCGATATCTGGGTCAATCCGGTGCAGAGCTACGCGGACCTCGCACAGCATGAGCAGTTCCGCCCCTTTGTCACGGAGATCGACCATGCCGGCGGCCCGTATCGCACCCTGGCCCCGGCGATCGACACCGGCGAGACACGTACGCTCAGGACTGCCCCGCGCCTCGGCGAGCACACTGACGAAGTGCTGGCGGAACTCGGCTTTGACGACAGCGCGCGTCAGGCGCTGCACACGACGGGAGCGGCCCGATGAAGGCGGACATATATATTGAGCAGGACGGGCATGTGGCTGAACTCGTGCTTAACCGGCCGGCCAAGTTGAACACCATGACGCCGGCGATGTTCAAGCTGTTGCGCGAATTGAGCCAGGAGATCAACCAGACGCGCTCCATCCACGTCGTCGTCCTGAGGGGGGAGGGCGAGCGGGCCTTCTGTGCCGGCACCGACATCAACACGCTCAAGGAATACGAGGACTTCTGGGATTGGCGCAACCGCGTCGACTATGTCACCCAGATCCGCGCCATTCGGCAGCCGGTCATTGCCGTTCTGCGCGGCTGGGCGCTCGGCGGCGGCCATGAACTCGCGGTCGCCTCCGACATTCGCATCGCCGCGCGCAGCGCGGTTCTCGGCTCGCCGGAAATCGGGCTGGGCTGGGTGGGGGCCGGCGGGACATCCCAGTATCTGCCACGCCTGATCGGCTACGGCCAGGCCATGCGGATTTTGCTGACGGGCCAGCGGATCACCGCCGAGGAGGCCCTGCGGATCGGCCTCGTCGAGGAAGTGGTGGAGGATGACGAGGTTCTGCCGCGGGCCCGCGAACTCGCCAAGCAGATCGCCAGCTATTCGCCCGTTGCCACCCAGGCGACAAAGGCTGCCGTGCGGGCCGGCATGAACGGCAATCTCGATCTTGGCCTTCAGATCGAGAACGAGCTGATGGCGCTGTGCTTCGCCGCCGGTAACGACAAGGCGGGGGCGCAAATGTTCAACGCGCGCAAGACGCCGTGATGGGGGCAGGCATGGCGGATGAGGGAAGCCTGTCACATCAGCCGCTGCGCGGGATCACCTGGGGTCATCGGCGCGCGATCGACCCGTTGGTCGAGGCGAGCCGCGTGTTTGCCGCGCGGCACGGGGGCCGGGGCGTCGAATGGGCGGTTCGCGATCTCAGGGCGTTTGAGCACCAGCCGCTCGCCGAGGCCATCCGCGATTGCGATCTCCTGGTGTTCGATCATCCCTTCATCGGGGAAATTGCGGGCTCGGGCTTGTTTCTTCCGCTCGATGACGTGCTGGCGCGGGTTCCCGGCGGCACGGCTGAGGCGACTTACGCCGGGCCGTCGCTGAGAAGCTACCGCTGGCGAGGGAAGGTCTGGGGGGCGCCGGTCGATGCGGCGACCATGAACGCGATTTACCGTCCGGACCTGCTCCGGTCGTTGGACTGTCCCGTTCCCCAGCGGTGGGAGGAGGTGATCGCGCTGGGCCGCGCCGCGCGCCGACAAGGGCTTTGGCTCGGCCTCGCCAATGGCGATCACCACGGCTTTCTGGCGGCCGGCACGCTGATGCACAACCGGGGCGCGCCTTGGACGGCGACGCCTGAAGGTGGCCTCGTCTTCGATCTGGATGCGTTCGCGCAGGCGCTCGATGCTCTTGATGAAGTCCTGGGCTATGCTCATCCCGACAGTGGACATTTCAACTCCATCGCCTTGCATGACGCGATGACGACCCGGGATGATCTTGCGTATTGTCCGCTGACCTATGGCTACGCCACCTATGGCGAAGCTGATTTCGGCCAAAGACGTCTGGCGTTCGGCCCTTTCCCCGGGCTTGATGCGCCGCTATGCGCGGGGACATTGGTTGGCGGCGCGGCCGTCGGTATAACGGCGCATTGCGCCGATCCCGAAGCCGCGAGAGCCTATGTCGCCTTCCTCCTGCAAAGCGAAACGCAAGATGGCATTTTCGCCAGCCATCACGGCCAGCCGGCGACGATGTCGGCGTGGTCGGACGGCGCGATCGATCAAGCCTTCAACGGCTATTTTTCAGCGGTGGGAGAGACGTTGCAGCACGCCGCGATCCGCCCCCGCTTCAGAGGCTTCGGCCGATTTGAAAAGCAGGCCGGCCACCATGTCGGTTCCTACCTGAGAAAGGAGACGACGCGGTCGGCATTGCTGGCGGCGATGCGTGACCTCGTGGGCGCGACGCAGGCTCAGGCTGTGGCCTGAGCTCCGCCGGGCCGTGGCGCTGCAAGGGTGTGTGGAAGCGGAGACAGCGTCTCCCAAGATGATGAGATCGGTCGAACGGACCGGCGAATATTCAATCTGGCAGCGCGGCAAGCCTCGGGACAAGCCCGTCTCAGGGGCGGGCGGGCTGCTTCTGCCCAGTGAGGCCGGCGACCGCCATATCATTGGTATCAGGTCGCCCTTGCTGAAGGAATTCGGGAGGGTCACGTGAAATTATTCAAGAAGCTGGTTGGAGTTGGTATTGCCGCGGCAGCGCTCGCAATGGCCTTGCCCGCACAGGCTCAGACGGTCCTGCGTATCGGCACGGGCCAGGCCGCGGCGGAGCTGCAGAACGTCATCCTGCAGGAGGTCGCGGCGCGGGTGAAGGAGCGCACGGGCGGCAAGCTTGTGCTCGAACTCTTCCCCGGCGGGCAGCTTGGCAGCGAGCGCGATGTGCACGAACAGGTGAAGATGGGCGCGCCGATCATAACGATCGTCGATTCCGGCTATTTTGCCAGCTATGCGACAAAGGATGTCGGAATCCTGTCGGCGCCTTTCGTCTTCAAGGACTACGAGGAGGTCACGAAGGTCCTCAAGTCCGATCTTGCCAAGAGCTGGCTTGCCCAGGGTGAGAAAAACGGCATCAAGATGCTCGCGTTCAACTGGTTCTTCGGTGATCGCCACATCGTGGGCCGCAAAGGCTACCCGAAGGTCAGCGATCTCGCTCATGTTAAGTTCCGGCTCGCCCCAATCCCGATCTACATCGATTCCTTCAAGGCGCTCGGCGTTTCGCCCGTGACGCTTGATTTCGCCGAGGTCTACAGCGCCCTCCAGCAGGGCGTGGTCGATGCGGCGGAAGGCCCGACGGGTTCGATCTACAGCTCGAAACTCTATGAGCCCGCGCCGTTCATCACCAAGACCGGGCACGTCAAGCAGGTTCTCGGGCTCATGATGAACAAGACCGTGTTCGACAGCCTTCCCGCCGACCAGCGCACTGTCCTGATCGAGGAAATGGCTGCTGGCGGCGAGCGCTACAGCAAGCAGGGCGCCGAACGCCAGGGTGAGTTGCAGGCGCAGATGCAGAAGGCCGGCGTGACGATCGTCACCCCCGACATCGAGGGCTACAAGGCAGCCGTCATGCCGATCTACAAGGACTACAAGGACTGGAGCCCTGGCCTCTTGGACAAGGTCCGCGCCATTGTCGGCGCTCAGATGTAAGTGGAACGTGTGTGCATTGTCCGACCCATTGAAGCACCTGCCTTACCGGCGTCATCCCCGGCCATTCCGATAAGTTGGTCTCTTGCCGGGGATCCCGCATAACAAGGCACGCGCCAGACACATCGCGATGGCCGGGACAAAGCCCGGCCATGATGCTTGGGGCTCGGCAATTCCATCAGATCTGAAAGTGCTCAAAGAAGACGGGGTCCCATGTTCGCAAAGCGCTTCGTGCAGTGGGCGGAAAATGTTCTTCCAGGCTCTCTGCTCGCATTGATGACAGTTCTGGTGATCATCGATGTGCTCTGCCGCTATATCCTCAATGTCAGCTTCGCGGGTTCCGCCGAAGTCGCGACCGCGTTATTCGTCTGGCTCGTCTTCCTTGGGAGCGCCGGCGCGGTCCGGAAGTTGCAGCACATAGGCATCGAGGGCTTCTCAGTATTTATCCCGAAGGCGGGCAAGCCGTGGCTTCACCTTGCGATGTCCGGAGCCATCTTTCTCGTATCGCTGCATATGGTCCGGATCGGCTATAACCTGAGCATGAATTCGTGGGATCGCGAAATCGATATGGTCAGTGTACCGTATTTTTATGTCTATATAGCAATCCCGATAAGCTTTGCCCTTATTGCGATCCATTCACTCGCCCAAGTCATCGATATTTTGCGCAATTGGCAAGAGGCTGAGTGCGTACGGCTCAAGAACTACACCGATCCGGAGGTTTAACATGACGCTCATGCTTATCGGTGTCATGGTCCTGATCGGCCTTGGCATGCCGATCGCCTTCGCGGTGCTTATTCCTTGCGCCTTGTATTTCGTCGCGGCGGGATTGCCCGAGGCGTTGTTCGCGCAGCGCGTCGCGAGTGGCACGGCATCGTTTCCCATGCTGGCCATCCCGTTCTTCGTCCTCGCGGGTGAGATCATGCAGCGGGGCGGCATCGCACGGCGCCTCATCGATGTCGCCCGTGTCTCTGTCGGCCATATGCGCGGTGGGCTGGCCCAGGTCGGCGTGTTGGGCGGAGCCTTGATCAGCGCCGTGTCCGGTTCGGCGACCGCGGATACGGCCATTCTCTCCAAGACGGTTTCCCGCGAGATGGTCCGCGAGGGCTATCCGCGCGGCTTCGCGGCCTCGGTGGCCGCGGTTGCCGGCGTCCTCGGCCCGCTCATCCCGCCCAGCATCATGATGATCCTCTACGGGCTCATGGCCGAGGTGTCGATCGGCCGGCTGTTCATGGCGGGCGTCCTGCCCGGCCTGGTCGTGGCGGGCGCGCTGATGATCGCCAATCTTCTCGTCATGAAGCAGCACGCCATCGAAATTCCACTCCAGCCAAAAGCGACGGCCGGGGACCTCTGGCAGGCGGTGAAGCGGGGCTTCTGGGCCTTGATGTTTCCGGTCTTCGTCTGGGTGGGCCTGCGGGGAGGCCTGTTCACGCCAACCGAGCTTGGCGCCTTCGTCGCCCTTTACTGCCTGGTTATTAGCGTCTTCGTGTACAAGGAGCTGAAGCTCGAGGAACTGCCGGCGATCTTCCAGGAATCGGCGCTTCTCACGGCGATCATCATGTTTATCCTGGCTTCGAGCACAGGGCTCAACTATGCGATTGCCTGGGAGAGGCTGCCGCAAGCCATCGCGAACTGGTTCCTGAGCGCCAGCGACAACAAGTTCGTCATCCTGATGATCATCAACGTGGTGCTGCGTCTGCTCGGCCTCGCTCTGGAGGGCCCGCCTCTGTTAATCATTCTGACGCCGATCCTGGTGCCGCTGATGACGGGCCTCGGCGTCGACCTCGTGCATTTCGGCGTCATCCTGGTCTTCAATCTGACGCTGGGCGCGCTGACGCCGCCGGTGGCAACGCTGATCTTCGTGGCGAGTACAATCGTTGGATGCACGTCGTCGGAATTCATGCGCTACTTCTGGCTCATCTTCGGAATGTTGCTCGTTTCGCTCCTGCTGATCACTTATGTACCTGCGATCAGCCTGTTCCTGCCGAACCTGATCTACGGTTGAGCGGCCCGTCGGATCCGGTCACAGCCGCTCGATGGCGACGGCTGTCGCTTCTCCGCCCCCGATGCAGAGCGTCGCTACGCCTTTCCTCAGGCCGCGCCGCTCAAGCGCGGCCGCGAGGGTGACGAGGATACGCGCGCCGGACGCGCCGATGGGATGGCCGAGCGCGCAGGCGCCGCCATTCACATTGATCTTGTCGTGCGGCAGGTCGAGCTCGCGCATGGCGGCCAGAACGACCACCGCGAAAGCCTCGTTGATCTCGAACAGATCGACATCGGCCTTGTTCCAGCCGGTCTTGGCGAACAAGGTTTCCAGCGCGCCAACGGGCGCCGTGGAGAACCATGCCGGCGCGCGGGCGTGGCCGGCGTGGCCGCGAATGACCGCGACGGGCGCAATGCCCCGACGCTCGGCTTCAGAGAGGCGCATCAGGACAAGCGCCGCGGCGCCGTCCGAGATGGAGGACGCGTTGGCGGCCGTCACAGTGCCGTCGGCGCGGAAAGCGGGCTTCAGCGTTGGGATTTTGTCGGGCTTCGCTTTCCCCGGCTGCTCGTCGACACGGATGGCATCCTGCCCTGAGGGCACGGGCACGATCTCCGATGAGAAGTCCCCTTCGGCGATGGCACGCTTGGCGCGCTCTAGCGAGGTCAGCGCATAGCGATCCTGCGTCTCGCGGGTGAACTGGTAATGCTGCGCGGTGTCCTCGGCAAAGCTGCCCATCAGCCGGCCCTTGTCGTAGGCATCCTCCAGGCCGTCGAGGAACATGTGGTCGAGCACGCGTCCATGGCCGAGACGCAGGCCCTGGCGTGCGCGGTCGAACAGATAGGGCGCATTGGTCATGCTCTCCATGCCACCGGCCACGACGACACCGGCGCTTCCGGCCGCGATCAGGTCGTGCCCCAGCATCAAGGCCTTCATGCCCGAACCACAGACCTTGCTGACGGTCGTGCAGGGGACAGCTTGCGGCAGGCCCGCGCCGAGGGCAGCCTGGCGCGCCGGGGCCTGGCCGACGCCGGCGCTGAGCACGTTGCCCATCAGAACTTCATCGATGTCGTCGCCGGCCAGCGCCGCGCGCTCTACGGCGGCCCTGACAGCGACGGCCCCGAGCTCCGGAGCGGAGGCCGCCTTCAGCTCTCCCTGGAATCCGCCCATCGGGGTGCGCGCGATGGAGGCGATGATGATAGGGTCGTTGTCCAAGCTCGGTCTCCTCGCGTGAGGGCTTGCTGCGCCCTCCCTTGAGGAGATCATATCATGGATGCAGTTCGGCGCGGATCGTGATGGGCTTCGCCGATGGGTTCAGCGCGAGGCAACCTTGCCTGGCCGCGCCGTCTGCTGGGTGGCGGACAGGATCATGTCCGCCGCCTTCTCCGCGATCATGAAGACGGCCGCCTGCGTGTTGCCCGAGACGATTGTCGGCATGATCGAGGCATCGACGATCCGCAGCCCTTCGACACCGTGGACCCGCAATTCGGGATCCGTGACGGCGAGGCTGTCCCGCCCCATGCGGCAGGTACCGCAGATATGATAGATCGTCTGGCCGTCGCGGCGGGCGAAGGCGAGCCATTCCGCATCCGTGCGGCAATTTTGCCCCGGCGCCATCTCCATCTGGCGATAGGGGTCCATCGCGGCCTGATCCACGATATGGCGCGCGATCTTCATGCCTTCCACCATGACGCGGCAATCCTCTGCCGCCGCCAGGAAATTGGGACGGATCGCGGGGGCGCGCATCGGGTCCGGTGAAACGGCATGGATGGTGCCGCGCGATTCCGGGCGCAGCTGGGTGACGCCGATGGTCATGCCGGGCAGACGGTCGAGCTTGCGTTCGGCGGCATTGGCGTAGCTCGCGTGCATGAAGAAATACTGCACATCGGGCCCGGCCAATTCCGGCCGCGTGCGCACGAAGCCGAAGGCGAGGCCCGTACCGAGGGTGAGGATGCCGCGCCGTGTCGCGACATACTGCAGGACCGACAGGCCAAGCTTCACCCCGCGCGTTTGTTCATTGAGCGTGACGGGCTGTTTGACCCGCCAGTTCATGCGCGTGCAGAAATGGTCGATGTAGTTCGCGCCGACGCCGGGCAGCGCGGCCCGGACGGGGATGTCGAGGGCCTGCAGGATCGCGGGATCACCGACGCCGGAGAGTTCCAGCAACTGGGGCGTCTGGGCGGCGCCCGCCGCCAGGATCACCTCGGCGCGTGCCGAGAAGCGATGGGTTTGGCCGGCGATGCGCACCGTGACGCCGACGGCGCGGCTGCCTTCGAACTCCACGCGCAGCACATGGGCATCAGTCCGCACGTCAAGATTGGAACGCCCCCGCGCTGGCTTGAGATAGGCTTCCGCCGCGCTGATGCGCCGGCCCTTGCGCTGGTTCACCTGATAATAGCCGAAGCCGTCCTGGCTTTCCCCGTTATAGTCGGGATTGCGGGGGAAGCCGGCCTGCCCGGCCGCCGCGATGAAGGCCTCGGCGATGGCCGGGCGTTCCGACACCTCGACAAGGGGCAGCGGGCCCCCGCGCGCGCGCAGGCCCCCGGAGACACCCTCGTAGTCCTCCAGCCGCTTGAAATAGGGCAGGACGTCGTCGAAGCTCCAGCCAAGACAACCCCGCTGCGCCCAGCCGTCATAGTCCTGCGGTTGTCCGCGTACATAGATCATGCCGTTGATCAGCGTGGAGCCTCCTAAGCCCTTGCCGCGCGGCACGGCGATGATCCGGTTGCCGGTGGCCTCCTCGGGCTCGGTCTGGAAGCGCCAGTTATAGGTGGGATTGGTAAGAAGCTTGCTGAAACCGGCAGGAATGGGGACCCATGGGCTTCTCGCTTCCTGGCCCGCCTCGAGCAGAAGAACAGAATGCCGGCCCGAGGCCGTGAGGCGGTTGGCAAGGACGCAACCTGCGGTACCGCCGCCGACAATGATGTAGTCGAAGGTTTCAGCGGAAATATCGGTCATGGGCGGTGTTGTCCGGGTTACTGCATCGGAGTTAGGCTATCGGGCGGCGGAAGGCTGCATGCTGTCAAAAAATGAATCAGAGTGCGCCCATATGCCGTGCCATCAGAACGATCTGGGATTCCAGCATGGGCAGTCCGCGCTGGATGCGACATCCCTTGGCTTCGGCTGCTTTGAGGAGTGGGGTCATCTCCGGGTCCATGATCGCCTCGGCCACGAACTGCCGGGGCTCTATCAGCGCGACATCGAGCGGCGGTGGATCGTCGGGGCGCATGCCGAGCGAGGTGGCATTGACGAGGAGATCCTGCTCCCTCACCCGGTCCGCATCCGTGCTGAGTGCGAGCGCCGGATAGATGCCGCGCACGCGGGCCGCGAGCGCCTCGGCCTTGTCGCGCGTGCGGTTGGCGATGGTGAGTTCGCGAACCCCGGCCTCGGCGAGCGCGAAGGCAATCGCGCTCGCGGCGCCGCCCGCGCCGGCGAGATAGGCGCGCAGGCCCTTCGGCTCGACCCCTGAGGCCCGCAGCGCCTCGACGAAGCCGATGCCGTCCAGCATGGCGCCGACCATGCGGCCGTCGGCCTCCCGCCGCACGCAATTAACCGCGCCGATATGGCGCGCTTCCGGCGTGGTCTCATCGCAGAGGGCCAGCATGGCCGGTTTGTGCGGCACGGTGGCGATGAAGCCGCCGAAGTTCTGCATGGCGCGAAGCCCGTCCAGCAGAGCCGCGAGCTGCGCGGGAGCCACGTGGAAGGGCACCAGCACGGCGTCGACACCATGGTGCGTCAACAGCGCGTTCATCACTTGTGGCGTTTTCACATGATAGATTGGGTCGGCCAGGATGCCGAGTATCCGTGTGCGCCCGGTAATCTCTCGCATTCGTTCCGTCCCATGTCACTTTTGCGGTATTGCCGTTCCAGCGAGGCGCGCGGTTCGCACGCGCCACCGGGAGCGACAGGGTTGCCGATGGCCCAACCGGGCGCAAGCTCAGGTCATATAGAGACCGCCTGCGACATCCACCGTCTGGCCGGTGACGAAGCTTGCTTCCGCCGAAGTCAGATAGAGGGCGACATCGGCCACCTCGTCCGGCGCGCCGAGACGGCCCATGGGCGTGAGGCGCACCTGTTCGTCGTTGACGGCACCGGCCACGGCTCTCACCATCGGCGTTTCGATACGGCCGGGGGCGAGCGCATTGACGCGGATGCCGAACGGCCCAAGCTCGGCGGCGAGATGCTTGGTGAAGCCGATCAGCGCTGATTTCGTTGCCGCATAGTGGCAGGCGACGATCGGCGAATAGGTCTTGCCGGCGACGGAGGACATATTGACGATCCAGCCGCGCCCGGCCTCGCGCATGGACGGGCTGAGCGCACGAATGGTGTTGAAGGGACCGGACAGATTGACCGCGACGACGCGGCCCCATTCGGCCGGATCCATCTCCCAAACCTTGTGCGCGACGCCATCGTGCTTGGGCGATATGCCGGCATTGTTGATGATGGTGTCGAACGGCCCGCCGATCACGCGGGCGGCCTCCGCCAGCCCGCGGTCCACGGCGGCATAATCGGCGACGTCGAGGACGAGCGGCACGGCCTTGCCGCCCGCCGCCTCGATCGCCGCGACGGTGTCATTGACGTCGGCCCCCGTCACGTCGGCGACGCCGACGATCGCGCCGCGGCGGGCGAAACTGACGGCGATCGCCTGCCCGATGCCGCGGCCGGCGCCGGTGACGAGGACGCGGCGGCCCTGATGGCTCGGCCGGATCGCTATTTCATCAGGATTGATTTCACGTGTTGCCATGGGAGTTTCCAGGATTTCCGAGTGTTCCGGGACTGCGCTGTGGTGTCGGTGTTCAGATGCGGGACGGGCTAGGGCGCGCTGGTTTTATGAGGGAACCGCCGCGGTCATTCCGCGGCGGGCCGACAGGCCCGAACCCGGAATCCATGAACACGGGAGTGCATCAAGAGGGAGCCGGTTTGGCGGTGCCTTATTATCAGACCGCGTGTCCATGGATTCCGGGCTCCTCGCTGTTGCGAGGCCCCGGAATGACAGCGGGTTTTCTCCCGAACGCAGCATTCTCAAATGCCCAGATAGGCTTGGCGGACATGGTCGTTGGCGAGCAGGGCCTTGCCGCTGTCCGTCAGAACGATCTCACCATTTTCAAGCACATAGCCTCGGTCCGCGGCCTTCAGCGTGTGGAAGACGTTCTGCTCAACGATCAGCACTGTCGCGCCTGTCTTGACGATCGAGTCGATCACCTCGAAGACCTGCGCGACGATGATGGGGGCAAGGCCAAGCGAGGGCTCGTCGAACATGAGGAGCTTCGGGCGGGCCATCATGCCCCGCGCGATGGCGACCATCTGCTGCTCGCCGCCGGAGAGCGAGGCGGCATTCTGATCGAGGCGCTCGCGTACGCGCGGGAAGAGCGTGAGCACTTCCTCCAGCGTGTCGGCCTGCTTCTCGCGGGCCGCGCTGCGATAGGCGCCCATCAGGAGGTTCTCGTGCACGGTCATCTCCGGAAAGAGCTGGCGCCCCTCCGGGATGAGCGTAATGCCAAGGTCGACCGTCTCGTGGGCGGACAGGCGCGTGATGTCCTGCCCCTCGAACAGGATGCGGCCCGACGTTGGCCGGATCAACCCGGCGATGGTGCGCAAGGTGGTTGTCTTGCCCGCGCCGTTGGCGCCGACGATGGTCACCACCTCGCCGGCGTTCACATCCAGCGACACGTCGTGAAGGATCGTCGTGGCGCCGTAGCCGGCATCGATGTTCTCAAGCTTGAGCATGGACGAACTCCTTGCCGAGATAGGCTTCGATGACGGTGGGGTCGCGCACCACCTCCTGCGGCTTGCCCTGCGCGATGATCTGCCCGGAGGACAGCACGATGACCCGGTCCGACAGGGACATCACCGCCTGCATGACATGCTCGATGGCGATGATGCTGACGCCGCTGTCACGGATCGACAGGGTGAGGTCGATGGCGCGACGCACATCCGTCTGGTTGATGCCGGCCATCACCTCGTCGAGTAGAAGAACGCGCGGCTTCATCGCCATGACACGCGCCATCTCCAGCCGCTTCAGGCCGCCGATGGTCAGGCCTCGCGCTTCGGCATCGAGCCAGGGGCCGAGCCCCATGCGGTGGGCCGTCTCGCGTGCCACCTCGCGCGCCTCATGGACGTCACTGAACCGGTGGAAGGCACCGACCATGATGTTTTCCTCGACCGTCATGGCCGCGAAGGGCTGGACGATCTGGAACGTGCGGCCGACACCGATCGACGCGTAGTCCGCCGGCGTCACCGGCTTGTGCCAGGCGCCATCGGCGCCCCGCACGGATACCGAGCCGCTGTCTTGAGACAGGAAGCCCGAGATCATGTTGAACACGGTGGTCTTGCCGGCGCCGTTCGGACCGATCAGGCCAAGGATCTCCCCTTCGCGCAGGGTGAAACCGACATTGTTGGTGACATGCAAGCCACCAAAATGCTTCTGCAGGGCTTCGACCTTGACGATCTCGTCCCCAAGCGCCGGTCGTGCCGTCGGGACGAGTGGCGCGGTGATCGCGGTGGCCTGCTTCTGGCGTGTCGTGGCGCCATTGCCGTTCAGGCGCGCGAGCAGTCCCATCAAGCCGTTGGGCATGAAGAGCACGACCAGGATCAGCACCGCGCCGTAGACGAAGCCGTGCAGCCCGAGCGCGTGCGCGCCGAGCCAGCCGCGCGCCACCTCAGAGATCGGCACCAGAAGGACAGCTCCGAGCAAAGGGCCGAAGACGGTGCCGATGCCGCCGATGAGGGCGAACATGGCGATCTGGATCGAGAGGGGCAGCGAGAACATCGCGGCCGGCTCGATGAAGGTGAGATACATGGCATGGAAAGTGCCGACCATGGCGGTGAGCGCCGCCGAGACCGACACGGCGATGAGACGCACCTTCACCGTGTTGACGCCGGCGGCCTTCGCGGCGGATTCACGCTCGCGCGTGGCGACGAGCTGGAAGCCGATGCGATGCGACCGGATCCACCAGGCGACAGCCAGGCAAACCAGCAGCATGCCGAAAGCGATGATCAGCGGTGGCAGGCGCTCGCGGAACACCATCCACTCCCAGCCGAATTTCAGCGGGATCATCAGGCCGGTGGCGCCGCCCGTGAGGTCACGGAAATGCAGCGCGACGACGCGGAACACCTCCAGAAAGGCGATGGTCGCCAAGGCGAAGAAGGGGCCGCGCAGCCTGAAGCAGGGATAACTGATGGCGATCGCCACGATGACCGAAACCGCGGCGCCCGCGAACATGCCGAGCCACGGGGTGATGCCCATGTTCATCAGGATGATGCCGACATAGGCGCCAAGGCCATAGAAGATGGCGTGGCCGAGTGAAAGCTGGCCGGCGAACCCGCCAACGATGTTCCACGCGGTCGACAATGCCGCAAAGATAAAAAGTGTGACGAAGATATGAAAGATGAAGTCATCATCTATCATCACGGGAATAGCGAACAGCGCAGCGAGGAAGGCGACAAGCGCGATCAGATTGCGCCAGGTCACGCCGGCAAACCGCGTGGGAGCTGGGGAGGCGAGAGAGAGATCCGTCATGGCAATCCTGTCATGGCGATACGTGCGACAGGTTCAGACGCTTTCCGAACAGGCCGGCCGGCTTCAGGATGAGAATGATGAGGAACATGCCGAAGACAGCGACTTCGCGCATGTCTGAGCCGACATAGAATCCCGCGAAACTGTCGATCAGCCCGATGACCAGAGAACCGACGAAGGCCCCTGGAATCGAGCCCAGCCCGCCGAGGACCACAACGACGAAGGCCGTCAGCACGAAATAGGTGCCGATGGTCGGCGACGTCGGGTAAAGCGGCGCGATCAGCACGGCGGCGACGCCGACGCAGGCCGCGCCGATGCCGAAGGTCAGGATGTAGATGCGATCGACATTGATGCCCATGAGCTGGGCTGCGGCGCGGTTCTGCGCGACGGCGCGAATGGCGCGGCCCGTCGCCGTGGTCTGCAGAAACGTCTGCAGCCCGATGACGAGGGCGATGGAGGCCGCGAAGATCACGAGCTGACCGCTGAGGATGCGGACGGGGCCGATCTCGATGGGTGTTCTGAGCCCGCTCGCCGGCGTATTGGCAATGTCGGCGCCGAAAACAAGCAAGGCCAGATTGATCAGCGCGGTCGACAAGCCGACCGTCGCGAAAATCTGGATGTGATCATCGCGCGCGCTCATCAGAGGCTGGATGATGAGGCGCTGCGTCAAGGCCCCGAGCAGGAAGAGCGCGGGCACGACGACGATGACCGCCACAAAGGGATGAAGCCCGAGCATGCGGGTGACCAGAAAGGTCAGGTACATCCCGACCATCAGGAATTCGCCATGGGCGAAGTTCACGACCTTGACGATGCCGAAGATCAGCGTCAGCCCGACCGCGACGATCGCAAAGAGGCCGCCAAGCATCAAGCCATTGGCGAGCAATTGGAGAACGGTATCCATCGCGCCCTCGCTAAAGCATGTCGTGCAAAACTGTTCGGAGGTCTTGCGTCATCGCCATGCGATAAAACCAAAATTGAAAAGCGCGGCGGCGAGTTCAGGAAGTCGCGGCACGCTTTCGGGAGAAGGCCGGGGGATGCCTGAGCATCCCCCGTTGAGGTCAGTTACTTGCTGAGCCGCATCGGGGAGACGGCGGCAGCATCCGGATAAACCGTGACGAGCTTGCCGTCCTGCCACTGCATTCCCATCATCTTCGCGCGCTCGTTCTGGTTGTTCTTTCCGAACTTCATGCCGTAACCGGCCGCCGTCACGCCTTCGCCGATGTCGATGTTATTGACGGCCGCCACGATCGCGTCCGGCGTAAAGCCTTTGCCCTTGTTGAGCGCCTCAAGCAAAACCTTGGCGCCGACATAGTTGTTGAGCGAATGGCCTGAGCGCGGGGGCTCACCGTATTTCTTCCTGTACGCCTCGACGAAATTCTCCAGACCGGGCGTATACTTCGTGTTGACGAGGAACTGGGTGAAATCCGCATCCAGAACGCCATCGATAACCTTATGGCCGACGGCGTCGGCTGTCGGCTGCATGGAGTAGCCACCGCCACCGCCGATAATGGCAGCCGGCTTGAAATTGGCTTCATTGGCCTGCTGGAGAAAGAGCACCGAGTCGTTCTGGTAAGATGTTTGCAGAACGATATCGACACCGCGCTGCTTGAGATCCAGCACCAGCGAGGACATATCGACCGTCGATGCGGGATAGCCCTGCGAGGCGACGACGTTCAAGCCTGCTTCTGCCGCATATTTCCTCTGGTGTCCGGCAACTGAGGTTCCATAACTGGAATCCTCATAGATGATGCCGATCTTCAAATCCTCCGGCTTCTTGCCGATGCCGGGAGCGACCTTGTTGACGATCATCTCGACGATCAACTTGCCCATGTCCTCGGCGGTCGGATTGGTGCGGTACAGAAACTTCAAGCCGCGACCTGTGACCTCGTCGGCGACCGCGCCCATTTCAAAATAGGGGATGCCGGAGAGTTCGGCGACCTGGCTCGCCGCGATGGAACGGGCCGACGAATAGGAGCCGAAGATGGCGGCGACCTTTTCGCGGGAGATCAGGCGGCGGGCCTCGCCGATCGCCTGGTTGTTGTCCACGGCGTCGCCGCGAACCAGCACCACTTTTTCGCCTTGGACGCCGCCCGCGGCGTTGATCTCGTCGACCGCGATCTCCAGGCCCCGCGCGCTTTCATCGCCGAGAAGCGCGAGCTGGCCGCTGAAGGGATAGAGGGCGCCGAATTTGACGTCCGCATGGGCCGCCGTGGCCGTGAACAGCACGGCCACGGCGGTCGTCTTCAGCAACAATGACAATTTCATGTGTTTCCTCCCGGTTATATTATTGCGAGCCAAATCAGGGATAGCCCGCTGCAATCATCAGTAATTCAGGGCGTCCTTGCCCTCGAAGACGGTGATCGGCGGATGGGCGCGCTCGTCGGTGACGACATCGATGACCGTGACATCGTTGCGCGCGAGCGCCTCCTTCAAGGCGGGCAGAAAGTCGACAGGCTTCTCCACACGTATCCCGCTGCAGCCGCAAGCCCGCGCGATCGCGGCATGGTCCACCGCCTCGAAGTCGACGACATCGGTGAAATTGCCGAAGAGGCTGAGCTCGGCATGCTTCTGGTAGCCGAGGATTTGGTTGTTCAGGACGACGAGAACGATCGGCAGCTTCATGCGCCGCGCGGTCTCGAGCTCCGACCATACGTGTCCGAAACCGCCATCACCGGTGACCGCGATCACCGGCGCGTCGGGTCGGGCGGCCTTGGCGCCGAGTGCGAAAGGCAGGCCCCAGCCGAGGCCGGCGAGGCCGCGCGGCGTGAGGAAGCGCTGTCCCGCTTTGCGAGCGGTGAGGAAATTGGCGATCCAGATCGACGAATAGCTCGCATCCGCGACGACGATGCTCTCCGGCGTGAGCACGCTGTCGATATCGGCCATCAGTCGTTCCGGGCGCACCGGCACCGCATCGAGATCGACAAGCTGCTTCATGTCTTCGGCGTGCAGCTTGCGCCCCTGGGCGATCTTGTCCTCCAGCGCAGGCCGCCGCGCCGCAAGTGAGGCGGGTTTGGCCGCTTCGACCGCCGTCGTGAGCGCGGCAAGCGTCAGCTTGGCATCGCCGGCGAGGCGGAGCGCCTCGTAGTTGCGACCGATTTCGTTGCTGTCGATGTCGATGTGGATGTAGCGCGCCTGCGGCGGATAGAGCGACCAGCTGTCCGTGCCGTTCTGGTTGGTGCGGTTGCCGACGAGCACGACCACATCCGCCTCGGTGACGAGGTCCCGCAGATGTGAGGAACGCCCGCGCGGCGCCATGAAATATCCGACCACGCCAACGGAGAGCGGGTTGGTCTCGTCCACCGCGCCCTTGCCCATGACGGTCGTCGCAACGGGGATGCCCAGCGCCTGCAGGGCTGCAAGCTCGGCGGAAGCCTGCGAGGCGTGGACACCGCCGCCGGCGATGACGATGGGTGCCTTGGCCCCGGCGATCAGCTTGGCCGCCTCGGCCACGCGCGCCGGATCGGCGGCCGTGCGGTCAAGTGGGAAGGTGCCGAGATGGCTCGCGCGCTGGGGCGCCTCGGGCGCGAAATCCGGGCGTTCGTCGAGCACGTCGAGCGGCACCAGCAGCACGGCCGGGCCGGCCCGGCCGCTGGCGGCCGCCGTGAAGGCCATGTCCACGTAGTCATCGATGCGCGCGGGATCCTCGACCCGGCGGATCCATTTGGCGACACCGCCGAACAGCGCGAAATGGTCGAGTTCCTGGAAGGCGTTCTTGTCCGTGAACTTGCGGCTGACGTCCTGGACGATGGCGACCACCGGGATCGAGGCCTTCAGCGCTTCGGCGAGGCCGGGCACCAAGAGCGTCGCGGCCGGGCCGTTCTGCGCCGTGACGACGGCGACCTTGCCGGAAATGCGCGCATAGGCATCGGCCATGGCCGCGCCCGCGTTTTCCGTGCGATAGCCGACCTGGCGGATACCGTAGTCGGGCGCGGCGAGAAAGAGCGCCGAAGGGATGCTCTGGCCGAAGATCTCCCGCACGCCATGGCGCTGCAAGGCCGCGGCGATGAGATGCGCGCCGGTGATGTTGCTGGCTGCGCGCGGCGCGGGCTTGGTCACTGCGTTCATGCTCCTGTTTCCTTCCGTGGCGCCTGGGCGCCCTGATGCCGTGGCGCTCACGCGCCCGCTTGATGTGGCGCTTAAGCGCCGTCCTGCATGACAAGAACGATCTTCCCCACATGCGCGCCGGCATCCATGCGGGCATGGGCCTTGGCGACGTCAGCTAGGGGGAAGGTTGAATCGATGAGAGGCTTGGCCTTACCGGCCGTGAGCAGCGGCAGCACGTGTTCGGCCAGCGATGCGGTGAGCGCCGCCTTCATGGCGACGGGCCGCGCCCTGAGCGTGGCGCCCGTGAAGGTGATGCGCTTCATCAGAAGCGGCAGCAGATCCAGCTCGAGCTTCGAGCCGCGCTGAAAGGCGATCTGCGCGATGCGCCCGTCGGCGGCGATGCAATCGAGATTGCGCGGGATATAGTCCCCGCCCACCATGTCGAGGATCACCTCCGGCCCCCGGCCGTCGGTGGCGGCGCGGGCGGCGGCGACGAAATCGTCTGTGCGATAGTTGATGGCGAGATCAGCGCCGACGGCGCGGCTCGCGGCGCATTTCTCGTCCGAGCCGGCCGTGACGAGAACCCGCGCGCCGAGCGCCTTGGCGAGCAGGATCGCCGTGGTGCCGATGCCCGAGGTGCCTCCATGGATGAGCACGGTTTCGCCGGCCTTCAGGCCCGCGCGCTGAAAGAGGTTCGACCAGACCGTATAATAGGTCTCGGGGAAGGCGCCGGCCTCGACGAAGGACATGCCGTCCGGGATGGGCAGCGCCACCGTCTCGTCGACGACGGCCCATTCGGCATAGGCGCCGCTGGCAACAAGCGCCATCACCCGGTCGCCGGGCTTGAGGCGCGTGGTGCCCGGGCCGAGGCCCTCGACCACGCCGGCGAGCTCGAGCCCGAGCACGTCGCTCGCGCCGGGCGGCGGCGGATAGTTGCCCTCCCGTTGCATCACGTCCGGACGGTTGATGCCGGCGGCATGCACCCTGACGAGCGCCTGTCCCTCACCCGGCGTGGGGCGCTCCCGCTCGACGATCTTGAGCGCGTCCGGACCACCTGGGACGGGCGCGACAACAACGCGTGTGACCGAGGTCATGCGAATTCACTTTCGGTTTGGGGCAAATCTTGCGACAGGGTCTGCGGAACCAGCAGAACCTTTACCGCCTGGCGGCTGCGCGCCAGCTCGAAGGCCTCGATGGCGCGGCTGAGCGGCTCGCGATGGGTGATCAGGCGGGCCAGCACGTCCGCATGGGCGGCGAGCAGGGCGATCGCGTTCTCAAGGGCTTGCGCGGTGGTATCGTGCGCGGCACGAAGCTGCTTCTTGTCCCGCACGAATCGCGTCAGATCGAGATCGAGATGACCGGAGTGAATGCCCGCTACCACCATGACGCCGCCCGAGCGCAGCACGGCGAGCCCGTCGCTGACCGAGCGGGCGACGCCCGTCGCCTCGATGACGCAATCGGCGGGGCCGCCGAAGACGCGCTGGACGGCGTCCGTCATGCTCTCGTCAGCGAGGTCGACGCAGTGGACGATGCCGATCTCGCGCGCCTTGTCGAGGCGAAGCGCGTCGTTCAGCCCGCACAAGAGCACCGTGGCGCCGCGTGTCTGCGCCACGAAGGCGATGCCGAGGCCGATCGGCCCGGGGCCGAGCACGACGACCCGGTCGCCTGGCCCGACATCGCCGACATCCGCCGCGTTCACGGCGACCGAGAGCGGTTCCGTCAGGGCGGCGACCGTGAAGGGCAGGCTATCGGGTATGGCACGGCAGTTGGCGGCGGGCACGCGCACGAGGTCGGCGAAACCGCCGTCGATATGCAGGCCGATGATGCTGCGGTTCTGGCAGTGCTCCGGCGTGCCGGCATCGCAGGCGGCGCAATGGCCGCAGCTCACCGTGGGCCAGCAGGTGACGCGGTCGCCGGCCTTGAGGCCGGTGACGCCGGCGCCGAGCGCCCGCACCGTGCCCGCGAATTCGTGGCCGATGGTGAGCGGCATCGCGTCGGTCATGAATTCATAGCCCGGCGTCCACTCATAGGCGTGGATGTCGCTGCCGCAGATGCCGGCGGCGGCGACCGCGATGACAACCTCGCCCTCGCGCGGCGCGGGCTCCCTGTCCATCTCGACCAGTTCGGCCCCGAAGGCCGTGGTTGTCTTACGAAGCGCGATCACCGCTTCCTCCCGTTATCAGCCCGCGCGCCGGCGGAGGCCACATCGGCCCCGGCGGTCGCTGCCCGGTCGTGTTGGTCCGAGCCTTGGGTTGATGCAATAAGTAATTTGTTATAACAGTTTTGGTCGAGGAAACTGCCCTGTGTCAAGTCGGATGCCGCAAAATAAAGAGAGAACCCCGGCGACGGGCGATTGGGTGCAGCCGATCGTCAAGGAGAACCTGAGCGAGCGCGCCTATACAGATCTGCGCGCCGCCCTCATGCGTGGGCGGCTACGGCCCGGCGAGCGCCTGCGGCTTCGGCCCATGTCGGTGAGGTTCGGAATCAGCGCGACGCCGATGCGCGAGGCCCTGCTGCGGCTCGTCGGTGAGAAGGCGCTGGCGCTCGATGCGCGCAATTCGGTGGTGGTGCCGACCCTGACGCTGGAGCAGCTGCAGGAGATCCGCGCCATCCGCACGGATCTCGAGGGGCGCGCCGCCGCTGCCGCGGCCCTCGTCGCCACCGAGGCAGAGATCGAGGCCCTCGTCGCCATCCACGCGCAGATTTCCGCATGCCACGCGAGCCGGAGCTTCGTGCAGGCGGTGGATCTCAACACCGAGTTCCACCTTACCTTCTGCCGCATGGCGCGCCTGCCCATCCTCTACGACATCGTCGAAGGCCTATGGGTGCGCTGCGGACCCATCCTCTCGCATCTCTACGACGAGGGCCTGCCGGACTGGGAACCCCACCCGCATCTGCGCCTCATTACCGCGCTGCGCGAACGCGACCCCGAGACAGCCCGCGCCGCCAGCCGCGAGGATATCGAGCGCGGTGGGCAGGGGTTGCTGGTGCATGTGCGGGAGGCGAATGGGGGGTGAGGGGGGCGGTGGCCTATTTATACCGCTTTGCTATGTAATGGAAATATAGTGTTAGACGATCGCGTGGAGGGCTATCTGACAACTTAGGTGATGCTGAATAATATTTCATCGACGCGACAAATGCCACGCCTTACGAAGCTCATAGACGGTACATCTGCCATCTCGCAGCATTTCCTCAGTAGCCTGAGTATTTCGTCTTTATTAAATGCCGCACCTCTTGGGAGGCCGGTTAGTGCTTGCGCCGTGTGTGAGGCCTCTTTCGGAGAGGGCAGATCAGGAATATCTCCTTTCAAAATGCCTTCCAAAAGCCGCTTTGGGTTTCCTGTCGCGGCACGGAAAGCCGCATCCTCGTCCAGCCACCCGATGCAGGCCTTCTTTCGGGGCGCGCTTCCATTTGATTTCTGGATGAAATCAATTGCTTGTAATTTTGAAAGGCCTGCCTGTTTTGCGAAGTAATGCAAAGGTAGGCGCTCATTCCGAGACACCTCCACCACGAACCGGATGTATTCTAAGGGGTGATCGATTTTGGCTTGGCCTAGAAATGCTGACAAAATGTCGTCGCGTGTAAGTAGGCTCAATTTAGTTTTTATACCATCGTTTGCATTGATAGTATGCACGTCCCCTATCAGACGAAGTGTCGGTGCGCCGTCCTTTTCGTGAAACTCACCTTCTTTGATAAAGGTCAGTTTATCGACCAGGGATGTGTCGATTTGAATTGAGCGTTTTCCGTCTTCCAGCTTTCCATCCTCTAGATCGGCAATCATCGCCCTCATTGGGCCGAGCCTCAACAGATGCTCAATCATAGGCAATATTTGCTGACGCACCTCCGCGTCTCTAGCATCAAGTATTGCACGTAAATCGCTGTATTTTATACGCGATGATTGTCCTGGATATCTATAAAATATGTCGCCTTCTCTAATCGATCCTTCTTGCTTGGTGGCGATTATGGGGCGGCTTTGATGCGGATCGACTTGAATAAAGCCAACTATTTTCCCATTTAATAGTATGCTTCCTATGCGAAATGCGGGCGTCGGATCAAATATAGACTTAACGCGTGTGGCAAATTCGGCTGGGTCTGTTTCCAGAAATTCGTTATTGCCTAGCCCGCAGGCGACATAGCTGAGGTCCTCGTTGTCCGGGCCCTTTTCGTCTTTGTCATATACGCCAAAAAAGATAATGCCACCGACGTTGTTTGCCAAAGCAGCGATCGCTCGTAGCCATTTATCCTGATGCCTAAAACCAAAATTTGTTTTGCATTCGAATCGGTCAGTTTCTCCCCCTGTAAGTCGCCACAGCCCATCGCTGCCCTTCGTAAATAGTTTCTCGATGGGGGCTTCGTATATTAATTTCTCGCCCTCAGTAGCCGCGCTGGAGGAAATTATATTTTCGGAGATCGAATGTCGCTCGATAAAGCTATCAAGAACAGCTTCTGGTGCTTCTGCTATTGATGCCGAATTTGAGTACGATCCCGATCGGATTCCTGATATGCGACCGCTATTTACTGCCCGTTTGGGATGGTTGAAGAAAAACTGGATAACTTTGTTTTCCATCCCGCGCTTAAGCATCGCCTTTATCAAGGCGATTTCATCATCGGTAATGCTTCTTTTTGGCAACGCCGAATCTCCCCCGAGAGTAGCCTCTGAAGGTCTCATACTGCGTAGATGCAAATGTTTCCACGATTATTGCAGCTTGGGGAGGCTACAGTTTCTGCCGAGCTCTGGGAGGCCGCTTGGTAGCGTAAGTGTCGATCGAGGTTAGGTGCTTCAATTACCCTATCACCCCGTGCAGTCGACGCCGGCCCGCATTTGTATAACTTACCAGCTATGAACTCTTCATCACCCCCTCAACCCCGGCGCCTCCTGGCCGGTGCGCGCGACATATTCCGTATACCCGCCCGCATATTGATGCACTCCGTCGGGGCTCACTTCGAGCACGCGGTTCGACAGCGCGGCGAGGAAGTGGCGGTCGTGGCTGACGAAGAGCATGGTGCCTTCGTAATTGGCGAGCGCGGTGATCAGCATCTCCTTGGTCGCCATGTCGAGATGGTTGGTGGGCTCGTCGAGCACCAGGAAGTTCGGCGGGTCGAAGAGCATCTTGGCCATCACGAGGCGCGCCTTCTCGCCGCCCGAGAGCACGCGGCAGCGCTTCTCCACGTCGTCGCCGGAAAAGCCGAAGCAGCCGGCGAGCGTCCGGAGCGAGCCCTGGCCGGCCTGCGGGAAGGAATGCTCCAGCGACTGGAAGATGGTGTCCTCGCCCTCCAGCACCTCCATGGCATGCTGGGCGAAATAGGCCATCTTCACATTGGCACCGATAGCGACCGTGCCGTCATCCGGCGTCGTGGTGCCGGCGATGAGCTTCAGGAGCGTCGACTTGCCGGCGCCGTTGACGCCCATGACGCACCAGCGCTCGCGGCGGCGCACGGCGAAATCGAGCCCCTCATAGATGCTGCGGCTGCCATAGCGCTTGTGCACGTTCTTCAGGCTGACGACATCGTCGCCCGAGCGCGGCGGCGGCTGGAACTCGAAGATCACGGTCTGGCGGCGCTTCGGCGGCTCCACCCGGTCGATCTTCTCCAGCTTCTTGACGCGGCTCTGCACCTGCGCGGCGTGCGAGGCGCGCGCCTTGAAGCGCTCGATGAACTGGATCTCCTTGGCGAGCATCGCCTGCTGGCGCTCGAACTGCGCCTGCTGGTGCTTCTCATTGAGCGCGCGCTGCTCGGCGTAGAACTCGTAGTCGCCGGAATAGGTGGTGAGCGCGCCGCCGTCGATCTCCACCACCTTGGTGACGATGCGGTTCATGAAGGCGCGGTCGTGCGAGGTCATCATCAGGGCGCCGTCGTAGCCCTTCAGGAACTGCTCCAGCCAGATCAGGCTCTCGATGTCGAGATGGTTGCTCGGCTCGTCGAGCAGCATGACATCCGGGCGCATGAGGAGGATGCGCGCCAGCCCGACGCGCATCTTCCAGCCGCCCGAGAGGGCGCCGACATCGCCGTCCATCATCGCCTGGCTGAAGCCGAGGCCGGCCAGCACTTCCTGCGCGCGGCCCTCCAGCGCGTAGCCGCCAAGCTCCTCGAAGCGCCCCTGCACCTCGCCGTAGCGCTCGATGATGGCGTCCATCCGGTCGGCCTGGTCGGGATCAGCCATCGCCGTTTCCAGCTCGCGCAGCTCGGCGGCGACGGTGCTGACGGGCCCCGCGCCGTCGGTGACCTCGGCCACCGCGCTGCGGCCCGCCATCTCGCCGATGTCCTGGCTGAAATAGCCGATGGTCACGCCGCGATCGATGGAGACCTGCCCCTCGTCCGGCCCTTCCTCGCCCGTGATCATGCGGAACAGCGTGGTCTTGCCAGCGCCGTTGGGGCCGACGAGGCCGACTTTCTCGCCCTTCAGGAGCGCCATGCCGGCCTCGATGAAGACGATCTGCTTGCCGTTCTGCTTACCGATATTGTCGAGACGAATCATGAGCGCGGGAACCTGGCGGAGACTTTCAGCCCCGTGCATGTAGGCCATGTTGCGCTGCGGCGAAAGGGCGGGGCGTTTCCGGTGGCGCGGTTTTGGTGTAACCTCCCGCCCGGTCACCGGGGCCGGAGCGCGTGCCATGCCCGACATATCCCGTCATGACGCCTGGGTGGCAGGCGACAGCTACGACCTCTACATGGGCCGCTGGAGCCGGCAGATCGCGCCGGTGTTCATCGACTGGCTCGATGCCGGCGCGGGGCGCGACTGGCTCGAGGTGGGATGCGGAACAGGCGCATTGTCCGCGACAGTGCTGGCCCGCGCCAACCCGCGCAGCCTCCTCGGCATCGACCCCTCGCAAGGCTTTCTCGCGCGTGCACGCGCCCATGTGCCGGATGCGCGGGCCGTCTTCCAGCTGGGGGATGCCGGCGCGCTGCCTGTCGAGACCGGCAGCCGCGATGTCGTGGTATCAGCCCTCGTCCTCAATTTCGTGCCTGATCGCGAACGGGCGCTCGCGGAAATGCGGCGCGTCACGCGTCCCGGCGGTACGGTCGGCTTCTATGTGTGGGATTATCCGGGCGGCGGGCTCGGCTTTGTGCGCGCCTTCTGGGCGGCCGCGGCGGAGATCGACCCGGCGGCGGAGGAGCTTCAGGAGAACAAGCGCTTTCCCTTCTGCACGCCCGCTGCGCTCAGCGCGCTGGCGGAACGTGGCGGGCTCATCGCGGTCGAGGCGCGGGCTATCGAGGCGGAGGCCGTCTTTCGGGATTTCGACGATTTCTGGCACCCGTTCACGCTCGGTACCGGGCCGGCCTCAGGCTATTGTGCGCGTCTGAGCCCGGACAAGCGCCGGCGTCTTGCGGATAAGCTCGCCGCAACCCTTGCCCCCGCACAGGACGGCAGCCTTCGCTTCACGACGCGCGCGTGGGCCATTCGCGGCCGCGCCTGACCATGTTGGTCAAGGCAGGTCATCGGCCGGTCCGCCCCGGCGTCTCCGGCTGCCCCTCGTGATGGACAGGGTTTAGAGATCACGACGATTGAGATCTTGGCGACGCATCAATCCTCGAAGACGCGCTTGCGGGCGGCTTCCAGATGGTTGCGCATGGCCGCCGAGGCGGCATCGACCTGCCCGGCGGCGATCGCGTCGTAGATGACCTGGTGCTCCGCGTACATCAGCTGCAGCGCATCCTGCGGGCGGGTGAGGGAGAGCTTGCGCGTCAACTCCATGCCGACGGTCATATGGCTGCGCATGGAGACCAGCGTGTCGACGAAGAAACGATTATGCGAGGCGGAGGCGATGGCGAGGTGAAAGTCGAGGTCCGCCTCGACGCCAAGGCTCACGTCGCCGATATCCTCCGTTTCGCGCAAGAGCTTCCGCAGGTCCTGCAGTTCGCTGTCGGTGCGGCGCAGCGCGGCCAGCCCGCAGGCGGCCTCCTCGATGAACATGCGGAACTCATAGCAGCGCTGGATATCGCCAATGCTCATCACGGGGGCGAAGCGGCGGATGGCCTGGTCGGCGCTGGCGAGGATGAAGCTGCCGGCGCCCTGGCGCGACTGGATGAGGCCGTCGTCCCTGAGGCGGGCGAGCGCTTCGCGCACCACCGTGCGCGACACCTTGAACTGTTCTGCGATGTCCGTCTCGGTCGGGAGCTTCTGTCCCTTCAGATAGTCGCCGGCCGCGATCCGGTCGAAGATATGGTCATAGACCTTGGATGCGGTGCGGCGTGACGGTTGGCCACCGGCCGGGGACAGATCGCCAGACGACATCGATACTCTCTCTCGCTTGCCTTTGCGCAACAGACGACGGCTTCACTCTAGCGTCAAGTCATCATACAAGAATGCGCGGCCGGCTGTGGAAAATATCAGCGAACTCAGAAATTTGTGTGAATCGCCTATTTTGCTCGGAGAAATGTTGTCCAACAAATTTCATACTTGTTGACAAATACCCGGGCCCTCTGCACTGTCCGCCCCCGAGGACGGTCATAGAGCCGTGGACACCCAGGAGGATGCGGTGATGGGATTTGGGATGCGCGGGTTGGCGAAGGCCGCCCTGGTCGGGGCTTCGCTCACGGCGCTTGGTTCACTCACGGCGGCAAAGGCTGAGGATATCCGGCTGACCTACCAGAGCTGGCATCTAGCGGAAGAGCCCTGGGCGACCTCGCTCAAGGAGGGCTTCGCCGAGTTCGAGCGCCTCAATCCCGGCATCAAGATCGTGCCGCAACCGGTGTCGCTCGGACAGCGCGACGTCACGCTGACGACCGCCATCCGCGCCGGGCGCGGGCCGGACATCTTCCAGCTCGATGCCAACCCCATCAGCCAGTACATCAAGGAAGGCTGGGTCAAGGACCTGACGCCCTATATGGAGAAGGAGGGCGGCGCCAAGGCTTTCATGGCGGACTTCTACCCCTCGCTCCGCGACGCCGTCACCAACGACGGCAAGGTCTATGGTGTGCCGAAGAATACGGCGGCGATGGTCCTGACCTACAACAAGAAGCTATTCGACGCGGCAGGCGTCACCCAGGCTCCCGCGACCTGGGAAGAGTTCCGTACGGCCGCGCAGAAACTGACGCGTGCGACAAAGGAAGGCGGCCCGGTCGACCAGTGGGGAACGGCGCTTATTCTGCAGCCGGCCGGTTTTGATCTGCGTGTGTCTGTCATCCTGCGCGGTTTCGGGGCTGATTTCCTGACGCCGGACAATAAACACTCCGCACTCAACACGCCTGAGGCGAAGGAAGCCTTCCAGTACGTGGTCGACCTCATCCAGAAGGACAAGGTCATGCCGCCCGGCGTCTCCCAGGTGGATGCCAACGCCGCCCGCCAGTTCATGGCGCAGAGCAAGGTGGGCACGATCGTCGAGACCCTCTGGGCCCTGCCGATCATCCAGGCGATCAATCCGGCCTTCGATGCCTGGAACACGCTCGCCATGGCGCCGATCCCTGTGAAGGCGGGAACCGACCCCAAGGTCCGGTCCACGCTCTATGTGGACGGCCTCTTCATGAACCCCAACACCAAGAACGCGGATGCGGCCTGGAAGCTGATCCAGTTCATGACCGATCGCCAGCGCATGGAAAAGTGGTTCGTGGACAACAACATGCTGGCGGGCCGTCAGTCCGTTAACGATGAGTTCAAGCCGATCCAGGACAGCAAGTTCGCCCAGGTCGTGAAGGCTGAAATCGGCCATGCGTCCTTCCTGCCGCTCATCCCGCAGTGGCCGGAAATCCTGACGGCCTTCCGCCAGAACCTGCAGGCTGCCGTCGCCCAGACCAAGACGCCGGAGGCCGCCCTCGCCGACGCCCACAACCAGATCGAGGCGATCCTGGCGCGCTAGGGCCAATCGACATTCAGCGTTCTCAGCTGTCATGGCCGGGCTTGTCCCGGCCATCCCGATGAATTGAGGCGCCTTTCCGGTCGGGATCATCGGGACAAGCCCGGTGATGACAATGGTATGCCTTGCGCCATTCTTGAATGTCGATTGGTCCTAGGCCATTCGACTGCACGCCGCCGGAGGGGGGCTCCAGTTTGCCCTGCCAGTGACGAACAAGGCCATGAGCCTCCATGGAAACATGGCCTTGGGAACCAAGCGTGTTATCCCCGGCGTCGCGCAGCGACGGGAAGGGGATCCATGAACTGCAACGCTCGACTTTGGATCCCCTTCCCGGGCTGCTGGGCAGCCCGCCGGGGATGACACGGGATGAGAATGGGCACGTGTCTTGACACACCGCGCGGAGGGCCATGGCTCTCTGCGCATCAATTTCGCGTGAGCCGCATAGTGATAAAGACAGGGTGGCAATGACTGATCAACGTGTCGGCTTATT
This sequence comes from Chelatococcus sp. HY11, assembly GCF_018398335.1. Classification (NCBI taxonomy): domain Bacteria; kingdom Pseudomonadati; phylum Pseudomonadota; class Alphaproteobacteria; order Hyphomicrobiales; family Chelatococcaceae; genus Chelatococcus; species Chelatococcus sp. HY11. The sequence goes on from NZ_JAHBRX010000002.1 coordinate 1,809,864, forward strand.
CTTCGCGTTGCCTGCCATTATTCTTCTTGTAGGCATTCTTGGCTTCCCTGCCGTCGCGGCTATCCTCCAGAGTTTCAATGTGCTCTGGGGGTCCGGAGACGTACCGGGCATCGCGAACTACGTCCAGCTCGCGATGGATCCGCAATTCTGGCAGGCTTTCCGGAATACGACCCTGTTCGTCGCATCTACCGTGAGCATCCACATCACGCTCGGCCTGTGCGTGGCGCTTCTGCTCAATGCCGATGTCAAGGGCAAGTGGCTGTTCCGGGTCACCGCGATCCTGCCGTGGACCGTTCCCGACGTCATCAGCGGTATTCTCTGGCGCTTCATGTTCGATCCGCTGGCGGGTTTCGTGAACGCGCTCCTGACAACGGCCGGGCTCATCGCGGCGCCGATCGACTGGCTGGGCGACCCGCAGCTTGCCTTCGCCGCCGTCGTCTTCGCGGAAGGCTGGCGCGGCTATCCCTTCATCATGCTGATCCTGCTCGCGGGCCTGCAATCCATCGGCCAGCAGCAATACGAGGCGGCCCAGCTCGACGGCGCCTCGACCTGGCAGTGCTTCATGCATGTCACCATCCCGAACCTGAAGCCCATGCTGCTCGTGGCCGCGGTGCTGGATCTGATCTGGCAGGCGCGCCTGTTCGGTCTTGTCTTCGGCATGACGAGCGGCGGCCCTGGCAATGCAACGGAAGTGATGCCGCTGCTGATTTACCGCAATTACTTTGAATTCTTCAACGCGAGCTATGCGGCGTCCATGGCGGTCGTTCTCGCAGCGGTGATGCTGGTCTTCGCGGTGCCCTATGTGCGCTCCAGCCTGAAGAAGGAGGCGTGAGAATGATGCGCGGATCCGCTCAATCCAACCTCTTCGTCTGGGTCGCGCTTCTCGCCGTCGCGATCTTCAACCTGTTTCCTTTCTATTGGATGGTGACCTCCTCCTTCAAAAGCTCGCTCGAGGTCGTCTCCTATCCCGCGACGCTCGTGCCGCAGGCGTGGACGACGGATGCCTATCGCAACATCTGGCTGCAGGAAGGTTTCGTCGCCTATTTCCGCAACAGCCTGATCGTGTCGCTCAGCACGGCGCTCTTGTCGTCGGGCGTCGGCCTTTTCGCGGCTTACGGCTTCTCGCGCTTCAAGTTCAAGGGGCGCATGGCGTGGATGTCCCTGTTCCTCGGCAGCCAGATGCTGCCGGGGGTGCTCCTGGTCGGCGCCTATTTCCGCATGCTGACCTTCGCCGGGCTCTATGACACCTTGTTCGGTCTCATTCTCGCACAGACGACGATCACGCTGCCGTTCAGTGTCTGGATGTTGAAGGGCTACATCGACACCGTCCCCGCCGAGATCGACAACGCGGCGATGATTGACGGCGCCAACCGTCTGCAGATCCTGCTGCGGATCATCGCGCCCAACATCATCCCGGGTTTCGTCGCCACAGCGACTTTCGCCTTTCTTCTCGCCTGGGGCGATCTGTTGTGGGCGCTCTGCCTCATCGAAGATCAGGCGAAGCAGACGATGACACTCGGCATTACGCGGCTCATCGGGCAATTCCGCGTGCAATGGTCGGAAATTATGGCAGCCACCGTCATCGGCAGCGTCATACCGGCCACGCTCTACGTCTTTCTTCAGAAATACCTGGTGCAGGGCTTTACCGGCAGCGCCGTCAAGGATTGAGCCCGCCCTCCAGCTTGTCTCGTGCTTAGGCTTCGGTGGTGTCACCGGAAGGCTTCAGAAGGTTGTCGCAATGAATCCGCTTTCCATCCACTCCTATACGTTCCTGCCGACATGGACGACGCAGCATGGCGAGGATGCGGCCCGCGAGGCGCGGGCGGCCGGCTACGACCGCCTCGTTATTCCGCTGCGGGATCATGACGTCATCGAGCCGGCGGCCATCGTTCGCATGATGGAGCGGGAGGGACTGCAGCCCGTCACGACGGCCAATCAGCGGCCGGAGGCGGACATTTCGAGCACCGATCGCGCCGTCTGGGCAGCCGGGCTGGAGCGTCATCGCCGCTCCCTGCGGCTGGCGCGCGATCTCGGCGCCAAGCACATGGGCGGCATCCTCTACAGCGTGTTCGGCAAGGCCCAGCGGGCGGCGACGGATGAGAATGTGAAGGCAGCAGCGGAAGCCCTGGCGTTGCTGGCCGATGAAGCCGCCGGCTTCGGCATGCGGATCGCCTTGGAGATCGTCAATCGCTACGAGAGCAATCTCCTCAACACCGCCGCCCAAGGTATCGACATGGTCCGCCGTGTCGGCGCGCCCAATCTTCATCTTCATCTCGACACGTTCCACATGAATATCGAGGAAGATGACCCTCTGGAAGCGCTCAAGGCAGCGCGCCCCTATCTCGCTTATTTCGAGATAGACCAGAACAACCGGGGGCCTCTTGATCGCGGCGCCATCGATTTCGCCCCGATGCTCGCGTTCCTCAAGGACTCCGACTATACGGACATGATCGGCGTCGAGGCGTTTTCGAGCGCGATTTCCGGCCCGGAGGTGGCGGCCGGGGTCGGCGCATGGCGGAACCTGTTCGACGATGGTGCGGCTGTTGCGCGCTCCGGAATTGCGGTGCTGAAACAGGCCGGCTTCGCCTGAGAGGAACGGGTCCCCGCTGTATATTAACGGCTGCAGCGGTTGATCGATCGGGCGATGTGATCATACTCAAGGCATCAACGGAGCGAGGATGCCTTGAAGAAGCTGATCAACGACGTTCTGAAGGTTGTGCCGGAAACCCTTGAGGGATTTGTTCGCCTGCATCCGGATCTGGCGCTGCTCGATGGCTACGCCACAGTGATCCGCGGCGATATCGAGTCGTTTCGGGCGAGCGGCAAGGTCGCTGTGATCAGTGGTGGCGGCGCAGGCCACGAGCCTGCCCATGCCGGTTATGTCGGTCGCGGCATGCTGACGGCGGCCGTGTCGGGCGATGTCTTCGCCTCACCGAGCACCGACGCCGTGTTCGCGGCGCTGATGGCGGTTGGCACCCCGGCCGGTGTCCTGATGGTGGTGAAGAACTATACCGGCGACCGCATCAATTTCGGCCTCGCGGCGGAAATGGCGCGCGCGCATGGCATTCCGGTTGAAACCGTGGTGGTCGACGATGACGCGGCGCTCGGCAGTGCAGAGGCGACCGCAGGGCGGCGTGGTATCGCCGGCACCGTGCTCGTCCACAAGGTGGCGGGCGCGGCGGCGGAAGCAGGCTTGAGCCTCGCCGACGTGGCGCGGAATGCGCAGGCTGCGGTTGCGGGGCTCGCTTCCATGGGCGTCGGGCTGTCGCCCTGCACGCTGCCCGCAGCCGGCAAGGCCAATTTCGAGCTCGGCGCGGATGAGATCGAGCTCGGGCTCGGCATCCATGGCGAGGCGGGCGTCGAGCGACGCAGCATCGCCAGTGCCGCGACGCTGACCGGCATCCTGCTCGATACCATCATCAAGGATCGCGCCATCGCGACGGGCGATGAAGTGGCGCTGCTCGTCAACAATCTCGGCGGCACGCCGACCATGGAGATGAATATCGTAGCGAAGAACGCGCTCGATCACCTCCAGGGGCATGGCATCGCCGTCGACCGCGCCTATTGCGGCACGTTCCTGACCGCCATCGAGATGGACGGCGTGTCGCTCAGCCTGATGAAGCTCGATCCGTCCTTGCGCAACGCTCTCGACGCCCCCACCGAGGCGCCCGCATGGCTCGCCAACGCGCGGGCCAAACAGCCACCGCTCGCTAAGGCGGTGACGGTGCCGGCCGGGCAGGCCGAAGTGAACGCCGATGACGGCCGCGCGACGCCCGCGCCGGAGGCGGTCATCGCAGCCATTCGCGCTGGCTGCGAGGCCCTGCTCGCGGCCGAGGACCGGCTCACCGAGATGGATCGCCATGTCGGCGACGGCGATATCGGCCGCTCGCTGGCGCAGGGCGCGGAAGCCGTTCTGACGCGGCTCGACGCGATGCCGGGTTATGCGACCTATGCGGTGCTGCGTGAACTCTCCCTCACCATTCGGCGCGCCATGGGCGGTACGTCCGGACCGCTCTATGCGGCGATGGCGCTGAGCGCGAGCAACAGCCTGAAAGAGCCCCACGGGGACGCCTCGGCATCCCTCGCCATGGCATTTTCCACGGCGGTGGCATCTGTATCACAGCTCGGCGGCGCCAAGGCGGGCGACCGGACTATGGTGGATGCGCTTCTGCCGGCGGCCGAGGCGATCGCCCAGGGCGGCGGGGTAGCCGCGCAGCTGGCCGCCGCCGCCGAAGCCGCGAGCCTGGCCGCCGCCCGCACGGCCGACATGATGCCGCGCCGCGGGCGCTCCAGCTATATCGGTGAGCGTGCGCTGGGCTATCCGGACCCGGGTGCGGAAGCTGTCGCGCTTTGGTTGAAGGCGGCAGCGGCAAGCGTTGCGACCAAGCCGGCGTAGCGTCGACTAGCCTGCCTTTTGTGGAGGTCCCCATTGGCGCCGCGCCCGACGTACCCATATGCGTCTTGGCGCGACGCCGGATCCTTGGCGCGACGCCGGAACGAGACGTTGCAAAGGTCGCTTTCATGATCGTCAGGTTGGTCACCCTGTTGTTTCTCACCGGTGCCTTGGCTGCCTGCCACACCACCGACATGGGCAAGTCCGTGGGCTGGCCCAACCCGCCGAGAACCTCCCGATAGGATCGATCGGTAATCTGCGCCGGTCATCCCGGGACGAGCCAAAGCTCGGGCCCGGGATCCAGAACCGATACGATTCGCGTCCGGCCATCAGCATTGAGACGCGGCGCCTCCTTGCCGGAGGGGATGGTTCCAGGATGATACAGAGGGTCCAGAGCCCATTTCTGGCAAACTGAACATCGATTGATCCTTGTGCTCGGAATCAAGATTTTTGGGGGAGCCGCGAACCCGGCGAGGGCCTCCTCACTGGCTGGTCAGCCAGACCGATGATGGCCGTTCTGCTCAATCCCTGCCCAGTCCCCGAACCGTGGCGACACTCCGAGCGCGGCTTCTGGCCCCACGGAAGCGCGCCAATCAGCACGCCATTTCAGCGTAATATATTGAAATACAATGTTTATCGCCATCTGCCGCAGATTCGGGCGAGGTGGCGCTAAAAGTATTCCTTTTCATATAGATTGGGTTTGCTAGCATGGGTCCCGCGTAAGAACGCTCGGGAGGCCCATATGAGCGCGGACGCAAGGGGCGATCGCTCCGGCGAGGGGAATGACGAAAAGCGTGCTGTCGTGTTCATCCACGGCATTGGCGGCAGCGCGCGGGTATGGACACCGCAGATGGCGGCTTTCGCGGCGGCGGGCTTCCGGCCCATACCGCTCGACATGCCCGGCTACGGCGCGCGTCCGGCCGTCACCACCATGGATTTCGAGGAGCTGGCGGCCGATGTCGAGGCTGCCATCGGTCAAGTCGATCGACTAAAGCCTGTGCTTGTCGGGCATTCCATGGGCGGAATGGTGGTGCAGACGATGCTGCGGCGTCGCCCTGATGCCTATCATGCCGCCGTCCTGGTCGGCACAAGCCCTGCCTTCGGCAACCCGCAAGGCGACTTCCAGAAGGCTTTCGTGGCCGCGCGGCTTGAGCCGTTGGAGAGCGGCAGGACGATGGCGGAACTCGCGCCGGAGATGGTCGACGGCATGATGGGCCCTTCGCCGGATGGTGAGGGCAGGGCGCTCGCCGTCTCCACCATGGCCGCGACACCCGCCGCCACCTATCGCGCGGCCGTGTTGTGCCTCGTGAATTTCGACGAGCGCGCCAATCTCGGCGCAATCCGTGTGCCGGTGCTGTGCCTTGCCGGGGAGCATGACCGCAACGCGCCTGCGTCGATGATGGAGCGCATGGCGTCCCGCATTCCCGGCGCCCGTTTCCGGTTGCTGCCCGATGTCGGCCATCTGCCGAACTGCGAGGCGCCCGACAGCTTCAACGCCGCCATTCTCGACTATCTGGCAGAATGCGACCAGAGCGCATGAGGGAAACCATCCAATGAGCGCCTATCCTATCGATCTCGACCGCGAGCCCGTCGATGCGCCGCTGTTCGCGCCCCAGGCCTTCCGGCTCACGGATGAGCAGGCCGCGTTGACTGCAAAAGTCCGCGCCTTCGGTCGAGAGGTGGTGGCTCCCCGCGCCGCCAAACATGATCGCGAGGCCACTTTCCCGATCGAGAATTTCCGGGACATGCACGGCGAGGGGCTGCTCCGGCTCTGTATTCCGAAGGACGAGGGCGGCCTCGGCGCGGACTTCCAGACCTATTGCCTCTCGGCCGCCGAACTCGGCCGCTATTGCGGGGCGACGGCGCTCTCCTGGAACATGCATGTCTGCTCGACGCTATGGTCCGGCCCTCTGGCCGACGAACTCGAGATGACGCCCGCGGATCGCGCGGCCCATCGGGCACGCCGCAGCGTCCATTACCAGCGCATCGTGAATGATGGCGCCGTCTATGCCCAACCCTTCTCTGAGGGTGGCGCCGCTGCTGCCGGCGCGATTGCCTTCGGCACCGAGGCGAGGCCGGTCGAGGGCGGCTTCATCGTGAACGGCAAGAAGATCTTCGCGTCCCTCTCCGGCGCCGCCGACTACTACGGTGTGTTGTGCACGGAACGCGCCGAGGGCGAGGCGGCGAGCCGACGCAACACGCTTTATCTCGCCGTGCCGGCTAACGCCGAAGGCGTCTCCGTGGTCGGCGACTGGGATCCGCTCGGCATGCGGGGGACGGTGTCGCGGACGCTCCTCTTCAAGGATGTGTTCGTGCCGGACGACGCTATGCTGATGCCGCATGGCGTTTATTTCCAGGCGGCGACCCGCTGGCCGCATATGTTCCTGACGCTGTCACCGACCTATATGGGTTTGGCGCAAGCGGCCTATGACTTCACGGTGTCCTATCTGCGCGGCGAACTGCCCGGCATGCCGCCGGTGAAGCGGCGCATGTTCCCCACCAAACAGATCGCCGTGGCCGAGATGCGGATCATGCTGGAGCAGACCAAGGCCCTGTGGTTCCAGGCCATTACCGAGGCATGCGCCAATCCGAGCCGCGAGCAGGTTTTGCGCGCCTATGCGGCCCAGCACACGGTGATGGAGAACGCCAACGCGATCGCCGTGAAGGCGATCCGCACCTGCGGCGGCCAGGCCATGCTGAAGAGCCTGCCCCTGGAGCGGATCTACCGCGACAGCCGCTGCGGCGCCTTGATGCTGCCCTGGACCGCCGAGATCTGCGTCGATCGCATCGGCCGCGAGGCGCTCTACGAGCCCGGCGAAAAGGACGACTGAGAACGCGCATGGATCTGTCCGATCTCATTGACCGCAACGCGGCCTTCACGCCGGACAAGGTGGCGATACGCTTCGAGGGCGCGACGTTCACCTATCGGGCCCTGTCGCAACGCATTGCCGCGACGGCACGCGCGCTGAAGTCGCATTTCGGGGTGGGGCGCGGCGACCGGGTGGCGATCCTCGCGGCCAATCATCCCGACTATCTCGTGCTGCTCTATGCCTGTGCACGGCTCGGGGCGATGCTGGTGCCGATCAACTGGCGGCTTGCGGTGCCGGAGCAGGTCTTCATCCTCACCGATGCCTCGGTGAAGGTGCTGTTCGTCGAGGAGACCTATGCCGCCGTGGTCGCGCCGCTCGCGGAGGCGGCACCGGAAACGCGCGTCGTCGGCCTTGAATTTGTGCCACCGGACGCGATCTCCTTCGACGATCTGTTGGCCGTGGGCAGCGGGGATGGACGCAATCCCCATATCGATTTCTCCTGTCCGCTGCTGATCGTCTACACGTCCGGCACGACAGGGCGGCCCAAGGGCGCGGTGCTGCGGCAGGAGGCGCTGGTGTGGAACGCCGCCATGAGCCAGCATATGCATGGCCTGACGAGCGACGACCATATCCTCACGGTGCTGCCGTTCTTCCATGTGGGCGGCTTGAACATCCAGACGACGCCGGCGCTTCACCTCGGCGCGACCGTCACCATCCACCGGCGCTTCGCGCCCGACGCGACGCTCGCGGCCATCGCCGAGGACCGGACGACCCATACAGTGCTTGTCCCCACCACGATCCAGGCTGTCGTCGCGCATCCGGATTGGGCGACGACGGATCTCTCCAGCCTGCGGGCACTGTCCACGGGCTCCGTCAACGTGCCGCAGCAGTTGATCGACGCGGTCGCCGCGCGCGGCATTCCTGTGCTGCAGGTCTATGGCTCCACCGAGACCTGCCCCATCGCCGTCTATACGCGTCTCGGCGGCGAGGCGCGCGGCACTTCGACGGGCCTGCCCGGCCTCCATTGCGAGGCGCGCATCGTCAATGAGAAGGGGGAGGAGGTGCCCCACGGCACCGCCGGCGAGGTCGTCGTGCGCGGACCAAGCGTCTTCTTCGAGTATTGGGGCAACGAGGCCGCCACGGCCGAGGCCTTGAAGAACGGCTGGTATTACACCGGTGATATCGGCACGCGCGATGCGGATGGCTATTTCCACATCCATGACCGCAAGAAGAACGTCATCATCTCAGGCGGTGAGAACATCTATCCGGCCGAATTGGAGCGCGTTCTCGGTGAACATGTGGCAGTCGCGGAAGTGGCTGTCATCGGCCGGCCCGATCCGAGATGGCAGGAAGTGCCCGTCGCCTATGTGGTGATCCGCCGCGACTGCGCGGTCGATGCCGAGGCACTCATCGCCCACGCGCGCGACAACCTCGCTCGTTTCAAGGTGCCGCGCGAGATCGTCTTCGTCGACAGCCTGCCACGCAATGCCATGGGCAAGGTGCAGCATTTCGTTCTCAAACAACAATTGGCGTGATGGGAGATCCCTGATGAAGATTGCCGTGATGAAGATTGCCGTTCTTGGCGGAGGCAACGGCTCGTTCGCGGCGGCCGGGGATTTCGCGCTCGCGGGCCATGATGTCCGGCTGTGGCGGCGCGACAGCGAGGCCGTGAAGGCGCATAATGCAGCCGGCCGCATCATCGAGATCAAGGATTTCACAGGCCGGCATCAAGCGACGATCGGCCTCATCACCGACGATATCGCCGCCGCCGTGCGTGATGCCGAACTCATCGTCTGCCCGGCGCCGGCGACCGCCCAGCCCGATATCGCGCGTTGGCTCGCCCCCCATCTCACCGATGGCCAGGTGGTCTATCTGCCGCCGGGCACCTTCGGCTCGATGATCTTCGCCAAGGCCGCCCATGATGCGGGCAACAGGGCGGCGGTCGCCTTCGCCGAAACCGGCACGCTGCCCTGGCTGACGCGCAAGCACGGCCCCTTCGAGGTGGCGATCACCGTGCGCGCGAAGCGCCTGCCGACCGGCGTCTTCCCGCTTACGCGGAAGGCCCATGCGCTTGAGGTCATCGGGCAGGCTTTCCCGGGCGTGATCGAGGATTGCGGCGACGCCCTCTCCGGCGCGCTGATGAATGCCGGGCCGATCATTCACCCGCCGCTCATCACCATGAACGCGGGGCCGCTGGAGCATTTCCCGCGCTGGGATATTCACAAGGAAGGTACGCAGCCCGCCATCCGCCGCGTCACCGATGCGCTCGATGCGGAGCGCATCGCCATCCGCGAGGCGGTGGGCTATGGCGGGCCGCATTTCCCGCTCGCCCATCACTATGCGCGCGACGGCGAGGAATGGATGTATGGACGCGGCTCCCATGACCGGCTCACCGATTCCGGCGATTGGCGCGAGAACATCATCCTCACGGAACATCGCTATATGGTCGAGGATACGCGCATCGGTCTGTCCTTCTTCCGCTCTGTCGCCGCGCTCGCCGGCGTCGAAACGCCGTTGATGCGCGCCTTCACGGCAATCGGCGGAGCGGTCTGCGGCGAGGACTTCATGCAGACGGGCCGCACCTTGCGCAGCACCGGTTTCGGCGACTACGACCGCGCATCCCTGCAGGCGCTCCTGAGGGACGGCTTCCAATGAGCGGGCGGGAACGCATTGCCTGTCTCGGCGCGGGCCGTATGGGGCGCGGCATAGCCGCGGTCTTCGCCTATGCCGGCCATGACGTCGTCATCGTCGATCTCAAGCCCCGCGCTGCGGACGATTTCTCGCGCCTGGCCGCCGAGGCGCTGGGCGAGGTGCGCGGCACGCTCGGCATGCTGGCGGAACTCGGTATGTTCGACAGTGCCGCTGTCGAGCGGATCGCGGCGAGGGTTTCCGTCGTGCCGGATGCTGAGGCGGAAACGGCCTTGTCTTCCGCCACGGTCATCTTCGAGGGCGTGCCGGAGGTGCTCGATCTCAAGCGCGAGGCACTTGCCAGGGCCTCGCGGCTGGCAGGTCCCGCCCCCATCATCGCCTCGACTACATCGACCATCCTGGTTGATGACCTGTCCGACGTGGTGGAGCATCCCGAACGCTTCCTCAACGCCCATTGGCTCAACCCCGCTTATCTCGTGCCGCTGGTCGAACTGTCGCCGGGCAAGACCACGGACCCGGCTGTGACGGTGCGACTGCGTGGCTTGCTGGAGGCCGTCGGCAAGGTGCCCGTGACCTGCGCGCCGAGCCCTGGCTATATCGTGCCGCGCATCCAGGCGCTCGCCATGAACGAGGCCGCGCGCATGGTCGAGGAAGGGGTCGCCACGGCGGAGGAACTCGACAAGGCGATCAAATACGGCTTCGGCTTCCGCTTCGCGGTGCTCGGGTTGCTCGAATTCATCGACTGGGGCGGCGGCGATATTCTTTACTATGCCAGCCATTACCTGGCGAAAGCGCTCGATGATCCGCGCCATGCGCCCCCAGCCATCGTCGAGCATAATATGCGGGAGGGGCGCATCGGGCTCAAGACAGGCAAGGGCTTCCTGGACTACGACAACCTCGATCTCGACGCTTATCGTCGCGACAGGCTGAAAGCCTTCGCCGCGATGCTCGACCAGTATGGGCTGAAGCGCCCGCCCGTCCTCGACGAATAGAGCGGCGGGGAGCTCCGGCCGGACGCCTCAGATGTGATAGATGAAGGATGCCATCGCATCATCCGTCAGTTCGCGCATGTCGGCGAGGGTCCTGTTGTCCAGCACGTTCGCGATGGCTTCGCGAACCTCCAGCATCATCAGGCGTATCTCGCAGCGCGCCTCGTCGCAGTCGTCGCAGCGGCGATAGGCGGTGCGGCTGGCGCATTGGATCGGCGCGAGCGGACCGTCCAATACGCGGATGACGTCGCCAATGATGATCTCCTCAGCCGGTCGGGCCAGCATATAGCCGCCGCCCTTGCCTTTTCGACTGTTGAGGAAACGGGCGTTACGGAGTTCCCCGAGAATAGCGTCCAGGAACTTCTTCGGAATGTTATTGGCTTCGGCGATCTCGGCGACCTGGACAGATTCGCCAGGCTTCAGGCTGGCAAGAAATACGATTGCCTTCAGGCCATACTTGCCCTTCTTGGTCAGCACTGCCTTGCCTCCTGTCTGTCAGGCCCGCGCAAGTTGGCGTCCGTCCGGCTCCCGGTCCGGTAGAAAAACGGTGCCGTAGAGGGCGCTGCGTTCTGGAATGGCGGCGATGGCGCCGTCACAGCCCGACGTCATAGAACATCTGATCCATGCTCTTGGCGGGTTCGATCGTGCGATCGACCATGCCAACCTTAACCGCGGGGACGCCGGCGACGGTCGTGTAGGGCGGCACGGAATGCAGCACGACCGATCCCGCGCCCACCCGCGCGCCATGGCCGATCTCGATGTCGCCGAGCAGGATCGCGCCTGCGCCGATCAGGACGCCCGAGCGCACCTTTGGATGCCTCTTGCAGTTGCGGCTGCCCGTGCCGCCCAGGGTGACGCCCTGCAGCAGCGACACGTCATCCTCGATCTCGCTGGTTTCTCCGATGACGATGCCCGTCGCGTGATCGAAGAAGATGCCGAGGCCGATCCTCACCGCCGGATGGATGTCGACCTGCAGCGCCTCGGCGGCGGCGCTCTGGATCGCGAGAGAGAGATCCTTGCGCCCCTCGCGCCAGAGCCAGTGGGAGAGGCGATGGGCCTGCAGGGCATGGAAGCCCTTGAAATGTAGCAACGGCTCAAGGTAGCGCGTCGTGGCCGGATCCCGATCGAGAATGGCTGCCAGATCCGCCCTGATGGCCTGCCTTATTGTGCGATCGGCGCGAAGGGCCTGCGCGAAGGCGGCGTTGATCAGATCGGGCGGTAGGAAATCATGGGCTATGCGGTTGGCGACACGCGCCGCGACGGCCTCTTCCAGACTGCTGTGATGGAGAATGCCCGCATAGAGCAAGCTCGCCAGTTCAGGCTCATGCGCGACGCCTTCGCGTGCTTCGGCCTGGATCGTGAGCCAGATCGGATCGGCCAGCGCGATGTTCTGACGAGCGGAACGCATCTCGATGTCTTCTCCTATCCCACTCCACACCGCGCCGCCAACAGTGGGGCGAATGTATCGTCCGACCACCGGCGAATGCTTCAAGTTCGTTCGTATACTAAATCGACAACTTTAATCATATAGGCGCCATTCCTCGAATTTCACGGTCTACAGGGCCTCGTTGTGGAATGCTGTTCAACGGCCGTCTCGCCAGGACAGCGCATGCCGCTCGATACGCTCGGCGGTGGCGTTCATGGCAAAGCCGACAAGGCCGAGGATGACGACGCCGAGCATCACCAGATCCATCTCGAACCGTTCCCTGCCGGCGATGATCAGGCCGCCGACGCCGGGGCCGACCGCCATGAAATATTCCGCTCCGACCGTCGCCAACCAGGAATAGATCAGTGCCAGGTGGACACCGGTGAGGATGGAGGGAACGGCGGCCGGCAGATAGACGCGCCTGATCAGCTGCAGGCGGCTGAAGCGCAGGGCCCTCGCCACTTCGATGATGTGGGCCGGCGCGCCGCGCATGCCCTCGATCGTGTTGAGCGCCACGGGAATGAAGGCCGCCAACGCGATGAAGGCGATTTTGGCGGTCTCCGCGAAGCCGCACCAGATCGAGATGATGGGGATCCAGGCGAGCACGGCGATCTGTTTGGCTGCGTGGAATGTCGGGCCGATCAGGCGTTCGGCGAGCCGTGACAGCCCCAGCAGCATGCCAAAGCTTATGCCGGCCGCCGTCCCGATGGCAAAGCCGGTGAGATTGCGCGCGAGGCTTGCAGCGAGATGGGTGAAGAGATCACCCGAGACGGTTTCGTGCCAGGCGGTCGCGGCGATCTTCTCCAAGGGAGGAAGGAAGCGCGGGTCGATAAGGCCGATATGGCTGGAGATCTCCCAGAACAGGAAGATCACAACCGGAAGCGCAAGGCCACGCCAGCGGCGGCTTGACTGTGGGTGAATGGCGGTCACGAGGGTCATGCGATTGTCTCCACGCGCCAGGATTGAAAATGGGCCTCCACACGCGCGAGGATGGCGTCCATGGCATAGCCGACGACGCCGATGACGATCATCGCAAAAATCATGATGTCGAGCCAGAACATCTGGCGACCCCAGACCAGGAGATAGCCCAGGCCCTCGGATGAGGCGAGGAGCTCTACCGCGACCAGGGCCGTCCACGCTTTCGTCAGGCTGTAGCGGATGCCGGTGAAGATCTGCGGCACGGCGGCGGGAAGGATGAGCCTTCGCAACCGCTGCCAATGGGTGAGTTGGAACGCATCCGCCACCTCCATATAGCCTTTGGGGATCGAGCGGATGCCGGCCGCGGTGTTCAACACCACGGGAACGAAGGCGGCCTTGGCGATGATGACGATCTTCAGTGCCTCGCCGATGCCGAGAAAAAGCATGAGCAGCGGAATCCAGCCGAGGGTCGGAACCTGCGCGATCGCCGTGAAGGTCGGACGCACATAGTCGTCGACCACGGGGAACAGCCCCATGGCGAGGCCAAGCGCCAGGCCTACGCCGGCCCCGATCGCAAAGCCCAGCGCGACACGCGCCGCGCTGAAGCCGATATGCTGCAGCAGATCCCCGCCCCGGATGGTCTCAACGGCTGCCTGCCAGACATAGGACGGCGGTGGCAGAATCTGTTCGGGCAGCCAGCCGCGCGCCGAGGCCCAGCTCCATATTAAGAGGATTGCGAGTGGGAAGAGGAGAGCGACGGCGACCGTGCTCGCCCGGTTGAAGATCGCGGCAATGGCAGGGCGCGCGGTGACTTGTCGGAGAGGGATGACCTGCTCGCTCATCGGTAAGCCTCAAGCTGGAAGGGCGGCGTCGCCGATTGGGAGGGAGCGCCAGCGGTCGGCCGGCTCTGCCGCCTCGTGGGCGAGCGAATTGCCGCTGACCGTTTCAAGCGCGTCGAGAACGACATTCCGCAGGCGCACGAGTTCTTCCGAGCGCCTGTCGCGCAGCCGCGGCAGGTCGATGTCGAAGATATGGGCGATGCGGCCAGGGCGCGGCGCCATCACGACGACCCGGTCGCCGAGAAGCACAGCCTCGTCGACATCATGGGTCACGAGGACCGTCGTGATTCGCTCATGGGCCCAGATGCGCTGCAATTCGTCCTGCAGATGGGCGCGGGTGAGCGCGTCAAGCGCGCCGAAGGGCTCATCGAGGAGGAGGACGCTCGGGCGGTTGACGAGACCGCGGGCGATCGCGACACGCTGCGCCATTCCGCCGGACAGTTGTCGCGGCAACGCCTTGGCGAAGACCGACAGCCCGACGAGGGCGAGATGGCTGGCGACCGTGCGCCGCTTGGCGGCCGTATCGAGGGGCGCATTCTCCAGCCCGAGCGCGACATTCTGCTCGACCGTCAGCCAGGGGAAGAGCCGCGGTTCCTGGAAGACGAGGCCGCGGTCGAGGCTTGGCCCCGCGACGGGCTGGCCGCCGTGCAGAACCTCGCCCTCGCCGGCATCAAGGCCGGCAATGATCCGCAGGAGCGTGGACTTCCCGCATCCGCTTGCGCCGACGATCGTCACGAAGGAGCCGGGCGCGATGTCGAGATCGATGTCGCTGAGCGCGGTCAGAGCTGACCCGTCCACATGGAATGTTTTGTTCACGGCGCGAATTGCCAGGCGATTTTCAGCCAAGGTCCACCTCCAACCGGGCGGTTTGGCGCTCTTCTGAAAAGCGCCAAACTAATAATTGACTAAATCTATAAACTAAGAATACTAAACCGGCAAGGAGAATGGACATGCCTGAAGCTGAGCATCGCAAAGCCGGGAAAAAGCTTGCATTGGGAGCCTTCCTGCATACGGACGGGCACCATATCGCGGCGTGGCGCACGCCCGATGCGCCGCCGGGTGCGGCGTTTGATTTCGACCATTACGTGCGCCTCGCCCAATCGGCCGAGCGCGCCAAGTTCGATCTCGTCTTCCTCGCTGACAGTTCCTCGATCCGCTTTCCCGAAAGCCCGGCCTTGCATCACACATCACGGGCCGCTCACCTTGAACCGTTCACGCTTCTCTCGGCGCTGGCACCACTGACGCGGCGGGTGGGGCTCGTCGCGACGGCCTCCACCACCTATAACGACCCGTTCAATCTGGCGCGGCGCTTCGCCTCGCTCGATCTTCTCAGCGGCGGGCGGGCAGGCTGGAACCTTGTCACGTCGGTCAACGAGGCCGAGCCGTTCAATTTCGGGCTCGAGGCACCGCTCGCCCATGACGAGCGCTACCGGCGCGCGGCCGAATTCGCGGCTGTCGTCGAGGGCCTGTGGGACAGCTGGGATGAGGGCGCTTTCCATTTCGACAAGGCCGAAGGCGTTTATTTCGATCCCGCAAAGCTGCATGCGCTCGACCATCGTGGACCCTATTTCCAGGTGCGCGGCCCCCTCAATGTCCGTCCGTCACCGCAGGGCCGGCCGGTGCTGGTGCAGGCCGGCGCCTCGCCGGACGGCCGGGATCTGGCCGCGCGCAGCGCCGAGGTCATCTTCTCCGCGCATCAGACCTTCGCGGAGGCGCGCGAGTTCTATGCGGACGTGAAGGGCCGGCTGGCGCTCTACGGGCGCGAGCCCGATGATCTCAAGATCCTGCCCGGCGTCCTGCCGGTCGTCGGACGAACGGAAGCCGAGGCCCGCGAGAAATGCGACGCGCTGCAGGCCTTGGTGGACCCGGTCGTCGGGCTGTCGATGCTCAACACCATCAATGCGGGGGTCGATCTTTCCACCTATCCGCTTGATGGGCCTCTGCCCGATCTTCCGGAAAGCAACTCCGGCAAATCCCGGCAGCGGTTGCTTGTCGATCTCGCCCGGCGCGAGAACCTGACGATCAGGCAGCTCTATCTGCGCATCGCGGGCGCGCGCGGGCATTGGCAGATCGTCGGCACGGCGGCGCAGATCGTCGACGAGCTTGAATATCATTTCGTCAATGGGGCCGCTGACGGCTTCAACGTGATGCCGCCGCAGCTGCCGGCGGGTCTCGATGACTTCATCGCACTGGTCGTGCCCGAGCTGCAACGGCGCGGCCTGTTCCGCACCGAATACGAGGGCAAGACATTGCGCGACCATCTGGGACTGCGCCGCCCGCCGCGCCGACAGGTGGTCCCGCCCGCGGTTGCTGCCGAATAGGAGATAACGATGAGCAAGCCGGCTTCGGCGCGCGGGCAGTTCAGCCTCGGCGCCTTCCTCCACCCGTCGGGGCATCACGTGGCCGCCTGGCGACATCCGGATGCCTTGCCCGACGGCGGCGTCAATATCGAGAATTACACGCGCCTGGCGCGTCTGGCGGAGGCCGCCAAATTCGATCTCGTGTTCCTGGCGGACACCGCCGGTGTCAGCGATCGCAATCTCGCCTATATCAGCCGCACCACCCGCGCCTCGCTGTTCGAGCCGCTGACCCTGCTCTCGGCCCTTTCCGCCGTCACCGAGACGATCGGCCTGATCGCCACGGTCTCGACCAGTTTCAACGAGCCCTTCAACATGGCGCGCTATTTCGCCTCGCTCGACCAGATCAGCGGTGGGCGATCGGGCTGGAATCTGGTGACATCAGGCTCGGATCTGGAGGCGGCAAACTTCAGCCTGCCGGCCCATTACCGCCATGCCGAGCGCTACCGCCGCGCCGGCGAATTCGCCGATGTGGTCAAGGGCCTCTGGGACAGCTGGGACGATGATGCCTTTCTCTTCGACAAGGAGAACGGCGTCTATTCCGATCCCGCCAAGCTCCATGCGCTGAACCATCGCGGCGAGCATTTTGCCGTCAGAGGTCCGCTTGGCGTCCCGCGTTCTCCGCAAGGACAGCCCGTGCTGGTGCAGGCAGGCTCGTCAGCCGATGGTCGTGATCTGGCCGCCCGCACCGCCGAGGTCATCTTCACAGCGCAGCAGACGCTGGCCGAGGCGCAGGAGTTTTATGGCGATGTCAAGGAGCGCCTGCGCTCTTTTGGCCGCGCGCCGGAAGACCTGAAGATCCTGCCGGGGGTGTTCCCGGTGGTCGGACGCAGCGAGGACGAAGCGCGGGAGAAGTTCGAGCTCCTGCAGTCGCTCGTCCATCCGGTGGTCGGACTGGCCTATATCGCGCAGCATCTCGGCGGGGCCGATCTCTCGGGCTACCCGCTCGATGGCCCGGTGCCGGATGTTCTGCCCGAGACGAACGGCGGCAAGAGCCGCCAGCAATTGCTGCTCGACCTCGCCCGACGCGAGAACCTCACCATCCGCCAGCTCTATCTGCGGATTGCCGGCGCGCGGGGGCATTGGCAGCTCGTCGGCACGCCCAAGCAGATCGCCGACGAACTGGAAGAGCGCTTCGTGTCGTTCGGCGCGGACGGCTTCAATGTGATGCCACCGTCTCCGACGGGCCTCGACGATTTCGTCGAACTCGTCCTTCCCGAACTCAGGCGCCGGGGCCTGTTTCGTCATGAATATGCCGGTCGCACGCTCCGCGACCATCTCGGCCTGCGCCGGCCCGCCAGTCGCTATGCGACGCCGGTCGTCCAAGCTGCCGAGTAATTTTCCATCAAGGACATCTGATCATGAAAAGAACCCTGTCGCGCCTCCTTGTGGCGGCGCTGGCCCTCGCTGCGGCTTCGCCAGCCCTCGCCGAACCGCTGACGGTCCGGGTCGGCTTTGCCGGCATTGGCGCCGATAACCGGCCCTATGTCGGCGGATCACCGCAGGCGACGGCGCGGGCTCTTGAGTTCTACGAGAAGGAATTCGCCGACGATCCCAACGTCAAAGTGGAATGGGTGTTCTTTCGTGGTGAGGGGCCGGCCGCCAACGAGGCCCTCGCGACCAACCAGATCGATATCGTGACGATTGGCGACTTGCCGTCGATCGTCCATCGCGCCGGGGGCGTCAAGACCAAGATCATCGCCGCCGATGGTGTTCACGCGCCCGTCTATATCGTCGCGAGGTCCGATCTCGACATCAAGACAATCGCGGACCTCAAGGGCCGCAAGGTCGGCTTTCACCGGGGTGTTTCGAGCCATCTGACGATCAGCCGTGTTCTCGCGAACCAGGGCCTGACAGAGAAGGATTTCAAGCTCGTCAGCCTCAATCCATCCGACCAGGTGGCGGCGCTCGCCAGTAAAGATATCGATGGAATTTTCGGCAGCACAGCGTTGCTGCGCAATATCCAGAATGGAACCGGCAAGTTCGTCTATACGACCCGTGGTCAGGACAAGCCGTTCCAGCGCAACAATTCGCTCGTCGTGCGCGAAGACTTCGAGCAGGCCCACCCGGAAGTCGTGCAGCGGGTTGTGAATGCCTTGGTCAAGTCGGCGCGCTGGTCATCCGACGAAGCCAATCGCAGGGCACTTTTCGAGGCCTGGGCGAGATCTGGCACGCCCATCTCCGTCTATGAGGCCGATTTCGAGGGGGATCCCCTGAAGTATCGCAACAGCCCGCTGATCGACCCCTATATCCGCGCGCATTTCGAAGTGCAGGCCAAGCTTGCAAAAGAATTCGGATTGATCCGCCGGGATATCACCGTCGACGACTGGTTCGAGCCGAAATATCTCGAAGCGGCGCTGAAGGCGCAGGGCCTGCAAGATTACTGGACGGTCTACGCGCCGGACGGAAAGCCCGTGGCAGCTGCGACCGCGGCGACCCGCTGACCTACCAATCCTCCAGCGATGGAATCGATCCCATGGCACGCATCTCTTTTAAACCCTTTCTGGTCGCGCTGGCCGCGCTCGGCGTCTGGGCCGCGCAGCCGGCCAAGGCGGCCGAGCCGCTGGTGATACGGCTCGGCTACGCCGGCGTCGGCGCCGACAACCGCCAGTTTGCCAGCGGCAATACCTGGGCCACCGCCCATGCTGGCGGCTTTCTCGAAGAGGAGTTCAAGAACGATCCTAATATCAAGCTCGAGTGGTACTTCTTCCGCGGCGCGGGCCCGGCGGTGAACGAGGCCCTCGCCAACAAGCAGCTCGATTTCGCGTCGCAGGGCGATCTTCCGTCCATCATCGGCCGTTCCAACGGCCTGAAGACCAAACTCCTTCTTGTCGGCGGGACGCGTCGTCCCGTCTATCTCGCCGTGCCGAAGGGGTCCCCAATCAAGACGATCGAGGATCTCAAGGGCCGCAAGGTCGCCCTCCAGCTCGGCACCAACAATCATCTGTCGGCCGCCAAGGTGCTGGCCGCGCACGGGCTTTCCGACAAGACGGTTTCGATCATCAACCTTGATGCCAGCTCCGCTAATGCCGCACTCGCCAGCAAGGACGTCGATGCCGCCTTCGGCGACACCAGCTTCCTGCGCCTGAAGGAGCAGGGGCTCGTCGAGATCGCCTACAACAGCAACGATGACAATCCGATCTTCAGCCGGACGGGCTCGACCTTCGTGACCGAGGACTTCGAGAAAGCCCATCCGGACATCACGGCGCGGGTGGTGAAGGCTTTCGTCAAGGCCGCCCAGTGGTCGTCCGAGGAACAGAACCGCGAAGCGCTGATTGCGCTATGGGCTAAATCCGGCACGCCGGAATCGATCCTGCGCGCCGACCTCGCGCCTGATCCGCTTGCATTTCGTCACTCGCCGCTGATTGATCCCTTCATCATCGGGCAGTATCGCACGCGCGCCGCCCAATCCAAGGAATTTGGGTTGGTCCGCCGGGATGTCAGCGTCGACGCGTGGTTTGAGCCGAAATATCTTGATGCGGCGCTGAAGGAGCTTGGCCTGACCAACTATTGGACGCGCTATGCGGATGACGGCAAGGCTCTGGTCAACTGAGCCATGGCCAAGCACGACAAAGCTCCGGCATCCGACCATGCGGCTGACGTGCTCGTCGTCGGTGGCGGCCCCGCCGCCTGCTGGGCGGCGCTGACTGCGGCTCTCGCCGGTGCCAGCGTCATCCTCGTCGACAAGGGCTATGTCGGCACGAGCGGCGCGACCGCGCCCTCGACGACAGGCGTCTGGTTCGCGGCGGACGAGAGGCGCCGGGATGCCCTGGTCGAGCGACGGCTAGGGCGCGCCTGTGGGCTCGGCGATGGCGTCCGCATGGCACGCATCGTCGAAGTCGCCACCGAGCATATCAAGCGACTGGCGGAATGGGGCTATCCCTTTCCCCGCGACGACGAGGGCAACCCCTATCTCGCCAATCTGCGCGGGCCGGACTATCTGCGCTTCATGAGGCGGCAGCTTCTGTTGGCAAGGGTCAGGATCCTCGACCATCATCCGGCCCTGGAGCTGCTGGCGGCGGGCGACGGCATCGGCGGCGCGAGCGGCGTCGCCCGCCAGAACGGGACACCCTGGACGGCGCGTGCCGGCGCGGTGGTGCTGGCGACCGGCGGTTGCGCCTTCGGAGACCGCATCCTCGGCGCGACCGGCCTGACGGGGGATGCCTATCTCATGGGCGCTGAGGCGGGCGTGCGCTTCTCCGGCATGGAGTTCTCCGCGCAATATGGCATCGCGCCGCTCGGCAGCGCGGTGAACAAGGGTATATCCTTCACCTTCGCGAGCTTCTTCCGTGAGGACGGAACGCCGATCCACGCAACGGTGGTGGATCGCTATCCGCCGCTCGCGCGGGCCATGGCCGATGGTCCGGTCTTCGCGACCTTTGACCTCGCGACGCCGGCCATCCAGGACGCCTTGCGGCGCGGCAGCCGAACTGCTTCCTGCCGTTCGACCGTCTCGGGATCGATCCCTTCACGCAACGCTTCCGCGTCGACCTTCGCTGCGAGGGGACGGTTCGGGGGACCGGCGGGATTCGGGCCGACGGGCGCGGCGCCACGGATGTGCCCGGTCTCTTTGCCGCCGGCGATACCCTGGATCGGCAGGATCTCGCCGGCGCGACCACGGGCGGAGGTGGCCCGAACGCCGGCTGGGCGATCGCGACCGGCGTCGCGGCGGGGGAGGCGGCCGCCGTCTTCGGCCGCATCGTGGGGAGCCATCGCGACAGGCCTGTCCGGCCACTTGGCGGGGTGGGCTTGCGGCCATCGCACAGGGCGGGCGGCGTGGACGCCGGCGAACTTACCCGTCTGGTCCAGGGGGAGATGCTGCCGCTCGATCGCAATTTCTTCCGCTCGGAACCGGTCTTGCAGCATTCCCTCGACAGGCTGGACCGTGCCTGGAACGATGCCGCCACCGGTCTCGGCGTCGTGGCCTCGGTATCGCCAGCCGGCCCTCTGCGAGAGCGCGAGGCGGCGGCTATGACCTTCACAGGGCGGCTCGCCTATACGGCGGCGCTGCTGCGTGACGAATACAGAGGCATGCATCGCCGCGTTGATCGGCCGGCCGGCCCTGACAGCGACACGCGCAGGATCACCCTGGGTGGGAAAGCCATGCTCGATACGTCTCGCGCGGCGTCGCTCCTCGCGCCTGCTTACCCCATGCGAGCCGCCTCATGATCGAGATCCTGTCCACCGACCGCTGCGTCGCCTGCGATATCTGCGTGAAGGCCTGCCCGGCCAATGTCTTTGAGGCCACGCAAGATGGCGTGCCCGTCATCGCGCGGCAGCAGGATTGCCAGACCTGTTTTCTCTGCGAGATCTATTGCCCCGTCGATGCACTCTATGTCAGCCCGATCGCCGAGCCGAGCGCTATCCCCGAGGAGGCGGATCTTGCCGCCAGTGGCTTGCTCGGCAGCTATGCGCGGGCGCTCGGATGGCGCAGGGGAAAAGCGGCGGGGGCTGATCAGGATCCGACGTTCAGGCTTGCCGGCCAGGTCTGAACAGATGTCGCGACAGCCATGCCCACCACTGCGGCCGACCACTGCTGCCTACGTGGCCTCAGCCGAACACATCCTGCAAGATCCCGTCCTTCACGACGACGGTTTCATCGAGCTTGATGGTGGTGTTCATGACAGGAATGTCGAAATGTCCGGCCGTGAAGCGCCCGGCGAACTCGTTGGCGCCGGTTGAGAACAGGAAATTTCCGGGCACGGCGCGCAGCTCGGTGCCATTGGTATCCCGTTGGTCATACATCGTCAGGGCCTCATAGCGGGCGCCGGGGTTCATGCCCCAGCCTACATGCGAGACCGCATAGGCCTCTCGATCTCCCCAGGCTTCGAGATAGCGGCGCATGAGGGCGGCGTCGGTGCCATCGCCGGCAATGTCCGTGATGTAGTCATCCGCGAGCGTCAGCCGGATCGGCGATTCCAGATAGCGCTTGAAGGTCAGGTTGATGTCGCCGCGATCGAGCACCAGGGTTCCATTGACCGTGCCCTTGGCCGGAAAGCTGACGACGATGCCGCCGGGCCAATGGGCGAGCGTGCCGGGCTTCTCCGTCCAGCCCCAGATGCCGACGGTCGACGCGCCCGTCATGTCGATAGTAAGATCGGTGCCCGCGGCCGACGTCACCGCCATGCGACGGCTGGCGCGCGCCATGCGCGCGGCGTTGCGAACCTGCTGCTCCAGGACGGGATCCGGGCGCATGCGCTCGAGGGCTTCCGGATGTTCGTTGGAGATGGACAGGATGCGCGCGCCTGATTTCAGGATTGCCGGCGTTTCCGGCGCATGCATCGGCCCCTCGATCGTGCAGTCCACGATGAAGCCTGCCTGCGACAGCGCCGTGATGACAGGTTCAAGCCCCCCGATCGCCGTGCTGGCACCGGTGGACCGCACTGGCACGGGATGGGGATTGCGCGGCGTCGGCAGCACGATGTGGAAGGGCCGGGCGCCGAGGCGCAGAAGCGCGAGTTCGGCGAGGTGCACGTTCAACGGGCGCGACTGGGTCTCGGACAGGATGGCGGCAGTCTCGCCCGGCTTGATTCCGCAGCGCCCGATCACTTCCGTGAAGGCGTCGATCCACTTTCCCTCGATACGATCCGCAAGCATCGTCAACCCCCTGGCGCAGTATGCACTTTATTTCGGCGAACGCATCGATCATTCTATTTGATTGATCCGTCAATTCCGCCGCAAAACTACCGACATGGCCAAAAAAATATCGACATGGCGAAGCGTGTTGCTTTGGATCATGGTCCAAATGCCATCTCACCTCAGCCTTGATCAGTCAGCGGCGATCGTCCGGCCAAGACGAGCAGCGAGAGAAGATGGACAAGCCCCGATGCACAGGCCATGCTTGGATGAAGACTATATGAAAAGGAATAGGCCGTACAGAAGGGCGGTCGGATAGGACGCATGCAGGACGCACCGCACGAGATCACGATCGCATCGCCTTCGGCGGAGAAGCCGTCCGACAGCTTCGCCGCGACCTATCTGTCCTATCTCCTTGCCCGCGCGAGCCATATCGTTGCGAGCGGCTTTCACCAGAAGCTCAAGACCTGGAAGCTGTCGGTGCCCGAATATCGGGTGCTGGCTTGCCTCACGGGCGCCGAGGGTCTCGGTGTCAGCGATCTCGCGGCCATGGCCATCATGGGCCAGTCGCGCATGACCAAGATTCTCGATCGCATGGAGCGTCAGGGACTTGTCGAGCGGCGTGCCGACACGCGCGACAGACGCCGGGTCCTCATCCACCTCACCGCGGACGGACGGGCGCGGGCGGTCCCCATGCTGAAGGCGGCGAAGGAGCATGAGACCGCCATGCTGGCGCCTCTGACCCTGGAGGAGCGCGCCATGATCCTGAAGGCTCTCGATCTGCTGATCCGCGAGCGCGCCGAGCGCACGCGGCGATAGGCGGCTATTTCTCCTCGGGAAATCCACGCAGGAGATGACGCCTCAGGGCGTTGAAGGCCGCATTGAGGAGGAGGCCGAGGATCGAGATGGCGATCAGCGGCACGAACATATCGACCGTCTGGAAATTGCGCGCCGCGCGCATCAGGAGATGGCCGAGGCCATCCGTCGAGGTGATCATCTCCGCGAGAAAAACCACGATGCAGGAGATGACGAGGCCGATGCGGCAGCCTGTCAGCACCGAGGGAAGGGCTGCGGGCAAGACCACGGTGAACAATGTGCGCAGCGGCGATACCCCGGCCGCGCGCGCCGACCAAGCGAGCTTGGGCTCGACGGCTGATGTTCCCTGGTAGGTGGCAAGCAGGATGGGAAAGAGCGCGTCGGCGATGACGAGTGCGATCTTCGAGGCATCGTCATAACCGAGCGTCAGCGTGAAGGCCGGGTACAGCGCGATTTTCGGCACGGGCGCGAGCACTCGCACGAGCGGCAGCAGGAAGCTTGCGAACAGCTTGCTGCCGGTCGCCAGGACCCCGGCCGCGATGCCGAGTATCGCCGCCACGGCGAAACCGACGAAAAGCCGGTAGAGCGTCACGCCGACATTCTGCAGAAAATTCGCATCGCCCAGCTGTTGGAAGAAGCGCGTGAAGACCGCCACCGGCGAGGGCAGCAGCGCCGGCGGCGCGATTCCGGAGACGTATATAGCCTGCCAGAGGACGAGTAGCCCGACGATGGGAAGCGCGCCGAGCATGCCGATGACGACGGGCGAATAACGCGCGTTCATGTGGAACCCACGACGATGGACTGCGCAGGCTCCGCCCAGCCGACAAGCCAGCCGCGCAGCCGCTCGAACAGGGCATCGAGGATGAACCCGAGGGCGCCGATGATGACGATCATCGCGTAGACGGTGTCATAGATGCCCATCTCCAGCGACTGGAAGACGAGATTGCCGATGCCGGTCTGCCGGGCGATCATCTCGCTCGTCACCATGGTGATCAGCCCCAGCACGAGGGCCGTGCGGCAGCCGACGAGGATCTCCGGCAAGGCGGCGGGCAGCACGATGCGGGCGAGCCGCGCGGCCGGTTGCATGCCCATGGCTGCCGCCGACCAGAGGAGCTTCTCCTCCACCGCGCGGCTGCCCTGATAGCTGTGGTAGATCAGCGGCAGGGTGACACCGAGGAAGATGACGAGGATCTTCGAGGCATCGCCGACGCCGAGCCACAGCATGATGATGGGCATCAGGGCTGCCTTCGGCACGGGATAGATGACGGACAGGAGCGGATTGAAGAAGGCCGCCGCGAGCCGGCTGCGGCCCATCCACAGACCGACGGGGATGGCGAAGACGAGCGCCAGCGCAATGCCGATGGCCATGCGCCGCAGGGAATCGGCGATATCGTAGAGCGACTGCGGATCGGTGAGGATGACCGGCACTTGCCACAGCGCAACCGACGGTGGCGGCAGGCCGTCGAGGCCGAAGTAGAGCGACAGGAGTTCCCAGACGACAAGGATGCCCGCGCAGGCCAGCGCGGTCGCCAGGGCGGGGATCGACGCGACCCGCGCTATCACGAATGGTCCCCGGTCTGGGCGTCCATCATGCGCTCGATACTGACGACGTAGTCCTGATACCGTCGGTCAAGAAGGAGCGAGGCCCGATCGCGCGGGCGCGGCAGGTCGATGTCGATGATCTCCTGGATGCGGCCTGGCGAGCGCGACATCATTACCACACGGTCGGACAGGAACACGGCCTCCTCGACACTATGGGTGACGAACAGCACCGTCTTGCGATCCTCGTCCCAGATCTTCAGGAGATCGTTCTGCAACCGTGTGCGTGTCTGTGCATCGAGCGCGCCGAAAGGCTCATCCATGAGGAGAATATTGGGCTTATAGGCGAGCGTGCGGGCAATCGCCACGCGCTGCTTCATGCCGCCGGACAACTCCTTCGGGTAAAAATTCTCATAGCCGGAGAGGCTGACCATGGCGAGCAATTCCCGCGCGCGCGCCACGGCCTCTGCTTTCGGCACGCCACGCTGGTCAAGCCCGTAGGTCACATTGCCGAGCACAGTCTTCCAGGGGAAGAGCGCGAATTCCTGGAAGACGGGGCCGCGATCCGGCCCCGGCCCCTCGACAGGCCGGTCGTTGACCAGTACCTGCCCCGCAGACGGCTGCACGAAGCCGCCAACGATGTACAACAACGTCGACTTCCCACAGCCGGAAGGCCCGAGGATCGAAACGAATTCGCCACGCGCGACAGGGAGGGTTATCTCGCTGAGAGCAAGATGACGCTTGTCACGCCGCGTGTCGAAGAATTTCGACACGCTCTCGATGGAGATCATCGAGCGTTGAGGCAACGCGTTCCGCCCCCCGGCCGCGATCCGTTGTTGCATCAGTTCTGCTTGGCTCATGGTTTGAGGGGGGCGAAGATTTTTGCGTGCTTGAAGTCCTTCACGTCGAGCTGCTTCGGCAGCATGCCGACATCGTAGTAAAGCTTGAACATGGCCTGAATGCCATCGTAGTTGGCGGCCGCGCCCGGATCACGCGCAAAATCCGCCGAGCCCAGGGGCGCATCATTGGATGCGCGGGTCTTGAAGTAGAATGGATCGAAGACCTGGACCGGCGCCTTGAAGATCTCCGTGACGATTTTCAGGGTCTCGTCGCGGTTGGCGAGGGCCTTGCCCATGCCCGCGGTGAGATCCTCGACATAGAGCGCGGCGAGCTCGGGGTTCTTGTCCACGAAGGTCTTACTGCAGGCCTCGAGGATATGGACAATGTCCGGAATTTCCTCGGAAATCGAGAAGACCTTGCGCAGCCCGCCCTTCGCCTCCGCACGCGCGGCGAACGGCTGGTTAAGCACGCCGATATCAAGACGGCCGGTCCTGATGGCGTCTTCCTGGGTGGGGAAGGCCGCTTCCACGAGCTTGACATCCTTGTCCGGATCGATGCCGTTCTTCTTCAGGGCGATGGCAAGCGGCCCCCAGATGCCGGTGCCGAGCACATTGAGGCCGATGGTCTTACCCTTGAAGTCCTTCACGGATTTGATCGGGCTGTCGTCCTTCACGGCCCAATACACGGAAAAGCTCTCCGGAGCCTTCTCGCCGACATGCTGGGCGACGATGTAGGTTTGCAGGCCAGCGGAAGCGGCTCCCTGCGCGAGCGACAGGACGCCCTGGGTCGAGCAGTCGAGCGCGCCGGCCGCCATCGCCTGCACCATCTGCGCGGTGCCCTGAAACTGCACCCATTCGACGTTATACTTCTTGCCGAGATTGGGAAATTCCTGGGGGCGCTTCATCATCCAGTATTTCGCGTCCTCCGCCGGAACGGTCCAGCCCACGCGAATCGTCGGAATGGTTTGTGCGCTGGCCGTCGCGAGCCCCGCCGCCGACGCCGCGATGGCGCAAGCCAACACCAGGCCATGCTCAAGCTTAAAGCTACGCTCAAGCGCCGACCGGCGCTGTTTCTGCCGAAACCTGGTCATATCGATCCACGCTCCCTTCTATCCCCTCTGGCGGGCGATCATCGCCTCTTTCCGCCGGCTTGCCTATGGGCGCAAATCCGACGATCGGGATTATGCATGAAATTTCATTCTTTTTGAGCTTAAAATATCGTCCGCCCTGCTCTTTCACGCGGCAGGGCGGATATCCGGCTTTTTGTGAGCACATCCAAGGTGCTCATTCCTTTCGGATTTTTGCGTTGCTGGCGAGGTCGCGCGACCGCTATCGTTGACGGAAAGTGCCTACGGACGGGCGTAAATCTTCATCTTACGACCGCGCGCCCAATGCCTGTGCCACCGCCTTGCGCATCAGCCCGCAGGTCTCGGAAATGCGATCCTCCGGAAGACGTGAGGCGAGGCTGGCCGTGGTGACGGCCATCGGCAACGCGTTGCCGTGGTGGACAACCCCGATGGCCACGCCCCGCACCTCGGCCAATATTTCTCCGGGGTCGAAGGCATAGCCATTGCAACGGGCGGATTTGACCTGCGCATATAAGGTTTCGAGGGTGCGGGTTGCACTGAGGCGCAACCGCGGCGCGTTGCGCGCGAGGATGGCCTCGGCCTCGCTCTCGCCGAGGCCGGCCAGGATGGCTATGCTTCCGGGCCCCAAGCCCAGTGGAACGCGGCCGCCGATGCCAGACGAAAGCGTCGGCAGGAGAAAAGCGCCGAAATTCGCCTCCACGCACAGCGCCTCATCGCCCGCCCGCACGAATAGAAATGCTGCCGCCCCCGTTTCCGCCGATATCTCGGACAGGCAGGTGCGCCAGCGCTCCCCATGAAGGTCAGCGGCGATGTCCACGCGCGCCAGAGCGCTGATGGCGGGCCCGAGCCGGTAGTTGCGGGAATAGGGTGGGCGCTCGGCGAAGGCCTGCTGTACCAGCGTATTGAGCAGGCGGTGAGCCGTCGGCTTGCTGATGCCCGCGCGCTCCGCCGCGTCACCGAGGCTCAGGCCATCGTGGCCACCCTCGGCGAGATGGGACAGCAGTATGAGCGCTTTTTCGACTGTTTCGGAAATCGTCTTGTCTGCCATATTTTCCGATAATCGGAATACTTATTGCTGTCAAGTTCTGACATATGAAATCGTCTTGACGCATCCGGCCCTCTCTGGTCTCCTTTGGGAAATTCCAGAGAGGAAAGATGAATTGAGCATCGCCTTGATCACGGGGGCCTCCCGTGGGATTGGCCGCGCTATCGCGCTCGAATTGCGCCGGCACGGCTTCTCCATCGCCCTCGCTGTCCGCGACCCCTCCCGTATCCCCGACGAACTTGTCGGCGAGAACACCGCCGTCTTCGTCTATGATGCCGAGAAGGGCGGGGAAAAAGCCCTTGTTGATGCCGTCGTCGCGCGTTTCGGCGGTCTGGATGCGCTTGTGCTCAACGCGGGTATCCTTGGCCATGTGGGCCTCGAGGCTGAGGATGAGGCAGCGGAGAATGCGATGCTCGACGCCCTCCTTGATATCAATGTGAAGGCTCCCTTCCGTCTTGCTCGGGCGGCATTTCCGATTCTCAAACAAAGTGGTCGTGGACGCGTCGTCACGGTCGCGTCGTTGTCGGGCAAACGTGTGATGGGCCTCAATGTCGGCTACCAGATGTCCAAACACGCCGTGATGGCGTTGAACCACGCTATTCGCCGCGCTGGCTGGGAGCACGGTATTCGTGCCGTCGCGCTCTGCCCCGGCTACGTCAGCACCGAGATGACGTCTGATGTTTCCTCCGTGGCCCCGGATGAGATGATCCAGGCTGAGGATCTGGCGCGGTTAGTGGGTACTATCGTAACGCTTCCGAATACTGCGGCGGTCGCCGAGTTATTGGTCAACTGCCGCTACGAACACGCGCTTTGACGTGTTGAGCCGGCATCCGCTGCGCGATTAAGGCCCGATGCCTGCGTCATATCAGCGATAGTCGCGTCGGTCCGTGTGGCGGACGCGATGTCTTTGCCGGGGTGCGGCCGCATGGGCGTTCGCATCCGGTGTGGGTTCTATCCGAGGAGAGACAAGGCCATGGTCTGGAGAATTGGCGTCGATTCAGGCGGCACCTTCACCGACGTTTGTATGTTCGAGGACAACAGCGGGGAGGTTGTGGTCTGGAAGGTGTCGTCGACGCCGGATGATCCCTCGCGTGGTATTTCCGAGGGTGTTCAGCAAGGCATAGATAATATCGGTATCGCGGCGAGCGATATCGCCTATCTCGGTCATGGGACGACTGTTGGAACCAACGCGCTTATCCAGCACAAGGGTGTCAAGACGGGCCTTGTGACTACGGAAGGATTTCGCGATCTCCTCGAAATCGGTCGCCAGAAGCGGCCGGACCTCTATGATCTCAATGCGGACAAGCCGGAGGTGCTGGTCGCGCGGTCTCTGCGTTTGGAGGTGCCCGAACGCGTCCGCCACGATGGCCGCATTGAAACGGCGCTCGACGAGACCGCCGTGCGCGAGGCCGCCAGTACCCTGAAGGAGGCGGGGGTCGCCGCCGTCGCCATCTCGTTTCTCTATGGTTTCGTGCGTGCCGAGCATGAGGCGCGGGTTCTCGAAATCCTCAAGGAAGAATTACCAGACGTATTTCTCTCTGCCGGCCATGAAGTCGCGCCGGAATTTCGCGAATATGAGCGTATGTCGACTGCCGTCGTGAACGCCTATCTAGGTCCGGTCATGGAGAAATACATCCATCGACTGGCGAACCGGCTCAAGGAACTCGGATTGAAGGTCGCGCCGCACCTCACGCAATCGAACGGCGGGGTCATCGGTTTCGAGCAGGCGGCGCGCTTGCCCGTGCGCACGGTGCTCTCGGGGCCTTCCACGGGTGTCGT
Source organism: Chelatococcus sp. HY11 (assembly GCF_018398335.1). Classification (NCBI taxonomy): domain Bacteria; kingdom Pseudomonadati; phylum Pseudomonadota; class Alphaproteobacteria; order Hyphomicrobiales; family Chelatococcaceae; genus Chelatococcus; species Chelatococcus sp. HY11. The sequence goes on from NZ_JAHBRX010000002.1 coordinate 1,839,927, forward strand.
TGCCGCCCAGGCCATCGGTCAGATGACAGGCATGGACCGCCTCATCACCTTCGACATGGGTGGCACCTCGACGGACGTCGCCCTTCTGCATGACGGCCAGTGCCGCCTCACCAGCGAGGCGATCGTCCATGGTTACCCGATCAAGGCACCCATGCTCGACATCCATACGGTCGGCGCAGGCGGCGGTTCGATCGCCCATATCGACACGGGCGGGCTCCTGAAGGTCGGCCCGCAGAGCTGCGGCGCTTTCCCCGGCCCGGTCTGCTACGACAAGGGCCAGGCGGAGCCGGCGGTGACGGACGCCAATGTCGTCCTGCAGACCCTGAACCCGACGCATCTGCTCGCCGGCCGCATGGCCATCCGCCAGGACCTCTCCAAGGCCGCGATCGGACGCCTGGCCGACAAGCTCGGCATGGATGTCATGGCGACGGCGCAGGGTATCATTGCGGTGGTGACGGCGAATATGGCGCGCGCCATCCGCGTCATCTCCGTGCAGCGCGGCCATGACCCGCGTGACTATGCGCTCGCCGCCTTCGGCGGTGCAGGGCCGCTGCATGCCGCGCGGCTGGCGCGCGAGCTCGATATGAAGCGTATCCTGGTGCCGCGCTACCCCGGCATCCTCTGTGCCATGGGGCTCCTGCTCACCGATCTGCGCGCGGATTTCGCGACGACGCGGCTGATGGTGTTGAAGACCGATATCCTGCCCACAATCGAGGAAGCCTTCGCCGGCCTCATCAAGGATGCCGACGGCTGGCTCGAAAACGAGGGCATCCTGCCCGCCTCCCGTCGTCTGACGCGCACCGTCGACATGCGCTACCAGGGTCAGAATTACGAACTCTCGATCCCGCTGCCGGACGGACCGGTCACCAAGGCGACGCTCGATGCGCTGGCCGCCGGCTTCGAGGCTGCCCATAAGCGCATGTATGGCTTCATCGCCGAGGGTGAAACCATCCAGCTCGTGACCTTCCGCGTCGAGGCCGCGGGCGTCGTCCGTAAGGCCCGCTTCGAGCCGATGAGCGACCAGGGCGCGGATGCGTCCTCGGCGCGGGTTGGATCTCGTGAGGTGTGGATGCCCGAAGCGGGCGGCTTCGTGACATGCCCCGTCTACTCCCGCGAAGCCCTCGCCACAGGCAACCGCATCGAGGGGCCGGCCATCGTCGAGCAGATGGACACCACCACCGTCGTGCTCCCCGGCATGTCGGCCCACGTCGATCCTTATCTCAACCTGATCCTGGAAGACGCATGAACAAGCTCCTCGCTCCCCGCCAGCGCGTGGCGGTCGATCCGATCACCGTCGAGGTCATCGGCAGCGCGCTCTCCTCCATCGTGGAAGAGATGGGCGAGGCTCTCGTCCGCGCCAGCTATTCCACCAATATCAAGGAGCGTCGCGACTGCTCGACGGCTCTGTTCACCATCAACGGCGAGACGCTCTGCCAGGCCGAGCACATCCCGATGCATCTCGGCTCCTTCCTCGCCATGATCCCCCTGATCACCAAGCGGTTTCCCGTGGCGGAGATGCAGCCGGGCGATGTCTTCATCGGCAATGACGCCTACGAGGGCGGCGGCACCCATCTGCCGGATATCGTGCTCGCGGAGCCCATCTTCTTCGAGAGGGAGATCGTGGCGTGGGCCATCAATACCGCCCACCATTCCGATTTTGCTGATCGCGGCCACGCCCATATCTACCAGGAGGGCATCCGCATCCCGCCGATCCGGCTTTACAGCGCCGGCACGTTGCAGAAGGACGTGCAGGATCTCATCCTGCTCAATTGCCAGGTGCCGCGCGAGCGTCTGTCGGACCTGCGCGCCCAGATGGCGGCCAACCGCCTCGGCGTGCAGCGCATGCAGGTGCTCTGTGAGAAATACGGCAGGGATATCGTATTGTCCGCCGGCGGTGCGCTGATGGATTATGCCGAGCGCAAGATGCGCGCGGGTATCGCGACCATTCCGGACGGCACATATACCTTCGCGGATGTCTACGACAATCCCGAATTCGATGGCGAGGTGCCGCTGTCGATCGCGATTACTGTCGAGGGCGACGCGATGCGTCTGCATTTCGACGCGCCGCCGCAGATGCGCGCCGGCTTCAACATGACCTATACCGCGCTTCTCTCCACGGTCTATTACGCCGTGAAGACCGTGGTGGATCCGACCATCCTGCCGAACGCGGGCCTTTCGCGCGCTCTGACGGTGACGGCGCCGGTCGGAACCGTCGTCAATGCCAAGGCGCCGGCCGCGGTGTTCAACCGCATCGGGCCAAGCCAGCGTGTCGTCGATCTCGTGCATGGCGCGCTCGCAAAGGCGGTGCCCGAACGGGTGACGGCTGCCTGCTGCGGCACGGTGATGATGGCCTGTTTCAGCGGCGTGCATCCCACGAACGGCGATCCGTGGATCTACATCGAGACCATCGGTGGCGGTTTCGGCGCCCGGCCTCACAAGGACGGTCTCGATGGGGTCCACGTCCACATGACGAATACGTCGAACCTGCCGGTCGAGGCGCTGGAGGTGGAATATCCGCTGACCGTGCTGCGCTATGAGCTCGCGGAAGGCTCGGGCGGCGCCGGCCGCCATCGCGGCGGCCTCGGGCTGCGCCGCGTCTACCGCGCCGAAGCCGATTGCCGGATCGAGTTCGACACCTCGCGCATCCGCTCGCAGCCCTGGGGCCTCTTCGGCGGCGCCAAGGCCTCCGGCTCGCATCTCGATCTCGGCGAGGGCGCGAAGCCGCTTCTGTTCGGCCAGGGCGAGCTCGATCGCGGGCAGATCGTCACCATCCAGACGCCCGGCGGGGGCGGTTATGGTCCTGCGGCGGAGCGCTCGCGCGAGGCGATCGCCCGCGATGTGGCTGACGGCACGATCACGGCCGAAGCGGCGGAGGCCATCTATGGCTGAGCGCGCGGCGCTGAGGGCACCCCGCGACGGGGCGGGCGGTGAGGCCATGCGGATCGTCCGCCTGGCCGAGACCGCCCGCCCTGCGATCACCTTCACGTTGGACGGTTTGAAGACGGAAGCGCTCGTCGGCGACACGCTGCTCGTCGCGATCCTCGCTGCCGATGGCCGTGTCCGCGCGAGTGAGTTTGGCGATGGTCCACGTGCCGGCTTCTGCTGGATGGGCGCATGCCAGGACTGCTGGGTCACCGTGCAGGGCAGGGGGCGCTTGCGCGCCTGCTCCACCCCCGTTGAGGACGGCATGAAGGTGATACGCACATGATGAGGGACAGCGACAAGCCGCGCGTCGCCATCGTCGGCGCGGGGCCAGCCGGCACCCGGGCGGCGGAGGTCCTTGTCGCTGCCGGATTGCATCCCGTCGTGATCGACGAGGCCGCCGCCAACGGCGGGCGTGTCTACCAACGCCAGCCGGCGGGCTTTTCCCGCACGCCGGAGACGCTATACGGCTTCGAGGCGAAGAAGGCACGGGCGGTGCACGGCGCGTTCGACGCGCTTTCCGGGCGCATCGACTACAGGCCGGGCACGCTTGTCTGGAATATCGGGCAGGGGCAGCTCGACCTCATGCGTGATGGCGACTACGATCGGCTGGCTTATGACCGGTTGATCCTCGCGACAGGCGCGATGGACCGGGTCATCCCGCTGCCCGGCTGGACGCTGCCGGGTGTCACGACGCTCGGCGGCGCGCAGGTCGCCCTTAAGGCGCAGGGCGTCGGCATCGGGCGGCGGGTCGCCTTCGTCGGCACCGGGCCGCTGCTTTTCCTCGTCGCCTATCAATACGCCAAGGCTGGCGCCAACGTCGCTCTTGTGCTCGATACGGCGACCTTCGGGGACAAGGCCTCGGCGACGCCCGGCCTCCTGAATGCGCCGAAAACCTTCGCCAAGGGTGTCTACTATTACGGCTGGCTGAGGAGCCACAGCGTCCGCGTCGTCGAGGGCGCCGCTCCATGTGCCATCAGCGGAGAACGCGGGGTCACCGCTCTCGCTTGGCGCGATGCCAAGGGTGTGGAGCAGGAAACCGCGTGCGACGCTGTAGCCGTCGGCTGGGGTCTCAAGCCGGAGACCCAGCTCGCGGATCTCGCCGGTGTGCCCTTCGCCTACAGCGAACGCCAGCGCGGCTGGCTACCCCAGGTGGATGCGACGGGGCGCACACCGCTCGAGGGGGTCTATATGGCCGGCGACGGCGTCCGCATCGGCGGCGCCGATGTGGCGGAGTTGGCCGGCGCGCGAGCCGGCTGGTCCCTGCTGGAGGACATTGGCGTCGCCGTGAACAGAACGGCGATCGCAAGGATAGACCGCGCCCTCGCGCGCGAGGACCGTTTCCGCCGGGCGGTGGAGAAGGCGGGTCCGTTCCCGGTGGATCTCGCGGCCGGCGTCGCCGATGAGACCGTGCTGTGTCGCTGTGAGAGAATTACCGCTGGAGAGCTGCGCGCGACCGCCCGCGAGGAAGTCCGGCTGGCCGCGCCCGAGGTCAACCGCGCCAAGGCCTTCACGCGTGTCGGCATGGGCCGCTGCCAGGGGCGAGTCTGCGGTCCCGCGGGCGCGGAGGTTCTGGCGGCGGCGCTCGGCTGCGCCTTGCCGGAGGTGGGCCGTCTGCGCGGTCAGTCACCCGTCAAACCAATCCCTATCCGCGCTGATGCAGATGTGGTGCTCAAGGCGAAAGCATCATGAGCGCCCTGTCCTCCCTCCATGATGCCGACGTGCTGATCGTCGGCGGTGGTGGCGCCGGCACTTCGGCGGCGCTGCATCTCGCGCTGCGCGGGACCAAGGTTGTCCTGCTCGAGCGCGGCCAGATCGGCGGCCAGGCCTCGGGCGTGAACTATGGTGGCGTGCGCCAGCAAGGACGGCATCCGGCGGAACTGCCGATAGCCCGGCGTTCACGGGAGATATGGGGGCGACTGCCCGAGCTCATCGGCAGTGATGCGGAATTCGAGAACACGGGCCACCTCAAGCTCGCCCGGAACGCCGATGAGGAGGCGGACCTCGTCGCATATCTCGATGTGGCGCGGGACTACGGGCTGCCGCTGCATTTCATGGGCAACAACGAGGTCCATGAGGCCTACCCGTTTCTTGGGCCGACGATCGTCGCGGGCTCCTTCGCGCCCGAGGATGGCGTGGCCAATCCGCGTCTGCTCGCGCCGGGTATCGCTCATGCGGCGCGTGCCGCCGGGGCCATCATTCGCGAGTTCATGAACGTCGACCGTATCCAGCATGACGGTGCGGGCTTCATGGCCGAGGCCGGCGGCGAAACCTTCCGCGCGCCCGTGATGATCAATACGGCAGGTTTTTGGGGCGGGGCGATCGCGGAGCGCTTCGGCGAGCCCGTGCCGGTTGCGCCCTTCAATCCGAACATGATGGTCTCGGAGCCAATGCCTTATTTCATCGTGCCCAATCTCGGTGTGGTCGGCGGCAACGTCTACCTCCGACAGACACGACGCGGCAACATCGTCTTCGGCGGCGGCTACGGCATCAGCGACCCGTCCGTGCCATGGTCGCGCCCCCTGCCGGAGGTCAGCCGCGAGATCATGGGACTGGCTATCCAGCTCGTGCCGGCACTCGTCTCAGCGACGGTCATCCGCTCGTGGACGGGCATCGACGGCGAGATGCCCGACCATATCCCCGTCATAGGGCCGAGCCGGACGATCCCCAACCTGTTCCATGCCTTCGGTTTTTCGGGACATGGGTTCCAGCTCGGTCCCGCCATCGGATCGATCCTCGCCGAGCTCGTCCTCGACGGCCAGACCGAAATTCCCCTGGAAGCGTTCCGTATCGATCGTTTTGCCGACACCGCCGCGGCGGTTCAGTGACAATGAGGAGAGACACCATGCAGCTTACTCGCCGTAGTCTCATCGCCGCCGGCATCGCGCTCCCCTGCCTGGGAACGACGCGCGGCTTCGCGGCCGGCAAGGAAACCTTGACCTTCGGCCTCTCCGCCTATCCCGGCGCCTTCTCCGTGTGGGGACAGGTGGGCACCGCCGCCACCACCGTTAAGCTGATGACGCATCGCGGTCTCTTGTCCTTCGACCACAAGGGAGAGATCCAGCCCGAGATCGCCGAAAGCTTCGCGCGGGCGGGTGACGCCGGCTGGACCTTCAAGCTGCGCGACGCCGTCTTCCACGACGGGCGCCCGGTGACCTCGGCCGATGTGAAATGGAGCTTCGAGCAGATCGGTCAGGACAATTCCACCGCTTACTACCGCGCCGTGATGCAAGGCGTTCAGGCCATCGAGACGCCGGATGCGCGAACGGTGACCATCGTCATGAAGGAGCCATTGTCGACGCTGCCGCTCATCCTCGCCATGCCGCATATGATGATTGTGCCGAAGAACACGGTCTTCGAGCGCAGCACCCTGCCGATGGGCGCCGGCCCCTACAAGCTCGTCCGCCAGGAGCGCGGTGTCGCGTTGGATTTCGAGCGCTTCGACAAGTTCTACAAGCCGGGCCTGCCGAAGATGGCGAAGCTGCGCATGGTGGCCTACGCGGACGAGACCTTGCGGGTCTCCGCCCTGAAATCCGGGGATGTCGACCTGATCGAATACGTGCCCTGGCAGGCGATGGCGGAAATCGAGGCGGACAAGAAGTTCAAGCTGGAAACAACCCTCGGCCCGTTCATGTACCTGACCTTCAACGGTCAGTCCGGGCCCTTCGCCGATAAGCGCGTCCGCCAGGCTGTCGCCTATGGCGTGAAGCGTGACGATATCGTCAAGAGTGCGTTCTTCGGTCGTGGTGGGCTGCTGGAAGGGATGCCGCTGGCGAAGGAGAGCCCGTTCTATGACCCGGCGACCGCGAACCACTTCGCGTTCGATCCCGCGAAGGCCAAGGCTTTGCTTGCGGAGGCCGGCCATCCCAACGGTTTCGCCTGCAAACTGTTGTCCAACGCGCAATATGGCATGCACCGCTCGACCGCCGAGGTCGTCCAGCAAAGTCTCGCGGCGATCGGCATCCAGGCCGAGCTGAACCTGCCCGACTATGCGACCTATACGACACTCGGCAATCGTGGCCAGTACGATATGGCCGTAGTGGGCAACACGGCCGACTATAACGACCCCGACGGACTGGCCTCGCTGATCGACGGCACGCTGCCGGTGTCCTTCGTGCGAAGCTTCAAGCTCGATGTGCCGGAGATCCACGCGCTTCTCGCCGAAGGGCGGCGCACCTTCGAGCCGGAGGCACGCAAGGCCGTGTACAAGAAGCTCGAGACGGCCTTCCTCGACCAGGTGCCGCTGGCGCCGCTTGCCTGGCGCGAACAGGGTTATGCGATGAAGACCGCCGTCGATGGTTTCGTGAACCTGCCGAGCCAGCTCACGTTCTTCTCGGGCATGACGCTGGAAACGACCGCCATCGCCTGAGCGGCGAAGTCTGCCCCGGAGGCGTCCAGCAAGGGGGCCTCCGCCGGCATCATAGGAACCGCCAACTCCCCCGCCGTCTCGCGATAGGAGTGAGCCGCCATGACATGGTTTCTGCGCCGGATCGGCGTATCAGTCATCCTGATCTGGATCGTCGCCAGCATCGTTTTCCTGGCGATTCGCATGGTGCCGGGCGATCCGGCCGAGATTCTGCTGTCGCAGGGCGGTATCGCGCCGGATCCTTCGCTCGTCGCCGAGATCCATTCCCAGCTCGGGCTCGACAAGCCTTTGCCGGTCCAATACGCCGATCGCTTCGTCGGCCTCTTCCGCGGCGACTTGGGTGAAAGCCTCACGGATGGCACGCCGGTGGCCTCCGAGATCATGCGGCGTCTGCCACGCACGCTGGAACTCATTGCGGTATCGGCGCTTCTGGCGCTCATCTTCGGCATTCCCGCCGGGCTCATCGCCGCCAACCATCCCGGCGGCTGGCTCGATAGGCTGTCGGGCTGGATGTCGGCGCTTGGCTTGTCCGTGCCCATCTTCGTCGTGGGGACGCTGCTCGTCCTCGTGTTCTCGCAAACGCTGGGGCTCGTCCCGGCCGGCGGCTATGTACCGCTCTGGCCCGATCCCGCCCGTCATTTCATGCTGCTGGCCATGCCGGCCCTCACGATCGCGCTCGGCCTCTTTCCGATCATTTTCCGGATGACGCGGGCGTCCGTGCTGGAGGTTCTGCAGCGTGATTTCGTCCGCACCGCGACGGCGAAGGGTCTGTCGCATGGCGCGATCATGTCCCGGCATGTGTTGCGCAACGCCCTCATGCCAGTCGTCACCGTGCTCGGCCTGCAGCTCGGCACGCTTCTGGGCGGCACGGTGCTGGTCGAATACGTCTTCAATTTCCCTGGGCTGTCGGGACTGATGGTCGATGCCGTCAACGCGCGCGATTACCCCTTCGTGGAAGGGGTCGTTCTGGTCATCGCCATCCTGTTCGTTCTCATCAACCTTGGCGTCGACCTCATCTATGGCGTCCTCGATCCGCGGGTGCGACGCTCATGAACAGGCTACGCGTTCCCCTTTTCATCGCCATCGCATTTGTGGTCGTCGTGCTGCTTGTGCCCGTGCTCGGCCTTCAGGATCCGACCGCCATGGATGTCGCGGGCCGCTTCGCCGGCCCGTCCGCCGCCCATTGGCTGGGACAGGATGAGTATGGCCGCGACGTCTTCTCGCGCCTGCTCTGGGGCGCGCGCATCTCCCTGTTCGTGGCCCTCTCGGCGTCGCTCATCGCCTGCGTCATCGGTGTCACGCTGGGCCTTCTCGGCGGCTATCTCAGGGGCTGGGCGGAGTTGTTCTGTATCCGCAGCATGGACGTTGTGCAGTGCTTCCCGCCGCTCCTGCTCGCCCTCCTCGTCGTCACGTTGGCGGGGCCGGGCGCGGGCACGCTCATCCCCACGCTCGCGATCGTCTATCTGCCGGGCTTCGTGCGCGTGACCTATGCGGGCGTGCTGCAGGTGCGCAACCAGGACTATGTCGACGCCATGCAGGTCATCGGCGCGGGGCGCACGCACATCATGCTGCGCACCATACTTCCCAACATCATGGGGCCGGTAATCGTGCAGGTCAGCCTCGCGACCGCCGCGGCGATCATGCTGGAGTCGGGATTGTCCTTCCTCGGGCTCGGCGTGGTACCGCCGACGCCATCATGGGGACTGATGATCGGCGCGGCGCGCGCCACGATGGCGCAGTCGCCGCTCCTGCTGATCTGGCCCTGTCTCGCGCTGAGCCTGACCGTGCTGCTGCTGAACGCGCTCTGCGACGGCCTGCGGGATGTCCTCGATCCACGCGGGCGCTCCCCCGCGCGCGCGGCGTTTCTCAAGGTTGCGTTCTTCGGCCGCGCACCGCGCGTCGCCAGTCAGCCCTGATGTGGACCGAGGGCCTCGCTGATCTCCTCGATTCCATCCAAAGAGGATTATAACTATGAGCGACGTGGTCGTCATCGGGGCTGGCATCAGCGGCGCCGCGAGCGCCTATGAGCTGGCGAAGGCCGGGCTTGATGTCGTCCTTGTCGATCGCTTCGGTCCCGCCGCGATGGCATCGGGCTGGACGCTCGCCGGAGTGCGCCAGTCCGGCCGCCATCCGGCTGAATTACCGCTGGCACGGGCGGCCGTCGCGCTTTGGCCGACGCTGGCGAGTGAACTCGACGGCGAAACCCACTATCGCCGTGGCGGCAATCTGCGTCTTGCGCGGACCGAGGCGGAAGCGACGGTCATCCGCCAGTTGGTCGATGAGCAATCCGCCGCCGGGCTGGAGATTACGCTTCTTACGACTTCCGCCGACGTACGCGCCGTCGCGCCAGCGCTCTCGGAGCGGGTCGTCTGCGCTTCGCTGTGCCCGAGCGACGGCAGCGCCGATGCGGCCGCCAGCGTCGCGGCCTTCGTCAGGGCCGCCGAGCGCCTTGGCGCGACGCTGCGTTTCGGCGAACGGGTTATCAGGCTCCAGACCGAGCGGGGACGGATCGCGGGCGTCGAGACGGACAAGGGCAGCATTCCCGCCCGCCATGTCGTGGTGGCCGCGGGCATCTTCGGCAATGAACTGATCGCCCCCTTCGGCCTTCACGTGCCCCTTGAGGTCCCCATGGTCACCGTGCTGCGCTCGGCTCCCATGAGGGCCATGCTCGAACAGGTGATCGGCGTCGCCAATGCGGACTGTGCCGGCCGCCAGGAACACAACGGCCGCTTTCGTGTCACGAGCGGCTTGAAGAGCTGGCCGGGCGGGATGCTGGACGTGGCGGGGCCGGAGGGCATCAGGCCACGCGTGCTGCCGACGGCTGAGAGCATTGGGGAAGTCGTTCGTCTGATCGGTGAGGTCATCCCAGCCTTTCAAGGCGCCGAGATCGAGGACATCTGGTCCGGCCTGATCGATCTGACGCCGGATGCGCTGCCGGTGATCGACGTACCCGAGGGTGCCGAGGGGCTGGTCGTGGCCATGGGTTTTTCCGGGCACGGCTTCTGTCTCGGGCCCATCACCGGACGTATCGTGAGGGACCTTGTGGTGGACAAGGTGACACATCTGCCGATAGCGCCTTTCGGCATTGACCGCTTTGCCTCCCTGTCAGGAGCCCGCGCGCCGGCGACGCTGCACGGTTAGGGCGCCGATCTGATTCAGTCAGATCGGCGCCCTAACCTTTTTTTGTTGAAAGCATAATCTTCTCGATCTTCGTTCCACGCCGGTCGTACTATGCTCTGGACATCCAGGTTAAACCAAACCGGAATTGCCCTTCCGACCGCGTGGCGATCGGAGGGTTCTCCAGGTGCCGCCTCCCGCAAAAAAGTATCGGTTCTCGCGCCGAAACGTGGTTGCAGGCCCATGACCGCCCATGCGATGAATCTCGCCATAAGAAGAGAATGCACGGCGTGGGAGGATTTCACGTGCATCCACACGACCGCTACGGCGCTGCATCTTCATGCGAATTATGCGGCAACATAGGGTCCGCAAAAAAATACGCATGGCATCCCGCGTTGACCGAAAGCGTATACGCGTCGCAACCGTTAGGCGACGCACGCATTGCGACGGCCCAGGGCAAGTCTTCGCAGAAAAGAAAGGTATTGCGGTCAGGCAGGTTGTCGCAATCCGCTGGGAATACTCTTTCGGATGATGACGTGCGGATCTGCGAGGCCTGCGGCCAGTCCGGGTGTGAGGTGGATGGGCGGCTTGATACCTCACCGGATCTCGAAGTCGTCGATGTGCCGCGGGAAAGTTCCTTCAAGGCTTGGGCGCATGGCTACCCCTTTCGCACAGTGCGCTGGCATTTCCACCCGGAGTACGAGATCCATCTGGTAACGGAGACATGCGGGCGATCCTTCATCGGTGATTACATCGGCACCTTCGAACCGGGAAATCTCGTGATGACCGGTCCGAATCTTCCGCATAACTGGATCAGTGACATCGAAAAGGGACAGGTCGTCGCTCAACGCGGGCTTGTGGTACAATTCACTCACGAATTCATCCAGGCCTGCATCGCAACCATGCCGGAATTGCGGTCGCTGGAGCCTGTGCTCGCGGCCTCCGGCTCAGGGGTGGAATTCGCGGACGGGGTTGGCGCGTCGGTCCGACCGGTCATCGAACAACTGCTGGCGGCAAGCGGTCCGGAGCGCATCAGCCTGTTTTTCCATCTGCTCAGCGTCTTGCGCGGCTCGGAGTTCCACCAGCTTGCAAGCGCGAGCTACCGGTCGCGGCCTGAGAATTACGTCGCCGAACCGCTCAACCATGTGCTGGACCATATCGCGCGCAATCTCTGCAGTGATCTGCGGCAGGCGGAACTTGCGGAGCTCAGCGGCTTTACGCCGTCGGCTTTCTCGCGGGCCTTCAAACAACACACGGGTTTGACTTTCGTCCGCTACGTCAATCGCCTGCGCATCGATCGCGGCTGTGAATTGCTTCGTAACAGCGAGCAGGGCGTGGCTGACATCTGCTTCGAGGTCGGCTTCAATAATCTTTCGAATTTCAATCGTCATTTCATCGCGTTGCGTGGCATGCCGCCCTCCGTGTTCCGGCGCTTGCATCGGCAGAACGCGACACAGTTCATTGATCCATCGCCTCACCGGATGACCATCCGCTCCGGCGCAACAATGGCTCCGGACGGGGTTCGTAGCGGACAGACGATCGCACCACGGCGCTGAACGGGCTGCAAGGCGCAGTCGGCGAGGGCGCGACCCGTAGACAGAAACAGGCAGAGGCATCGACAGATGGCTTTCACGGATACGCATGCGCGCGTTGAGAATTCCCGTCGATCGACGACGATGAGAGCCATCGTTTGTCACGGTCCGGAAGATTATCGCGTCGAAGACGTCGGCCGGCCACGGCCCGGTGATCGCGAGATGGTCATCCGTATCGGTGCTTGCGGCGTTTGCGCCAGCGATTGCAAATGCTGGTCTGGCGCGAAAATGTTCTGGGGTGGGGAGAGCCCGTGGGTGAAGGCGCCAGTCGTCCCGGGCCACGAGTTCTTCGGATATGTTGAAGAGCTCGGCGTGGGTGCCGCCGAACACTTCGGCGTTGCCATCGGGGATCGGGTGATCGCTGAACAGATCGTTCCATGCGACCGCTGCCGCTATTGCCGCTCGGGGCAATACTGGATGTGCGAGGTACACAATATTTTCGGCTTTCAGCGCGAAGTGGCAGAGGGCGGCATGGCCGAATTCATGCGCATTCCCGCGACCGCGCGCGTCCACAAAATACCCGATGGCATTTCGTTGGACGACGCAGCCATCATCGAGCCTCTGGCCTGTGCCATCCATACCGTCAATCGCGCCGAGGTGCAGCTCGACGATGTGCTCGTCATCGCGGGTGCGGGGCCGATCGGCCTGATGATGGTGCAGGTGGCGCGCCTGAAGACACCGCGGAAACTGGTCGTCATCGACCTGGTGCCGGCGCGGCTGGAGCTCGCCCGGCGGTTCGGAGCTGATGTGGCCATCAACCCGTGTGAGGATGATGCTTGGTCGATCGTCAGCGGACTGACCGACGGCTATGGCTGCGACGCCTATATCGAGGCAACCGGCTCGCCGAGCGGTGTCGAACAAGGGCTCACGCTTGTCCGCAAGCTCGGACGTTTCGTGGAGTTCTCTGTCTTCGGCGCGCCAGCCACGGTCGACTGGTCCATCATCGGAGACCGGAAGGAGCTCGACGTGCGCGGCGCGCATCTCGGGCCTTACTGCTATCCCATTGCAATCGATCTTCTCGCGCGGGGCCTCGTCACCTCGGAAGGCATCGTCACCCATCGATATGGGCTCGAGGCGTGGGATGAGGCCATAAAGGTCGCGAGTTCGCTCGAATCCATCAAGGTGCTGATGCAACCGGAGAGCGGACGGTCCCTGCCATGAACTATGTGATTGGCGTCGATATCGGCACCCAAAGCACCAAGGCTCTCCTCTGCGACACGAGTGGACATATCGTGGCGCAGATGAGCAGGGGGTACCATCCCGATACGCCCCGCCCGCTCTGGGCCGAGCAGCATGCTTCGGTCTGGCTTGAGGCAACGCTCGCCAGTATCGCGGGCGGTGTCGAGCGCGCCCGCGCAATCGTTCCCGGCTTCGAAGCCGCGCAGATCAAGTCGATCTGCATATCAAGCCTCTACGGCGGTTCCGGCATACCGGTCGATGAAGATCTCAATCCTCTTCATCCTTGCCTGATCTGGATGGACCGACGCGCCGAAGCCGAGGTGGCGTGGGTCCGGCGCACCATCGACCTGGAGAGGCTCGCGGAAATCACGGGTAACCACGTCGACAGCTACTATGGCTATACGAAGATCCTGTGGCTGAAGGCGAATAGGCCGGAGATCTGGGCGAGAACGAAATATTGGCTGCCGCCAAATGCTTTCGTCATCCATGCGCTGACAGGTGAGCTCGCTGTTGATCATTCCTCTGCCGGCAACATCGGCGGTGTCTATGATCTCGGTCGGCGCTGCTGGTCAGAGGAGATGCTTTCGCGGCTTGGTATTCCATTGGCGATGATGCCGGAACGGCTGGTCCATTCCCATGAAATCGTCGGGGGGCTCAAGGCTGATGTCGCGTCACGGCTCGGCCTTGCCGCGGGTACGCCGGTGGTCGCTGGCGGCGTGGATGCGGCTGTCGCGACCTTCGCCGCGGGCGCGACGCGCCAGGGGCAGCACGTGGCGATGATCGGCACCAGCATGTGCTGGGGACACATCACGCCGGAGGTCGACCCCGCGAGCAAGCTTGTGAGCATGCCGCATGTCTTCAATGGCGAGTGCGACGCCTATGTCTTCGGCGGCGCGATCGCGGCGGGGGCGTCCGTCACATGGTTTCGCGAGCAGTTCTGCAAGGCCGATTCGGACGCTGCACTGCATCGCGCATGCGACGTGCATGACCTGCTGAACGAGGCGGCTGCCCCGTTGCCGGCCGGAGCGGACGGCTTGATCTTTCTGCCCTATCTCATGGGAGAGCGTAGCCCCATCTGGGATGGCCGGGCGAGCGGGGCCTTTGTCGGCCTTAGCCTGTACCATACGCGCGCCCACGCCTATCGCGCCGTGCTCGAGGGCGTTGCCTTTGCACTCCGCCACAATATCGAGGCAAGCGACACGACGCTTCTCGACGAGGATCTCATCGTGGTTGGAGGTGCGGCGCAATCCAGTCTGTGGCTCCAGATCATCGCCAATGTGACAGGACGACGTGTCCTGACCATTGCCGAGAACGTGGAGGCGGCCATGGGGGCGGCACTTCTGGCTGCACTCGGGGCCGGCCTCGTCAGCGCGCGGCAGGCTGCCGATGGATGGGTGCGGCTTGCCGCCAGTGCTGAACCACGCGAACGGGAGCAGCGCATCTATGACGCCTGTTTCGAAGTCTACCGGTCGCTGTATCCCGCCCTCAAGGACGGAATGCATCGGCTGCGCGCCATGACGGAGGTTCCCAATCCGTGAGCGCAATTCATGCCAATGCCGTGCCGGAGAGGGAACGGGCGGCCCGCAGGTCATCGCCCCAGCCGGGCCGGACGCCAGCGCGGATCATCCGCATCCCGGAACGTGTGAGAAATGCACTGGGCTTTTTCCCATTTCTTGCTCCTGTACATGTGCTTCTGCTGAGCATTATTGTTATACCGTCATTCTATGTGGGTTGGCTCAGTCTCAATACATCGAGCTTTGGCCAGGCGCCTGTCTATGTCGGCTTGGCGAACTACATGAAGGTTTTGGCCGACCCCGCATTCCGCGAAGCCCTCATCAATACGGGCATCATCGTCGTCGTCGCGGTGCATCTGGAATTGGTGCTCGCGCTCGGGATGGCGCTTCTGTTCGCGGGCGGGCTGCCCGGCCGGCGCTTCCTTCTCGTCGCGGTGCTGGCGCCCTATGCGATCAGCGAGGTGACGGCGGTCGCCATGTGGCGCTTTCTCTTCGATCCGGACATCGGGCCGGTCACGATGGCGCTGAAGGCGCTTCATCTGCCTATCCTCGAATGGTCCTATGTGCCGTCTCATGGGCTTCTGATCATCGCGTTGTTGACGATCTGGCTGCACCTGCCTTTCACCTTCGTCATCCTCTACGCGGCCCGCCTTGCCATTCCCGGTGAGCTTTATGAGGCGGCGAAGGTCGACGGCGCGACGACCTTGCAGAGTTTCCGCCGCGTGACCTTGCCTTTGCTCGGGCCGGCCATGCTGATTGCCTTGCTGTTTCGTTACATCTTCGCTTTCCGGCTGTTTTCGGAAGTGTGGCTGATGACGCAGGGCGGTCCCGCCCGTTCCACCGAGGTGGTCGCGGTCTATCTCTATCAGGAAGCCTTCCGCTTCAATGCCTTCGGTACGGCGGCAGCGACGGCCTGGATCATGGTGCTGATATCGCTCCTCCTTGCGGCTGGCTATGTGCTCATCCTGCGTCGTCAGGGAGGCGCCCATGCGCATTGAACGCCTCCTCGCCATGGGCGGACGGTTGGTCGCGGTGGCTCTGATCCTGATCTGGTCGCTCTTCCCGATCGCATTCGTGCTGATGTCGTCGTTGAAGCCCGCGAAGGATATCTTCGCGGCGCCTCCCAAATTCGTCTTCGAGCCAACAGTGCGGCACTATATGGAGCTTGTCGCCAAATGGGGCGGCTTCTTTGACGGGCTGTTGAACAGCTTCATCGTTACCGTCGGTGCCACTTTGCTGGCGGTCGTCACGAGTGTTGCAGCGGGTTACATCTATTCGCGCCATAGCGGGCGGTTTCTTACGGCAAGTGCGGTCTTTCTCATCGTCGTGCGCCTTATTCCGCCGATAGCGATTACGCTGCCTCTGTTTCCCGTCGTGAACTGGTTGCGACTGAACGATACGCATCTCGTCCTCATCCTGCTCTACGCGACCTTCTTCGTGTCGCTTGGCACTCTGTTGATGCGTACGTTCATCGATCAGGTCCCGCGCGAACTCGATGAGGCGGCACTCATCGACGGAGCCTCGCGGGTTACCATCATGCGCAGCATCATCCTTCCTATCGTCGCGCCAGGCATCCTCGCGGTGTCGGTGTTCGTCGTCGTCTTCGCCTGGAACGAGTTCCTGTTCGCCTTTGTCTTCACAGCGACGCGCGCGAAGACGGCGCCGCTCGTCATCTCGGAGATGATTGGCTCCATCGACGGTGTGGACTGGGGGATCCTGTTCGCGGCTGCGACCGTGCAGCTCGTGCCCGTGTTGTTGTTCGTCGCCTTCATGCACCGCTATCTCGTCGCAGGTCTGACGGCTGGTGCTACCAAGGGGTGATCCATCGGAGAAAAGCGCTTGGAATGGGCGCGAATACTGGGGATGTGGAGGGAGGAGATCATGACAAAGAAAAATAGACTCACGATGACACGCCGACGGATGCTCGGCACGACATTGGCGGGGGCCGGCCTTTTAGCCGGGCGCTCTGCGTTCGCGGCGGCGAAGACATTGAATATTCTGAGCCACAAGGTGCACCAAACCGTTCTCAACGGCCCGGCGACCGGTGATCTCACGGAAGCCTGGCGCAAGGCGAACGACGCCGAACTTTCTTGGGTGACGTTCGATTCCAACCCGCTGCAGGATCGTCTTTTCCGCGAGGCCAGCCTGCCGAAGAGCGACTTTGGTGTGGGCTACATTATCGACAATCGGCCGACCGCCGAAATCGCCAAGTTGTTCACGCCGCTGGACGACTATCAGTCGAAGGCGCCCATCGAGGATTTCTCCGACATCGCTCCCGGTCTCGTACAGGCGATGACCGTGGGCGGCAAGATGATCGGCATCCCGGTTCGGCACGCAACGCAAGGCCTGTTCTATAATCAGGACTTGCTTGAAGAAAAAGGCATCAAGGCACCAGCGGCGTCGCTGGAGGAACTGGTCGAGCAAGCCAAGCAACTGACCTTCACCACCAAGTCAGGCACTCCGGTTGTCGGTCTTGTCTTGGCGAGCGATCTCGCGGTGTTTCCCGTCATGTTTGCCCGCGCCTATGGCGGGGACTTCATCACCCGTGACTTCAAGCTGCTCCCCAATCCCGAGGCCATGGAGAAAGGGCTCTCCGTGCTCAAGGAGCTTTTCGACGCGGGGGCGTTGCCCCGGAGCTACGCGACGACACGCAACGACGACCAGGTCACTTGGTTGCAGCAGGGACGCGCCGCCTACACCGTGCTGCCATTCGCCCGGAATGCCCAGCTCAACAACAAGGACCAGTCGAGCTTCCCCGGCAAGATCAAGGCGGTGGAATTCCCGATCGCCGAAAGCCTGAAGGGCAAGACGCCGATGGCCTCGGTCGTCGAATCCTGGGGCATGGTCATTCCCGCGAACGCCAGCGACAAGGATCTCGCCTGGAGCTTCCTGCGCGAGGTGGCGAGCAAGCGTGTGACCCTGGGCATGGCAATCAACGGCAATGGGCCTGTGCGCGTTTCGACTTACGCGGAGAAGGATTTCGCGGCAGCTAATCCGGTTGCGGCGGTAGAGGCGGCGGTGCTCAAGAACGCGCGTGGTGCCTTTCCACCCTTCCCGGAGGCCGCTCGTGCCCAGACCATTTTTCTTGAGGAGGTGCAGTTGGCTGTTCTCGGCCGCAAGCCCGTGAAGGCGGCTGTCGCCGACATCGCCTCCCGTGTGAGGCCGCTGTTGCCCGCATGAATTCACGGCCGCCCCGCGCCCATGTCTTCGCGCGTGGGGCGCCGTCACGACTGCGAATTACCGGTGTGGCCTGAGGCCCGACGTGCGTGGCTGGACAAGATGAAGGTCTGATGATGACGGAACAACTCGCGATCCATGAACCTGCCCGCTCGACGCCGGTGCGCGCTGAATATGATGTGCTGGTCGTCGGCGGTGGTCCGGCAGGCCTGACCTCGGCGCTGGCGGCCGCTGAGGACGGGCTGAGCGTCGGCCTCGTCGAGAACAGGAGCTTCGTCGGCGGCAATATGACGATCGGCCTGCCGGTGCTCGGCTTCCTTGGTCAAAAGGGCAATCAGGTCATCGAGGGATTGCCCCAGAAGTTCATTGATCGCCTGAAAGCACGCGGGGGTGCTAGTGAGCACCGCCCATGCCCGTTGCATATGGGCATCACGCTGGTCGAGCCGGAGGCGGTGAAGACGGTTGCCCTCGACATGCTGCTGGAGGCGGGTGTCGATGTGGTGTTTTACACAGCCTGCGTTGGGGTCGTCATGAACGAGGCTGGCGATACGATACGCGGCATCATCACTGAGGGGAAGGACGGTCGCTCGGCCATTCTGGCCAAGGTCGTCATCGACTGTACCGGTGACGCGGATGTGGCTTACCGGGCCGGGGTGCCATGTGAAAAGGGGGACGAGCACGGCGGCATGCAGCCGCCGACCTTGATGTTCTGTATTGCCGGTGTGGACACGGACAAGTTGCGCAACAGCATTGCGGTCCAGCCGCGGACCTATCTGACCGACTTCATACCGGCCGAATATTTCGGGCAGAACCACCAGTTCATCGTCGTCGGCCTACGCGAGTTGATAGCCAAGGCGCGCGAGGAACGTGGGCTCGAGATCCCGAACGAGCGAACGATCATCATCACGGGGCTGCGCTCCGGCGAGGTATGGATCAACATGACCCGCGTGAAGGGTGTCGACGGCACGGATTCACGCAGTCTCAGCATGGGCGAGATCGAAGCGCGACACCAGATCGACGACATCTTCACCTATTTGAAAAACTACGTTCCCGGCTTCGAGGGCGCCTACTTCACCAAGACCGCGCCATTTCTCGGCATCCGGGAAACGCGGCGGATCGTCGGTGACTATATAATGAATCAGGATGATGTGCTCTCCTGCCGTTACTTCAACGAGGCGATCGCCGTCGCGAGCTACCCCATCGACATCCACCGGCCCGGTGACGACGGATGTACGTTGATCTGGTGTGGTGACTGCTATGACATTCCATACCGGTCACTGCTTCCCAAAAAGGTGGAACAGCTGATCGTCGCTGGCCGCGCCATTTCCACCACGCACGAGGCCATGGGTGCGATCCGTGTTATGGCCACCTGCATGGCCATGGGAGAGGCGGCGGGCCGGGCCGCGAAGCTCGCGATCAGGGGGGACGTGTCGCCGCGCAACATCAATGTCGCGGCACTCCAGGATGACCTGCGTTCGCATGGCGCTTATCTCAGGACGCCGACGTCCCAAGCCTGAGCCTGTGATTTCCACCTGGGAAGACGCTTTCCCTCGCCTCGTATTGTGCTAAGCCGGCAATCGTTCTTGGCGGCTGGTATAGTATGGGCACGAAGCCCTCGGTATGGGGAGAAGCGTCAATGGCAGGAGCAGCCCCGGCGGAAAGCGCGCTGGGAGCGCGCGGAGGCTTCCGTCAACGGAGTCCGCGACCATGAACGCGCTGGATGGGACGGGGGGGACGTGGCGCCGCTTCGCCACGAATAGCCTCGTCATTCTCCTGGTGGGCGCTCTCGCCGCGAGTTTCTGGCACAGCCGGAACTGGACCACGCTCTGCGCGGGGCTGGCGCTGTTTCTTTTCGGCATGCAATGCCTGGAGGAGGGGCTACGCAATCTGGCCGGCGAGAAGCTGGAGAGCATGCTGGCGCGCGGCACCTCGACACGCTTCAAGAGCCTGATAATCGGCCTCATCGGCACGACGGTGCTGCAGTCGAGCACGCTTGTCTCGCTGATGACGATCGCCTTCATCACGACGGGCCTGATCGGCCTGGTCGCTGGCATCGCCATCATCTTCGGCGCCAATCTCGGCGCGACGACTGGCATATGGCTGCTGGCACTGGCGGGCCAGAATTTCGGGCTGGCGCCATTGGCCATGCCGCTGATGATCTTTGGCGTCCTGGCCAGCTTCATGGGGCCTAAGGCGAAAGCCGCCGGGCGCATCCTGCTCGGCATCGCTTTCATCCTGCTTGGCATAGACCAGATCAGGGCGGGCTTCTCGAGCGTCACTGAGACGCTCGATCTCGCGTCGGTTCAGCTCACGGGATGGCTCGGCAGCCTGGTCTTCCTCGGCGCTGGGCTGGTGCTGACGCTTGTCCTGCAGTCGACGCATGCCACGCTGATGCTGACACTGACAGCGCTCTCGCTCGGTCAGATCGACGTGACGCAGGGAGCCGCGATCGCGATCGGCGCGAATGTCGGGAGCAGTGTGACAACCGGGCTCGCGGGCGCGCTCGGTGGCAATCGCAGCGGCCAGCAACTGGCGTTGGCGCATGTCCTGTTCAATGTGGTCACGGCGGTCGTTGCCTTCGTGCTGCTGCCCGGCTTCCTCTGGCTGACCAAGGAGATCGCCGGTCTGATCGGCTTCGCCGGCAATGATCTCATCATGCTAGCGATCTTCCATTCGCTGTTCAACGGGCTTGGCGTCGCGCTGTTCTGGCCCCTGCTTGACGTATTCGCCGGCTTTTTGCGCAGAGTATTGCCGGAGGAAGAGGAGCCGCACGTCCTCCTGCCCAGTGGGCCTGGGGCCGCCGCGCCTCTCGAGCGCACCCGCGCCCGATACCTGACGAAGCAGGCGCTGAGCTCGCCCGACACGGCCGCTTCAGCCGTGGTGATGGAGCTCCAGCATCTCGGACGTCTCGGCGCCGAGGTCATCTGCCATGCGCTCTATCTGCCGGTGAGCGAGCTGGACCGCGCGCAGCATGACGAGGCTTTGCTCGCATCGCGCCCCGCCGACACCTACGCGGACGCCGAGACGCTGTATCAGCGCCACATCAAGGGCGTGTACGGCGATCTCCTCAGCTTCATGGGGCGCATCGATACGAGCAAGGAGAGCCCGGAAAAGCAGAATTTCTGGACAGTTTGCCAACTCGCCGCGCTGCAACTGGTTGAGACGGTCAAGGATGCCAAACATCTCCAGAAAAACCTGGGCTATTATCTGCGGCAGCCGGATTCTCCCGTCCGACGCGCGTATGTCGAATTGCGGCGCCAGCTCATCACCGTCATGCAGGAAATCCGTGGCACCGCCAATGCGGACGAGGCGGATTGGGAGGCGCTGACCAACCAGCTGGATCAGAATATCCGGACATTCGAGGTTCATTTCCGCGAGAACGCATTTGCGGCCCTGCGCGCGAATGAGATCGATGGCCTGCAATTGAGTTCGCTGCTCAACGATCTCGGCTATGTCGGCAAGATCAGCCGCGGCCTCAGGGCCCTCGTCGTGTTGCGCCATGACAGCCAGGACGGGCTCATCCGCACGATCAGGCTGGACGAGGAACTGGAGCCGCTGATCGTTGCCTGAGGTTCGGTGTACCCCGGCCAGGGGCTTGCCTTGAGGGCCTCAATCCGGCGCCAGGGCCCGGCCCGCGAGGTCGAAGGGACTGGAGAGTGTGGTTCCAACCGCGTTGAAGATGAATGCGCCGGCGCGTCTCAACCCATTCCCCGCGCCGCTGCCCGCTGTCGCGGCGAGGCTCGGATAGAGCTGGGCGAGATTGACGTAGCGGTCGTGGTTGAAGCTGTCGGAGGCCGTCAGCTTGGATATGTCGACAATCTGCAGATTGGCTTTCAGGGCCGCTTCCTGAATGCGTGCGTCGTTGATATCGAGCGCGCCAAGCCGGGGACGGTCGCCCGCGAGCCTCCCGGACACCGAGAGCGCGCGATCATCGGAGGCCACGAGCACCGTGATAGGTTCGCGCAGGGGACCAATGACCATCATCTGGCTGCGGAACACATCGACGTCGATATCAGGGGCCGCGAGGACGACATCGAGGCGGTCGAGCACTCCGAAACGCCCCGTCAGCTTGAGTTGGCGCAGAGCTTCCACCGTGAGCCACCCGCCCATGCTGTGGCCTACGAGTGTGATCTTGTCGTTGGGGTACGCACGCGCGAGCGTGGTCAGCAGCTGCACGAGCCCGTCGCGCGAATAGGTAGCGGCGTCCTTGTCGGCGATGTAGCCGGTTACGGTGGCCTCCGAGGGCCATGCAAAGAGGATCGGAACTCCGTCGATGTCTGCATCGGCGGTCATTTGCGCGAGGCGAAACAGCGCTTCCTGGAAGTTGGTGTTGAAGCCATGCACGAATACGCCGATCCGCTCCGGCCCCTTGCCTCCACGTTGGCGCGCGACCTGTCTGTAGAATTGCTGCGCGTCAAGAATCTCCTGGGCAACGACAACAAAATTGCGCGCTGGATCGCTTGCTCCCGCCGACCATTCGATTTCTCCAGGCTTGTGCCCTGGCGGAATTGCGATGGTGAATTCCGCGTAGTTCAGTCCCGGCGCGCGGCCGGCGGAGAAGGCGTTGCTGTTGCTGCTCATTCGCTCGCGGGTCGTTGCGACATAGACCTTGATCAGTTTGGCCCCTCGCGGCGGGGCACTGACTATATTGAGGGCATCGGGCCCGGGCCTTGTGGCGCAGGCGGCTAGCAGAATGAGCAGGGTACCGAGCAGGCCGCAGCGTACGAAGCTACATAGGGCGCAAACCGCTTGTGCGGCGATACGGCCGACAGGGTCGCCTCGGACATCCCCCGCGCGCGCCAGATCACACCGCCCTGTGGCCGGACTTATCATCATGCAGACTCGAAGCGATGGGATCAATCTGGTACTATAGGAGAGGATTATTGCCGGGTTATTGAGGTGAATGGGAAAAATATTTCCATCTGCCTCGCATTATCTGCATATGCGCGCGGATTCTATCTCCGGCCCGGGTGCTCGATGATGGCGGCGACGGTGTCACGGATGAGGAGCTCCAGTTCACCATCGTCATCGCTGACGAGAGGATCAATCTTGAGCACATCCCTCAGGATTCCAAGACCCGAAAGCAGCGCCGCGACCATGGCAGCTCGCTTCAGATCGGTGGATTGAATTTTGTCATTCAGCGGAACGATTACGTCGTTGAGGATGAATTCGCGCAGTACCGGTGCGGCCGAGGCACTCGAGAGCGAGCGAACGGAGATATCGAACGGCCGGACGCCGTGCTCGGTTTCGGGATCCTCGGCGAGGAATTCCCGCGCGAGCTCGCCAGGAAAATTCGCTTCGTCCAGAGCGGTAATGCGGTCCGCCTGGGCGGTGGCTCGTACCGCTTCGGCGAACAGCCGTTCCTTGGAACCAAAACTGCGATGGACATAGGCGACGTCGACACCGACGTCGTCGGCGATGTCGCGCAGTCCCGTTTCCTCGTAGGAGAAGCGGGCGAAACGTTTGATGGCCGCGTTGAGGATACGGGAACGCGTTGAAGAGGGCGGTGATAAGCAGACGGCTGCGGTTCCCATGAGAGTTCCAATTTTTTCAGGCTTTGCAGCCTGTTGCGAGAAAGTTTTCATCCAAGTCGAACCGGCTGGCGATTTTTGCCTCTCGGCAGAATATACTCATCATGTTCAGGTCGCGCTGCAAGTGGCTGATCCGGAGCTTTTTAACGTCAGGCGCTTCAACCCGTGGGTTGACGTCTTGGAACAGTCCCCACAACGGAGGCTAGTCTTGCACAGCTGCCTAGTCAACGGATGTTGACAGGCGGTTGACATGCGTCAAAGTGGTTTTCCGCTCTTCCGCTAGGCTACCCGGATTGGTTCTGGGCGGGTGTTTCAGGGAGTTGATCATGGTTTACTCAAAAACCGCCGCAAATGCGCCCTTCATGGGGGCAGACGGGATCCAACTGGCCTATCCTTTTGACACGTCCCTCCGTTTCTATGCAGGCTTTGCACGGCAGGCTCTGGAAGCCACCGCTCGCGGGCTGCAAGCCCAGGCCGATTACGTGAAGGACCTCGCGGCTTGCGAGAATCCGGCTGATATTCTGACATGCAGCAACGTTTATGCATGCCATATGCTGGAGGCCTGCCTGGAAGCAGGCCGGAATGCCGTGACTGCCACACGGCATCAGCCGGAAGGCTGATTTCTCATGCGAAGAACGTCATAGCCTGCTCCGCATCCCTTGTTCGCGGCCATCGCAAGCAGTGGTCCCTCGCGTGAGCGCTTGGCCGCTCCTCAGCACAAGACGGGATAGGAAATTCTGTGTCGATCGTTGAAGTGGGTGACACTTGCTCGTCTTACCCCGTACCCTTGAGCTGATGAGTTATACGGAGCTGATGTCATGACCTGGAGTAAAAGACCCTGGCTGTTCGCTGTTCTCGCGGTGATCGTGATCGGGGCGGCTTACTATGGTTGGCAGAAGCTGACAGGAAGCGATCTGCCCGTTGGCATCGCTTCCGGCAACGGCCGCATCGAAGCCGTCGAGATCGATATTTCGACGAAAACACCGGGACGCATCCGCGAAATCCTGGTTGACGAGGGAGATCTCGTTACCGCCGGTCAGGTGTTGGCGCGCATGGACACTGACCAGTTGGAAGCCCAGCGTCGGCAGGCGGAGGCTCAGTTGCGTCGCGCCGAGATCAGCATCGATACCGCGCGCAGCCTCGTCACGCAGAGGGAGGCTGAGCGGACGGCCGCTGAGGCGGTGGTCGCCCAACGCGAGGCGGAACTCGATTCGGCGGATCGCAAGCTGGCGCGCTCGGAACAACTGATCAAGACGAACGCCACATCGCAGCAGACGCTGGACGATGACAGGGCCGCCGCCCAGGGTGCGCGGGCAGCGATCAGCGCAGCCAAGGCCCAGCTTGCCGCTTCCGAGGCCGCGATCGGTGCCGCGAAGGCCCAGGTCATTGATGCGGAGGCGGCCGTCGATGCGGCCAAGGCACAGATTGAAAGCATCACGACTGATATCAACGACGCGGTGCTGAGGTCCCCGCGTGATGGCCGTGTCCAATATCGCGTGGCCCAGCCGGGCGAAGTTCTTTCAGCCGGTGGCCGGGTGCTTAATCTCGTCGATCTCAGTGAGGTCTACATGACCTTCTTCCTGCCGACGGCGCAGGCTGGGCGCGTGGCAATTGGCACGGATGTGCGCCTCGTTCTCGACGCGGCCCCGCAATATGTGATCCCTGCGACGGCAACCTTCGTGTCCGACGTCGCGCAGTTCACGCCCAGGAGTGTCGAGACCGAGGAAGAGCGGCAGAAGCTCATGTTCCGGGTCAAGGCCCGCATTCCCAAGGAACTCCTCAAGAAATACATCCAGTACGTGAAAACAGGCTTGCCCGGCATGGCCTATATCCGGCTTGATCCGAGCGCCGAATGGCCCGCGCGACTGTCGGGAACGCTCGTTCAATGACAACACCGTCGGCAGACCAGCCGTTGCCCACCTCGAATCCTGTCGTCCGCCTGAACGCCGTCAGTCTCGCCTATGGCAAGGTGCTCGCGTTGAAGAATGTGACGTTGGACGTGCCCGCCGGCCGCATGATCGGTTTGATCGGGCCGGACGGCGTGGGCAAGTCGAGCCTGCTGTCTCTCGTTGCCGGCGCGCGTGCCGTGCAGCAAGGCTCCGTGCATGTGCTCGGCGGTGATATCGCCGACGCCGCGCACCGGCTGGCTACCTGCCCGCGCATTGCCTATATGCCGCAAGGGCTCGGCAAGAACCTTTATCCAACCCTCTCTGTCTTCGAGAATATCGATTTCTTCGGTCGCCTCTTCGGCCATGGGCGGCAGGAACGCGAACGGCGCATTGGCGAGCTTCTTCAGCGCACGGGCATGGAGAAATTCGCCCACCGGCCCGCCGGCAAATTGTCCGGCGGCATGAAGCAGAAGACAAGCCTGTGCTGCTCGCTCATCCATGATCCTGATCTTCTGATCCTCGATGAGCCGACAACGGGTGTGGATCCGTTGTCGCGGCGGCAGTTCTGGGAACTGATCGACGATATCAGACGTGACAGGCCCGGCATGAGCGTCATCGTCGCCACCGCCTATATGGAGGAGGCCGCGCGCTTCGACTGGCTCGTCGCGATGAACGCGGGAGAGGTGCTGGCCACCGGCTCCCCCGCGAAACTCCTGGAACAGACGGGAACGGCCAATCTCGACGCGGCCTTTATCGCACTTTTGCCGGAGGATGAGCGGCGCGATCACAAGGCGGTGGTGATCCCGCCGCGCGCCGACGGCGCGGAAGCAGAGGTCGCCATCGAGGCCGAGCATGTCACCGTCCGCTTCGGTGACTTCACGGCCGTCAACAACGTGAGCTTCCGTATTCCGCGCGGTGAGATCTTCGGCTTCCTCGGCTCGAATGGTTGCGGCAAGACCACGACCATGAAAGTCCTCACGGGACTACTGCCCGCGAGCGATGGCACGGCGCGGTTGTTTGGTCGGGAGGTCGATCCCCGGGATATCGAGGTGCGCCGGCGTGTCGGTTACATGTCGCAGGCCTTCTCGCTCTACACGGAATTGACGGTCCGGCAGAACCTCGAGCTCCATGCCCGCCTGTTCAACCTGCCCGAGGCCGACATTCCCGGCCGCATCGCGGACATGACGCGACGTTTCGATCTCGAGGATGTGCTCGAGAGCTTGCCGGATGCCCTGCCGCTTGGCATACGCCAGCGGTTGTCGCTGGCGGTGGCGCTCATTCATTCGCCGGACATCCTTATCCTCGACGAGCCGACCTCCGGCGTTGATCCGGTGGCGCGCGACGGCTTCTGGCAGATCCTGTCCGACCTCTCGCGCAGGGATAACGTCACGATCTTCGTGTCGACCCACTTTATGAACGAGGCCGAGCTGTGCGACCGCATCTCGCTGATGCATGCCGGCAAGGTGCTGATCAGCGACACGCCAAAGGCCATCGTGGAGAAGCGTTCCGCAGCGACGCTCGAGGAGGCTTTCGTCGGCTATCTCGAAGATGCCATCAAAGACGCATCGGCCCAGGATGCGTCGCCCCAGGTTGCATCGCCCAAACACGCAGTGCCCACGCCTGCCACAGGAACGCGGCCGGATACGGCATCCGCGACCGCGGTGGAAGCCGCGCCCGTCGAGCCGCGGGAGGGGAAGCCCGCCGGGGAAGCCAGACGTCGCTTCTTCGACATTCGCCGTATGTTCGCCTACAGCGAGCGCGAGACGCTGGAACTGCGGCGCGATCCGATCCGCGCGACGCTGGCCATCCTGGGCTCCGTCCTGCTGATGTTCGTGATCGGCTATGGCATCAACATGGATGTCGAGGACCTGACCTTCGCGGTCCTCGACCGTGACGACACGACGGTCAGCCGCGACTACGTCCAGCAGATCGCAGGCTCGCGCTACTTTATCGAACAGCCGCCGATCACGAATTACGAGGATCTCGACCGGCGCATGGCGAGCGGCGAAATCAGCCTGGCCATCGAGATTCCCCCCGGCTTCGGTCGTGATGTCGCACGCGGCCGCGCCGTCGAGGTGGGCGCCTGGATCGATGGCGCCATGCCGCAGCGCGCCGAGACCGTGCGTGGCTATGTGCAGGGCATGCATCAGACCTGGCTGACCCAGAAGGCACGGGAGCTTTATGGCAATGCCGCCACGATCGGCAATTTCCAGCTTGAAATACGCTACCGATACAATCCGGACGTCCAGAGCCTGGTCGCGATGGTGCCCGCGGTCATCCCGCTCCTTCTTCTGATGATCCCCGCGATGCTCGCCGTCCTTAGCGTCGTGCGGGAGAAGGAACTCGGTTCCATCATCAACTTCTACGTGACGCCGGTTACAAAAATGGAGTTCCTGCTTGGCAAGCAGCTTCCTTATATCGGGCTGGCGATGCTGAACTTCCTGATGCTGACAGCTTTCGCGGTCTTTGTGTTCCGGGTGCCGTTCACTGGCAGCTTCCTCACCTATACTATGGCGGCTCTCCTGTATGTCATCTTCACGACCGGCATGGGCCTCGTGATGTCGACATTCATGAGCAGCCAGATCGCCGCGATCTTCGGCACGGCTATCATCACGCTCATCCCGGCCGTCCAGTATTCAGGCATGATCGATCCGGTGTCGTCGCTTGAGGGGGCGGGGGCCTTCATCGGACGGATTTATCCGACGACCTATTTCATGACGATTTCGCGCGGCACCTTCTCAAAGGGGCTCGATTTCAGCGATCTCGCGAGTTCCTTCGTGCCACTTATGATCGCCGTGCCTGTCATGTTCGGCCTCGGGACGCTGCTTCTCAAGAAACAGGCGAGTTGACCATGCGGCTCGCGAATGTATTCAATCTCGGTATAAAGGAGCTCCGGGGGCTGGTCCGCGACCCCATGCTCCTAATCCTGATCGTCTATTCGTTCACGCTCGCCGTCTATACGGCCGCCACGGCGATGCCGGAAACGCTCAATCGCGCCGCGATCGCGGTGGTCGACGAGGATCAGTCACCCGTTTCATCCCGAATCCTGACAGCGTTCTATCCTCCCTATTTCGTCGTGCCTCGAGTGATCAGCCCTCATGAGATGGACGCGCGGATGGACGCGGGGCTCGATACCTTCGCCATCGATATTCCGCCCAATTTCCAGCGCGATCTCCTCGCCGGTCGCTCCCCGACCATACAGCTCAATATCGATGCGACGCGGATGTCCCAGGCCTTCACGGGCGGCGGCTATATCCAGACGATCGTATCTGGGGAGGTTACAGAGTTTCTCAACCGTCATCGCGGCGAGGTTGACGTACCTGTCGCGCTCGCCTTGCGCGCGCGCTTCAATCCCCAGCTCTATAGAGGCTGGTTCGGTGCCATCAATAACATCATCTCATCGATCACGATGCTCTCCATCGTTCTGACGGGAGCCGCGCTGATCCGTGAGCGTGAGCACGGCACGATCGAGCATCTTCTGGTGATGCCGGTCACAGCCACCGAGATCATGGTGAGCAAGATCTGGTCCATGGGGCTTGTCGTCCTGCTTGCATCCAGCCTGTCCATCATCTTCATTGTCCAGGGCATTCTCGCCGTGCCGATCCAGGGCTCCGTCGCGCTCTTTTTGGCGGGCACGGCGCTGCAACTCTTCGCCACCACATCGATGGGGATTTTTCTCGCGACCGTCGCTGGATCTATGCCGCAGTTCGGCTTGCTGCTGATGCTCGTTCTGCTGCCGCTGCAGGTCCTGTCGGGGGGGATGACGCCGCGGGAAAGCATGCCGGAGGTCATCCAGACGATCATGCTGGCTGCGCCCAACACGCATTTCGTGATGCTGGCGCAGGCCGTCTTGTTCAGGGGCGCGGGCTTGTCGGTGGTCTGGCCACAATTCGCGGCCCTGGCTCTGATTGGCGGGGTTCTCTTTTTCCTCGCGCTGCGCCGTTTTCGCCGCTTCCTGCGCTGATCGCGCCGCGAAGTTTGATCTCAAAGGCTATCAATCGCCCGGAAACGGTAAGATTTCACTCACGTGCCGACTAGCCTGTGTTGTGTGAAGACGCTTGAGGTCCGGTTGGCCTAGGACGTTCCGGCGCTGGCAAGGGATATGGCGGTGGTCGATTTCAGCTCTTCCATAGCGAACATGGATGTGACGTCACTCAGCTCAATCCGCGAGATCAATTTCTTGTAGAGCGCGTCATAGGCACTGATATCGGCAATATAGGCCTTGAGCAGATAGTCGATATCACCGCTCATACGGTAGAAATCGATGATCTCCGGCAGTTCACGGACGGCATCGTGAAACTGTTCAAGCCATTTGAGCGAATGGACGTTGGTCTTGACGGCGATGAACACCGTGACGCCGACGCCAAGCTGCTTGCGGTCCAGCAGCGCCACACGCTTGCGGATGATGCCGCTCGCCTCGAGCTTTTGGATACGTCGCCAGCATGGCGTCTGCGACAGCCCGACCTGCGCGGCGATCTCCGCGAGGGGCAGGCTCGCATCGTCCTGCAGCAAGGCCAGAATCTTCCGGTCGAAGGCGTCGAGTTTCATGCGCGGCAGTATGGTTGGATGAAACCCTGTGTCAATGCGCTTGGTTAGCACGCAAAATCATTCTCGATTCACGTCATGAATGGAAAAAAATTCTCCAGGCGCTGAGATCGCGGGCCAAACTCGCAAACCTATTTCCCGGGCTAGGACGTAGAATTCTCTCGTGGTGCCGGAGAGAGGAGCTGTCATGCAGGGACTGTTGATCAACGAGATGCGCGGCAGCGCGCTCCTGCGTGGTCTGCACACCGACTCCGATACGCTGTCGCGGGATTATCTCAAGGCAGCGCGGCGGGTTCTTGAGGATCTCGTCGCGCAGCCCGCTCCATTCGCGGGGTTGTCCTTGCAGCGGAAGCCCGGCGGCTATGCCCGCAACCTGCTGGCCGGCGATGCACAGGTCAGCATCTGGGCGATGGTCTGGAGCCCCGGCTGCGCGACATCCATCCATGATCACCATTGTTCCTGCTGCTTCGGGGTTGTGAGCGGCGTTGTACGCGAGACCTGGTACCGCGCCATCACTGCGACGCAGGCGGTGCCGGCCGAGGTGCATGACCGCGCGCCCGGCTATGTCGCCTGCATGTTGCCGTCAGGGCCGAATATCCACCGTATGGAGAACTGCGGTGACAGCGAGGCGATTTCCATCCACATCTACGGTTTCGATCATCAGATGCACGCCTCGTCCATTGAAACGGAATACACGGTCGCCAAGCTCTGAGCACGCGGCCCTTGTCCCACGCCGCCGCGCGACGTAGTCATACGTCACCCAATTCTGGCGAGGACAAGTTCAATGGCGCTTTCCCCCGATCTGCGCGCGACGCTCGAAGGCGTCTCCACCGCGACGCTGACGACCGTGTTGCTGAAGAAGGGATTGCGTAACGTCTGGATCCGCGGCGCCAAGCCGCTGCGGGCAGGCCAGGGCAAATTCGTCGGCCCCGCCTTCACCCTTCGCTTCGTGCCGGCACGCGAGGATCTGGCTACCCCAGCGTCCTGGGCCTCGCCGATCTCGACGCGCGCTGCCATCGAAGCCATGCCAGAAGGCGTCATTGCCGTCGTCGATGCGATGGGCGTGACAGACGCCGGCATCTTCGGCGACATTCTCTGCGCGCGCATGGCTAAGCGCGGCGTGGCCGCCCTCATCACCGATGGCGTGGTTCGCGACATCGCCGGCGTCGAGACCTCGGGCCTTCCCGTCTGGTGCCAGGGCGTCGCGGCGCCACCGTCCGTGGCCGGGCTCACTTTTGTCGGCTGGCAGGAGCCCGTGGCCTGCGGTGGCGTCGCCATCTTCCCCGATGACGTCATCGTGGTCGACGATGACGGTGCCGTCGTCATTCCCGCCGCGCTCATGGAGGCGGTTGCTGCCGAGGCGGTCGATCAGGAGCGCATGGAAGCCTGGATCATGCAGGAGGTGGATCGCGGCCTGGCGCTGCCCGGCCTCTATCCCATGAATGATGAGACCAAGCAGCGCTATCAGCAATTCCTGAAGAACAACCCCTGACCCGCCGAGATCATCGCGCGGACTTGAAGCGCTCGAGGGCGGTAATGCGGTCAACACGCGGCTCGGCATCGCGCTGGTAGATGTCGGTCCGCAGGAATTGCAGTTCAGCCTCGAGGGTCTCCTCGGTTGTCTCGACCCACCAGGATTTGGGACGCCCATCGGAGCCGTCGTTCCAACGATAGCCGCGTCCCTTCAGCACGTCCTTCATGTCGAAGGGGCTGTGTTCGGCCCAGATGCGGTAGCGGGCGCGGCGGGCGCTGGCGAGAAGTCGTGGAAAGGCCGATCCGCTCCCCTCCTTAAGGGGTGCTCCAAGCACTTCGAGCAAGGCGTGGCAGTCGTCCACCGCGCGATGGCCATTGTGGAACCAGCCGGACTGGCCGACGAGATAACCGAGCTTGACGCCCTCGAACCCAAGGCTAGCCCAGTCGATTTCCGAGGCTGAGCAGGCCCAGGCCTTGACGTCGAAGCCGCGCGTCAGCTTCTCGCAGAACGGCCGGTCGAAGCGGGCGTTGTGGGCGATGACAAGAGATGCCGGCTCGATGAACCGGGTGATGGCATCAAGGTCGAGAACCTTGCCCGCGACCATCTCCGGCGTGATCCCGGTAATGCGCACGCTCTCGGCGCTGATGGGGATGCTCGGCTCGCGCAATTCGCTGAATGTGGCGATCACGTCGCCGAAGCCGCCATCGTCCTTGTAGGTGACGGCGACCATGCCGAGTTCGATCACCTCATCCCTGGTGTGATCGAGGCCTGTCGTCTCCACATCGACGATGACCGCGACCTTCTCATCCGGCAGGGGCGCGCGGGCGACGACTGGCCGGAACTGTAGCTGACGCAGGATGCGATAGCGGCCGGACCGTTCCAGTTCGCAAGCCCAGGCTTCCTGCTGCGCGTCGTAGGCGACGACCGGAAGACGGCCGACAGCCGGCGGGGCAGCAACTGCTTTGGTGCGTGCCCTGCGGCGCGGTTTCTCCCGCGCTTCCGCTTCCAGCGGGTCTGGTTCCCCGTCGAGCAGCGCGAAGAAATTGGGTTGCTGTGCCGATGCCATCGATCCTCCGGCTGTTGGCAGGATGCTGCGCTCGGTGGCGGGCGATTCGCAACCGCGGCCACAGCCCAGACATGAGGATCTCACAGCAAATTGGCGGGCTGATGTCCGTCTATTCCACCGACGAGAGCAGGATGCTGGTCTCGCTGTTCAATATTCCGTTGATCGTACGCACCTCGCGGAGCACGCGGTCGAAATCGCTCAGGCTCGATGCGCGGATCTCCGCCACAAGGTCCCAGGCGCCGTTGGTCGTGTGGAGGGAGTGTAGCTCCGGCAAGCCCCGCAGCTGCTTGATGACTGCTGTGGTCGAGCGGCCGGTGACCTCGATCAGCATGATCGCCCGGATGGTGTTGGCGTCGTAATCTTGACGGGAGCGGATGGTGAACCCGAGTACCGCGCCGCTTTCGAGCAGCCGGTCAAGGCGGCTTTGCACGGTGGCGCGCGAGATACCGAGAATCGTCGCGAGCTTCGATATCGGCGCCCGCCCGTCCTCACGCAAGGCGGCGATCAGCTGGCGATCGAGATCATCGAAGATATGCATCTGTCCACTATGCGCAATCTGATTGAGCAGTTTGCTCAAAATACCGGAGAGATTCGTACAGCTTATCAATTTTAGCTGCAATTCGCTCGGGATACAATTTCCGGAATGATATCAGCGCGTGGAGGCGGCTATGGTCCAGTATGTCGGCGTCGACAATATGATCCGGCTGGTCGAGACGATCGGCGTCGAGCCCTTTCTCGTCGGGCTCGCGGGATATATCGAGGAAGACTTTCGTCGCTGGGCCGCGTTCGAGAAGGCGCCACGGGTCGCCAGCCACTCCCGGGACGGCGTCATCGAGCTCATGCCCGCCAGTGACGGCGCCCTCTACGGCTTTAAATATGTCAACGGTCACCCGAAGAACACACGGTCCGGCCTGCAGACCGTCACGGCCTTCGGTGTCCTGTCCGACGTCGCGACCGGCTACCCCAAGCTTCTGTCTGAAATGACCATCACGACCGCCTTGCGGACCGCAGCGACGTCGGCGCTCGCGGCCCGCTATCTCGCACGCCCGGATGCATCCAGCATGGCGATCATCGGCCTTGGCGCGCAGTCCGAGTTCCAGGCACTCGCCTTCAAGGCCTTGCTGGGCATTCGCAACCTGCGGATCTTCGACATCGACCCCGCCGCGACCGCCAAGTTCCGCAGCAACCTTTCAGGCTATGGCTTCTCGATCACCAGCGCCGCCAGTGCCGAAGAGGCAGTGCTCGGCGCCGATATCATCACGACCGTGACCGCGGACAAGCTCAACGCCACTATTCTCAGCGACAACATGGTCGGGGCGGGCGTGCATATCAACGCGGTTGGCGGAGACTGCCCGGGAAAGACAGAGCTTCATCGCGACATCCTGCTGCGCGCCGATGTCTTCGTCGAATTCCCTGAACAGACACGCATCGAGGGTGAAATCCAGCAGATGGAGGCTGACTTTCCGGTGACTGAGCTCTGGCGCGTCATTGCCGGCGAAGCGCCCGGACGACGCGCGCCGGAGCAGATTACGCTGTTCGATTCGGTCGGCTTTGCGACAGAGGATTTTTCCGCGCTGCGCTATTTGCGGGACCGCGTGGCGGGCACGGATTTCTTCGACGAGATCGATCTCGTGACCGAGCCCGAGGATCCGCGCGATCTCTTCGGACTGATCGCCAGGCACCATGGCGCGGCTGCCATGACTTCGACCGGAGGGGCGCGATGATGGCCCATAAATTGTCCGTCCAGGCGCCGCGCAGCGTCGTCATGATCCGCCCGCATCACTTTTCGCCGAACCCCGCCACGGCTCACGACAACGCCTTCCAGGCGCAGGACGGTGAACGGACGGCCGAGGCGATCGCGGGAGCGGCCTATGACGAGGTGAGCCGCGCCGCGGACCAGCTCGCCGGTGCGGGGATAACGGTTCACCTCTTCGAGGACCAGAGCCGTGACACTCCGGATTCGGTCTTCCCCAACAACTGGTTCTCGACCCACGCCGGCGGCCATGTTGCCATCTATCCCATGTTCTCGCCCAGCCGCAGGCGGGAGCGGCGCGGCGATGTCATCGAGATGCTGAAGCATCGCTATCGGGTGCAGGACGTCATCGACTATTCCGGCCTGGAGCAGGATGCGGTCTATCTCGAGGGTACCGGGGCGATGGTACTGGATCATATCGAGCGCGTCGCCTATGCCGCGCGGTCCAACCGCACCAACGAAGTGGCGCTCGAGCGCTTCTGCACGCATTTCAACTTCGAGCCGGTGGTGTTCGACGCGGTCGATCGCGATGGCCGGCCGATCTACCACACCAATGTGCTGATGTGCATTGGCACGGACTTCTGCATGATCGGCCTCTCCGCGATCTCCAATCCAGAACGCCGAGCGGAGATTGCCGGTCGCTTCGCGGACACGGGCCGCGTGGTGATCGACCTGACGCACGGCCAGGTCAATGAGTTTGCCGGCAATGCCATCGAACTCGACGGGCGAGACGGCAGGGTGCTTGCCTTGTCGACCCGGGCGCTCCGTGCCCTGACGGCGGACCAGCGCTCGGCGCTGGAAAGCCATGTTGGACTACTGCCTCTCGATGTGCCGACTATCGAACTGGCCGGCGGCTCCGTGCGCTGTATGCTGGCGGGGATCCATTTGGCGCCGCGGGGCGCGGCAAGGAGCGCCACGGGCCGTATGCCCCGTCACGCATCCGAAGAAGCATCACTCGCCCTATGATGGTGGAGTCCCGGTCCGACCAGCTGAAACAGCGGGCATTTTCAGTCACACTGCCCTATACCGCCTCATACATTGAACCTACATGGATGGCACATGCGCGCCGTTATCCTGGCTGAGACGGGCGGACCGGACGTCCTGCATATCACGGAAATCGAGGACCCTGCGGCCAAGCCGGGCGAGGTCGTCATTGCGGTGGAGGCGGCGGCGCTGAACTTCGCCGACCTCATGCAGCGCAATGGTACCTATACCAAAGGCGTCGCTCTCCCGACAATTCTCGGCATCGAATGCTCCGGTGTGATCATCGAGGTCGGTGAGGGTGTCGCGGGGTGGAAGAAAGGCGACCGGGTCTGCACGCTCGTCCCCGGCGGAGGCTATGCCGAGCGGGTTGCTGTTTCCGCGAGTCAGCTCCTGCCCTTGCTGCGCGGGATCGACCTTTTGACGGCGGCGGCGCTTCCAGAGGCGGCCGCGACGGTATGGTCCAACCTCATCGACACTTGCGCGCTAGCGCCGGGAGAGGTTCTCCTGGTCCATGGCGGCACGGGCGGCATCGGCTCCTTTGCCGTGCAGGCCGGCCGGGCCTGGGGGGCGGAGGTTCTGGCGACAGCTGGAAGCGAGGACAAGCTGCGGCGTTGCGAGGAGCTCGGCGCAAGCCGCGCGATCTCCTATCGGACAGAGGATTTCGCGCGCGAGGTTCTCGCCCACACTGACGGGCGCGGGGCCGATGTCGTTCTCGACAACATGGGAGCCTCCTATCTCCCGAAGAACATCGAGGCTCTCGCCAAGGATGGGCGCATCGCGGTCATTGGCCTGCAGGGCGGTCGCGAGGTGTCGCTCTCGCTCGCCGCGCTCTTCGCAAAACGGGCGTCGCTGTTCACCACATCATTGCGGGACCGGCCCGCCGCCGCCAAGGATCGGATCATCGCCGGTGTAAGACGCGATCTCTGGCCGCATCTCGAAAGCGGACGCATCAAGCCGGTGGTCGACCGGATCTTCCCCCTGGCCGAGGCCGCCGCCGCCCATCGCTACATGGAGGAGGGGCGGCATGTCGGGAAAATCATTCTGAGGGCGGGCGGCTGAGGTGGTGGGGCCCGCCGGCGTCCGCCTCGCAGGCTTCGTAGTGCTCCATGATTTCGCGGCCCGTCGCGATCCAGACATCGTCATAGGCGCGGACGTGGGTCAGGAAATCGTCGAGGATGCGGATGCGCATGGGCCGCCCGGTCACCTGCGGATGCATGACCATGGTCGTGACGCCGCCCCATTCCCGCGTCTGGTCGAATTCGTCACGCCAGATGGACAGTACGGCTTCGCGGCCAAACAGCGCCCTGGGGCTGGAGCGATGCGTGAGGCCGTAGCTCCAGTCGTCGAAGCTGTAATTCACGGGGATCTCGACCGGCCCCGCGCCCTGGGGCAGGACATGGCGATAGGGACGGATGTCATCCCGCCAGGAACTGGAATAGCGGATGCCGCGATCCACGAGCAATTGCAGAAGGGCGGGGAAGCTCTCGCCCCACGGCGCCCTGTAGCCGACCGGCGTGATGCCAAGCACACGCCGCATGGCGTCGAGGCCCCGGTCGATCTCCTCGATCATGACATCGAAGCGCCCGGCGTCCGGCTTCAGATGCAGATAGCCGTGGTGGGCAATCTCGTGGCCGGCGGCGAGGATAGCCTCGCAGCTTCTTGTATGGGCCTCGACGGCCCAGCCGGTCACGAAGAACGTGGCGCGGATCTCGTGACGCGCCAGCAGTTCGAGGATCTTCGGGATGCCGACACGGGCCTCGTAACCGCCGTAGGAGAGGGTGACGTGGCGGTCGGCATTGGCGGGATCGCCGCCGAGCCAGACCGACTCCGCGTCCACGTCGAAAGCTGGGAACAAGGCGCACCGCTTGCCCTGCGGCCAGGGAAATTCAGGGGCGGGCGGAGCGGGATTGGCGGGGGCGGGGATAGTCGTCATGCGGAAGCCTCGGGATTAAGCGGAATGCGAGGATCGGCAAGGCGCTTGCCGGGTGTGGTTATGATAGACACGATGAGCAACGGGGAGATGGTGCGGCCGATGGCGGACGATGGGCAGCGGCATTCAGGGCGGGGCGGGCTGCATGGTCGCGCGTAACCTGCCGCTCGCCACCCTGCGCACCTTCGATGTGGCGGCGCGCCACGGGAGCCTGACGAAGGCAGCCACCGAGCTGAACCTGACGGATAGCGCGGTCAGCCACCAGCTGCGCAAGCTGGAAGAGGCGCTCGGTTTCGATCTCTTCGAGAAATCCGGCCGCGGTGTCGCCCTCACCGACGCCGGCCGCATCTTTGCGCGCTCCGTGGGAGCGGCTTTGCAGGACATCGCCCGGACCGCGCACAGTCTTGTCGATGCCGACGCTGAGGGCGGCCGTCTGATGATCGCCTGCTCGCCGATGTTCGCCAGCAAATGGCTCGCCCGGAATTTGCCGGCCTTCTGCGAGGACCATCCGGCGATCGAATGCCATATTCACCTCTCCGAGAACGACCGCGTGGCCGAGGTGGCTGACGCGGACATCGGCATCCAGTTCGGGACCGGGGACTGGCCAGGCAAGCGCTCCTTCCTCCTGGAGAATGTCTCTATCGCCCCGGCTTGCAGCCCGCTCCTGTTCCAGCGCGCCGGACGCACGCTGACGCGCGCGTCCGATCTGCGCGACGTGGTGCTTCTCCACCGCGATGACGGCTCCGAATGGCGCCGCTGGCTGGCGGATGAGGGCGAGCATGATTTCAGCCTCTACCGCCGGCACCTCTATTGCAACGACCTCAGCGTCGCCATGGACATGGCGGTCGAGGGCGCCGGCGTCGTGATGGTCAGCGATACGCTCTCCATGGCCCATGTGCGCGAGGGTAGCCTCATGCGCCCTTTCGCGGCGATGATCCAGGCAACCGGCGGCTGGTATGTCGTCTGCGACGGCTACCGGTTGGAGCGTTCGAGCAATCGCCTCTTCCTGCATTGGCTGATGGGTCGCTTCGGGAAGCTGCTGACGCTCAATGGCGAGAGTGATCACGCCGCCGAGGTGCGTGATGACAACCCATAGAGCAGGCTGAGGATCAGTGACGCGCCGCTGGCACCCGTGATGTTGCGCGGGTCGAAGGGGGGCGAGATTTCCACGAGATCGGCGCCGATCAGCTTGTTGCTCGCGCCGATCTTGCGCATGGCGAATTGCACGTCATGGAGATCGAGCCCGAAGGGGTTGGGCGCCGCGGTTCCTGGCGCCTGCGCGTGGGACAGGCAGTCGATATCGACGGAGAGATAGATCGCATCCGTTCCCTCGCCGGCGATCGCCAGTGCCTGCTCGACGACCGTGGCGATGCCGCGCTCCCGTACCTCAAGGCCGGAGATGACTGTGACACCCATCTCCTTGGCGTAATCGTCGAGCTGTGGCGAATTGGTGAACTCGGCCATGCCGACCTGCACGAGGTTGCGGCCGTTGAGGAGGGTGCCGGGAAGCTCGAGTGCCTTGCGGAACGGCACGCCGCTCGACTCGGCCCCGAGATGGGCCTTGCGCAGGTCGTGATGGGCGTCGAAATGGATGACGCCGAGCTTCTTGGCCGGGCCCATGGCCTCGATGACACCGCGGAGGTTTGGGAAGGCGATGGAGTGATCGCCGCCGATCATCACCGGCACAATGCCGCGCGACACGAGCTGGCGCACGGTCTCGGTAATGCGCGCGAAGGTACCTTCCATATCGGTCAGCACGACCTCGACATCGCCGATGTCCGCGGCGCGGAAATCGGTCATGGCGCGGCGATCGCGGCTCGAATAGGTGGTGAAATACATCATCGCCTGGCGCACCGCGTCAGGCCCGTGGCGGGAGCCCGTGCGAACGACCGAGGCGCCGTCATAGGGCACGCCGACAAGCGCACAGTCGAGATCCAGGGTCCCGTCCCAGGTGAGCCATGCACCGGCGCGATGCTCGGCGACATCGCCCTTCATGGTATTGACGACAAGCCCCGGGGGCAGAAGATCGAGAGATGTCACGGAACGCTCCTAGCCAATTCTGGCGGCTAGTTAGGCATCGAAGAGGATCCGCGTGAAGTGATCGATTGTCAGTGATCGCCTGAAGAAATTTCATCGATTGGCGATTTGACGCCACCTTATGCAGGGCGCCTCATTTTTAAACATGATGCTACGTCATGTCTTTGCTGATGAATAATCAGTTGTGCCCCTGTCGCGGCTCTTGCTTCATAGCTGCAATGATAGCCGTGTCTGATCGTCGGTGGGCGCTGGGGCGCCGGGTCCACCAGAAAGGGCCGGCCATGTGAGGCCGCATTTCCATAAAGCGATCGCCAGAGAGGGGTAATCCATGAAGTTTCCGCGTTTCCTGTCGTTGTGTCTCGCGCTCGGCCTCTCCGTGCCGGCCGCGTCAGCCGCGCTGGCGCAGGCCAAGACCCCCACGCCCGTCAAGATCTCGATGCATTTCAACGTGCCGCAGCTGTCCTGGTACGGTTTGTACTGGGCGGACGAGAAGGGCTACTACAAGGATGCGGGGCTCGACGTGAGCTTCCAGTATCTGCGCGGGTCGCCACTTGCCGTTCAGGCGACCGGCGCGGCGCAATCCGAGCTCGGGATTGCCGCCGCCGACTCGGCCCTGGCCGGCGGCATCCAGGGACTGCCGATCAAGGTCATCGCCAATCATCTCCAGAAGGACGCGACCGGCGTCATCGTCGACAAGGCCAAGGGACCGGTCACAAGCTTCAAGGATCTCGGCGGCAAGACCATCGTGACGTCGGATTCGACGACGCTTGCGACCTTGCTCCGCGCCGCGCTGAAGCGCAGCGACATGACCGACAAGGTCAAGGTGCTTTCGGTCGATCCCCAGACGGTCTGCACCCTGATGCTCGCCGAACGGGCCGACGGCTGCACGGGCTTCGAGTTCGCCCATGCGCTGCAGGTCAAGGCGAAAGGCGTCGAGCCGCTGTTCCTGCCGTTCAACACGGATGAATACCCGATCCTTGGTCATGTCATCATGGCCAACAGCGACTTCCTCGCCAAGAACCCCGACGCCGTGAAGGCCTTCCTGGCGGCAACCGCCCGAGGCTACGCTGAGGCATCCGCCGACATCCCGGCCACCGTGGCGATGATGGGCCGTATCGATCCGACGCAGCCGAAAGAGACCCTGCCGCAGGCCATCAAGATCATTGCCGATCTGACGGAGAGCCCGCGTTCGAAGGAACACGGCTGGGGCTGGATGGACGATACGTCCTGGAACAATCTCTATAACGGCCTCGCGGAGGGTGGTGTGCTGAAGCCCGGCTACAAGGTGTCGGATCTCTACACGAACGACTATCTGCCGGCCAAGAAATAGGCGGGTTGCTCTCAAGAGGCGCCCGCGTCGATGACACGTGGGTGCCTTTTGCGTGTCTGGGGCTATTCCGCTATGCCCCCGATACCACACCGTTGGGCGGCAAGAGGTCAGCGCGTTCCGCGTTCAGCAAGAGGTTGCAAGCTCGTGTCAAAATCGTCGAAGGCGACCGCCTGCCTGGTGATTGAGGGCGCGGAGGTTTACGCACCAGCACCGCTCGGCACGACGTCTGTCGTCGCCGGCGGCGGCCGGACCCTATGGCTCGGCGACGACGCGGCGCATCAGCTTGCGAGCCTTGAGGGCGTCAGGCGGATTGATGCGCGCGGGCTCCGGCTCATTCCGGGGCTCATCGACCAGCATATCCATTTCGTCGGCGGCGGCGATGCCAACGGCCCACGCGGGCGCGTCGAGGAACTGACGGCGCGGCAATTATTGTCCGCTGGCACGACGACAGCGGTCGGTCTGCTCGGCGTCGACAACGAAACCCGCGATTTACGGCTTCTGCTTCGCAAAGCGCATGAATTGCGCGCTGGGGGCGTGACCGCCTTCATCTATACCGGCGGCATGCCGCTGCCGGCCCGGCATCTTCTCGACAGCATCTGCGCCGATGTGTCCTTCATCGACCAGGTGATCGGCGCGAAATCCGCCGTCGCGGAGCGTCTGCATCCCAATCGCGACTGGAATGATCTGGCAGACCTCGCTGGCCAGGTGATGCGGGCGCGCGCGATGTCCGGCAAGGCGGCTGTGTTGCACTGCCATGTCGGTTCGCTCGACGAGGCGCTGGCGCCTCTCGTCCGGCTTGTGGACGAGTTGGATATGCCGATCGAGCAGATCATCCCGACGCATGTCAACCGCACTCCGGATTTCTCACCGGTCTTCGAGGAGGCGATCGCCTTCGCCCTGCGCGGCGGCACCATCGACATGACCTGCTGCGTCTCCAGGTTGGATGGAAACCTGACGGGCGTCGATGTTCCTGACGCCATGCGCATTTGTCTGGAGAGAGGCGTCCCGCTCGCGCAGATCACGGTCTCGACTGACGGGAATATCCCGGCCGCGGTGCGGGATGCGGATGGCAAGCTCACGGGTTACCGCACGGTGCCGCCGAGCGTGCTCTTCCGCGACCTGGTGCGAATGGTGCATGAGCTCGGCCTTCCCCTTGATCAGGCGCTCCAGCCCATGACGACCAACGTTGCGCGCGTGCTGGGTCTCGATGCGCGCAAAGGCCAGGTGGCCCCCGGTTTCGACGCGGACTACGTGCTCATCGACCAGAACGATCTCGTCCATACGGTGATCGCCGGCGGCGCGGTGGTCTTCCAGCAGTAAAGGCATTTTTCTGATGGTGATGTTCAGCAATCTCGGCGCGGCCCTGTCGACCCATGTTCCGGCCGAACAGGCCGCGATCATCGATCTCGGGTCCGCTGAGCCGCGCAGCTACAGCTACGCGGAGCTCGATGCGCTGATATCAGCCTATGCACGCGGCTTTGTGCGGCGGGGCATCGGACCCGGCGAGCGCATCGCCATCGTCGCCGCCAACAGCGTGCATTTCATCGCCATCGCTTTCGGAGCGCTCCGGGCCGGCATCACGGTCGTACCGGTGAACTACAAGCTGCCGCCGTCTCTGGTGGCTTTCATCCTGGAGGATAGCGACGCCCGGCTGGTGTTCTGCGATGGGCCGCGCGAGCCGCTCGTCCCAGCCTCCTACGAGCGCATCCGCATGGACGATCGCGGGGAGGGGACGGCGCTTGCCCAATTCCGCGATCCCGGTCCTTTCACGGCTGTTGAACCTGGGCCGCAAGACGTCGCCATGATCATCTACACGTCCGGTTCCTCGGGTGTGCCGAAGGGGGTGATCTTCTCCCACCGGGGACATCTGTGGGCGCTCGATCACCGCACCAGCGCCAACAGCCCCGTCGGCCAGCGCACCATCGTCGCGGCACCGCTCTATCACCAGAACGGTCTTGCCTCGTCGCAGGCGACGCTCGGCAGCGGCGGCACGGTGATCCTGCTGCCGAGCTTCGAGGTGGAGACCTTCGTGCGGGCGATCGCCGCCTATGGCGTCGAGATGATCACGGCCGTGCCGACCATGATCGCGATGCTCGCCCGCCGCACGGACCTTCTCCAAGAGCTCGATTTTTCCAAGGTCAAGCTGGTGCGCGTCTCGTCCGCGCCGGCAACGCCGGAGCTGATGGCCGACATCAGGCGGATTTTCACCAATGCGAAGGTGGTCAACGGCTTCGGCACGACCGAGGCAGGCCCGATCTTCTTCGGCCCGCATCCCGATGGCCTGCCGCAGCCGGACATGTCGGTCGGTTATGCGCATCCGGCGGTGGAGCTGCGGCTCGTCGAGGACGGCAAGGTGCGGCCGGACAAGGGTGTCCTGCAGATCCGCAGCCGCGCCGTCATGATGGGCTATCTGAACAAGCCCGAACTCTCCGCGAAGTCGATGACCGATGACGGTTTCTACATCACCGGCGACATCTTCGAGCGCGACGCCGACGGCTTTTATTTCTTCGTGAGCCGCGCCGACGACATGTTCGTCTGCGGTGGCGAAAATGTCTTTCCCGGTGATGTCGAGGCCATGCTGATGCAATTGCCCGCTGTCGCCGAGGTCTGCGTCGTGCCGGTGCCTGACGCCATCAAGGGCCAGAAGCCGGTCGCCTTCGTCGTGCCGAAGCGCGGCGAAAGCGTGAGCGAGGACGAGGTGAAGGCTTTCGCCTTGGCCAACGGCCCCGCCTACCAGCATCCGCGGCGCGTTTTCATCGTGCCGGAACTCCCGCTCGCCTCGACCAATAAGGTCGACAGGCGGGCCCTGACCGAACGCGCGCTGGCGCTGACGTCATAAAACCAACAAGCGAGGAAG
Source organism: Chelatococcus sp. HY11 (assembly GCF_018398335.1). NCBI lineage: Bacteria > Pseudomonadati > Pseudomonadota > Alphaproteobacteria > Hyphomicrobiales > Chelatococcaceae > Chelatococcus > Chelatococcus sp. HY11. Next base: position 1,883,190 of record NZ_JAHBRX010000002.1, read on the forward strand.
CTTGCCATGAAGGCATTCTACATCAAGGAACACGGCGGCCCCGAGGCCTGCGTGTATGATGCGCATTACCCGGATCCCGTCGTCCAGCCCGGCGGCGTCGTGCTGCGCGTGCGCGCCTCGACGCTGAACTACCACGACATCTTCACCCGTCGCGGCATGCCCGGCATCACGCTTCACCTGCCGGTCGTGCCCGGCCTCGATGTGGCCGGCGAGATCGTTGAGGTCGGCGCCGGGGTCGAGGGCTGGAAGGTGGGGGATCGTGTGGTCATCGACCCGATCAACCGCCTCAGCCGCGGTGTGGTGGGCGAGACGACGGACGGTGGCCTCGCGGAATACTGCGCCGTGCCCGCGCATCAGCTCATCCGCATTCCGGACAATGTGGATTTTGATACCGCCGCCGTGATGCCGACCGCTTATGCGACGGCGCTGCGCATGATGTACACCAACGGCGACGTCAAGGCCGGCGAGAAGGTCGGTATTCTCGGCGCGAGCGGCGGGGTCGGCGTGTGCTGCGTGCAGCTTGCCAAGCTCGCGGGCTGCGAGGTGGTGGCCTTCGCCTCCTCCGCGGACAAGCTGGCGCGTCTCAAGGATCTCGGCGCCGACCACGTCATCAACTACCACGAGACGGATTTTCTGGAAGAAGTCCACAAAATCTATGGCAAGCCGAGCCGGCGCGGGCCGCGCGCCACCAATGGCCTTGATGTCATCGTGAACTATACCGGTGGCGATACATGGGTGAAATCCCTGCAGACGCTGCGCGTGGGAGGGAGGCTGCTTACCTGCGGCGCCACCGCCGGCTTCGATCCCAAGGAAGACATCCGCTATATCTGGGTGTTCGAGCTCAAGGTGCTCGGCTCGAATGCCTATATGAAGGAAGACATCGAGGGCTGCCTCGAGCTCGCCAGCGAGGGCAAGCTGAAGGCCTTGATTGATGAGACCTTCACGCTCGAAAACGCGGCTGAGGCCTTCGAGCGCGTCGAGAACCGGCGTGTCCTCGGCAAAGTGTTGATCCGCCCATGACGGTTGATCTGCCCAACACAGCCAGAGAAAGCAACGAGCCGGTCAAGCCGCTCGCGCCTGCCGGGGTGTCGGGCTGGCTGGCCCGATCGCCCTTCATCGCCTTTCTCGGCCTCGAACTGCATGAGATGGACGCGGCTGCCGGCACCCTGACGCTCAGGATGGCGCTGAAGCCGGAATTCGAGCGCTCTGCTGGACACACCGGGCGCTGGCACGGCGGTGTCGTTTCGGCGATGATCGACACGGCGGGCGACGTGGCGCTCATCATGCTGCATGGGGCCGCGCCGCCGACCATTAATTTCCGCGTCGATTATCTCCGCCCCATCGTCGGCGAGGCGTTGACGGCGCGGGCGACGATCCGCAAGAGCGGGCGGAGCATAGCCTTCGTCGACATCGACGTATTCGGGCCCGATGGCGCCCTCGTCGCCATCGGACGCGCGAACTATGCCATGAGCGGCTTGCCCCGCCCCGCCACGGAGATGGCTTCATGACTGCTGGACAGCAATCCATTGTCGGCAAGAACCTGAACCTGACCTACAAGGGCCACGGCAGCGGGCCGGTAACGGCGCTGGAGGACGTTTCCTTCACCATCGAGAACGGCCAGTTCATCTCGCTGATAGGCCCTTCCGGTTGCGGCAAGACCACGCTCCTGAAGATCTTCGGGGATCTGCTCGCACCGACATCCGGCACGCTGACCATCGACGGCGAGCCACCCGCGAAGCTGCGGCGCGGCCGCCTCGTCGGGCAGATGTTCCAGGACGCGACGCTCCTGCCGTGGAAGACCATCGGCGAGAACATCGCGTTGCTCGGGGATATCGCGGGAAGGCCCGTCTCGCGCCAGGAGGTCAAGGACCTCGCCGAGATGGTGGGCATCGGCGGCTTTATCGACAACTATCCGCATGAACTCTCCGGTGGCATGCGCCAGCGCGCGGCGCTCGCCCGTGCCTACGCCCTGAAGCCGAAGATCCTGCTGATGGACGAGCCGTTCGGCGCGCTGGACGAACTCACCCGCGAGCGCATGAATGACGAGCTCGTGCGCATCTGGTCGAAGAACCGCCTCACGGTGATCTTCGTGACGCATTCCATCGCCGAGGCGGTCTATCTATCCGACCGGGTGTTCGTGATGGCGCCCCGGCCGGGACGTGTCGTCGCCGACATCGCCATCGACATGCCGCGCGACAGGCGGGCGGCGGAACGTTTCGGGCCGGAACTGACCCGCGCGACCGAGACGATCCATCACCACCTCGTCAGCAACATGCGCTAGTTGGGAGCAAGCACATGGACCGGTTTAACCGCTTCCTGCCCGGAATAACGATCATCGCGATCCTCGCCTTCTGGGAATGGGCGAGCATCGCCTGGGGCATCAAGGAGTTCATCCTGCCCGCTCCCTCGGTGATCGTGCGCGCCGCCATCGAAAACTGGCGTGAGCTGGTCGACAACATGTGGACTACGCTCGGCGTGCTCGCGGCCGGCTATGCCGTGGGCGTTATCTTCGGTGTCGGCCTCGCGATCCTCATGATGCTATTGCCGCCGGTGCGCAGCGCGCTCTATCCGCTGATCGTCGCCTCGCAGACGATCCCGAAGATCGCCATCGCGCCCTTGCTGATCCTGTGGTTTGGCGTCGGCGTCGAGCCGAAGATCTTCATCATCGCGCTGCTCGCGTTCTTTCCCGTTCTCATCAATACGGTCACGGGGCTCGAGGGCACGGACAAGGGGCATCTTGAACTGATGCATTCGGTCGATGCGCGCTTCTGGCAGGTCTACCGTCACGTGCGCCTGCCTTCGGCCGTGCCGCATATCTTCGCCGGGCTGAAGCTCGCCCTGACCGTCAGCGTGATCGGCGCTGTGGTCGGCGAATGGGTCGTGGGCAATCGCGGGCTCGGTTATCTCCTGCTCGCCTACAATGCCTCGCTGTCGACCGCGAAGCTCTTCGCGGCGCTCGCCCTGATCGTCGCGATCAGCGCGATCCTGTTCTACCTCATCACGCGGCTGGAGAAGGCCTTATCCTGGCGCGCGCGCCTGATGAAGTGAGCGCGGCCCTTACCCGCGCCTGACATCTCAATTGTTGCGACCGTTTCTGCGGAGAGTTCATCATGAGCAAGACGACGGACTATCGCGGTTTCCGTACCGCAGGAGCCCGGTTGACCGAGGAGCCGCTCGCCCATCTCGATTTCCACCGCTCGAGCCTTCTGGGTGAATCCGTCCACGCCATCCACGCCTTCGACAAGGCCCACGCCCTGATGTTGAGCGAGGAAGGCATCGTGCCGCGCGCAACCGGCGTCGCGATGCTGAAGGCCTTCCGCCAGATGGAAGGGGAGGGCGTCGAGAAGGCCCGCGCCGAGGCCGATGGCGGCATGCATTCGGGCGAGCATTATCTCACCAAGACACTCGGCGAGGACATTGGCGGCCGGCTGCATCTCGGCCGCAGCTCCGGGGATCTCATCGAAGTGGCGCGCCGCATCACCTTCCGCAGCCACGTCCAGCGTATGCTCGCCGCACTCACCGGGCTGCGCGGCACGTTGCTCGCGCTGGCCCGCGAGCATCGCCAGACCGTGATGCCGGGCTACACGCACGGCCAGCACGCCCAGCCGACGACTTTCGCGCATTGGCTGACGATGTTCGAGGAGGTCTTCGCCCGCGACACGCAGCGGCTCCTTTCGTTCTACGGCCGGGTTAACCGCTCGCCGGCGGGCGCGGCGATCATGACCGGCAGCGATTTTCCGCTCAATCGCCACCGTATCTCGGATCTTCTGGGCTTCGACGCGCCGCTGTCGCATACGATGGACGCCATCCTCAGCCACGATCTGGAGATGGATTATGCCGGTGTGCTCGCCGTGTTGGCGCAGAACATCGGGCGGCTGGCGGACGACCTCTTCCTCTGGTCGACCATCGAATTCGCGATGGTGGAATTGCCGGACCGCTATTGCGGCACGAGCAGCATCATGCCGCAGAAGAAGAACCCCGACGGGCTCGAGGACATCAAGGGCGTCGCCGCCCAGTCGCTGGGCATCGTCGCGACCGTGATGATGGCGGAGAAGGGGCCGACGGGCTTCCCCATCATGGAGCGGCGCAACAGCCAGGCCATTCTGTGGGACCTCGGCCGTGGCCTCGGCGTGCGGCTGGAGACGCTCGGCCCGTTGATGCGCGACCTCAAGGTGCGGGTGGAGCGTATGCGGGCGCTTGCCGGCGCCAACTGGGCGCAGGTCACGGATCTCGCCTCGGCGCTGGTGCGCGAGCGGGCGATCGACTGGCGCACCTCACATCAGATTGTCAGCGTCTTCGTGCGCCAGAACATCGAGGCGGGTATCACGCCCGACAAGGCGACATCAACGTCCCTCGACAAGGCAGCCGAGACGCTCGGAATCGATGCGCCAGGGCTTCCTGATGCCGTTTTCGCTGATGCCATGGACCCGGCCGCCTTCGTGCGTCGCCGCGGCATCTACGGCGGGCCGGCGCCCGAGGCCATCCTACGCGAGATCGGCGCGGCCGAGACGCGACTTGAAGCGGACGCGAAGGCCGTCTCCGCGCTCGGCGAGCAGTCGGACAAAGCCCATGAGGCTCTGGAAGAGGCGATCTCGGCTCACCTTGCGGGCTGAGCAGGCTGAAGGCGTGTTAGGCGCCTGGTGAGGCCGAGCCATCAAGTCAGTTGCGGCGCGGAAGCTACGTTGTTGCCATCCGCCGTCCTGATCCCTCCCCGCTCGGGGAGGGCTCTCGTATATTGGCGAGCGTTGATGAGTTAGTCGTCCTTCCCCATGCGCATCGCTTGAAACGCCTGCATACAGGCGTCTTTGGGGCGTCGATGCGCGTAATGAGATGGAGCGCGCAACGGCCGACGATCGCAAGGTTGGCTGCGCATGGTCGCAGCGGGATCTAAGCGTGTCCTCGCCCACGAACACATCCAGCCGAGGCCCCTTGGGATAACCAGCCCTGCCCATTAATTGAGGCGGGGTTTTTCATGTTCAGTCCGCCTGTTTCTTTATGAGATTTTTATATCCGCGCCCTTCCGGCGCTCTCGAACCTTTATGACCTTCAGTGCCATATATCCGGCAATGCCGCTGCCATGCCGATGGCCACGGCCGCTGGGCGTGGAGGCCTTGATATGGATGTTATTTTCATTGGAATATCGGCATTTTTCTTCCTGCTTGCGCATTCCTATACTTGGATATGCGACGCACTCTAGCGAGTATGCGACATGCTGCTTGAATACACCTTGGGCGGTGCAGTCGCCCTCTTTCTCACTGTCTATCTGACTTACGCTCTCGTTCGCCCCGAGCGATTTTGACGCCAAGCTGATCCGGCGCCCGCGCCCTTCCCGTGATCACCCTTGCCATCGCATGGCGTGGCTCGCGGAAGCTCGCGCTTCGCGGGGGGGGGGATCCGGACGTCGCGGGCTGAGCGCGAAGACCAACCAAGCGAAAGCAATGATCATGACCCTTAACGGGTGGATACAAATCGCCGTCTACTGCGGGATTATCATTCTCCTGGTCAAACCGCTCGGCAACTATTTGACGCGCGTGTTCAACGGTGAGCGCACCTGGTTGAGCGTGGCATTCGGCCCCCTTGAGCGCGGCCTCTACCGCTTGGCCGGCACAAGTGATCAGGACGAACACCATTGGACGACCTACACGGCTGCACTTTTGTTTTTCAATGCGGCCGGATTGATCGTCCTCTACATCGTCCAGCGCCTGCAGGATATCCTGCCGTTCAACCCGGCTGGAATGGCCGCCATTGCGCCGGATCTCGCGTTCAACACCGCGGTAAGCTTCGTCACCAACACCAACTGGCAGTCCTATGGTGGCGAGACCACCATGTCCTATCTGACGCAGATGGTGGGCTTGAATGTGCAGAATTTCGTGTCCGCAGCGACAGGCATCGCCATCTCCATCGCGCTGATACGGGCGTTCTCGAGAAAATCCGCAAGAACTCTCGGAAATTTCTGGGTCGACCTGACGCGTTCCATTCTCTATGTCCTGCTGCCGATCTGCGTGGTGGGTACACTCGTTCTGGTATGGCAGGGCATACCGCAAAACCTGTCGCCTTATACGGTCGCGACGACGCTGGAAGGCGCGCAGCAGACGATCGCGCAGGGTCCCGTCGCCTCGCAGATGATGATCAAGCATCTCGGCACCAACGGCGGCGGCTTCTTCAACGTCAATGCGGCCCATCCCTTCGAGAATCCGACCGCGCTGACCAACCTCATCCATATGGTCGCGATCTTCGCGATCGGCGCCGCGCTTACCAATGTGTTCGGCCGCATGGTCGGCGATCAGCGGCAGGGCTGGGCGATCCTCGCCGTGATGGGCGTGCTGTTCATCGTCGGCGTCGCGGTCTGCTACTGGGCGGAGGCCGCCGGCAATCCCATCGTCCATGCCCTCGGCATCGACGGCGGCAACATGGAAGGCAAGGAGGTTCGCTTCGGCATCGCCCTGTCGGCGCTGTTCGCGGTGATCACCACCGCCGCGTCCTGCGGCGCGGTCATCGCCATGCATGACAGCTTCATGGCTCTCGGCGGCATGGTGCCCCTCGTCAATATGATGCTGGGTGAGATCATCGTCGGCGGCGTCGGCGCCGGCCTCTACGGCATCATGCTGTTCGTGATCGTGGCGATCTTCGTGGCCGGTCTCATGGTCGGCCGCACGCCGGAATATCTCGGCAAGAAGATCGAGGCGAAAGAGATCAAGATGGCCATGCTCGCCCTGCTCATCCTGCCACTTCTCATGCTGGGCTTCACGGCAATCGCGACCGTGCTTCCGGCGGGCCTCGCCGGCATCGCCAATCCCGGCCCGCACGGCTTCTCGGAGATCCTCTATGCCTATGTGTCGGCGGCCGCGAACAACGGTTCCGCCTTTGGCGGCCTCACCGCCAACACGCCCTGGTACACGGTCAGCCTCGGCATCGCGATGTTGTTCGGGCGCTTCTTCATGATCGTGCCGGTGATGGCCATGGCCGGATCGCTCGTCGCCAAGAAGGCAGCCCCCGCCTCGGCCGGGACATTTCCGACCCACGGCCCGCTCTTCGTCGGCCTCTTGCTCGGCGTCATCGTCATCATGGGCGGCCTGGAATTCTTCCCGGCGCTGGCGCTGGGGCCGATCGTCGAACATCTGGCCGTGCTCGGAGGACAGGTTTTCTGATGACAGCCACTCACCATCCGCGCGCCTCGAGCATCATCCTGGCGATGATGCTCGTCACCCTCGCGATCGCGTTACTCCTCACGACCTTCGCTACCCTTTTGGCCGCTGTCTGATCCGCGCCGCCAAGCGCCGGACCATTCGCTGGAGCCTCATATGAGCCAGTCCAAATCCACGAGCCTGATCGATGCTCGTATCCTTGTGCCCGCCCTCGGCGATGCCGTGCGCAAGCTCGATCCGCGCAGCCTCGCGCGCAACCCGGTGATGTTCGTCGTGGCGATCGTCTCGGCGCTCACCACCATTCTGTTGATTCGCGATATCGCGGTCGGCGGGCAGGACATCGCCTTCTCCTTCCAGATCACGCTGTGGCTGTGGTTCACGGTGCTGTTCGCCAATTTTGCCGAGGCGGTCGCGGAAGGACGCGGCAAGGCGCAGGCGGATTCGCTGCGTCGCACGCGCAGTGAAACGCAAGCCAAGCTGCTGACCGGGGAGGGCCGCGCCGACCACAAGATCGTGCCGGGCGCGAGCCTCAAGGTCGGCGATATCGTGCTGGTCGAGGCGGGAGACATCATCCCCTCCGACGGCGAGGTCATCGAGGGCGTCGCCTCGGTGAACGAGGCGGCGATCACGGGCGAATCCGCGCCCGTCATCCGCGAGTCCGGTGGCGATCGCTCGGCCGTGACCGGAGGCACACAGGTCCTGTCGGATTGGATCCGCGTGCGTATCACGGCGGCCGCCGGCTCGACCTTCATCGACCGGATGATCGCGCTCGTCGAGGGCGCGGAGCGTCAGAAGACGCCTAACGAGATCGCCCTCAACATCCTGCTCGCGGGCATGACCTTGATCTTCGTCTTCGCCGTGGTGACCGTCCCGAGCTTTGCCGCCTATGCCGGCGGCTATATTCCGGTGATCGTGCTCGTCGCCCTGTTCGTCACGCTTATCCCGACCACAATTGGCGCGCTGCTGTCGGCCATCGGCATCGCCGGCATGGATCGTCTGGTGCGCTTCAACGTGCTCGCCATGTCCGGCCGCGCCGTGGAGGCGGCCGGCGACGTCGATACGCTCCTGCTCGACAAGACCGGCACGATCACGCTCGGCAACCGCCAGGCGACCGAGTTCCGGCCGGTGCGTGGCATCAGCGAAAAAGAGCTCGCCGATGCGGCGCAGCTTGCCTCGCTGGCCGACGAGACGCCGGAAGGCCGGTCCATCGTCGTGCTGGCCAAGGAGAAATACGGCATCCGCGCGCGGGACATGGCGAGCCTGCACGCCACCTTCGTGCCCTTCACCGCGCAGAGCCGCATGAGCGGCGTCGATCACGACGGCACGACGATCCGCAAGGGCGCCGTCGACGCGGTGCTCAAATATGTCGGAGACACGGGCCTCGCCACGGGCCGGCCGCCCGCCAGCGTCGACAGCCTGCGCGAGCTCCGCGCCATCGCCGATGAGATTGCCCGCGCGGGCGGCACGCCGCTCGCCGTCGTGAAGGACGGCCGGCTGCTTGGCGTCATCTACCTGAAGGACATCGTCAAGGGTGGCATCCGTGAGCGTTTCGCGGAACTCAGGCGGATGGGCATCCGCACCGTCATGATTACGGGCGACAACCCGATGACCGCCGCCGCCATCGCCGCGGAAGCCGGCGTCGACGATTTCCTCGCCCAGGCGACCCCGGAGAACAAGCTCTCGCTCATCCGCGAGGAGCAGGCCAAGGGCAAGCTCGTCGCCATGTGCGGCGACGGCACCAATGACGCGCCCGCGCTCGCCCAGGCGGATGTCGGCGTCGCCATGAACACCGGCACGGTGGCCGCGCGCGAAGCCGGCAACATGGTCGATCTCGATAGCGACCCGACGAAGCTCATCGAGATCGTCGAGATCGGCAAGCAGCTCCTGATGACCAGAGGCGCGCTGACGACATTCTCCATCGCCAACGACGTCGCAAAGTATTTCGCGATCATCCCGGCGATGTTTCTCGCTTTCTACCCGCAACTCGGCGCGCTCAACATCATGGGCCTCGCGACGCCGCAGAGCGCCATCCTGTCCGCCATCATCTTCAACGCGCTCATCATCATCGCGTTGATCCCGCTATCGCTGAAGGGCGTGAGATATCGCGCCGTCGGCGCCGGCAGTCTCCTGTCGCGCAACCTCCTCATTTACGGCCTCGGCGGCGTGATCGTCCCGTTCATCGGTATCAAGGCGATAGACCTCGTCATCACCGGCCTCGGCCTCGTCTGAAGGACAGCCACCATGTTCAAGCAATTGCGCCCCGCGCTCGTCATGATCACGGCCTTCACGGTGCTCACCGGGCTCATCTATCCGCTCGGCATGACCGGCATCGCCCAGGCCCTGTTCCCCCATCAGGCCGGGGGCAGCCTGATCGCGCGGGACGGCAAGGTGATCGGCTCCGAGATCATCGGACAAGCCTTCACCAGCGACCGTTACTTCCACGGACGCCCGTCCGCCGCCGGCGCCGGCTATGATGCCGCGAGCTCCAGCGGCTCGAACCTCGGACCGACCAGCGCGAAACTGATCGAGCGCATCAAAAGCGATGCCGAAGCATTGCGGGCGAGCAACCCGCAGGCAGCCATCCCCATGGATCTGGTGACGACCTCGGGCAGCGGCCTCGATCCCCATATCTCGCCGGAAGCGGCCTATTTCCAGGCCCCGCGCATCGCCAAGGCGCGCGGTCTGGACGAGGCCGCCGTTCGCGCCGTCATCGCGCGCCATGTCGAGGGCCGCCAGTTCGGCCTTCTCGGCGAGCCCGTCGTCAATGTGCTCGCCCTCAATCTGGACCTTGATGGCACAGTTGCGCGTTAGGATGCAGTGGAGAGCCCTTGGGACGAGGGCCCTTGTAGGAAGGGGGCTCTCGGGAACCACGGGTGTCATCCCCGGCGGGCTGCCCAGCAGCCCGGGAAGGGGATCCAGAGATCAACCGTCATGGTTCCATGGATCCCCTTCCCGTCGCTGCGCGACGCCGGGGATGACACGAGCCGAGGACGGACGCGTGCCTCTGAATAATAACCAGTCGCTAGGTCCCGATCGCCGCAAGGATTAAGCTAGACGTGATGCCTGAGGAAATCGCCCATCGTGAGAGCCGCCCTTCGCCGGATGCGCTCCTCCAGACCGCATCCTTGGGCTCGCGCGGGCGGCTGAAGATCTTCCTCGGCGCGGCCCCCGGCGTCGGCAAGACCTACGAGATGCTGATGGCCGGCCAGGCGGCCAGAGCCGACGGCGTCGACGTTGTCGTTGGCATCGTCGAGACCCATGGGCGGAGGGAGACTGAGGCCCTGCTCCCCGGGCTCGAAATCGTGCCCCGCGCGCGCATCGCCTACGAGGGTCATGTGCTCGAGGACATGGACCTCGATGCCTTGATCGCCCGGCGGCCGGCGCTGGCCCTCGTCGATGAGCTCGCCCATACCAACGCGCCGGGCAGCCGCCATCCCAAGCGCTATCTCGACGTCGAGGAACTGCTCGATCGTGGCATCGACGTCTACACGACGCTCAACATCCAGCATGTCGAGAGCCTGAACGATGTGGTCGCGCAGATCACGCGGATCCGCGTGCGAGAGACCGTTCCGGATTCGATGATCGATCGCGCCGACGATATCGAGATCATCGACATTACGCCCGATGATCTCATCAAGCGCCTCAACGAGGGGAAGGTCTATCTGCCCAAGACGGCGAAGCGGGCCACCGCCAACTATTTCTCCCCCGGCAACCTCACGGCCCTGCGGGAACTGGCGCTGCGCCGCACCGCGCAGCGGGTCGACGACCAGTTGCTCAGCCACATGCAGGCCCATGCCATCCCCGGCCCGTGGTCGGCGGGAGACCGGGTGCTGGTGTGCGTGGACCAGCAGGCGCGCGGCCCCTCGCTGGTGCGCTATGCGCGGCGGCAGGCGGACCGGTTGCGCGCGCCCTGGGCCGCGCTGCATATCGAGACCGGCAGTTCCACCACATTCTCGGAGGCCGAGCGGGATCAGATCGCAACGACGCTGCGCCTCGCCGAACAGCTCGGCGGCGAGGCGCTGACCATACCCGGGCAGGATGTTGCGCAGGACATCTTGCACTATGCGACCGCCAGCAACTTCAACCACGTGGTGATCGGCACACCCAAAAAGCCGCGCTGGCGGGAGCTTCTCTTCGGCTCGGTCTCCCACGATCTCATCCGCGACGCTGGCGACATAAGCGTCCACGTGATTGCGGGCGACGAGCGGGAGACCTCGCCCAGTCGCGGCGTCCGCGTGATCGAGCCAAGCGGGTTCAACGTCAGGCCCTTTGGCCTCGCGCTTGTCTACATCGCGGTAGCGACCCTGTTCGGGTCTTTGCTCACCCACATCCTCGACGTGCGCAACATCGCGCTCGTCTTCCTGATGGCGGTGCTCACATCGGCGGTCACGGCGGGGCTCGGGCCTGCGCTTTTCGCCTCGCTTATTGGTGCGCTGGCGTTCAACTTCTTCTTCCTGCCGCCGCTCTATACACTCGATATCGGCGATCCCGAGAGCGTTATCGCGCTCTTTTTCTATCTTGGCGTTGCCGTCATCGCGAGTAATCTGACGGCGCGCGTGCAGCGACAGGCGACAGCCGCCCGGCAGCGCGCCCGCACCACGGAAGATCTTTATCTTTTCTCGAAGAAGCTCGCGGGCGCGGGTACGCTCGATGACGTGCTGTGGGCGACCGCCCATCAGATGGCCGCCATGCTCAAGCTGCGTGTGGTCATTCTTCTGCCGGAGGACGATACCATTGCGGTCAGGGCCGGCTATCCTCCCGACGACACCCTCGTCGATGCCGACATCGCCGCGGCCCGCTGGGCCTGGGAGCACGATCGGCCGGCCGGTCGTGGCGCAGACACGCTTCCCGGCGCCAAGCGCCTCTACCTGCCCTTGAAGACCGGCCGCAAGCCCGTCGGCGTGGTCGGGCTCGACAATGACCGCCAAGGGCCGCTCCTCACGCCGGAACAAAGGCGCCTGTTCGATGCCCTCGCCGATCAGGCGGCCGTCGCCATCGAGCGCATCCAGCTCGTCGCCGATGTCGACCGCGCCCGCCTCGCCGCCGAGGCCGACCGGTTGCGTTCCGCCCTGCTCACCTCGATATCCCATGATCTGAAGACGCCCCTTGCCGCCATCATGGGCGCGGCCGGCACGCTGCGCGACTATCGCGGTTCACTGCCTGTCGGCGACCAGACTGACCTCCTCACCACGGTCGTCGATGAATCGGAACGTTTAAACCGCTTCATCGGTAATCTCCTCGACATGACGCGTATCGAATCCGGCGCCATGGCGCCGAACACGTCGCTACATTATGTCGGCGACATCGTCGGCGCGGCCGTGCGCCGCGCCGCGAAGATCCTCGCCAACCACCGCATCATCGTCGATATTCCACCAACGCTTCCCATGGTGAGGCTGGATGCGGTTCTGTTCGAGCAGGTGCTCTTCAACCTGATCGACAATGCGACGAAATACGCGCCGGCGGGCTCGCTGATCCGCATCCAGGGATCAGCGGATGGCGGCTTCCTGTCGTTGCATGTGATCGACGAGGGGCCGGGCATTCCGCCTGGCGATCTCGAACGCATCTTCGATACCTTCTACCGCGTGGCGAAGACGGACCGGGTTTTGGCGGGCACCGGCCTCGGCCTCACCATTTGCCGCGGTTTCGTCGAGGCCATGGGCGGCACCATCACTGCGATGAACAGGACGGACCGCTCGGGAGCGATCTTCCTCATCCGCCTGCCCTTGGCGAATGACACGCCGGAAATGGATGATCTGCGATGACGACATCCGCTGTGAAGATCCTCGTCGTGGACGACGAACCGCCGATCCGCAAGCTCCTGCGGCTTGGCTTGACGGCGGAGGGCTTTGCGGTGAGCGAAGCCGGCAACGCCCAGGCTGCCGCTGAGGCCGTGGAGGCCGAGGCGCCGGATCTCGTCATCCTCGATCTCGGATTGCCGGACAAGCCCGGCCATGTGCTGCTGGGAGGCTGGCAGGCGACACGGCCCGCGTTGCCGGTGATCATCCTGTCCAGCAGGACCGATGAGGCGGGCATCGTCCAGGCTCTGGAACACGGCGCCGACGACTATGTGACAAAGCCTTTCGGTATGCGCGAACTCGTCGCGCGTATCCGGGTGGCTCTACGCCACAAGCTGCAGCAGCAGGGCGAGAAACCCATTTTTCAAACGGGGGAACTCTCCGTCGATCTCGTCAGGCGGATCGTGCGTATCGCGGGCCGGGAGGTAAAACTCTCGCCGAAGGAATACGATATCCTCAGGGTCCTCGTGCAGCATGCGGGCAAGGTGCTCACCCATCACTATCTGCTCAAGGAGGTCTGGGGCGCATCGGCGGACGTCCAGTATCTCCGCGTCTATGTTCGCCAGATACGCCAGAAGATCGAAACCGTGCCCGATCAGCCGCATTATCTCATCACGGAAACCGGTATCGGCTACCGCCTGCGAGATGCCGATCAGGCGTGATCGTTCCACCCGAATAGCCATGACGGCCGCAAAGGATGACCGGACACACCATGGGCCAATCGATGAAAATTGCGCAATTCCTAAAACCCGAGGACGTCATCTGCGATCTGGCGGCTGCCAGCAAACCGCAACTCCTCAGGGCCTTGGCGCGGATTGCCGCAAGCCGGGTCACCGTGGACGAGGAGGCCATCGCCAGCGCGTTGATGCAGCGTGAGGCCTTGGGCTCCACGGGCATCGGCGATGGGACCGCGCTGCCCCATGCCACGATTGCCGGCATCACCGCGCCCTTCGGGCTTTTCGCGCGGCTGCAGAAGGCTGTCGATTTCGAATCGGTCGACGAGGTTCAAGTCACCCTCGTCTGCCTGCTGCTTCTACCACCGGAGCGCAACGCGGCCCATCTCAGTGCCCTCGCGGCCATCGCCAGAAGGCTCAGCTCAAAGGAAAGTCGCGCGAAGCTGCGTGACGCCAAGTCGCCCGACGCGCTCTACGCGATCCTGACAGAGGACAAATAGGGCCAGGAGTGCCGTCGCGTGTCATCAGATCAGTCCGCCGCGCCGATCCCTCGCCTCAGGGGAGGATGGCCGCAGGCGCCGGGTGCGTGCCCTCTCTGATGCCGATTGGTCGCAGGCTGCCGCCCATCCCGGCTACGAAATCTGCTTGCGATATTGAACGAAGCCGGAGCGTTCGGCGACCTTGTCGTAGAGCGTCATCGCCTGAGTGTTTGTCTCATGCGTCAGCCAGTACACGCGTGGCGATCTCACTTCCTGAGCCCTCACGTAGACTGCCTCGATGAGCTGCCGCCCTATGCCGAGGCCCCGGGCGGCAGGGCTCGTGAACAGGTCCTGCAAATAGCAGATCGGCTCGATCATGCTGGTGTTGCGGTGAAAGATGTAGTGAACGAGGCCAAGCAGCTCGCCATCCCGTTCGGCCACGAGGGCATGAACCGGTTCGTAGTGGTCGAAGAAGCGCTGCCAGGTTGCATGCGTGACATCCGCCGGAATCACGCGCTCGTAGAAGCTGTTGTAGCCTTCCCAAAGGGGAAGCCATTGATCCCTGTCGTGGTGCATGACCGGCCGGATGGTCGTTTCAGGCATGCTCATGTCCTCGCTGTGAATGGCTGACAAAGGTCCCCGCGCGTATCCGGGCAGCCACACGCCTCCAGTATAGTCTCCCTCCAGGTCCAACGGCCAATCGGAGTGGTTCGCATGCGTGGAAACGAGCCGTCCGGAATTCGCGTGCTGAACGCTACGCGGCCGACTAGAGTGCCCCCGAACCCGCAACACAACGATGGCTAGATGCAATGACGAAGCTTCTCGGGATCTCCGGCAGCCTGCGCAAAGGCTCCTACAATTCGGCCCTGCTGCGCGCTGCCGAGGACGTCGTGCCCGAAGGTGTGTCCCTCGTTGTTGGAACAATCCAGGGCATACCGCTCTACAATGCCGATGACGAGGAAGCGCATGGCATCCCGCCGGCGGTGCACAGGCTGAAGGAACAGCTCGCGGCGGCTGATGGGCTCATCATGTTCACCCCAGAATACAACAACGGGCTGCCCGGGGTCTTCAAGAACGCCATCGACTGGCTGACGCGCCCCACTTCCGATATCGAGCGGCTGTTCAAGGGCAAGCCTGTGGCGATCGTCGGTGCATCGCCGGGCGGCTTCGGCACCATCCTCAGCCAGAGCGCGTGGCTCCCCGTGCTGCACACGCTCGGCTGCAAGCCCTGGTTCGGAGGGCGGCTGCTCGTTTCGCGGGCGCACACGGTCTTCAATCCTGAAGGCACGCTGCAGGACGAAGCGATCAAACAGCGCCTCGCCCAGTTCCTCAAGGGATTCGCCGCCTTCGCCGCAGATCCCGGCGCGTGACAAAGCGCGCGCGTCAGACTGGCGCGGACGTGACCCTCTGCTTGTTAGGTGAAGGCGCGTGATCGCGCGAGGCGTTCGCTCCAGCCCTCGCCCCCCACCCAACTGATCAGACCGTCGCGGGTCGCCATTCCCGGGTCGCGCAGCGCGATCGCCTTCCAGCCGACGCAGAGCATGCAGGACAGCACCGGCGCCCTGCCGATGAAAGGCACATGCGCGATCGCGTCCAACGTCGGCATGCCGGTTCCCAGCATGAGCACCGCATCGATATCCTGGCCATCGAGGCTTTTGACCGCCCGCTCGGCGGCCATCGCGTCAAGGCTGTAGATGGGATGGAAATCGCTCGATTCACGATAGGCACTGGCCTCGGCGGCGACGGTGAAGCCGCGCGATTCCCAATAGCCCGCGCTCTCGGCGTCGAGGGCTGAATTATACGGGGAGACGAGGCCGATCCGCTTGGCGCCTAAGGTCCGTAAGGCATCGACGGACGCCGTCGCTCCGGTGAATGCGGGAACGCCGGCGCGTGTCTCGATATCCGCGATCAGGGCGTCCTCGCGATCCTTGCCGATGAGATAGGACGCACCCGTGCAGGCGATCGCGATCGCTGTGATGGGCGCATTGGCGAACTGCGCCAAGGGCTCCGGAAACTGGTCCATGTAGTCGAGCAGGCGCGCCGTGATGCTATCCTTCCCGCTCACCATGCGCGCATTGATCCAGGCGTAGCCGGGTGGGGTCAGCAGGGCGATCTCCGGCTCGACAGTGGTGTTGGCCTGGGGCGTAAAGACCCCGAGAAGTCCCTTCGGGGCGTAAGCGACTGACATGGCGTTCGATTCCCTGGCACTCAATTTCATGCGATTGGCGCTCGCCATCGAAAAATAAATTTGCCACGGAAAATGTATTCCGTTTAGTTGTATTAAACAACAGACATCTTGTTCGCCAGAATGGGAATGCATCGTCATGATTGAGACCGCCGCTCCGGGGGCGCGCGCTATCCAGAGGCAAGCCACCAGGGTTGCGCCGAACCTGGGCGCCATCCGGATGGAGCAGCTGGAAAAGTGGTACGGGACGCGCGACGTCAGGGTGCACGCGCTTGCGCCTACCGATCTCACCATCCCCGAGGGAGAGCTTCTCGTCCTGCTCGGCCCGTCCGGCTGCGGCAAGACCACGCTGCTGCGCATGATCGGCGGATTGATCGAGCCGACATCGGGCAATCTTCTCGTCGAGGGCCGGCCTCTCTGGCGCGATGGGGCCCGGCAGAACGACGTCCTGTCCGAGCTCGGCATGGTGTTTCAGGAGGCCAATCTCTTCCCCTGGCTCACGATCGAGGACAATGTCGCGCTGCCGCTCGAACTGAAGGGCGTTCCGAAGGCGGAACGCCGCGCGGCCGCCGCGAAGCTCCTCAAGATGGTCGGCATCAGCGGCTTCGAGAAGCGTTGGCCGCGTGAGCTCTCCGGCGGCATGCGCCAGCGCGCGGCCATTGCGCGCGCCCTGTCCTATGACCCGCATATCCTGCTCATGGACGAGCCCTTCGGCGCGCTCGATGCCATGACGCGGGATCAGATGAACCTCGAACTGCAGCGCATCTGGAGCGAGACGGGCAAGACGGTCGTTCTCGTGACGCATTCGATCAGCGAGGCGGTGTTCCTGGCCGACCGGATCGTTTTGTTGTCGCCCCGTCCGGGGAAGATCGACACGATCGTCGACGTCGATCTGCCCCGGCCCCGGACAGCGGAGACGCAGGGCTCGCCGGCTTTCCAGGACTATGTCCGCAGCCTGCACCGCCGCCTGGCCGATATTTCCTGAACCCGTCACGCCGCTTCGACTTTGCGCAGGAGCGCATGATGAACAAGCACTCCATCTTCCACCCCTCCAACAGGACGAAGCTCCTCCCCTATGTCACGACGCCCGTGCTGATCGTCCTGATCATCCTGATCTGGCACAGCTACGTCGCGATGTCAGGGATCTCGCCGTTCATCCTGCCGAGCCCCGGTTCGGTATGGACCGCCTGGGTGGCCATGCTCTACGACCCGCGCGCCTGGAACCACACCCTGATGACCGTCTATGCCACGCTCACTGGCTTCGCCTGGGCGCTTGTCATCGGCGTGGGCCTCGGCGTCCTGATCGGCCGTTTTCGCTGGCTGGAGCAGACGCTGAACCCGTTCATCGTGGCTACCCAGGTGGTGCCTAAGGTTGCCTTCGTGCCTCTGTTCGTCGTGTGGTTCGGCTTTGGCCTGACGTCAAAGGTCATCGTTGCGGCGGTCTTGGCCTTCTTCCCCATCCTCACCAATACGGTGCTTGGGGTGAAATCGGTCGACGCCGGGCACCGCGACGTCGCCACCAGCCTCAATGCCACCAGCTGGCAGCGTTTCCGCCGGCTCGAGCTGCCTTCGTCGCTTCCCTATATCCTGACGGGCATGGAGGTCGGCATCGTGCTCGCGATCATCGGCGCCATCGTCGGCGAGTATCTTGGTGGCACACAGGGCCTCGGCTATATGATGATAGCCCGCATGAATGCCTTCGCGACAAACGAGCTCTTCGCGGTCATCATCCATATGACCCTGCTCGGTTTCATCTTCTACTTCGCGATCGGCGCCCTTCGCCGCGTCCTCATTCCGTGGCACCAATCCACCCAGCACTGACGCCGGGCGCCGGCCAGACCGGCGCTCCACGCAAGACACGGCCCAAGACACAGCCATTGACGTAGCGCCCGCTTGCATGACAATGCGCGCGGATTTGCAATGAGGTGGCGCTGTCTGCCGCCCAGGGACGGATGATGGTGGATACAACGAGCGAGACCACGAAAGGACGCCGCGCCGGCCAACCCCGTATCCAGCCCCTCTATCACCAGATCTACATTCATCTCCGGCAGCTGCTGACGGAGACCGAACTCGACACCACCGAGGCGCTTCCCTCGGAACCCGCGCTCGCCGTGCGCTACGGCGTCAGCCGCGTCACCATCCGCAAGACCCTCGATCAGCTGGAAAGCGAGGGGCTGATCATCAGGGTTCACGGGAAGGGCACGTATCCCGCGCGTGCCACCGGGCCGCAGGACAAGGCAAACATATCGAGCGGACTGGACAATCTTCTGTCCTTCGAGTCCCGCACCAGCGCGGTCAATCTCGGCTGGGAGATGGTGACGGTGGATGACATGATCGCGCAGCAGCTGGATAGCCCGCGCTGCCTGCGCATCACGCGCCTGCGCAGCCGCGAGGGCGCCCCGATGTCATATACGACGCTGCATGTGCCGGAGCGTTACGCCCACCTGCTCGAGCAGGAGGAGACGGCTGACGAGCCGATCGTGCGCGCGCTCGACCGCAAAGGCGTCTCCGCGCAGCGCGCCGAGCAGGTCATCAGCGCCATCGCCGCGCCGGCCGCTATGGCGCGACATCTCAACGTGAAGGCGGGGGCGCCGCTCATCGTCATGCGGCGCCTGCTGTTCGACCAGAACCACATACCGGTGCTTTACCAGGAAAGCCGCTACCCGCCTGACCGCTTTGAGTACCGGATGACTCTCAACCGGCTGAGCGTCGGGCCCGTCGCGCAATGGGGGCCGACCGCCTGACGGCGACGGCCCCAAGTTTTGGGCAATATTCCAGGTCTTGCGCTATAGTTATAGCCTTGGACCATATGCAAAGTCCCGGGCCATGTTTCCAAGCTCGGGACTATGCTTGCCGTCGCGTCAGCCCTTGAGCGCCTGATCGATGTAGGTGTTGGTATAGAAGACCTCGGGATTGGTCTCCTTGGACATATCGGACGCACGTAAGGTCGCGAGCCCCTCGGCCCATAGCTTTGGCACGTTGCGCATCAGATTGTCGCGCCCTTGGGACAGCCAGAGTTCATCGGCGGATGTTTTCACGATCGCCGCGAGTTCCTGCTTGTTGTCGAGACGCGCGATCTCGAAGATCTTGGCGGCGCGATCGAAGATCGGCCCGGTCGGCTGCGTGATGAGCTCGTCCACCGAGCCCTTCAGGGCGCGCAGGATACGGACGAACTGATCGGGGTTCTTGTCCAGCGCTTCACGTGTGGCGGTATAGCCCTGTCCCGGCATTGGCGCATAGCGATCCGTCGACCAGACTTCGATCGGCGAACCCATCTCGCGCAGGGCCACCACCACATTGATCGAGCAGATGAAGCAGTCGATGCGCCCGGCCTTGACGAACTGAAGCGCCGCCGGCGTATCACCCGACACCTCGCGCTTTACCTCGGACGGTGCAATACCAACCTTGTGAAGCATAAGATCCAGGAAGATCTCTGTCGATCCGCCGACGGATACAAGACCTACCGTTTTGCCCTTCAGGTCTTCCGCGCTCCTGATCGGCTTATCCTTGGGCGACACCACATGGAATGTGGAGGATTGATAAAGCGTGGAGATGCAGACCAGGTTCGCGGGTGAGGCGGCCATGGCCCGCATCTGTTCAATTGAGGAAATGCGGATGAGGGCCGTCTTGCCGGCGATGAGCTGCTGCAGGGCCTGCGATCCGCCACGACCGGCCTGAAGATCGACGTCCAGCCCTTCCTTCTTGAAATAGCCGCCGGCCACCGCGTTCATCATCTCGATGAAATTCGGGCCGAAAGCAAAGGGCGTGAGTAGCGTGATATTGTCTTGGCCTTGCGCGCGGAGAACGGCAGGGGCACTGATCATGCCGGCCGCAAGCGCTGCACCCTTGAGAACTATACGTCGTGTCGGCATAGCAATCCTCGCTCTGGTGTTATTGTCAGCTTCAGGCTTTCATCCCGATCTTCTTCACGGTGATCGGCGCGGTGGGAACGGTGACCGTCTTGATCTCGGTGTAGAACTGTTCGCTGGCCTGGCCGCCCTCGCGGCCTACCCCGGAATCCTTGTAGCCGCCGAAGGGCGCGCGCAGTTCACGTGTCATTGTCGTGTTGACCCAAACGACGCCGGACTTCAGGTCGCGCGTGGCGGCCTCCACGGTCGGCAGGTGGTCCGACCAGAGATAGGACACGAGCCCGAAGGTCGTGTCATTGGCCATTTGCATGGCCTCGCCGTAACTGTCGAAGGTCAGGAAGGCGGCGAAGGGGCCGAAGATCTCATCCTGACAGACGCGCGCACTGTTCGATGGCGCCAGTACCGCCGTCGGCTCGACGAAATAACCGCCGGCGAGATCTCCCTCCATCGCCGGCGCGACACCGCCTGTCAGCACCTCCGCGCCCTCGCCACGGGCGATGTCGGCAAAGGACAGCACGCGGTCGCGATGAGCCGCTGATGCCAGCGGACCTAGCTCTGTCGCATCGAACATGGGATCGCCGATGCGGATCTTGCGCGCGCGCTCAACGAAGCGGGCAATGAAGTCATCCGCGATCGAGCGCTCCAGCAGAATACGTGATCCCGCAAGGCATTGCTGGCCGTTGTTCGAGTAAATACTGACCAGCGCGGCGTCGAGCGCCCGGTCGATATCGGCCGAAGCGAAGACGATATTGGCGCTCTTGCCGCCGAGTTCCAGCGTGCAGGGCTTTAGGCGCTGGGCGGCCAGCGCCATGATGTGCCGGCCGGTCTCGGTGCCGCCGGTGAAGCTGACGCGGTCAACGCCGGAGTGCTTCACCAGGGCCTCGCCGGTCACGGGTCCCCGGCCATTGACGATATTGACCACGCCCGGAGGGAGGCCTGCCTCATGCAGGAGTTCGACGAAGCGGCGCAGCGCCAGTGGCGTTTGCTCGGACGGCTTCAGAACGCAGGTGTTGCCGAAAGCGATGGCCGCGGCGACCTTCATGGAAGCAAGGGCAGTCGGCGCGTTCCAGGGCGCGATGAGCGCCGCGACGCCGACGGGTTCGCGCACGACGAGGGAGCGGTAGCCGACGCTCTGGTCGTAGACGTCACCCTTCGTCTGGCCAATGTATTCGGCAAAGAACCGGAAATTGTAGGCGGCGCGCTTGATCTGGCGTTCACGCAACTCCCGCATCGAAACGCCGAGATTGAGACATTCGAGCCGCGCCAGCTCCTCGGCGTGGTCGAGGATCGTCGTGTTGATCGCGAGCAGTATCTCCTGGCGCTTATCCACCGAAAGCCGCGCCCAGGCCCCGTCGTCGAAAACGCGGCGGGCCGCCCGGACGGCGAGATCAACCTCGGTGACATCGGCCTCGACGAGTTCGGCGATCTGCATGCCGGTGGCGGGGTAGTAGACCGGTATCCGGTGGCCCGAGGCCGGAAGGATCCGGCCGTCTATGAGGCTCGTGACCTCGGTCGTAGGAAGCGTGATCGGCGCGATCGCGTTCATTGCATCAAACCATCAGCAGGCCGCCGTTCACATGCAGGGTCTGACCCGTCACATAGGCGGAGGCGTTGGAGAGGAGAAAAAGGATCGGTCCGACGACGTCCTCGACTGTCGCGAGCCGCGCGAGGGGCACGGTACGCAGATAGGCATCGATGTCGAGCCGCGCGGGCTTGCCATCCTCATCGCCGCCTCGTCCCGTGCCACCGCGCAGGAAGGCGGTATCCACCGCCGAGGGCGCAATCGCATTGGCGCGAATATGCGGCGCTCCTTCCTGCGCGAGAAGTCGCGTCAGTGCGAGCACGCCAGCCTTCGACACCGAGTAAGGCCCGTAGCCGGGCGTCGGCTTCAGGGCAAGGCCCGACGAGGTGTTGACGATGGCCGGCGTAATGCCGAGCCGCAGCAACGGCATCGCGGCCCGCGCGATATGGAACGCGGACAACAGATTGCCGTCGATGACCTCCTCCCAAAGTTCGTCGGGAATGTCCACGATCGGCAGCCGCTCCCGCGTGAAGCCTACGAGATTGACGAGCCCGTCAAGGGCGCCGCAATGCACACCGATCGCCGCGAAGGCTTCCTTCACGGAGGTGGAATCACTGGCGTCGAAGGCAAAGGCGGGCACGCCGGAGGGCACACCCTGCCGCTCGATCGAAGCCGCGAGATCGAGGACGACGGGATTGGCCCGACGATCGACGAGAGCCTGGACAAGCGCGCGGCCAATGCCACCACACCCGCCGGCTACGACGATCCGTCGCCCTGCCCAAGCCCCGTCCATTCCATCGCGCCTCGCTGCGATCACGCAACTCGTGCTTGATCGCCGTCAATAAGTTGTTTTATTGATAATACAACACGGAAGCGCGTCAAGCCTGAACAACCGAGATGAACGCGAAGATGGATAGAAACACGCGGTATGACTGCGATGTGGCGGTCGTCGGCGGGGGGCCTGTCGGCCTCTGCCTTGCCTTGCTGCTTGCCCGCAAAGGCATCGAAGTGGCCGTGTTCGAAAAGGAGCCGGACGTTTCCCTCGACCTCCGGGCGTCCACCTTCCATCCGCCGACCCTCGACATGCTGGAAACGCTTGGCCTCGCCGAGACACTGGTCGCGCAGGGGCTGATCTGCCCGCATTGGCAGATCAGGCTGCATCCGGACGGCGAGCGGGCGATTTTCGACCTCTCGGTGCTGGAGAGAGACACGGGCCATCCCTATCGCCTGCAATGCGAGCAGTGGAAGCTCTCGCTCGCTCTCATGGAGGCGCTGAGGGAGGAGCCAAGGGCGCGTATCGTCTTCAACCGCGAGGTCACGGGCTTCACCCAGGATGACGACAGCGTGACCTTGTCGCTGCGCGATCCGGACGAGGCAGAGGATCCGGCTGGCGCCGCTGGAGCGTCGGAAACCGTCCGGGCGCGGCTCGTCGCCGGAACGGACGGCGCGCGCAGCACCATCCGCAAGGAGCTTGGCCTGGAGTTCGCGGGCCTCACCTATCCCGAAACGACGTTGCTCGTAACGACCCATTTCCCGTTCGAGGAGCATCTGGAAGGCATCTCCAACGTCTCCTATTGCTGGAAGGCGGATGGCAATTTCGCGCTTCTGAAAGTGCCCGGCCGCTGGCGCGTCTCGATCTATCCACGCGAGGACCTGCCGATAGAGGAGCAGTTGACCGAGGAGGCGATCGAGGCCAGCCTGCAAGTCATCGTGCCGCGCAGCGAGCGCTACGAGGTGATCGAGAAGCGGCCCTACCGCGTCCACCAGCGCATCGTTCCATCCTACGTCCACGGACGGGTCGTGCTGGCGGGCGACGCGGCCCATCTCAATTCACCCTCCGGCGGTATGGGGCTGAACGGCGGAATCCACGATGCCTTCGAGCTGGCGACGGCGTTCAAGGTCATCCTGCGGGATGGCGCACCACTCACGCGCCTCGACCTCTATGACCGCCGCCGCAGGCCGATCGCCCGTGACCAGATTCTCGCCCAGGCCGACGTCAACCGCGCGCGGATGCGGGAAAAGAACCCGGAGAAGCGCCGCGAGATCCTTGCCAATCTGCAATCGATCACGCGGGATCCGGAGCGCCTCTATGCCCATGTCCTGAAGAGCTCGATGATCGACGGCCTGCGCCTGGCAGCCGCTATCCGGTAAAGTCGGAGAGAGTGATGCATAGCGTCAGCATTCCGCAGTCGATCGTCGAGCGCGTGGTGGCTCGCCGTGGCGCAGCGCATCCCTATGCGAACCTAGACCCTCGCCGCACGGCCCTCGTCGTCATCGACATGCAGAACGGCTTCATGATGCCGGACGTCGCGCACGCGCTCTGCGCGAACGCGCCCGCCATCGTGCCGAATATCAACCGGCTGGCGGCGGCGCTGCGCGAGGCCGGCGGCCAAGTGTTCTGGATCAAGAACACCCATGACGAGGCCTGCTTTACCGAATGGTCCGTGATGTACGACCTTCTCCTGCCCGCCATGCGCGCCAAGCGCGTCGCGGCGATGACGGAGGGCTCAGTGGCGCATGAGCTGTGGGCCGGGCTCGATGTGCGGTCGGAGGATGCGATCGTCCGGAAAACGCGCTACTCGGCTTTCATCCAGGGCTCGTCGGATCTGGGCGAACGGCTGCGCGCGCAAGGGCTCGATACCGTGCTCATCACCGGCACCGTCACCAACACCTGCTGCGAGAGTTCGGCCCGTGATGCCATGATGCTCAATTTCAAGACCATCATGGTCACGGATGGCAATGCCGCCCATACCGATGAGGAGCACAACGCCGCCCTCATCGGCTTCTACCTCAATTTCGGCGACGTCATGTCGACCGACGAACTTGTGGCGACGATGGCAGCGCGTCCATAGGGATCGGCCGGCTCTGATCTCTCTCCTCAGGGGCAGGGCAGTCGCATATGACCTTGGAAAACCCGCCGGCGACGGAATCGGGCGGTGAACGAAGTGGAATCGGAGCGCAAAAATTTTGTCGTTTTCCGTCAGTCCTCCGAATTTCCGACCATATGCGATTGCCCTGCGCATAACCCGGAGGGCCACGGACCTCGGCTGTTGCAGATTTCCCGTTGGACAAGCTGAAGTCGGCAACACCGGTTTCAGAGACGGGCCCGGTCATGACAACGGCGCTGTAGCGATCAAAAGCGACGGCATGACGCCTTAGATATCGGAATAGTCGAAGACTTCGGCCTTTGCGCCAGGGTGCGTCACCGCGCCGGTCGCGGCGGAACTCGCGAGCTGCGCGAAGCGCCACAGCGCGCCGCTGCCGTAGCGCGTCGGGCGCGGCACCCATGTCTTCCTGCGCTCCGCCAATTCCTCGTCCGTTACCTCAACACTGAGGTAGCCATGCTCTCCATCGATGATGATGGTGTCGCCGTCGCGCAGCAGCGCGATGGGGCCGCCGACGGCGGCTTCGGGTGAGATGTGGCCGACGCTGATGCCACGCGTCGCGCCGGAAAAGCGGCCGTCGGTGATCAGGGCGACACGGTTGCCGACGTTCTGGCCGGCGAGCGCCGCCGTGGTCGAGAGCATCTCGCGCATACCCGGCCCGCCGCGCGGTCCCTCGTAACGAATGACCAGAACGTCTCCGTCCTTATAGGCTCGGCTTTCGACCGCCGCGAAGCACTCTTCTTCGGAATCAAAGCAGCGCGCGGTCCCCTTGAAGACAGAAGTCTCGAGGCCGGCCACCTTCACGATGGCGCCCTCCGGTGCGAGATTGCCCTTGAGCACCACAAGGCCGCCGGTCGGCGAATAGGCCTCGCTGACGGGCTTCACGACATCCTGCCCCGTCGGTACTTCGGTATCGGCCAGGTTCTCCGCCACCGTCTTGCCGGACACCGTCAGACAATCCCCGTGCAGAAGTCCGGCGTCGAGCAGGGCCTTCATGATCACCGGCACGCCGCCGACATCGTAAAGATCCTTCGCGACATATTTGCCGCCGGGCTTCAGGCTCGTGAGATACGGGGTCGTCGCGAAGATGCGGCCGATGTCATCAAGGGTGAAGTCGACCCCGGCCTCGTTAGCGATGGCGGGGAGATGCAGAACCGCGTTGGTCGAGCCCCCGGAGGCCGCGACG
Source organism: Chelatococcus sp. HY11 (assembly GCF_018398335.1). Taxonomy (NCBI): domain Bacteria; kingdom Pseudomonadati; phylum Pseudomonadota; class Alphaproteobacteria; order Hyphomicrobiales; family Chelatococcaceae; genus Chelatococcus; species Chelatococcus sp. HY11. The sequence goes on from NZ_JAHBRX010000002.1 coordinate 1,908,930, forward strand.
ACCCGCGCGGCATTTTCCAGCGCCTTGCGGGTCACGATATCGCGCGGGCGGATGCGATGGGATAGAAGATCCATGACTGAGCGGCCGCTCTGGCGCGCCACCCGGTCGCGGCTTTCATAGACGGCTGGCGGCGAGGCTGAGCCCGGCAAGGCAACGCCCAGGGCCTCGGACACGCAAGCCATGGTGTTGGCCGTATATTGCCCGCCGCAGGTGCCGGCCGAGGGGCAGGCCACGCATTCCAGCTCATGCAGTTCCTCGTCGGTCATGGTGCCGGCCTGCCGCGCTCCCACAGCCTCGAAGACGTCCTGCACGGTGACGTCGCGGCCCCGATGGCGGCCCGGCAAAATAGAGCCGCCGTAGAGGAAGAGCGCGGGGATGTTGAGCCGCAGCATGGCCATCATCATTCCGGGCAAGGACTTGTCACAACTGCCGACACAGACGAGCGCATCATAGGAATGGCCGCGGATGAAGACTTCCACGGAATCGGCGATGACTTCCCGGCTGACGAGAGAGGACTTCATACCCTCATGACCCATGGCGAGGCTGTCGGTCACCGTGATGGTGCAGAATTCGCGCGGAAGGCCGCCGCATTCGGCAACGCCAGCTTTCACGGCAGCCGCCTGGCGATCAAGCGCGATATTGCAGGGCGCGGCCTCGTTCCAGCAACTGACGACGCCGACAAAAGGCTTTGCGACCTCGTCGGGGCCGAGGCCCATCGCGTAATAGAACGAGCGATGCGGTGCCCGCTCGACGCCAAGCGTGACGTGGCGGCTCGGCAGATCCGATTTCTCAGGCAGATGCGGCGCGGTCGGGGAGGTGGTCGTCATGGCGGGTTTCCTCGGGATATCAGTGCGCGTTGCGGGCGCTGTTGTCGTGAATGATGGGAGGGAGCTTGTGCGCTGTTGGCGGCAGAGGCGCCGCGCAGCGTCGGATTTCGACGAGGCAGCTCAGGGCGGCACAGCCTTGCGAGAAGCTGGAGGCTGGCCGATCGGCCGTCAGGACATTGGGATTGCCATGCGCGTCGATGTCTTCGGCCGGATCGATCCATGCCCCTGTCGCGAGGCGGGCCGCTCCCGCCACGATATCCTCGCTGACCGCGGCCACCGCCTGGACGGTGCCTCGGCCGTTGAAGATTTCGACGACGTCGCCGTCGGCGATGTCTCTTGCGGCCGCGTCAGTGGCGTTGATCAGAACGACCTCCCGGCCGCCGCTTTTACCGGCGACGCTCCAGGGCGCATGGTCGAGCTGGCTGTGCAGCCGGCGCGCCGGCTGGTCCGACACAAGATGGATGGGCCAATCCGCGGCGGCCGGCGCGCCACCCCACTCGGTGGGCGGCAGCCAGGCGGGGTGTCCAGGACAGTCAGCCGCCTGGGCCGCGGCAACGGTCGTGGAGAAGAGTTCGATGCGCCCCGACGGCGTAGGCCGGGGATGGGCCGTGGGATCGCGGCGAAACTCATCGAGAAACACGACAGGGTGGTCATGCGGGGCGAGGTCGATGAAGCCGCGTTCCCAAAAGGTCGCGAAATCGGGCACGGCGATGCCGTTGGCTTCAGCGCTCGCCACGAAGGTCTCGTAGAGGCGCGCGAGCCACGCCCTTTCGTCGAGCCCCTCGGTGAAGGCCGCGCCAGCGCCGAGGCGGCTGGCAAGATCGCTGAAGATCGCGAAGTCGTCCCGCGCTTCCGCATGGGCCGAGGCGGCCTTGTGCATCGCCACCAGCACACCCTCGCGCGTCGCGAAGGCGATGTCGTTGCGCTCAGCCGCCAATGTCGCCGGCAGCACGATATCCGCCATGCGCGCATGCGCGTTCCAGAACTGCTCATGGACGACGATGGTGTCGGGCTTGGCCCAGGCCTGGCGCAGGCGCGTGAGGTCCTGGTGGTGATGGTAGGGGTTGCCGCCGGCCCAGTAGATGAGCCGGATGTCCGGATAGCGATACGTCTCTCCCTCATAGGTGAAAGAGGCGCCCGGGTTGAGAAGCATGTCGGCGATGCGCGCGACGGGGATGAAGGCCGCCACGGGATTGCGGCCCTGCGGAAGGGAAGGGCCTTTCAGGCGAGGATGCGGGCTGCCGATGGCGTTCATGGCGCCATAGCCGAGCCCGAAACCACCGCCGGGCAGGCCGACCTGCCCGAGCACGCAGGCGAGCGCCACGATGCCCCAGAACGGTTGTTCGCCGTGCTCGGCGCGTTGCAGGGACCAGGCGACATTGAGAAGGGTGCGCGTTTCCGCCATCTCCCGCGCGAGCGCTTCCATCCGTGCCGCCGGCACTCCGGATAGCCGCTCAGCCCAGGCCGGTGTCTTCGGGGTGCCGTCGGACACACCAAGCACATAGTCTCGGAAGGCTTCGCCACCCGCGCAGCAGCGCGCCAGAAATGCGTCGTCCGCGTGCCCGGTCGTGAAGAGCTGGTAGGCGAGCGCGAGCATGACGGATATGTCGGTGTTAGGCCGGATCGGGATCCACTCCACATCACCGTCGGTGACCAGATCTTCGCGGACGGGGCTGATGTTGATGAAGCGGGTGCCGCGCGCGGCCATGGCCGCCAGCGCCTCCTTGACGCGGTGTCGCCCCGCGCCGCCGGGAGAGACTCGTGAGTTTTTCAGCGGCACACCGCCGAAGGAGACGAAGAGACGCGTATGCGTGGCGAGGACGTCCCAGGACGTATGTTCGGCGTGGAGATCGTCGATAGGCCCCACCACATGCGGCATGATTACCCGGCCGGCGGCGAGGCTATAGGTATCGACATGCCGAACATAGCCGCCGATCGTGTTGAGGAAGCGGTGCACCTGGCTTTGGGCATGATGGAAGCGGCCAGCGCTCGACCACCCATAGGAGCCGCCGAAGATAGCCTCATTGCCGTAGTCCGTCCGCACACGGCTCAGTTCCCCCGCGACAAGCGCGAGAGCGTCCTCCCAGGACACTTCGACAAAAGGCTCGCGGCCGCGTCGATCGGGCTGCGCACCAGGCCCTTTCTCCAGAAAGGAACGACGCACAGCTGGCCGCGCGACGCGCAGCCGCGTGACGGCGCCGCCCAATTGGTCGAGGCCGATGGGAGACGGGTCCGGATCACCGCTGAAGGGTCGCAGCCGGGGCCTGCCGTCGCCCTTCTGCTCGATTTCATAGAGCCCCCAGTGGCTTGCGGTGTAACGCGTCGCCATGGTCTCACGCCTTCAGAAGCTGTGCCGTCAGCGCGACCGATTTCAGCCCATCGGCGCCACTCGCCGAGGGGGAGCGCCCCGCCGCGACCGCTTCGGCAAAGGCCTCGAATTGCGCGGCATAAAGATCGACGACCGGGAACTCGCGTGTTTCGGTATGCCCCTCACGCGTGATCTCGAGACGCCCGGTCGGTGCCATCCCGAGGGTGCCGATGCCGGTCGCCGCTCCCTTCGTGCCCAGCACGTGAATGCTATTGAGGGCGGCGCGGGCGCGCCGTGTGATCGTCACGGTTCCCATCGCACCATTCGCGTAGCGCAACGCGGCGGCGATGGTCTGGTCGAGGCCCGTATCGGCCGCGCGATCGACGATGGAAGCGGTCTCCGCGACATCGGCGCCGACCAGGAAACCGAGGAGATCGAAGACATGAACGCCGACGGCGCCGAGAATATCGGAGCCTGATTTCGCCGGATCGGCGCGCCAGTTCGTCCATGGGCCGTAGGCCGTGTGCCATTCGCCGCGCACCAGAACGATATCGCCGAGTTCGCCGGAGGCGATGAGTTCGCGCAAGGCGCGATTCACCGGCGCATGGCGCTGCTGGAAGCCGATGCCAAGCGCCACACCGGCCCGCTCGCAAGCGGCGATCATCGCGCGGCAATCCCCCTCGGTCAGCGCCATGGGTTTCTCGACGAGAACATGCTTGCCTGCTGCGGCCGCCTTCTCGGTCTGTTCGCGGTGCTGGTCGTTGGGGGTGGCGATGAAGACGGCATCGACCTCGTCATCTCCCAGCATAGCCTCCAGCGAGGGATAGGCGATGCCGCCCGCCTCGGCCGCAAAACGCGCGGACTTGTCCGGCGAGCTGCCAAGCCCTCCCTTAAGGCTTGCGCCCTTTGAGCTTCTCAACGCGGGCGCGATCTTCTGCAGGGCATGGGCGCCCGCACCTATCAGTCCCCAACGCATGGTGACGCCTTCCCGGTGCTGCGGCATGATCCCGAGACGCCGTCCGGCTTTCGGTAAGATCATGCGTCAAAACAATATCCTGGAGGCCGCTCCGACCGTCGCCGGAGTGGAGCGCCCTAGAAGCGGATGACCGCCGTGCCGCCACCTTCCACCGGAAGCGCCGCGGCGGTGGTGAAGGATGAGAGATCACTGACGAAGAACAGCATGGCCTTGGCGACGTCATCCGGGGTGCACACGCGCCCGAGAGGCGAGAGCCCCTTCATCACATCCGCGCGGCGCGACAACTGCTCGTCCGTGAGGATCTGGAGACGGTCGACGGAGGGCTGCTCCAAGCCACTGGGGCAGATGCAATTGGCGCGGATGCCATCGGCGCCATGGTCGGAGGCGATCTGGCGCGTGAGCTGCAGAACGCCGGCCTTTGAAACGCCATAGGCGGTCATGCCGGGAAGCGTCAGCAACGAGCCCTGCGAGCCGATGTTGACGATGCTACCGCCTCCGCCGGCGCGCATCGCGGGCAGAACAGCCCGGCAGGCAAGGAATACCGCTGTCAGATTGACCGCGATGATCCTGTTCCAGTCCGCTTCACTCGTGTCGAGGGTGCCCTTCGCCGTGGGCGGGTCGATCCCGAACGTATTGCAAAGGCCATCGATCCGGCCGAAATGCGCGAGAGCCTGCCCGACCATGCGCTCATTGGCGGCGGCATCCGTCAGGTCGGCTGCGATGACAAGACGGCTGTCCGAAGGCGAGTCCGATGTGGTGCTGATGCGGCTTACGTCGCGATCAACCAGCGCGAGGCGAGCGCCGTGCGTGAGGAACAGGTGCTCGGCAGCGCGGCCGACATTGGAGCCTGCGCCCGTGATTATGATCGTTTTGCCGTCCAATAGTCCCTTCATCCCATGCTCCCTCCGCCATCGACGCGGATGACCTGGCCCGTCACGAAACGTGATGCGGACGAGGCGAGGAAAATGACGGCGCCCGTGGCGTCATCGGGCTCCTGCACACGCGCAAAGGCCTGATCGCTGACCATGCGCGCGACCGCCTCCGCAGGAAATGTCGCCTTAACGCGCGGCGTCGGCGTAAAGCCGGGCGCGACAGCATTGACGCGGATTCCCGTCGGGCCGAGCTCCCGCGCCAGCGCCCGCGTCAGGCCGACGACGCCACCCTTGGCCGCGACATAGCCGACGAGATTGGCCGACAGGGGCGGCCGGTGCAGCGCGGCCGTGATGCCGCTGAAGACGGATGTCGAGGCGATATTGATAATGCTGCCGGCCCCTTGCCGTTTCATCGCAGGCAGCACGGCGCGGATACAGAGGAACTGGCTGGTGAGATTGAGGCGGAGTTCCGCCTCGAACTCACCGAGTGCCATATCCGCAAGGCCCTTGCCCGTCGTGGCGCCGCCGGCATTGTTGACGAGCACATCGCAGCGACCAGCCTCCGTGATGAGGCGGGCGAAGCTGCCCTCCACCGCCTCCTCCGATGTCACATCGACCAGGGCCGAGAGAAGATCAGGAGCCTCAAGACGCAAGTCCTCGATAACGGCGTCGAGCGCATCAGCGGCGTGATCCACGCATGCGACCCGGAAGCCCGCCCGGCTCAACCCCATCAGATGGGCGCGACCCATGCCTTGGGCCGCGCCCGTCACGATGGCGACGGGACGCTCTGTCCCGGCCATGGTCAGGACTTCACCCAGGGTACGAACTCCTCGTTCTTCACCATGACGCGTTGCAGGGCGAGGATGATCTCGCGGTCGGGATCGATCGAGATGACGCCCGTGACGCCGGCGAAATCCTTGGTCGCGGCAAGCGCGTCACGGATCCGGGTGGTGTTCGGCGAGCCCGCAGTCTTCACCGCATTCGCGATCAGGCTCACAGCGTCGAAGGCATGTGCGGAGAACTTGCTCGGAACCATGGAATACTTCGACTTGAAGAGATCGACAAAGCTTTTCACCTCCGCGCGGTCGGAGGCCGGATGATAGGTCGAGACCAGCAGGAGCCCGTTCGCGGCCTCACGCGCGAGGCTGATGACCTGTGGGTTGAACAGGCCGGCACCCGACATGAAAGTGGGGCGGAAGTTCATCTCGCGGGATTGCCGGAAAAGAAGCGCGGCCTCCACCTGGAACAACGCCAGGAGCACGCAGTCCGGCTGACGGGCGCGCAGGCTGGTGATCGTCGGCTTCAGATCGGGGGTCTCGGCGTTGATATAGTCCTCGCCGACGACAGTCGCTCCATTGGCGACCGCGCGTTTCTTGAACAACTCGCCATAGACGCGGCCATAGTCATCGTTGCGGCCGACGATGGCGATTTTCTTGAAGCCGAGGTCCTTGGTGCCCCAGTCCGTCGTGGCATCGGCCTCGGTGGCGGCGATCGGTGTATTCCGGAAGATGAAGTTACCCGTCTTGGTAATATCCGGATGCGAGGCGGTCGGCGTGATCATGATGATGCCGGCGCGCTGATAGATCGGCGCGGCGGCCAGCGACGCGGTGCTCGAGAAGTCACCGATTACCGCGGTGATGTCGCCGCGAGCGGCGAATTTCTGCGCGACATTGGCCGCTTCCTGCGGATCGCCCTTGGAGTCCTCGACGGCGAGCTGGAAGGTGATGTCCGGGACAGTGTTCTTCGCGTTGAGTTCGGCGATCGCGAGTTCAGCGCCACGCTTGATATCTTCGCCATATTGCGCCTGATTACCTGTAATCGGCGCGGAGAGGCCAAGCGTGAGCGTCTTTTTCGCGCCCTGCGCGAAGGTCGCGGCGGGTAAAAGGCCTACCGCCGCGCCGGTCGTCGCGAGCTTTACAATATGTCTTCTCGTAAGCGACATGTCAGGTCCCCTTCTGATGGCGAGGCGCGAAGCGCCGGCCCGTTATAATATCTGGAACATATCGACTTTATTCTTCTTCATCAGCGTAACGCGGAACTATTCACGTACCCATTCCGAAACGATATTGACCTTTGCATCAGTCATCAGGTGATACAGCGGGCAAAGCCGCTCGACTTCAGAACGGAATTTGGCAAGACGCTCGTCGGATTCCGGCGTCTTCATGAAGACCTTCTGGTCAATCTTGTGGTAGTGGTAGGCAATAGGCTCGACCTGCGAGAACAGCTTGCCGGTGCGTCGCATCTCGGCGCGGCGAACGTCATGCTGGGCGACAGCCTCGAGGCGCACGCCGGTGATCTCGAACTTCATCTCCTTGCGGAGAATGTTCATGATCATAGCCGTGCAGGAATTCAGCGCGCACAAGGTCATTTCGAGCGGCGTCGGGCCGCTGTCCTTGCCGCCGAGCTCGACAGGCTCGTCGACATAGATCGGCGGGAGGTCGCGGACATGATTGACGCTCTGGTAATTGCCGAGATAGTCGGTCTTGACGCGAATGCTCTGCAGGCGCTCACTGACCTGGATGTCAGCCGCCGCCGTCGTGGAAAGGTCGGTCATATCTTGCTCCTGTCGTTACCTTGTTTGTGATTGGCCGTTTGGTCAGTCGCGCCCGTCCTCGCCCCGATCAAAAGTCCAGGTGATGGCGCCGCGTGCGGTCGCCATGCGCGCGCGCAGCGCCTCGGTCGCGGCGGCATCGACATGGAGCGCCTCGTCGAGGACGACGCCATAGTCTGCCCGCGCGGCGGGGAGGGAGATCTGCGCCTCGGCCACGTCATTGGCGACGCGGGCGGCGGGGCGGCTCAATGGATCGCCATAGCCGCCGCCGCCCGCCGTGTCGGAGACCAAAATGTCGCCGGTGCGCAGCGTGAAGCGTTCGCGCGCTGGCACCTTGTGCTCGCTACCATCGGTGCGCTTGATGACGGAGGACCATGGCATGGCGGGCCTGCCGCCCTTGAGGCCCCAGGGGCGTGAGAAATGGCGATCCCCGCGATGGGTGACCTCGAGGGGGCCTTCCACCACTTCGAAGACCTTGCGCATGCCGAGGCCGCCGCGATGGAGGCCCGCGCCGCCGGAGTCGGTCTTCAGCCGCATGGAATGGATGCGCAGCGGATATTCGAGCTCCACCGCCTCGGTCGGCGCGTTCATCATGTTGGTGATGTCGGTCTCGATATAGTCCACGCCGTCCTTCGTCGGTCTCGCCCCCATGCCGCCGCAGAAGAGTTCCAGATAGACATAGGCGCGGCCATCGGAGGCGCGACGTCCCGAGAAGCTGACGCCCTGCATGCCGCTGGAGGAGGCGCGGACCCGTTCCGGCGCGGCCTGCGCGAGGCAGCCGAAGATGACATCCGTCATGCGGCAGACCGTCATGGTGCGGGCGTTGACGGGAGCCGGATGGCGCGGGTTGACCAGGGTGCCCTCTGGCAAACTGACACTGATCGGGCGGAAGCAGCCGGCATTGTTGGGCAGGCGTGGGTCGGTGATGCAGCGCACGCAGTAATAGGTGACACAGGCGGCGTGCGAGAATGCCGCATTGGCGGCACCCGCCACCTGCGGATCCGTGCCCGCGAAATCGACATGGATGTCGGAGCCCTTGATGGTCAGCGTCGCCTGGATCTTGACGCGCTTGTCGAGCACGATCCCATCGTTGTCGATGTAGTCGATGAAAGTGTAGCTGCCGTCCGGAATCTCGGTGATGCGGGCGCGGGTCAACGCCTCGGAGCGGTCCATGAGTTCATCGATATAGGCGAGGACTGTATCCTCGCCGAATTCCTGGCAAATCTCGGCGAAGCGTGCCGCGCCGATCCTGATCGAGGCGAACTGGGCGCCGAGATCAGCTTCCAGAAAGGCTGGCATACGGACGTTCTTGAGCAGGATCCCACGGATCTGTTCGTCGAATACGCCGCGCGCGATCAGCTTGACCGGGGGCAGCACGATGCCCTCCTGGAAAAGCTCGGTGGCATCCGGCGGCAGGCTTCCGATCGCCATGCCGCCGAGGTCTGAATGATGCGCCATGGAGGCCGCCATCGCGACGCAGCGCCCTGAGGAGAACACCGGCGTCAGCGCGGTGATGTCAGGCAAGTGCGTGCCGCCGTCGTAGGGATCGTTCATGATGTAGACGTCGCCTTCCTCCATCGTTTCCGGGGGAAAAGCGCGCAGCAGCGATTTCACCGTGGCGGCCAGCACCCCGAGGTGCTGCGGCAACGCGACCGACTGGGCCATGGTGTCGCCGCTCACGGTGAACAGTGCGCAGGAGCAGTCGGCTCCCTCCTTCAGAACGACGGAGAAGGCGCTGCGGATCAGCGTGCCTTCCATCTCCGCGGCGACAACATCGAGGCGGTTGCGGATCACCTCCAGGGTGATGGGATCGATGGTCAGGCTGTCGCCGCGAGCTTCGGTCTTGTTGAGCATCATCACGGATCCTTCAGGATGAGCGGCGCGGGAAATCGAGGCGGCCGGCGGAGAAGCCGCCGTCGATGACGATGGTGTCGCCGGCGATGGCCGCGGCGCCCGCGGAAGCGAGAAACATGACGGCGCCGGCCACGGCTTCGGGTGTCGCCAGGACGTGGTTGGCACTCTGGCCGCGGTAGTAGTCCGCGACCTTCAGAAAGGCCGGATCGGTGAAGCCCGGCCGATCGACCAGCCCCGGAGCGACCGCGTTGATGGCAATGCCGAAAGCGCCGTATTCCAGTGCGAGCCCACGCGTGAGCATCTCCATGGCGGCTTTCGTGGCGCTGTAGAGTGCCGCGTCAGGCCGGGCATAGCGATAGTTGCCGGAAGTGATGTTGACGACGCGGCCGCGGATGCCGGACTTCGCCATGCGCTCGCAGGCATCGCGGCTCGTGAAGAGCATCGCCTTGACGTTGACCCGGAAGAGGCGATCGAACTCGTCCTCCGTCAGGTCGCGGATCATGCGGTTGAAATTGATGCCGGCGCCGTTGACGAGCACAGCCGGGGTGCCGAAGCGTTCGGTGATGTCGTCGAGCACCCGGCTCACGGTGGTCGGATCGCTCATATCGGCTGCGAGGCCATGCCCATTGCCCAGGGATGCGAGCCGCGCGCCCGCCGCCGCGGCGCGGGCCTCGGTCGAGCCGATGGCGATGGTCGTCGCGCCAGCCGTGACGAAGGCCTCCGCTATCGCCAGACCGACATGGCCCGTGCCACCGGTCACGACCACCGGTCCGAGGCTCCAGGGTTCAGAGGCCGGATCACGCATCGGTCGGCATCTCCACGATGATATTGCCGTTGGGCTCGACGAAGGCGGTTTCACCCGGCAGCACGACCGTGGTGCTGTCCAGCTGTTCGACAATGAACGGCCCTGCCTGTCGGACGCCTATCGGCAGCTGATCGCGACGATAGACCGGGATGTCCATATGGCGATCGTGATCGCTCAGGTAGACCGAGCGCGCCCCGTGCTGCGCCTTCTCCCAAGATGGACCGGGCTTTGGCGGTTCCAGGCGGATCTTCGGCACGGTCGCGAAATGCACGGTGCGCAGATTGACGAACTCCACGGCTGCCGAGGGATTGCGTTGCCGATAGACCCGCTCGTGGTGCTCGTGGAACGCAGCAACGAGGCTCTCGATCAACGCACCGTCGAAAGCTGCCGTGATCGGGATCTCCAGCTCGTAGGACTGGCCGACGTAGCGCATCTCGGCATAACGGCGGACGCCCACGCGCGCGTCGGCGATGTTCTCCTGCCGCATGCGCTCCCGCCCGGCGCGGTCCAGCCTGTCGAAGGCCTCCGCCAGCTCCGTGAGGGCGAGCCCCGCCGCCGGCTGGCGGAATGACGCAGTATGATCGTGCTCGATGTCGGACACGAGGAGGCCGAATGCCGAGAGAACGCCGGGGGCGAAGGGCACGATGACGCGCGGGATGCGCAACGCACGCGCCAGCGCACTGCCGTGTAATGGGCCGGCACCGCCCAGCACGATCAAGGCGAATTCCCGCGGATCATAGCCCCTGGCGATCGTGAGCAGGCGGATCTCGTCGGCCATGCGATTATTGAGGATGGTGTGGATGCCGTGCGCCACGCGCACCTTGCTCATGCCGAGCCGCGCGCCCATGGTCTCGATGACGCGATGGGAAGCGGAGGCGTCGAGTTTGACATGGCCGCCCGCGAAGTAATCCGCATTGAGATAGCCGAGCACGATCGAGGCATCGGTCACCGTCGGTTCGGTGCCGCCCTGGCCATAGCAGGCGGGTCCCGGCACGGAGCCGGCGCTCTGCGGGCCGACATGCAGGCTGGACGCCTCGTCGAGCCAGGCGATGCTGCCACCGCCGGCGCCAATCGAGACGACATCGAGCATGGGAATACGCAGGGGATATTTGAG